>JAHEFE010000094.1 GCA_024640365.1 Woeseiaceae bacterium | reverse complement strand
GGGAACAATTTCTCGTTCCGGTTCGACTCTGACATACCGATCGTTTTCCGCATCCCATTCGATATCATCGAAGTCGTAAGGATCACCGACAATCGGAGCCCGCTCAAAGTTGTAAAACGGCGGCGGGCTGGTGCAGTTCCATTCCAGGGTGGCACCGCCCCAAGGGTTGGCCGGAGATTTCTTACCATATTTCAACGAATGAAGCAGCGTGACCAAAGCGACTAACAAGCCGATCCCCAGCAACAGTGCTCCCCAGGTACTCATTTGGTGCAAGTAGGCAAACTCAGGATCGTAAGTTGCGTAACGACGCGGCATGCCTCGGCTGCCAAGCAGAAATTGTGGCAGGAACGTGAGATTGAATCCAAAGAACACAATCACACAGGAAAGCCGCCCGCCAAATTCGTTATACAGTTTTCCGAAAATCTTTGGCCACCAGTGGAATACTCCGGCCAAGAAAGCAACCAGAGTCCCACCCACCATCACATAGTGGAAGTGAGCGACGACGAAGTACGTATCATGCAGATGCATGTCCGTCGCCAATGTTCCCAAGTGCAATCCGGTGAGCCCACCGATCGTGAATAGGAACAGGAAGGCAATGGTGTAGCACATTGGCGTGGTCAAGCTGATCGACCCTTTGTACATCGTCGCCAGCCAGTTGAAGACCTTGATCGCTGACGGAACTGACACGCTGAAGGTCAACGCACTGAAGATGATCGTCGTCATCGGGCTCATCCCGGCGGTGAACATGTGGTGTCCCCAAACCAAAAAGCTGAGCAAAGCGATCGCAATCGACGAGTAAGCAATAAATCGATAACCGAAGATCCGTTTGTGACAGTGGACTGCAATCACATCACTGATGATCCCGAACGCGGGCAAAATCATGATGTAAACGGCAGGATGCGAATAGAACCAGAAAAAATGCTGGTACGTGACCGGATCGCCGTTGTACTCAGGATCAAAAATCCCGATATGCATCGTCCGTTCAGCGATTAGCAACAATAGCGTCACAGCCAAAACTGGCGTCGCCAAAACCTGAATGATGCTGGTCGAATAGGTGGCCCACAAGAATAGTGGCATTCGGAACCAGGTCATGCCCGGCGGGCGCATCGTGTTGATCGTGACGATGAAGTTCAAACCGGTAAAAATTGAACTGAAGCCGAGAATGAAGGCTCCCGAAGTTGCCAAAATCACGGACGTATCCGTCGTCGTGCTGTACGGTGTGTAGAAAGTCCAACCGGTGTCCAATCCACTGGCACAGAGCGCGGAAACAAAGAAGATTGCTCCGAAACACCAAAAGTAAAAACTGCACAGGTTCAAGCGCGGGAACGCCACATCCTTGGCTCCCAACATCACCGGAACTAGAAAGTTTCCGAGTGCTGCCGGCACGCTGGGAATGATAAACAGAAACACCATGATCGCGCCGTGAAGCGTGAAGACCTGGTTGTAAATATCATTCGGCTGTCGATCGGCCCCGAACCACCATTTGAAGATTTCTGCATTCAAGATCCAGCCTTCGGGATCCAATAGATGCAGCCGAATCAGCAGTGCGAGTAATCCTGCGATTGAAAACGCAACGGTGACACCGATCAAATACATCACACCGATACGTTTGTGATCGAGCGTGCAAATCCAGCTGAGAATTCCTTTGGAATTCGTCAGGTAGCTCTCAGCAGCGGTTGGAAAACCCGGATCCTTGATTTTCGAGCCCGAAGGAATTGATCCAGCTGACATTTATCGTACCTCTCAAATTTCAAACGTCTGAAATATCACGCTGCGGGCAGCGCAATAGACGTTATCGCTAACTATCTATTGTTCGTTTTCTTGTTTGTTCGCGGCTTCCGAGTTTGACTCGGATACCGTTTCGTCAGGGGTGTAGTCGGAAACCGACTTCAGAAATTCGGTCAGGCAGAACAAATCATCTTCAGTCAATTGACCCTTGAAACTTGGCATCGCAGGTGCGTAGGACTGCACCACTTTGGCCTTCGGGTTCAAGATGGACTCGCGAATGTAATTAGCGTCGGCGGTGACCGATTTACCAGAGGCGAGCGGTCTTTGGTTACCGAAAGACTCCTTGAACGACGGCCCCGTGCGGCGCGACCCATCGATACTGTGACAACCCTTACAGCCACGATTGTTATACAACGACTCGCCGTACTGAACCGGCGTCTGTGTCGTCCGCTTGCTGTATTGATCAATCCACGCGTTCAAATCCTCCAAGGTTTCGTGTACGACAACCACAGATTGCATTTTGGAATGGTCGGTTCCGCAGTACTCGGTGCAATAAAGATCAAAAAACCGATATCCGTCGGGGGTAAACTGTCGTGCGTCGTAGTCCCACTCTCCTCCGTTCTCCTTGGTTTCCTTGAGTGCCTGGGCCAACTCTTCATCGCTAACCTTCTCGTTGAACACGGTGGGTTTAAACCACATGTAGTTGTAACGTCCCGGAACGACATCTTTCTTCACCCGAAAAGCTGGGATGAACAGACTGTGCAACACATCGGTGCTACGCATTGAAAGCTTCGTTGGCTCATCGACCAAAATATGCAGTTCAGGGTGGAACGTGCCGCGACCGTAATGAACAGACCAGAACCATTTCTGCGAAGTCACTTCCAACTCATTGGCACCATCGGGAACGGTCCGGTGATCAAGATACGACTTGGCACCGAGCATAAACATGCCCACCAAAAAGAACGATGGTCCAATGGACCAGGCCAACTCTAGGGGCGTGTTGTGGGCAACTTTGCTCTCCGCCTTGCCGCCATTGGGTTTGTGGTAGCGGTAGGCGAAGTAAAACATGCCAATTGCGATCGGCACAAAAAAGGCAAGGCAAACGTAGGAGATAAAAAAGTAGAGCCAATCGCTGTCGGCAGCGAACGTCGAGGCCGCTTTCGGGAACCAGGCAAATTTTTCCGTCTGGTCGCCCAGAACCAGCAAGTCGGCGAGGCTGAAGGCGGGCACCGTATTGAAAAAGGTCATAGGGTTCATCTGAAAAATTAAAGGTTATCAGCGTGTTCGTAAGCTAGCTGGAAATCGGTTTCGCATGCTGGGAATCGGTCGGAACGAGCGGTGGTGATCCTTTGCGACTGACCCAGTAAGGCACCAAACAAATCAGCACAATGCCAACCGTGCAAGCGCCGGCAAGCTTCATAATGATCCAGGCTTGCGGAACATAGCTATTCGCATTCGGATCAAAGTTGCTGCACCACAAAATAAACTGATCCACCACCGTGCCAACGGTTCCATTACCTGCTTCGACCAAGGCAATCTTCATGTCCAACGGTTCGAAGCCAACATCCAAGGAGTAGCGTGTAATGACACCTTCCGGCGAAACATAGGCCACCATGGCCGGATGATAATACTCACCGGAAGCGCGGTCGTAGGTGTATTTGAATCCAAGTACATCAGCCAACTTGGTAATGACCGGTTGGCTGGCTGTACAAAACGCCCAGCCACTCTCGGCACCAGGTTGCTTCCGGAGCAATTGTTCGAGGTATTTTTGTTTGGTCTCCGCCGCGGTTGCCGACGTCTCTTTCGGGTCGATACTGACGGTCAGAATGTTGAAGTCTTTACCAATTTGCATCTGCAGTTCGCCCAGCGACTGGGTCATTTGGTTCAACTGGACGCTGCACAACATTGGACAACTGCTGTAATTCAACGTGATGATGGTTGGTTTCGTGCCATCAATGAAATAGCCTGTCTTGACACGCTTGCCGGTCGAATCAGTCAGCGGCAAGCCAAGCGGAACCATTCCGCCAAGATTCTGTTCGACGGTTACGTTTCGAAGTTGACGGGGAACTCCATCGTTTCGCACCACCTGATCACCCGAC
>JAHEFE010000054.1 GCA_024640365.1 Woeseiaceae bacterium | reverse complement strand
CGATAAGCAATCCGGTAGTAATCAGACGGCGAGGATCAATGAAGCGCATGAGCACGCTTCCCACCAATAGCATGGAAATGCCGCTGGCTATACCTCGAGGAATAAATAGTTCACCGGCCTGATCGGCCGGATAACCTATCAACGTCTGGGTAAGTAATGGCAGGAGGGCAATCGAGCCAAACATGCCGAGCCCGAAGCTGAGGATGGTCAGGCATGCGAGTAAAAAATTTCGGTGTTTGAAAAGACTGAGGTCGATGATGTTGTTAGGGCGCCTCCAGCCGCGAATGAAGAATGCAGCAAAAGAGGTCACGCTCAGGGCGGCGAGAAATTGCACGAAATATGATGAGAACCAGTCACGCATCTCCCCCTGGTCGAGAACAAACTGCAGCGAACCAATTGCCACAGACATCAGGATCATTCCTGTCCAATCGGTACTGATGCGTTTGATACTTGATCCGGCAAATTTCCCCGACACCAGCATCAATGCTATAGCACCCACCGGGATGTTGATGTAAAAAACAAAACGCCAACCAAGACCTTCCGTCAGGTAACCGCCAATGGTAGGCCCCAATATAGGTGCGACCATGATTCCAAGCCCCCAGATGGCCATTGCCTGGCCGCGCTTTTCTCTTGGAAATGCGTCAAACAGGATCGATTGTGAAAGTGGGACCAGGGTCGCGCCACAAACACCTTGCAGTAACCGGAAGAAGACCATCGAGTGCAAAGACCAGGCCATTCCGCACAATGCTGACGCAGCAACAAAACCGCTGATCGCCAGCATCAATAGCCGTCGCCTTCCTAGCCGCGCAGACAGGAAACCGGTTAGGGGCATTACGACGGCAGACGACACGAGGTATGACGTCAGTACCCACGTGATCTGGTCGGTCGTCGCTCCAAAAGTGCCAAGCATGTGAGGTAGGGCGACGTTGACGATCGTCATGTCGAGGACTTCGAGAATTGCGGTCAACATGACCGCGAGCACGATCCACCATGGCGCTCGTAACGTGCCTGGCTGTACCTCGGTCACGGCGTGACCGGCTCTGTACTCCCGGTGGCAGTGTCGGTCGTATCTACGCGCACTGTCGCGCTAGCGCCAACGCGCAACGGATAGGGGCTGTCATTGGCAGGCGAATCTACCTCTATTCGTACTGGGAAGCGCTGCGTAACTTTGACCCAGTTGCCAGAAGCATTTTCCGGAGGGAGGAGCGAAAAAGCCGCTCCCGAACCGGCGCTGAGTGAGCGTACAGTGCCGGAAAATTCAAACCCCGGATACATGTCCAAAGTAATCGTTGCTGGCTGACCAACGCGAATACGCTCAATGTCTGTTTCCTTGAAATTGGAGTTTATCCACCAGCGATCGGCTGCTATGAGCGCCAGCGAACTGCCTCCGGCTTCGACATATGCGCCGGGGCGTAATGATAAATTGGCAACCCAGCCATCAGTTGGCGCTATAACTCGCGTATGGATCATATCGAGTTCTGCACGTTGCAGTGCGGCTGCCGCAATACGAATTTTCGCATTGCTATCACCGGTTCCGGGCCCGAGTTGTGCTGCTGCTTCATCCAATTGAGCTCGTGCCGCTTCAAACGCAGCCTGAGCTTCCGCGGCTGCGGCAAAAGCATTGTCCAGATCGTTGCGTGATACCGCACCAGTCGCAGCGAGTTCGCGCAGGCGAGTGAGCTCATTCTGTGCATTATCAAGAGCAGCCTGACGTTGTCGCACAGCGGCGCCGGCGGCACGGACGGACGCGCTGCCCGCATCGGTTGCCTGCACGGCACTGTCAAACTGAGCCCGAGCAGCTTCGACGGCTACTTTGTACAGTGTTGGATCAATTTCAAAAAGGACAGCTCCCGCATTGACGAACTGGTGATCATCAACGTGGACTTGGAGGACGGGTCCAGAGACTTGCGGTGCAATGCGAGCAATGTCTGTATTTACGTACGCATCGTCTGTGCTGGGATGAGTGCTCGTGTATTCGTAATAAAAGTAATAGGCAACTACGGCTGCTATAGCCAAAATCACCATAAGAACAATACGAATAATTGTGCCGGAGCGATCCGCTTGCTCAGATACTGAGTCTGCGTCTCCCACCTCATCTGTTGTGCTCATCTTTGAAGATCCTTTGCGTCCTATGCCCGTCCCTGGAGTAATGAATTGTACTCTTATGAACGCACGGACGCATGGGCACGGATGATTTGCCCTACATAACGATCGGCCTCCAAGGCGCTATTCGTCAGGCAAGCCTATGTAGAACATCAGCACTGCACTGATCGTCCCATAGCGAAAAGCGCCAGCAACTGATCCGAGTCCGGTTTCTGTCTGCCACATATTGAAGTACGACTCGCCAATAATGACAAAGAATCCATACCAGACGACGATACCGATAAACGCGCCAACGATTGCCTTGGATTTTGCTGTCTGAAAATCTGCTGCGGGAGCCGAGATGTTTTTAAACATCTTCAAGGCCCCCATGAAGCCAAGTACGCCTACTGCCAGTTCGCCTGCCATTATCGTAAATAGTGCCAACCAGGTAAGCCATCCGGCGGAGATCACAGGCCCAATGATTTTATAATAAGGCTGATCAGTTCCGGCGATAACGTAAGAAACTACTGCGTATGCCGTATCGAGATTGAAAAGATTGTTTAAGAAAAATAACAGGCCGATGAGTCCGACCAGGTCAGCAGCGATTATTTTTGTTAGTCGCATGACGAATTGCCCCCTTGATATTTTAGGCGGTCACAAAAAAATATATAAATCCACGTGCGCTGACCGCCGCATCCAAATATAGGACAAGTTATGAGTTAATAACAAATTTTGGTTGTCTAAATTCACCCAGGCAACAGCAATAAGAGTGGTTGATCTTGCAGCAAAAAAGGCTCCCGAAGGGAGCCTTTCTATTGCTGAGCGGTTGGTGCTGTTTACTTAGGCGAAGGTTACGCTTCAGGCGACTTTGGATTTTTGGCTCGACATTTGTGAGCTCAGGTATTCGTCGTAAGTACCGCTGAAGTCGATAATGCCATCCGTGGTCATGTCGATGACGCGCGTAGCGAGCGATGATACGAAGTCGCGATCATGACTGATAAAAATAAGTGTGCCAGGATAGTTTTCCAACGCGAGGTTGAGCGCTTCAATCGATTCCATGTCCAAGTGATTGGTCGGCTCGTCCATTACGATTACGTTCGGCTTTTGCAGTGTGAGCTTGCCAAACATCAAGCGGCGCTGCTCACCACCGGATACAACTTTTACCGATTTTTCGCTTTCATCTCTGGAGAACAACATTCTTCCGAGTGTCGCACGCAGTAATTGTTCGTCGGCACCTTTGGGTTGCCACTGGGTGATCCAGTCGAACAAGCTCATTTCCTGTTCAAATTCCGGTGCGTTGTCCTGCGCGAAGTAACCGACTTGTGCATTTTCTGCCCACTTGATATCACCGCTATCAACATCAAGGTTTTGCAGCAGGCAGCGCGCAAGCGTGCTCTTGCCGATGCCGTTTTGTCCAAGTATTGCAACGCGTGATCCCGCTTCAATGGTCAGGCTCAGGTTCTTGAACAAAGGGTTGGCGCCATCAAAGCTCTTGGTAAGGTCTGTTGCTTCTACTGCGATTCTACGCAGTGGTTTGTCTTGTTCAAATCGGATGAATGGGCTAACACGACTGGAGGGCTCGATTTTCACGAGTTCAATTTTCTCCAGTTGACGGGCGCGCGAAGTTGCCTGGCGTGCCTTCGAGGCATTGGCTGAGAATCGACTAACAAACGCTTGCAGGTCAGCCATCTTCGCTTTCTTTTTCGCGTTTTCGGAGTGCACTTGCTCGCGGGCCTGCTCGGCAGCAGTCATGTACTCGTCATAGTTCCCTGGGAAAACCTGTAGCTTGCCGTAATCAAGGTCAGCCATGTGCGTGCACACGGAGTTCAGGAAGTGCCGATCATGCGAAATGATAATCATCGTGGACTTGCTCTTGTCCAGGAATTCTTCTAACCAGCGAATGGCATTGATATCGAGGTTGTTGGTGGGTTCGTCGAGCAGCAACACGTCGGGGTCCGAGAACAGTGCTTGCGCTAGAAGTACTCTGAGCTTCCAGCCGGGGGCAACGGCGCTCATGGGTCCCTGGTGCTGTTCGATGGGAATGCCGATACCTTCGAGCAGCTCCCCGGCCCGTGATTCGGCGGAATAGCCATCCATCTCGGCAAACTCAACTTCCAGATCAGCGACGCGCATGCCTTCCTCGTCACTCATTTCCGGCAAGGAATAGAGGCGTTCGCGCTCCTGCTGTACTTGCCACAATCTGTCGTAGCCCATGATGACCACATCAAGGACCCGATACTTCTCATAAGCGAACTGATCCTGCGAGAGCTGACCCAGGCGTATGTTGGGCTCCGTAGATACATTGCCGACGGTGGGCTCGAGATCGCCGGCGAGGATTTTCATCAGGGTCGACTTGCCACAGCCGTTCGCTCCGATCAATCCATAACGATTGCGATTACCAAACGTCACAGAGACGTTCTCAAATAGCGGCTTTGCGCCGAACTGGATTGCCAGGTTTGCTGCAGAAATCAATGTCGTATACCGGTTGTTGCGCCTGTTTTAATGGTCCGCACTTACCGGTCATCAGGCTCTAAGTGTCTGATTAAACTAGAAATACGGGGTCGGATGTTCCGATGGGGCGAGCGGATGATAGCAGAAATGCGTGGCGAGAAGCACCATCTGGAGGATTTGTGCCAACAGAGGGGCGCTTTGCTATGGCGCCTCTCTGTTGTGACTGGCCTATGCTTCCAGATCGACTCGTTGCGCGCTGCTGACCAGGACGACCTCGGGCAACCCTTCCGTCAAAACTTCGAACTCCTGGTAAAACTGGATATGCTCGCCTTTGGCAGGAGGGTTGAAACCCTTGAAAACAACGGCCGCATTGCGGGACACATTAATAAGCGCCTCACGCAGGTTTTCCGAGACAACGATCATTGGCTCGACCTCAATGCGTGCCCGCTCGGTCAGTTGCACCAGGTGCTGATGTGCCTGTTCGCGGCCGGCCTCATCGGGTATTACATGAATCAAACGAATCTTGCGGCGGCGGAACTCGTCGTTCTGCGTAAGTAAGTGTGCGAGTAACAACATGAGCGGGCCGTTCTTTCGGCCGTGCCACCAGATGTGGATTTCTCCCGGCGAGACTTCCCAGGGCTCAAACTCAGTCTCCGATTTCACGACGACGATGTTTTGTTGCAGTCGTTCGCTCAGTCGCAGCACATTTGCAAATCTTTCGAGTTCGTCAGGGTCGTCGCTCCAACCGAGCAACACGGTGTTGGGTCGTACGCCGCCAATGCCGTGACATTGCAGCAGTGATTTCAGGCCGCCGAGCAAATCGTCATCAACTACTACGGCTGGAAACGCTTCGATATCTTCCTTGGCAATAGTCTGACGGATAAGGCGTTCGACCTGATAGCTGCGCTCCAATCTGTTTTCGGTGCCCTCGCCAACAACCTGGCCGAGCGAGAGAACACCGCGGCCGGCTGTCAACCAGTGACCGTATTCGGCAATTCGTCGGCGTCCGCTGCTGGCGGCGCCTAGCGCCAGAATTATTGGCCGCCAGTTTTTTGGATGAGGCGGTTCTTTTTCCAAACTGAGTAACGCCTGCCGTGCGCGCTCAAAAGCCATACCACTGCGGACATCGCCCCAGCGTGCGCGGATGCCGATACTGCGGATGGTCCAATACAACAAGCCCATCGCGATGAGAGAAACAATCGCCCACACGGCATCCATGAGGAGCATCGCAACCAGGCAGCCGATAGCGCCGAGCAGCGCCAGGGCCCAGTGACTGTATTTGAAGCGCGGCCGAAAGCTGGGGTTACTCGAGTAGTACTCGTAGAAACAGGCCAGATTCAGTGTTCCGTAGGTCACCATGAAGAACATAGTGATGATCGGTGCGATGGCATTCAGGTCACCGAGCATGATGGCGGCCTGGCTAACGATCGCCGTGAGAATGGTTGCGCGTCTGGGCTCATCGCCAGCACCGCTGCCGCGGCCAAGAAAACGCAGAGATGTGAACACGCGGTCACGAGCGAAAGCCTGGATGATGCGCGGCGCACCCAGCATGCTGCCGAGCGCCGATGATAAAGTGGCCGCAAAGACACCCGCGACAATTAGCATTGGCCAGATTGCGATGTCATTCATAACCAGATTATTGGATATTAATGTGGCTCGATCGACGCCACCACCCAGGAGGATAATCAGACCCAGGTAAACCGTGGCGGTAACACCGATGGCTGCGAAAGTACCGAGCGGCAGGGACTTGGCGGGATCGCGCAGGTCACCGGACATATTGGCACCGGCCATGATGCCGGTCGCAGCAGGGAAGAACAGGGCGAACATGGTCAAAGCGCTTTGTCCACTGGAATAGGCGGGCGCGAAATTAGCCGCCACAGTCTGCAAAGAAAAGGCTGGTATGGCACCCAGCGCGAACGAAACCAGCGCGCCGGCAAGAATTAGAAGAATCAGGTATTGAATACGAATCGCCCAGCCGGCGCCGACCAGGACGGTAAGTAATACGGCGCCGTTGGCGACGGTTGCAACAATGCGCTGGTCCGTTGCGATATCGGGAAAGGCGACGACAAATGCTTCGGCAAAACCAATCACATACATCGCTACCGATACGCTCTGCGCCAGGTAGAAAACAAATGCGATGCCACCACCGAATTCAACGCCAAGACTGCGACTAATCAGGTAATAAGCCCCACCGCCTTTGACGCGCGTGTTGGTCGCGATTGCTGCGAGCGAAAAGCTCGTCAGACTCGTAATTAGTTTGGCGGCCAGCAGAATCAGTATGGCGTGGCCGATGCCGGCCTGGCCTGTAATCTGGCCAAACCGCAAAAACATGATGACGCCAAGTATTGTCAGAACATTTGGCGTGAATACTCCGCCGAAAGTACCAAACTTGGATCGAGCGGCGTCAGCTGTTGCCGTCTGCGCACTCACTGTGGTTTCTTCGTCTCGGGACTTGCAGTGTCCTTATCTCGCTCCGCTCTTGAGAGTGTGCTTTGTACGTAAGGCTGTCCCTGTTGAAGGGCTAACTCCGCCAGTGTCAGTTCGCGTCCAAGATAGGCGACGTGATCAAGCCTGCTTACCCAGCCATTGCGAATCAAGGTTATGCAGAGACCGCGAGCAGTAGTCCCCTCAATTTCACGCAGTAACTCGCCCTTCAAATTACGGTGTTCAATGATGATGGATTTCTTTTCAGTGCGAATTGTAAAACTGCCAGCCTTGTCTTTTTGAACATCATACGCAGTATTTTTCGGGGCAATGACACGCTCGACACCTGAGGCGGACGCACCACCCTGGACGACGAAACCGGTGTTAGGGCGTATTCCCTCTGAGCCCAACTTGTTAACGCGGGCGATGATCTTGTCGATGTCGGTGCAACCGAGCATGTTTTCGACAATGACCCTTTTTTGTAGCGCCGCAAGGTCCAGGGTCTTCAGCTTGCCCTTGACCTTATGTTCCAGCGCCGCCGCCTTGTCGGATTTTTCCAGCTTGCTTCCCAGGACGGCTGCGAGTGCTTCCATGGCGGGATGCGCACTGCTTTCGCCACCGGCGAGAACGACGCAGTGAATTGCGAGATTCGCATCGACATTTCTGATGAGCTTTTCGATATCTGAAGTGCTGCGGCAAACCGGGCTGACCATGCACAAACTGCGGATCGAGAGCGCAGCAAGATCCGCGGCAAGCGATTCATTGTTGGGCAAGACGACAACTACGGGAGCCGTGTCATCCAGCACGCGGTAATTGCCGGCGATAAATGGCCATTGCTCGGCTTTACGACGAACGGCAATTGGTCGTTTTAAAAAGCCTTTAATAGTGTCAGTTAGTGCCACAGTGAAACTCCCTCGAAACGGGCAGAAAACGGGTTTGAAAATTACAGCGGGCGTACGATACGCTTGTCTTAACCAATAGCAACAAGAAGCACCGTACGCAATAAATCAGTGGCTTGCAGATCTGCCAAATATTCGAGACTTGGCGCCGTCCGCGCAGTCCCTATCTTCGAAGTAAGTTGCCCATTCCTCCGGAAATAAGACGAGATACATCGAGCAATGCTCGCGGTAGTCCAATCCGCCCGGCGGGATAGGCCAGGTAGCGTGGCTCCCACTCAGGGTGAAACTTGTCTTTGTAGTTTCTGAGCCCTTCGAAATTGTACATCCGCTCACCGTGCGTAAATATCAAGTGCCCAAATTTATGCCATAACGGCGCCAACGCGCGCTGCTCCATACCAGACAACGGCGCCATACCGAGGTTGAGCCATTCATACTGGTTGGCACTTCCCCATATCATTAACTCCACGAAGAGGTAGTCCATTACACCACCTGGAGCATTCTGGTCGTAGCGCATCAGATCAACGGAAAGTTCGTGACCTGCGGGCGCCGGCCATAAGTTTGCGAACGCGACAATTTCATCAGCAACTCGCACCACGGCACAATCAAAATTACTAATATAGGACTCGGAGAACGCACCCAGTGAGAATCCTTTTTCGTTAGACTCTTTGTCCGCAAGCCATTGGTCGGAGACGCGGCGAAGATCTTGCACAATCGATCGGACAGCTGTTTGCGGGACGATTTCGAAAGAAGCGCCCACTTTTTTTGCACGATTCAATGTGTGTCTGAGTTCGGCTTGTTTGCTCCCTTGCAGTGAAAAATCCAGTAGTGGAACTCTGGCATTCTCTCCGAGTTTGGCGAGTGCCAGGCCCAAGTCGACATATAGTGCGAGAGACCTGTCGGAAACCTCATAAAACACGACCCGCCCATCGTGTTGGTCGACCAGTTCGCGAAAGGCCCAGGCGAGTTCCTCGCGATAATTGTCAGGGCCGACCGGGTCTCCCATTGCTATCCAGCTGTCACCGCTGATCTGATACATGATGAAGGCCTGATGGTCTTCCGCCCAAAGAAAGCGTTTATCTCCCAGCAGCGCGACATTTGTAGTTGACTCACGCGTACCGTGCAGCACCTGCTGTACGAGCTCCATTTCCTTGCTTGGTGCAGCTGGCAAGGTTAGCTTCGTCGCTCTTCGAAAAAGGTTCCAAAGCACAAAGCTAAGTGCCGCAATAGCGGCGCAAACACTGGCCCGCAGCACTCTGGGAGCCTCGGCGTTGAACGCAAAACGCCACCACAACTCATCTGAGTACTCAACGTTGCGAAAGCTGATAAAGCCTATCCAGACAGCGAAAATGAGAGCAAGCAATATTGCGGCCAGCCACTGGATAGAAAATCGTTGCGCCGTGATAGAGCCTCTTCTGTAGAACTCGTGGCGGGAAATCCAAAGTGCAACAGCAACAGCGCTGAGTAATATAGCCTCTTCATAATCGAGACCCTTTAGAATTGACATTGCAATGCCTGTCGCCAAGGCGATCAGAGCTGCTATGTATGCACCGCGAAGTCGCCTATAAAGTCCGCGAGCCAAAATCAGCAGCCCAACACCGACGACACTACCGGCCAGGTGCGAAAGCTCAAGTACCGGCAATGGTATGGCACGAGCGATCAGGCTGAGTCGCGTTTCGACAGCCGGGCTGGCACCGGATGCAAGCAGTACAACTCCAGCAAGAAACACGGCAGCGCCGATGACCTGAGGCACGATTGTCGATAGCCAGTCGCGGGCGGCTTTGGCGGTCGGGTGCAGTGCATGTTGCCGAGCTTCGTGGCCCAGCAAAAAAGTAAGTGCCAGTGACAATGGCAAAACGTAATAGATAAGCCGATAAATAATAATGGTGCCCAGCAATGCGGCCGGGTCCAGCTGCGGGAATGCCATTACCAGCACAGCCTCGAATACGCCGACGCCGCCCGGGATGCTACTGATCAGGCCAAATGCCATCGCGAGCAAGTAAATGCCCAGAAAAGGTAAAAAACCAATTTGCAGGAGCGGTGCCAGTAACACATAAAGGGTCGCCGCCGCGCATGTCATGTCAGCCACCGAAACACCGAGCTGCGTAACGGCTATTCCCGGGCGAGGTAGGGTAAATCCCCAGCTACCTAGTGTGATTGGAGTTCGGCGCAGAATCGAGCTTGCGAGGAAGGTGATAGGTACAGCGATTAACGCAATCCCTGTACCGGTTACAAGCAGCGGCGGAATTTTGAGAATGGCCGTTTGGGTCGCTGGCATGAGCACCAGTGCAAAGCCGAGTAAGCCGGATGCGCCCAGGGCAAAGGTCGCCGTAACGAAGACAATAACCTGAGCAATTTCTGTCGCGCTAAGGCCAGCAAGCGTATACATGCGATAGCGAATCGTGCCGCCAGACAGAGTGGCAACGCCAACGTTGTGCCCGACTGCGTAGGCCATGAACGCCGTCAATGCTGAGCGTCGCAACGGAATGTTTTTTTCAAGATAGCGAAGTGCCGTGGCGTCATAGCCCGCCAGGAGCACATAGCTGCAGGCAGCAAACCCTGCCGAAGCGAGTAGCGCGAAAACCGGAATCGAACGAATGTGCTCGATAATGGCGGCGCGCGAAAGGCCAGCGAGTTCACGATGCAAAAACCACAGAGCAATACACAGCATCGCCAGGCTGATAAAAGGCCCCGCCAGCGACAGTATTCTCTTGAGAGTGTTCCCGGTCGCCGCCGTGGTGGTCCCGTCCGGTGTTACAGGTTCGGTCATGACAATTTGGTAAGCGAAGGCATAAACAAAAATAATACACTCATTCACGATCAAAGTTTCGCACGAGCTCCGGTTAGCCGGGTAAGAGACGGCGCTGGCGGTATAGGCGGTGTGGAGTTTGCGCGCAATTGATATTAATAGCGGGGTCTTCGAACGCTGCAACCGGTTAGCTCTATCGGTGATGTAGATCGTGTATTCTCTGGGAGGTAGCTCTCGGGCCTCGACTCATTATGGTAGGAATCTAATCTGGCTGCGGATGTCCGAGATGTTGAGGAGCATAAATAATGTATGAGAAAAGCCATCACGGCTTATTAAGTCGCCCGGCTTTCATAAGCCGATTGACGCTGCATGTTGTCGTCGCTTTCGGATTAATAGCCGCTTCGTTGTACGCCGGCATGCTTGGTTATCATGAGCTGGAGGGATTGTCCTGGCTGGATGCTGCTCTCAACGCGTCGATGATATTGGGTGGTATGGGTCCGGTGGACCCAATCAAAACCGAAGCCGGTAAATTATTTGCTACGGCCTACGCACTTTACAGTGGTCTGTTATTTCTGGTGACCGCGGCTATCGTCTTTGCACCGATGGTGCATCGATTGCTGCATCGTTTTCACATGGATTGAGCGCTCTGATTCAAGGACGCGGTCGCAATTCGACCTTGTGCGGCAGCGGAGGGTCAAACTTGCCATTGCCATCGATGTCTACAAAAACTGGATTGGTGAGCGCGTACGGCAGAACGCTTTCGGTTGTCGTTCCTCGCGGCTGCAGCATGGGGAACAAGCTCTTGGCGCCGGTGACTTCGGCTACCAGAAAGGCGTCCGCATCAAGCTGCAGTTGCAGTGTCGCGCGGCGGTGGCGTACTCCGGAGTCATCGACTAACTCGGTGGCTAGTTGGCGGGCTTTTCCGTCAACGTAGAGTTGCACCTGATCAGCGATTATCCAGGGAGCCGTCCAAACGTCGATTTGAATCTGCACTACCCTGTTGGCGACAGTGATGGTGCTTCCGGGAAGTTGATTATTGACCGTGAAATCCAGGATCGGTCCATTGCTTGCAAAGGAGTGTCCTTCTCTAATTTGTTGCATTAACTGAGCTGTTTCGAGGGGGCGACTCATTTTATCGTTGCGATACACATAGGTTCTCGAAAATCCCGGCTCGTCCTGGTCAATCTCATGGGAGTCTGAGCTGCCTACTAGCGGAAAGAAGTAGCCGCGGCGCATAAGGTTGAACCAATCATTGCGCGTGGCTTCATTGTCAGGTGTGTTGTAGATAGCGCTGTTCACAACTTCCAGTACATCAAAGGTCAGGTCGAGGCCTTCGTAGGCGAAAGCGGCCGATTCCTTGTCCAGGCCATGCCAGTTGAAGTAATCGAATTGCCACAGCCGTGGATGATTCACCTGCAGCACAATGCCCGGGTCACGTGCCCTGCTGGCACTAAACAGGGCGCTGAGGTCTGTAGATAATGAATCAATGGCCCCGTTATTGCGTTTGTCGGGCTCGACTTTCATCGGATAGGTGTTGTAGTCGAGACGCTCGGGAACGGTGACTTCGGTGCCGGCCAGAACGGTCAGGTAATCTGTCAGACCCATTTTCATGAGCGCAGGACCGTAATCTACTGGCGTATTGTGATCCGTGGCGATCGCGACATTGACTCCCGATGCCACCAACGCCTCGACTTTATCGAGCACTCCCACAGCACCATCCGATTGCAGGGTATGCAAATGCGGATCAACGGAAACCAAATCGGGGCGGTTGATGACTTTGTCGATCTTTAGCGTAAGCGAGTCGTTCGAGTTGGCAGTAATCGTTACGTTCTGTTGGTCAATGGTGTATTCCGGGCCGCGTGATGCACTCACCAGGTAACTACCTTCTGCCAGTGTTACCTGCTTCTCGTGGTTGATCGGAAATACAGAGTTCTTGGCGGACTCCCAGTAACGCTCGCTGCGACTCGGATTAACTGGCCGAAAATAAGGGGTAGACGTTGAGTTAGTTCCAGTGAACGACACTTTACCGGGCACTTCGTGATTGTTCGAGTCGACAATGCGCACGGTGAGTTGACCTGTAGGAAGGGCCTGCAGCTGACAACGGGCGGGTCGTTCCTCGGTTACGGTTAGTGAACAATATGCGGTGCTCGGGAAAAAATTCGCTTCGGCCGTGTATTGCCCTGGAGGCAACTGAATTGCCACCGTCCCCGAGTGATCCAGGAAGCTGCGATAGAAAACGGCGGACGTAGATGTTTCACGCACGGTCACCTGCAGGTACTTCGAAGACTCGCTCTTTAGGTCGAGATAAGCGGTCTCGCTGGCCACACCCAGGTCCTGGTAAAGCTTCCCCATTACTTTTTGAGTATCAGCACCAGCGTACAGAGTGAAAAGTCGAGACTGACTTTCCCCGGGTTGCAGCGTTACCGGTAGCGGATCGGAAAGAATCATGCCGCCATCCCAGCCCCAGTTGTAGTCGCCGCTCGCTTGTCGAGGCGTTGGATCGGCCCATGCAAAGAGTTGGTTGGCCCGTGGATAGCCGCGAAATCTTAGCTCGCGGTAGGTGTCCACATCCGCTGGACTGAAGTCATACATCTGATGTGGATCGAAATACAGGGCATACAACAAGTTCTCGGCAGGCTTCAGGCCGACGTTGGTGGTGGCGAGCGAGATGTCCAGTTGCTCAGAGTCGCCGGTAAAGGGCAGGCGCATTTCAAAGCGAATGCGTGTGTCGGCGTCGTCACTGTACTCCCCGCTAGCGATAAAGGTGACGCGATCATCAGTTTGCTGGATATCCAGCTTGTCGTAGTTTACGTGCCGGGTTGTGTTGTTAATTCGGAGATAGGGGGTGCCCAGCATGATGTCGCCGAAATCTTCGGAACGGCTGGTTCGAACAAAAATTACACTGCCAAGCGCGTCCGCCGTCGGAAACTTGTAGAAAGACTCATCGCGTCGAT
>JAHEFE010000093.1 GCA_024640365.1 Woeseiaceae bacterium | reverse complement strand
GCGGCCGAAAAGACCTCCGATGCGGTCGAACACGTAAAAGCCGCCGGAACGGAAGTACAGGCAGCCGCCAGCGACGCCGCCGACGCTGTTGCTGAAGCAGCGGAAAAAGCCGGTGACGCCGCCAGCGAAGCCTACGACGAAGCGAAGGAAATGGCAGCCGACGCCGCCGATGCCGGTGCCGAAATGGCTGATGACGCCGCCGATGTTGCAAAGGAAATGGCCGATGAAGCCACCGCTGCCGCAAAGGAAATGGCCAAGGAAGCCGCCGCTTCTGCGGGTGCAGCTTACGATTCTACAAAAGAAGCCGTTGAGGAAAAGGTAGAGGAAATCAAAAAAGAGTCTGATGGCGGCTGAGCAGGTCTAGCTTTATCAATCTTTTCCAATTGGCCCCAACCCTGTTTCCAGGGTTGGGGCCAAACTGATTGTCGCAATCGCAACCCCGTCTACCGGATCTGAAATCGCGAAAATGCGACTACGCTTCACTGCGTTGCGAGCGCCTCACAAACTACAATATTATCATTTGCAACACGTTGTATAGGCACCGTCCCTTGCCTGTTGATGGACGGAATGTCGTACTCGACCGTACCTGAATTGCAACTATTGAAAGTTAATATCAGAGTACCATCAGAACCGGGCGGATCGGTGCGTACGATTTCGCTGGGAGTGTCAAAGATACCGCCCGAAGTCATTTCAATATCCATGGTTGCCTGGTTGCCAACAATTGGGCCTATTGCGGTTATCCAACGATGACCCGGATCACCAAGGTTTGCAACTGCATCAACGGCGGGAAGCTCTGTGTCATAGGTAAACCATGCCAGTGACACATAGCCCAGATCAGGAAATACCGTTATGAAGAATCCCTGTCCCGAGGTCGCCGGGTTGTACCAGGCATCGTTCAATCCAGCGTTCAGCTTGAACAAAGGCTGCCCGAACAGATGCCAAATGACGGTTTCCGTCGTCCAATCGACACTGGAGCGATCCGACCATCCCAGTACGTCGCCGTTGCGATTGACACTGACCGCGCTAGCCCAGGATTCGAAAGCCCCACCCTGGGGCTCCAGTCTCATTGGTGCGCCGTAACTCCCGTCGACACTGGGAAGCCAGACAACCGGGCGTAAAATTCCACCCTGCTGGTTGGTGTATCCGTAGCCGACGATGACTGGCCGCCCATCGACTTCGGCTACACCTTCGGCTTCACTGTCGACCCCGTCCAGCGCCTCCAGATCGTGCAGGCGCCATTGTCCATCCTCCTTGATCCAGTAGACCGGGGCCGGATAAAAATTGCACTTGCTGGTTGCGCAGGGCTTATTCCGCTTGCCGACTATCATTGAACCGGTGTGGGTGATGTCAAAGGCCCACGCGCTTTGGTCGAGCAGGACCAGATCGCCCCCGCTGCTTTGCTTTGCCATCCAAACCCAGGGATTGCCGCCTCCATTGCCGACCACCACGCTGCCGTCTTTGCTTGTCGCCACGGCCTCGCCGGGTCCAATGTCCTCGGGTGCCAGCCAACCTGAGTCACTGCGGGTCCACCGCACTGCGCGCCTCGAATCAGTCTTATTGTCGACGTTGCTGCCGACAATGTGATCGCCGCGCGAGCTGATCACCATCTTTCCGGCGTGTGTCATGCCGGCGAGCAGGGAAAGTTCAACCGGCGGCTGCCCGGCCGTCTTGACCCAGGCGGAGTTGTAGCCTGCTTCCATAAGCATCAGGGTCAGGGTCGGCTCAACGGCATTGTCGTCACTGACGCTCTCCACCCAGCCGCCGGAGACCGGTCTGCTTTGTGGCAGCTCAAACCCTTGCCAGGAGCCGTCGCGCCATCTAAAGGGGAGATACTTGTTGCCCAGGCAGTTGCTGGCGCCCGCGACCACAAGGCTGCCGGGATACGCACCGTTGTTAAACGCCACCGGGCTGCTGTCATAGCAGTTAGCCGGTATACCGAGAGCCTGAGGAATGATACTGGCGGACTCTCCACTTGCAGTTGGCTGCGTGTTTTGCTGCGCAGGCCAGGCCGTATTCAAAGGCAGAGCGACACAGAGCCACGAAAGCAGCACAGGCCTGATTCGACAAGCCAAATATCCGTTTTTATTCTCTACCTCTCTCGCAATGATTGGCTTCGCGAACACAGCACACTCCTCAGTTTGACCCAATGAACGGCTACTTGATATCACACTGTCATGAAATGACTGGTCGAAGTGTCAGTCGCACACCAAGGTTGTGTCATAGCGGACAATCGCGTGATTAATATTCTCTTCACCACCAAAGAATATCTTGGCCTTGCTGGGCACATCGTAGGCCATGCGTGCGCCGGGTTTCGCATTTGCCACGCAGACCGCAAGACCCGAACCGGCGGGTTCTTTTGACCACGTTCCTGAGCTCCCATCCCCACTAAAAGTGAAGTACCAGACGTAGGGATTTGGTGTATCGGTACGATCGGCGATATAACCGCCGGTCGCGATCAGGCGTTTGCCGACTTCGTCCCAGGCCAAGCTGTGACCATACAGACACGGACCCTCATTGGTCATATTCACCTTTTGCCAGTCTATGTCCGTCCACGCGTACATGTTGCAATGTACGGCCGACCCCCCATCAAGTCCTCCGAACAGGACCACTTTGTTAACCGGTGCCTTGGCGAACACCGTTGCCGCCCAGTGCCGGGCTTCGGGTTTGTGGAGCGGATTGCGGGCAGTCCAGCGCCCACCCTTGAACGTATACGTGTCATCAAGGCTTGAGTAGGTAGCCGCAAGACCTCCGAAAAGAAGGTGATAAGAGCGGGCCTGGTCGTAAGCCATGGTCGGCATACCTCTGGCCGAAGGGCACAGGTTGCGCTTGCAGTTGACTTGCGACCAACTGCTCGTGCCCTCGTTATAAACCCAGGTTTCTTTCAGACTCCCCATATCATAACCATTCGAAGTAACGCACTGTCCCGCGCCGCAGGAGAATCCCACGTGCTGCCTGGGCCCCGGCTTGGTCGTGCCAGTCGGCGCGAGAATCCAGCCCGCGAGGTCAACCCGGTAATACCAGAGGTCGCCCGGAACTGGCATCGAGTCGGAACCCGCGCCTGCAAACAGGTACAAGCGGCTGGCGTCTGCTACCGTGCTGCCGTTCCCGCTGAACGCGTGCCAGGCACGCGCGACAGGCCCGTCCGCAGAAGGCGGCGGTGGCGGTGGTTTCCCGCGCTCGATTTGACCTCGCTGCTCGTATTGAGCGGATTGTTCGATAAAAGTATCGAGACAATCTTTATAGGCGGCCGGCGCGGGCTTCGAAGGCGCTTTGTTTCCCCGCGCAACCCGGTGAAGTCCTTCATCATTAGCCAGGAACCAGAGGAAGGAGCCAATACAGTCTTCGGAAACAACATTTGAATAATCACTATTCTGTGCACGACTGCATATAGGCAGCGCGAGTGACAGCAAAGCCATAACGACAACCAGCAACGCAGTTCCAATTCTCCTTCTACTGGGTAAGAGAATGGTGAAGAAAAAACCGGTATTCATAAGCACCTCCCTTCTAGTGTCTACGGGAAACTGCAATAACCATTTTATTCGTCAGTGAAACCTGACTGACAAACCGTGACTCCCTGTAAATCCGCGACTCTTATACAGTTATCAGGACAGCGGGGAACGAATTGCCGGTTGGACAGTATTCGACGCGTTGCCCCAAGCATCTATGCAAATTAGGTTTATAGGTCGCTATACATTAGCCAAGTGATATATCGGACACAATCCCCTGAAGACACGATTTTTTTCATGTAAATCAATTAGAAAAGCGGTTCTCAACTTAACTCAGCGGTGAAAATCAGTACAATTTGCGGGTTATTTTGTCTATGGCATGCAAATGGATGTTAGGGTTACTGGCTGCTGGAAAT
>JAHEFE010000005.1 GCA_024640365.1 Woeseiaceae bacterium | reverse complement strand
GCGAAGCGCTTCATCGAAGACTGGACCCAATGGAAAACCCACCCTCACCAGGTGTTGGCCAATAAACAGAATCGCGATGCGCGTTACGTAAGGATTCGTCGGCTTTTATCGAAACGCCTTAACGTTAACGGCGGCGGCGTCCGTCGTAACTGTTCTCGACCAACGCTCCCAAGACTAAACACCTCCTGTTCAATAGGAGGCGTAGACAAGCAGAACACCAAACAGAATTACAAACACCATGGCGTTGCGGGCAAAGGTTTCCGAAACACCGAGAAACCAGTCAACGATTAAATCCATCCGCTTTTGCCCGATCAGTAACAAGCCGATACCAGCGACAAAAGATATGATGCCGATCACTTTCATAACGACTGGCAACCGTAAATCGGGTGAAATCTCAATCAATATGAGCCCCATGATCAGGCGCACAATAACAGCAACCAGCCAGCGTCCGTGGCCTTGCCAGGACTGCAACGTCGACAACAATAAATTCGGCCTGATTACACCAACAATCCCGGCGAGGGCAATCAGGATTCCGAAAATCAACACGATAATTGACATCTTTTAACCCCTTGCTTTGAACAACTTTAGCCAGCAATCGACAACCAGTCTCTATGGTCCGAACTTGGCGACGGACGATAGTTTGCCATTCGAGCCCTATGCATTCTTGCCCAAGTGGTTACAAGCCTGCTGACTGCGGCTCTCAAGCTTTAACAATAGTCCAGCAGCCAATTACGATGAATGCTGCCCCGGCGACGTAGTGCAGCGTTTTTTCGCCAACATACTCAGCAATGACCGTCCCGGCCAAAACGGCAATAGCGGAGGACAAAATAAGTGCCGCAGATGCACCGACAAATACAGTCCATTTGCCGCCGTCCTTATCAGCGGAAAACAGTAACGTAGCCAGTTGCGTTTTATCGCCCAATTCCGCAATAAAAATAGAAGCAAAAACAGTCAGGAAAAGCTTTACGTCCATTACCTTACTCTCATGAATTCGGCTAACGAAATGTAACCGGGTAGTCAGAATTATTTATTGGGTATCGTCGAGAAAATACATACCAATTATTTCTGCGATGCATGCGGGCTTGCGGGCCCCCTCAACCTCTATACTCACTTCTGAAATCAAATGCAGCGCACCTGCACGTCTCCTGGCTTGCTTAATCGTTGCGCGGGCACGGACTTTGCTGCCAACTGTAACCATTGTGTAGAAACGTATCTTGTTGCAACCAAGGTTAATCGCGCGCACCAGGTTAGGCATCTCCACAAAAGACTCTGTCAGCGTGGGTATTAATGTGAGCGTCAAATAGCCGTGGGCGATAGTCTTGCCACCGGGTAACTCGCTGGCCGCGCGCTCCGTGTCCACGTGAATCCACTGAAAATCACCGGTAGCCTCAGCAAATTTGTTGATCCGCTCCTGATCCACGACGATCCAATCGGATACGCCGACTTCCTGCTCCTCAAGTTTCTGAGCATCTTCCACAGATGTTATCTGATACAAACGACGTACTCCCCGCCACTATTGGTTTAACCTGATTTTGCCTCTTTCCAGTACTTATCGCGCAACAGCCTTTTGTACAACTTGCCAGTTGCCTGGCGTGGCAATTCAGCACTGAAATCGACCGTCCGTGGACACTTTATATGAGACAGGCGCGCTCTGCAGTATTCAATTAACTCTTGCTCCATCGCCTCCCCGGCCAAAGCTGGATCGCGGAGCTGAACCACAGCTTTAACTTGTTCGCCGAAATCATCGTCAGGAATACCAAATACCGCAACATCTTCCACCGCCGGATGCATAACCAGCAAATTTTCCGTTTCTTGTGGATAGACGTTCACGCCTCCTGTAATGATCATGTAAGCCTTGCGATCCGAGAGGTAAAGATAACCATCGGCATCGAGGTAACCAATATCACCAAGGGTACTCCAGCCTTTAGCATTGTGCGCAGACGCTGTCTTCTTTGCATCGTTCAAATATTCAAAATCCGTACCACCCTCAAAGAATATTGCACCTGGCTTGCCAACCGGTAGTTCTGCGCCAGCGTCATCAAGTATATGAATAGCGCCATACAACGGTCTCCCAACAGACCCTTTGTGGGCAAGCCACTCGGCCGATGAAATAGCACAGAACCCATTGCCCTCGCTGCCAGCATAGTATTCATAGATCTTCTCACCCCACCATTCAATCATTTGTTCTTTGACTGCGATCGGGCAAGGAGCAGATGCGTGAATAGCAACTTGCAAGTTTGAGACGTCATACGATTCACGAACTTCTTTTGGAAGCTTTAACATTCGTACCAACATAGTCGGCACCCACTGTGAATGGGTGCATTGATATTTTTCGAGGTACTGAAGCGCAGATTCCGGATCAAACTTCTGCATAATTACGGACGTTCCGCCAACAGCAATTGGTATGCCTGTAAAACGCAGCGGAGCGGCATGGTATAGCGGTGCCGGTGACAAGTAGATCGTGTCCTTCGAATACCCATATAAATGAATTACAGCCCAGCCCGTTGGTTGAATGAGCTCTGGCGGTTCTCCGGTCAATGCAACCTTGACGCCTTTCGGCTGCCCGGTCGTCCCCGACGAATACAGCAGGTCCTGCCCTTTGGTTTCGTCGGCAATAGGCTCAGCCGGCATGGACGTGACGATATCCTCTAACGCAACGTAACCATCGATATCGCCACCAAACGAAAAGTAACGCACACTATCACCGAGAATGCCGGCGATCCTTGCACCACGCTCAGCGTAACGTGCTGAGCAAATATAGATCCGGGCACCACTGTCTTTGACAATGTATGCGGACTCTTCGGCAGACAAATATGTACTAAGCGGCGTATAGTAGAGTCCGGATCTATTGGCTCCGCCACAAATCTTCATAATCTCTACACAATTTTCGATACTAAAAGCGACCCCGGCAGCTATCTGCAGTCCCTGTTGACGAAAAAACTGGGCGTATTGATTGATACTTTTATCCAGTTCATCGTAAGTCGTAACCACGCCCGTCTCAGCCACTATGAAAGCGGCCTTTTCAGGCGTTTCTTGGGCAAATTGTCTAAGTCCCATGGCCATTCTCCTTGCAGCGACCAGCCCGCCGTTTATACTCAAGACGAGTTGGTCAATGTGGCACTTCGAATTATGATCCCAATAGTGTCAAACCCCGATCGCCGTGACCAGCATCATCCAGGAAAAGAGGTGCAAAATGTCTACAGTCATGATCACCGGTGCCAATCGAGGGCTCGGACTAGAGTTTGTCCGGCAATACCTCAAGGAAGGGTGGCATGTACTTGCATTGTGTCGCGACCCGCAAAAAGCGACTGTATTGCGCCAGCTTGGCAAAGAGGGTTCCCTGCTGCAGGTATACGCCCTGGATGTTGCTGACTTTGCTGCTATCGACCGACTTGCCGCCGAACTTGACGGGGAAACCATTGACGTTTTAATCAATAACGCAGGAGTCTCAGGGCCACGCGCAACCGACGGTGGACCATCAGGCCAGACTTTCGGGCACACCAACTACGAGGCCTGGTCCGAAGCATTCAAAATAAACAGCCAGGCGCCGTTCAAGATGGCCGAGGCATTCATTCAACAAATTGAAGCCAGCGAGCACAAAATAATCGCGACGATCACCAGCAAGATGGGTTCAATTGGAGACGCCACTACCGGTAGCACTATTTATCGAAGCAGCAAAACCGCTGTCAATATGGCTATGACGACGCTTGCAAAACAATTGGCAGGCAGTGGCGTGAAAGTGGCATTATTGCATCCCGGTTGGGTCAGAACCGACATGGGAGGACCACAGGCATTGATTGGTGTCGAAGAAAGTGTCGCCGGCATGCGCAAATTGATTGCGTCCATAACACCGGCAGAATCCGGCAAATTTGTAGACTACGCCGGGACGGCAATTCCCTGGTAAAGAGCGCCCTGGATTAATCGCCTATGAGCGCTTCTACACCGCATTTGTACGCCATCTTGCTCGCTGCTGGCGAAGCAAGGCGATTTGGCTCAACCAAGCAACTGGAAAAATTTGAAAGCACGAGCCTGATCGGCCGAGCACTACTCACGGCCGAAAACGTCTGCGGACCGCAGACCGTGACGGTACTTGGTCACGATGCATTAGCGGTCTTACGGGAGATGCAGCCCTGCCAGGGCTTTGCGATCGTCAACGATGACTACACTGAAGGTCTCGGCACGTCAATCGCCTGCGGAGTACGCGCTTTACCGCCAACCGCCGACGCAATCTTGATTTTGCTCGCCGATCAGCCTCTGGTCAGCGCGTCACAACTACGAACGCTGATCGCACGATGGCAAGGTTCCCCCGCCAGCATAGTCGCCAGCGCTTACGCTGACACGATGGGTCCACCTGCTATATTCCCCAGGAAATATTTTGCACAGCTGCAGGATTTGCGTGGAGACAAAGGCGCTCGTGATCTGATCCAGACCGAGCTCAAAAACGTGCTGCAGGTGGCCTGTGAAACGGCGGCCCTGGACATTGACACCCGGGACGATCTCGAATCAATGCAGTAATTACCTCAATTGACTGCGGTTAGTCGTGAGCCGCATGAGCGGCGCAGCGTTCGCAGTTAACCCAACCAGAGTTACCATCAGCGTAATATTCTTTTTTCCATATTGGTAATCGTGACTTCACTTCATCGATTATATAGCGACAGGCAACAAACGCCTCGTCACGGTGCTCAGAAGAAACACCCACCCAGACTGCGCACTCACCGATTTCCAACATGCCATAACGATGAACGCAATGCGCTTGCAGACCCGGGAATCGTTTCTTCGCTTCGGCGATAACTTTCTCGCCCTCGATAATGGCAAGCGGACAATACGCCTCGTACTCAAGGCGCTCGACGGCATGCCCGTCGTTGCGGTTCCTTATCCATCCCTCGAAAGAACAATAAGCGCCCGCTGTTTTATCCATAAGTAGGTCGCGCAACTCGTCAGGCCGAATGGGCTTATCCGTCATCTGCATAAATCAGCCCCCTGCAACCGGTGGAAATAACAACACCACGTCACCGTCAGCTAACGGCGCATCCCACGCACTCATTTCGTCGTTAATCGCAACCTTGCAATGCGCTCTCGCATCGAGAGATCCATGCCGATGCTGTAATTGTTCGTACAAGTCTGCGGCAGTCGCAACATCGAGTGATAATTTTTCCTCGCTGGTTCCGGCATTTTCGCGGAACAATGCAAAATAACGAACCGTAATCGACTTGCTCATGACGCATCTCTTTTATTGAATTCTTCGAGGTCCGCCGGCGAATTCAGATTATCCAGCGCGCCTGCGTGGGGCTGTTCAAGCAACAGGGCGCCCGCTGAAATCAGGATCTTGCGCGGACAATAAACATCACGACCAACGAATTCGTCAATTATGGATCGCACCCCGGGCTTATACAGCGCGCATAATGGCTCAGGCAATCCATCATAACTGCTGGAGTACGCTACTACTGGATTAGCGCAATCACGATTGGCCAGCAATTTTTCGATCGTGGCATCATCTACCGCCGGCATATCGCAGGCGAGCACCAGCCAGTCAGCCTGCGGTTGTTTGTCCATTGCAGACAAAATGCCTGCCAGTGGTCCGATGTCTGAGTATCTATCAATAATTTGTGCATAACGCTGTCGTTCGGCATCATCCGCCTGCTCGGCACGCGCGGAAACAAAGACTTCCTTGACATGCTTTTCCAACAAGCCAACGGCACGGGCAAGCTGGGATTGTCCGTCATGTTTGATCAGCGCCTTGTCGTGACCCATACGTCGACTTTTCCCACCGGCGAGCACCAGGCCATAAACAGGTCTAGTTGCCATCGTGCACAAAATCCTGCTTGCCACCAGTCTTTGCCATAAGGCGTGTTTCGCTGATAACAATGTCATGTGACAGTGCCTTGCACATGTCATAAACAGTGAGCGCGGCCACGCACGCACCCGTCAGCGCTTCCATTTCCACGCCAGTCTTGTGCTGAACTCGACAATGGCAGTCGATGACAAGCTTATTGTCAGCCGCCATCTCAATATTGATTTTGCAACTTTCAAGGCCCAGCGGATGGCAAAACGGGATTAGCTCATGCGTTTTTTTTGCCGCCATGACACCCGCTATAATCGCTGTTGTAAATACAGGCCCTTTTGCTGTCTGAATGTCACCATCCCGCAGTTGCTCAATAACTGCCCGCGGCAATAGCACGATGCTCCTCGCGTGCGCCCGCCTTTCGCTCACACTTTTATCGCCGACATCGACCATGGTTGGCTTATTGTGTTGATCAACGTGCGATAGTTTGCTCATTCTGGGTTCCGTTTGCCGTGCTTAGTCATGGCTGGCTAGCCACCGATACGATACATTTCAACTTTGCTGAGCGCGTGATGCTCAGCAACATCAGGACGCCGCAATTCGCTATAACGATCTGCGCGTTGCAACCAGATTCGTTTCAATATGTCGGCCAATTCATCAACTGATACACCGTGCCTGAGTGGTTCCAGCAAATTGGTGCCATTGGTTGCAAAAAGACATGTGTAGAGCACACCGTCTGCGGATAAGCGGGCGCGGTTACAAGACCCGCAAAATGGTTTCGTCATCGACGAAATAAAACCAATCTCGCCCTGACCATCAGCATAGGTATAGCGACGAGCGACCTCGCCAGGATAATTCTGGCCAACGACGTTTAACGGCCACTTGTCCTGAATAATATTGAGTAATTCTGCGGAAGGCACTACCTGGTTCATACGCCAGCCGTTTCGATTGCCAACATCCATAAATTCGATGAGACGTACGATATGCCCGCTGCCGCGAAAATACTCCAGTAATGGCAACACCGTGTGATCGTTTACGCCGCGTTGGATGACGGCGTTAATCTTGAGTGGCGCAAGACCAGCCTCGGAAGCCGCCTCGATGCCGCGCAGCACTTGTTGCAAATCACCGCGATTGCCACTCATGCGACGGAACACCTGCTCGTCGATACTATCCAGGCTTATAGTCACCCGATGCAGACCCGCATCGGCTAACTGGCGCGCCACCGGTGCCAGCAACATGCCATTTGTGGTTAACGCGAGATCATTAATGTTTGGCAAACCGGCCAGTCCGCTAACCAAGCTGGTTATTTTTTTGTCCAGCAACGGCTCACCACCCGTGAGACGAAGTTTGCGCACACCGAGATTCGCAGCAACACCTGCGATTTTCAGAATTTCATCATGGGTAAGGCGTTGCTGTTTCTTTAGAAACTGATAGTCCGCGTGATATTCCGTTGCAGGCATGCAATAGGGACAACGAAAATTGCAGCGATCCAGCAATGAAATACGCAGATCATGCAAAGGACGACTAAGCGCATCCTTTATCGTGACTTGCGACTCCATGTTGTCAGATGATTTGTTAACGGGGGTATCCATAGGTGCATTGTGCATGATCAGTGCGACTCTGGTAAGAGCCTGAGGGATTCGTTTTCAAGAACTACGACACCAGCAAACGAACTGCGACAATCAGAATTACGATGCCGGTCAAACGCCGAATTGGTGCAGCAGGAAGGCGGCGCGCGCCAATTCGACTGCCGAGCTGCCCGCCCAGCAGCACCGCCAGCGGCAAAAACCAGATGCTGGCGCCAAGTTGTGGCAGCGTGCCGTCACCCAGTTTGACCCACTGACCGGCCAGACCTGCGACTGAGTTGACGAAAATAAATAACGAAGCAGTGGCTGCGACGGTGCGTGCCGGTGCCATATTCATCAGATGTAGTAATGGTGCCAGATAGATACCACCACCAATTCCGGTCAATCCGGCAAGAGCGCCCAGCACAAGGCCTAGCCCAAAGCGACTCGGCAGCCCAACCGTCAGCGCCGCCAGACGATCGGAATTCCATTGCCGATCACTGATCAGAAGCAAGCCTGACACCAGCAGCGCGATCCCCAAGACCAGCACGTATTGGTGCTCCGCCAATTGCATAGTGCCACCGATAAAAGCCGCAGGGACTGATGCGGCGATCAGCGGCAGAGCAAAGCGCCAATCGAGATGGCCTTGCCTGGCATAGTGATAGACGCCTCCCGATACAACTACCAAGTTGCATAACAGCGATATTATCGGCACATACGAATAGTCGTAGCCACTTGCCATAAGCAGGGCCGTATAGCTGGAGCCGCCGCCAAAACCAACGGACGCGTACAGAAAGGCGATCGCCGCAAATATCAGGGACAATATGGTCAACTACCAATCACTCGTAAATACTCCAGATTGCTCGATTTTTGAGCAAAAGCCGACGATCCACGCACCCATTTCTTGTGCAGCGCAACACGGAAAGTTATACTGCTATCGCGCCTCATTTTAGAGGCCACATAGAATAGCCAAAAAGAGTCATTGTAGACCAAAATGTTCACCCCGAATTCCCCGCAAGAGGTGCAATGAACCGGCTTCGTTTCCGGTCTGACGGCGAAGCCCCCCACCAGCAATTCGCAGGCAAATCTAATGAATGTTAATTTCTCAGAAGAAGAACTAGCTTTCGAACGCGACGTTAAAGCGTTTTTCAAAGACAAATACCCCGACGATATTCGCCAGAAACAGGATCGGGGAATCAATCTTGAAAAAGAAGACATGGTTCGCTGGCAAAAGATTCTCAACGATCAAGGCTGGGCGGCCGTCAACTGGCCGGTAGAATACGGTGGCACCGGCTGGACTCCAGTTCAAAAATATATATTTGCCAATGAATCTGCAGCCAACAATGCACCGGCCGTAGTACCCTTTGGTATGAAAATGGTTGCGCCGATCATCTATACATTCGGCAATGAACAACAAAAGCAACGATTTCTACCCGACATACTCGCATCCAATGTCTGGTGGGCTCAGGGTTATTCAGAACCCGGTGCCGGTTCCGACCTCGCCTCCCTGAAAATGCGGGCGGATCGGGACGGTAACGAGTACATTCTCAATGGCACCAAGACCTGGACGACACTAGGCCACCTTGCCGAGTGGATATTTTGCCTCGTCAGGACCAGTTCTGACGTGCAGCGCCGCCAGGAAGGCATCAGCTTTGTGCTCGTCGATATGGCGACGCCGGGTGTCACTGTCCGCCCAATCATTACCATTGAAGGTGAGCGCGAAGTCAACGAAGTTCATTTTGAGAACGTTCGCATCCCGGTAGAGAACCTGGTTGGTGAAGAAGGTAAAGGCTGGACCTATGGCAAGGTACTGCTGCAACACGAGCGCACCAACATTGCGGGAGTCGCTAATTCCAAATATCGATTGGGCAAACTCAAAGAGAGAACCAGCAAGAACATTCATGGTGCTACTCCGCTGCTCGAAGACCACGCTTTTAGACGTAAAGTCGGGGCTCTGGAAATTGAAATCAAAGCTCTCGAGTACACCGAACTGCGTACGCTGGCGGCAGTCGCCGTTGGCAAAGCACCCGGCCCCGAATCTTCGATCCTGAAGGTCAAGGGAACTGAACTGCAACAAGCTCTTGATGAGTTATTCATGGAAGCGGCCGGCTATTACGCCCTGCCCTTCGTGCGCGATCAGTATCGACTGGATTTTCCTACCGACGACAAAATCGGATACAGCACGGAAACGCGATCTGCTTTGCGTTACTTCAACAATCGGAAAGCATCTATTTACGGTGGCTCAAACGAGATTCAAAAAAATATCGTTGCCAAACATGTGCTGGGCCTTTAGGCCGTAACTCAGGCGGATAAAAATCATGGACTTCTCCCTTACTGAAGAACAAACGATGCTGCAAGACAGCGTCTCAAAATTTATCGACAACGACTACGACTTTGAAAAACGGCAGTCAATCGCGGAAAGTACTAAAGGGTACAGCGAAGAATTCTGGCAAACATTTGCCGAGCTTGGCTGGACCTCTGTTCCGTTCGCCGAAGACGACGGCGGTTTTGGTGGCGGCCCGCTTGAAATCATGTTGATGATGGAGCAATTTGGCCGCGGCCTGGTCGTCGAACCTTTTCTTGCCAATATTATTCTGGTCGGTGGAGTACTTCGTAGACTGGCTAACGCCGAGCAGAAAGAACAGTGGCTCAACGGCATTATCGATGGCAGCAAACAAGGCGCTTTAGCATTTACTGAGGCTCAGGGCCGTTACACACTCTCCGATATCATCACAACTGCGAAAGCCGACGGCGACAATTTTGTTCTCAACGGCAGTAAAGCAGTTGTGCTAAACGGGGGCAGAGCTGACTTCCTGATAATTCCGGCCCGCAGCAGCGGCAAACAACGCGATGAAGATGGAATTACATTATTCATCGTCGATGCGAAGAGTGCTGGCATTTCGCGCAGTGCGTATCAAACAGTTGATGCGCACCAGGCCGCAGAGATAACTCTCAATGATGTTCGCGTGCCTGCCGCCAATATTCTCGGTGAACTCGGCAAAGCCTATCCGACCATAGATGCAGTCATCGACGAAGCGACTCTAGCCGCTTCTGCTGAGGCCGTTGGCATTATGCAAACGCTGCTACTGAAAACGCTTGAATATTCAAAAAGCCGCGTTCAGTTTGGCGTTCCAATCAGCAGCTTCCAGGCACTGCAACATCGCATGGTGGATATGTTGATGGGATGTGAACAATCCAAATCACTGTTGCTATGGGCCACTATGGCCAACGCAGATGGAAGCACTGAAGCGAAACAGGCGATTAGCGCAATGAAGTATCTGATTGGTACGACAGGTCGCAAGGTCGGCCAGGAAGCGGTTCAGATTCACGGTGGCATGGGTGTTTCATGGGAAATGGACGTCGCCCATTATTTCAAACGGCTTACGGCTATAGAACTGCTATTCGGCAACGCCGATTTTCATCTCGACAAATACGCCGCAAATATCTGATTGGACCAACAGATTGAAATGTAACCACAATAATCGCCCGCAAATTGCGGGCGATTATCTCTGTGCCTGATTATCCGGTGTGTTCCGCGGATTGCTAGTGCTTTTGCAGCATCGCCTGTTTTTCAAGCTTGGCCCAGGAATCACGTAGAGTAACAACACGATTAAATACGGGCCGCGTTTCCGTGCTGTCTTTATCGTCTGGGCAAAAATATCCGAGCCGCTCAAACTGGAAAGGCTTATCTTTCGCATCCCCCAGCCCGGCTTCCAGAACAGCAGCAACAATCTCTAATGACCCAGGGTTTAACAGTGACAGATACTCGTCCTGCGCTCCAGGATCCAGCTCAGTAAACAACCGGTCATATAATCTTACCTCGGCCGCTACAGCATTCCTGGCAGATACCCAGTGGATGGTGCCTTTTACTTTTCTATCACTACTTCCGGTACCGCTGCGAGTCTCCTCGTCGAAACTGCAACGTAGCTCAATGACCTCACCTGCGTCATCTTTGATAACGTCATCGCAACGAATGATGTAGCCGTAACGCAAACGAACTTCCCCACCGGGCTTCAGTCTGAAAAATTTGCGTGGCGCGTCTTCCATGAAGTCATCACGCTCAATGTAAAGCTCGCGCGTGAATAGCAATTGACGAACGCCTAGCTCAGGCCGATTCGGATGATTCTGAGCCTCCATGAATTCTTCCCGATCTTCAGGATAATTGGTCAGGACAACCTTCAGCGGCTTCAAAACGGCCATGCGGCGCTCTGCCGCTACGTCGAGGTTTTCACGAACGCTGTTTTCCAATACCGCCATCTCGATCATGTTGTTCTTTTTTGTAATGCCAACACGGGAACAAAAATCACGAATGGCCGCGGCCGGAAATCCACGCCGCCGCAAGCCCGCAATCGTTGGCATGCGTGGATCATCCCAGCCCGCGACATAACCCTCGGTGACCAACTGATTCAGCTTACGCTTGCTGGTTACTGTGTACGCCAGATTAAGGCGTGAGAACTCTATTTGGCGCGGCCGATGCGGTGGCTCCAACTGATCAATGAACCAATCGTACAGTGGTCTGTGATCTTCAAATTCCAGCGTACACAATGAATGCGTGATGCCCTCAAAGGCATCCGACAGGCCATGTGCGAAGTCATACATCGGATAGATGCACCACTCGCGCGACGAACGCTGGTGATGCACGTGGCGAATGCGATAGAGCGCCGGATCACGCATATTAATGTTGGCAGAGCTCATATCGATTTTCGCACGGAGAACGTGCTCGCCATCTTTGAACTCACCCTTCTTCATGCGCCGAAATAAATCCATGTTTTCATCGACGCTGCGATCGCGGTAGGGACTATTCTTGCCAGGGCTCGTCAGCGTCCCCCGATGCTCACGAATTTCCTCGGCACTCAAGCTGTCAACATAAGCTTTACCCATTTCAATCAACTGCTCGGCCGCGGCATACAACTTGTCAAAATAATCAGAGGCATGAGTCAGGCGGTCACCCCAATCGAATCCGAGCCAATGTACATCCCGCTCAATGGCGTGGGCGTATTCTTCGCTCTCTTTGCAAGGATTGGTGTCATCAAAGCGTAAGTAGGTTTTGCCGTTGTTTTCATTCGCGACACCGAAGTTGAGACAAATCGACTTGGCATGACCAATATGCAAGTAACCGTTCGGCTCCGGAGGGAAGCGGGTAACCACTGCACCGTCATGCTTTCCGGACGCAATATCGTCCTGAATAATCTGGCGAATAAAATCTCTTGGCTCTGAATCAGTCATGAAAGTCTTTTGGGTTGCTATCTCAGGGAAGCGATATTGTATGTTAACAATAGCGCGGTAACGAGTGTTTTGACGCCACCAGCACTGCTATTTCGGCGGGCTACAAGATTCACACAATCCTTGAATTTCCAGCACCTGGTGAACAGCCGTAAACCCGAGCGAGGCAGCTTTGCGATCAACCATGCTCTGGATTTCGGTGTCATCGAGCTCGGCAACGGAGCGGCATTGTCGGCAAATCAGGAACTGACCATCATGGGCGCTGCTCGGGTCCGCGCAGCCAACATAGGCGTTCAATGAATCCAGCCGGTGTACCAGATGAGCCTCAATCAGGAAATCCAGCGCCCGATATACGGTCGGCGGCGCAGCTGCTTTGCCCTCTTTGCTGAGTTGACTCAGGATATCGTACGCACCAACGGGCCGGTGGCTGTTCCAGACCAGTTCCAGCACCCGCCGGCGCAACCGGGTAAAGCGCAGGCCCTTGTCGCGGCAGAGGTTTTCCGCCACTCCGATGGCTGTTGCGACACAGTGCTCATGGTTGTGTTTCGGCGCCGGAAACAGCGGTTGTGACGGTGTATTTTCCATATCTCGCATGATTTGCAGTCTAATTCTGCAAATTGTACACCACTTATTGCCACTTCCCTGTCGTAGCTTGGGTAAGATATCGCGTACAATATCGCGCCTGGCCTCCGGGCTAATTTATTCTCAACAACAACCATGATGACCAATGCCAAAAATTAACTTACCTGATGGTTCCTTACGCCAGTTCGACAACCCCGTATCGGGCCTCGACATCGCCGCCGATATTGGCAATAAACTCGCCCGAGACGCAGTAGCCATTCGCGTCAATGGCGATCTCTGGGACCTGACTCGCACCATTGAGACCGATGCAACCGTCGAGATAATCACACGCGAGTCCGAGCAGGGACTGGAATTGCTGCGGCATGACGCTGCGCACGTCCTCGCGGAAGCGGTCAAAGAACTGTATCCGGATACCCAGGTAACCATAGGTCCTGCCATCGACAACGGCTTTTACTACGATTTCGCTCGTGAACAGCCGTTCACTCCAGAAGATCTGGAGCACATCGAAGCTCGCATGCAGGAAATCGTCGACAGGGATGAGGCCATTACTCGGGAAGTCTGGCAACGCAATGAGGCGGTCGCCTTTTTTCGTGATATTGGCGAAGAATACAAAGCCCAGATCATTGAAGACATTCCGGAAAACGAGACGCTGACGATTTACCGCCAGGGTAAGTTTGCTGACCTCTGTCGCGGCCCGCACCTACCTTCAACCGGGCGTCTTGGTAAATCATTCAAACTAACCCGGGTATCAGGTGCCTATTGGCGGGGTGATTCCAAGAACGCGATGCTGCAACGTATTTATGGCACCGCCTGGGCCCACGACAAGCAACTCCGTTTACACCTGCGCCAGCTGGAGGAAGCTGAGAAACGCGATCACCGCCGCCTCGCCAAGCAAATGGACTTGTTCCATTTCCAGGAAGAAGCGCCGGGCGCCGTATTCTGGCATGCGAAGGGCTGGAAGCTGTTCCAGAACCTGATCAACTACATGCGCGACCGACAGAAAAATGCCGGCTATGAAGAAGTGAACACACCAGAAGTGATGGACCGCAGTTTATGGGAAGCATCGGGTCACTGGGAATCATTCAGTCAGCACATGTATACGACCAATACAGAGGACGGCCGCATTTACGCATTGAAACCGATGAATTGCCCGGGCCACGTGCAAGTATTCAAGCAAGGCATAACAAGTTACCGCGACCTGCCGAAGCGTATAGCGGAATTCGGCAAAGTACATCGCTACGAGCCGTCGGGCGCTTTGCATGGCATGTTGCGAGTGCGAGCCTTCACTCAGGACGATGCCCACATATTTTGTTCTGCCGACCAGATTACTTCAGAATCGATCGCGGTCTGCGACCTGTTACTGGCCATTTACCGAGACTTTGGTTTCGATAACGTCCTGATCAAATTTGCCGACCGACCGAAAATTCGGGTCGGTGACGACAAGGTCTGGGACGATGCGGAAGCTGCACTGAAAAAAGCCATCGAATCGACGGGGCTCGAATACAGCTACAATCCCGGCGAAGGCGCGTTTTATGGGCCTAAACTTGAGTTCGTTCTGCGCGATGCGATCGGGCGCGACTGGCAATGCGGTACACTGCAGGTCGACTTGAATTTACCCGGTCGACTTGGTGCCAGTTATATTGGCGAAGATGGCCAGAAACACACGCCGGTCATGCTGCACCGAGCCATATTCGGATCGCTGGAGCGATTTACCGCCATTTTGATCGAGCACCATGCCGGCAACCTGCCCCTCTGGCTATCGCCTACCCAGGTGGTTGTCACGACCATCACGTCTGAAGCAGATGATTATGCGGAAGATCTGGTCCGTCGCATGCGTGCGTTGGGAATCTCTGCCGAGAGCGATATACGTAACGAAAAAATCTCCTACAAAGTGCGTGAGCACAGTGTCGCCAAGATCCCTGTAATCATGGCCGTCGGTCAGCGTGAAATTGAAGAACAGACAGTGGCTGTGCGCCGCCTGGGCTCCAAGCAACAGCAAGTGGTCACGGCTGATGCCGCCATCGAGATATTACTCGGCGAAATAAACAAGCGTACCTGAGCGGCTCTGTAAACCCTCAGAAAATAGACCATTTCGAGATTTCGGGCGTCTTAAGTTAAGGCGCCCCCGTCTCGAAATTGCAGCGCCAGACACTCCCCGTAACCAAACCCAGGACACAAAGTGTGACCTGGGCGGCATAAGAAGTGTGCGTCTCGTCACAGATTTGCGCATGAATCGCTCCGCCGCTCTTCCCCTGATTGGCACTCGCATATACTCAACAGTCAGGACGTCTATGCATCAGACGTGTAATCAGACAGGAGGCCGTAAATTGGCGCTGGAACAATTTAAAACTCAAGTATTACTGCTCCACAGTGAGCAGAGCGCCCTTGATGTGATGAGCAGCGGCTTTGATGACGACTATGCTGTGCATATGGCACGCACAGGCATGGAAGCCCTGGATGAGCTGGGAATGACAGCGATCGATGTCATTATTTCCGCTCAGCAATTGCCTGGCATGAGCGGCCTGGATGCGCTCAAAGAAGCACATAGACGCTCTCCCGATATCATCGGTATTTTGCTCACAGGTGACCAGAAAGACGATACCGAAGCACTGGTCGGTGATCAGGAAGTATTCCAGATTGTCCGTGGCGAAATTAGCCCAGGGAAAATCCGCCAGCTGGTCGATTCAGCGACTCGTAAGATCCGCCTGACGACACTGGGTCAGTCAGCAAACGATAATGCCGCCGATGTCGACCAACCCGGCGAACACATCGTGATGGAAACGACGTCACCAGGCGATAACCTTTTCAGCGCGACTGCACATGGAACAAATGCACCGCAGACAGGTGCATTGAACCTGGTTCCTAATTTCGGCACACAGAATATTGATCTCTTGATACTTACCAGGGACGAAGAGTTTCTTGCCACTATCAAAGAATCCGCGCGCGGCCTGCATAACATCAGGCACGCGACAGACGTAGAACAGGCGTGGAAATTTGTTGACCAATATCAAATAGGAGTCCTGGTAACCGATTCGGCGATCGTCGGTGCCGACGCCTATGAGCTCACCAGTCAGTTACGCACCAAAGTGCCGCGGCTGGTGGCGGTCGTGGCCGGCCGTCGTGACGACGGCGAAATGCTGATGGACCTAATCAACCAGGGTCAGGTGTACAGATTCCTGCTTAAACCTATTTCAGCGGGCAGAGCGAGGCTCGCGATCGAGGCGTCCGTTAAACAGCACCTCGAAGCGCCGGACGCAGCCTTTGCCCCTATTCCAAAAACAGCCGCCAAAGCCAAACCCGCTGTCAAGGTAAGGAAGCCTAAGAAGCCCGCCGCTCCCAGAAAACCAATAGTTATCCCCTTCATTAAAGCGATCCTGACCGGCGTTTTCAGCCTACTGGCACGCACAGCAAAGATGGCCGGCAAAGCGCTGTCGATTTTTAGCATCTGGATACTTCAAGCGCTTACCGTATTGGCAGCGGTGCTCAAAAAGACTGCACTGTTGGTCAAAGCAAGACCGAAAGTGGCACTCACAGCGACGTCCACAGTACTCGTTGCGATGGCAATTACCTGGCTATGGAACAACTGGGATACGATCATCCCTAAATCAGACCCGGCCCCAATGACCGCAACTGTCACCAAGATAGGTACCAGCAATTTAGCCGCCGTCGAAGAGGTCGCTCGCGATACTTCCCCAATCGACCAACCTTCGGGAATTCAAGAATCAGAGCCCGCCGTAGGCGAGGTAACCGCATCAACACAGCTAACAGCGGCTCCTGATCAGCCAAGCGAAGAGGTTGCAGTGACGGTCGGCGCAGGTTCTTCAGCACTTGCGATAAACGTGGATATCGATCCCGAACTCGCCGCTGCGGCCAGGCAGGATCAAATGGGCAGCCTGCTGGCGCTCGCCAATCAGAAACTCGCCGAAAATAATTTGATCGCACCACACGCAGACAACGCCCGATACTATTTTGAACAGGCGCTAGATCAGGATTCAAATAACGCTGCCGCAAAACAGGGCCTGGTCATGGTGTCTGAATTGCTCTTAAACATGGCCAATACTGCTATCAAGGACGACCGCCTGAAAGATGCTGATGAATTACTCGCCGAGGCACGCCAAACGAGCGTCGCTAATAACAGGCTGGTAAGTATGGAGCAACAATTGAGCTCCGCATGGGAAAATCGGTTCGCAGCTAACGACCTGCAGTCGCCAGAATCGGCATCCGCCGACAACGCAGCTGCAACGCCCGAACTGATCCCAGAGCTTAATGTATCGACCTCAACTGCTCCGATTCCTAATACACAGTCCAATTTGGAATCCCGGATAGCCACCTACCAAGCCCAATTGGAAGACCTGCAGTTACGTTTTACCGCACAGCATCCGGACGTAATCGCTCTGAAACAGACCATTGCAAATCTGGAAAGCCAGAGCGCAAATGTCCTACCGAATCAAAATGAACAACCTGCGGCTGATCCAGTCGCCGTGATTCCTGCCAGTACAGGGGCCGCTGCCGGGCTAGAAACCACGAAAAACGATGCGGAAACTGCCACTGAGGCAGTAGACAGCACAGCCATTGGGCGCCCGACAACTGTCACGGAAGACAATGCGACCAGTCTCGTCGAAAACAGCCAGGCGTCGGCAGGCATCATCGCCGAAACTGTAAGCGCCCAACAAACCGCGCTCGCGTTAGTAGCAATCCCAACGCCGCAGGAAATTACCGAAAGTAACCCGGTATTAGAGGACGTTGAAAAATCGCCTATCCATGAATCCAGCGCGAAAAATGGCGCAGCGGTCAACAAGGAAATGCCGTCGAATGCAGTAACGACGAACGCAAAAAACGAGCTGGCTCCGCCGGCGACGCCTGCAGCAAAAGAACCTGTAGACGACGTAACTACTGCGCCCTACATTAGCAGCAATGAACTGACTCGCACTCAGTACAAGGCCCCTGTATACCCCCGCGGCGCAGCTCGCCGCAAGCTGTCCGGGTGGGTTCAATTGATGTTTGTGGTCAATACTGCCGGCAGCGTCGAGGACATACGCATCATGGCCTCCGAACCTAGCGAAATATTCAACGATGCCGCGATCAAATCATTGAGCGGTTGGACTTATGAACCTGTGGTCAAGAATGACCAAAAAATCAAAGTTCAATCAACAATTCGGATTGCTTTCGCCTTCGATTAGCGCAAAAGAACGCAGGAATTTCACCCGATTTATTGGTAACTACCAAGCAAATTAGGCATCGTCGAAGGCCGCTGAAGTTTAATTGGACTGAGTTGGAAAACTTCTATACCCTTCGCCATCTTCTGACCACCCGCATGACCATATCATCACCGAACAGTAGTGAGGATGCACGACCGATGACCGTAGCCGCAGCAGTAGTACCCGCCAAGAAATCTCGTAAGCAGCAAGTCCGCAGCAAAGTCACCCAGGACAAGTTACTTGACGCCGCAATTGTCGCGTTTTCAGAAAGTGGCTACGACGGTACATCGACGCGAGATATCGCAGATCGCGCGGGTGTCCACCACCCCCTGATCACTTATCATTTTTCCAGCAAAGAAATCTTGTGGAAGGCCGCTGTCGGGCGATCTTTTGATAGTTGTTATGCGGAACTTGGCAAAACGCTGAGTAGCCTGATTGACACGACGCCAAAAGTTCGAATTCAGGCTCTCCTTCGAAAATTTGTTTACCTGGCATCCGGCCACCCTGCGCTACATAGAGTTATTGTTCAGGAATCGAGCCACCCAAATCCTCGAATTGACTGGATTTCAGAGAACTATTTGCAGCGTTTTTTCAAAATCGTAAAAGGCGATTTGGAATCTTTGCAAGCGGACGGTATCGCACCCAAGGGCGATGTTGCCATCTTGTTCAACATGATGCGTATGACTGGCGGTGCAATTTTTGCGTTGTCCTATGAGATAAAAAAGACAACCGAGCTCGATCTATATTCGCCCGATACCATTGAAGAAATCATCGCCATGATGACGAACATCTTTCTGTCTGGCGGAATAATCTAGTCGTCTTTTTTCAGAACCTGCTGCATTTGCGCGAGAATTGACAGCGCGATCGAAGCAGGATCATCAGCCGCTATATCAAGACCAGCAGGGCCATACAGATGGCCCCGCAGCAACTCACCCTGCTCACCCAACTGATCCAACAAACGCTCGCGCCTGGCCGGTGGGCCCAGTAGGCCGACATAGGGCAACTGTACCTTGGCCAACTGCTGTAAATAGGTTCGGTCAGTTTGCAAATGATGACTCATGACAATAGCGCATTGAAAACCATCTAATGCCAAGTGCTCCGTGACAGACTCAGCAGGAACGCATAGGCATCTATCTGCCACAGCAAAGCGGTCATTAGCCAGATAAGCAGACCTGTGATCCACCACAGTTACGACCCAGCCCAGTTCGACAGCCATTTTCACCAGTGGTATCGCATCCAGTCCGCCTCCAAGAACGAGCAATCGGGGCGCCGGATGCATAATGCCATATAAGACTCTCGCTTCTCCGTCATCAAGTGTCAGCTGCGAACACTCCGATCGACCTCCGGACAGCACTTTTGCCGCGGCCGCGCCAATTCGTTTAGCTTCAGGCGCTGCCACGTCATGAGCGGTGCTGGCCATGCCATTCGTAATTAGAGTGGCTCCTGTCGCTATTGAAGGGCTGGAGGATTCAATGATCGTCGCTGCCAGCCAGACGCAATCGTCTTGCCAAGCCCTGGCCATCGTTGCAAAAGGTTCGTAGCCCCTGCTTTGCAGAATTGGCTGCAAAAATATCTGCATAACACCATCACAACCGACACCGAGCCCCCAGAGCTCCTCATCAACCCCACCCAAATCGTAAGTAACAGCCTGGGGCTCACCCGTGCGCAGTACGGCAGAAGCGCGCTCAGCCAGGTCCCCTTCCAGGCAGCCTCCAGATAGCATGCCCTGAAACCGGCCATCAGCCGTGATGAGCATACGGGCACCCGGCTTACTATAAGTCGACCCCGAGGTTGCATATACAGTTGCCAGCACAAGGGATTGTCCTTCCGCCTTCCAGCGTTCAAAAGCCTCAAGTAAATGCCGGGAACTCATTTCTTTTTAACCCCGCGTTGACGCCATGGCGACTGCCCGCCTGGCCATAGCCATGACCAGATGCGCTCGATACTCGGCGGTAGCGTACAGATCATCGATCAAGTCTTCTCGATGAAACTTCAGTCCATCCAACGCGTGTTCATTGAAGTCAGTCCGCAGCGCATCTTCAAGTTCTCTAGCCCGAAATACACAAGCAGATGCTCCTGTTACAGCAATGCGCGGTCCTCGTGCATCTCGAACAACCATCACACCAACGATCGCGAAATGAGATGCGGGATTTGGAAATTTTACATACGCGGCCTGCTCCGGTATCGGAAATCGCACCGCAAGAATGATTTCATCAGTTTGTAGTGCCGTCTCAAACTTTCCTGTAAAAAATTCAGCGGCAGGTATATCCCGTCTATTCGTGCGGATAACAGCTTCAAGTCCTAAAACTGCCGCCGGATAATCCGCAGAGGGATCGTTACTAGCCAGAGACCCGCCCAGTGTTCCGCGGTTACGCACCTGTGCATCGCCGATGTTCGCCGCCAGTCTGGTAAGCGCAGGTATGGCCGAGTTAATAACTTCGCTTTCTGCCACCTCTACGTGCGTCGTTAGCGCCCCAATGACCAATGCATCTCCATCAACACAGGCCCCTTTAAGCTCTATCAGACCCTTGAGGTCAATCAGTGCAGTAGGCGCAACAAGACTGCTTTTAAGAGCAGGCAGCAAAGTCATACCGCCCGCCAACAATTGTGCCTTATTGTCTTGGGTCAGAAATTCAGCGGCCCCTTCTATGGTCTCCGCATGTTGATATTCGAATGCATGCATAGTGCGTTGATCGCCTCGCTTAGACTTCGGTATCCGCTTGCAGCTCAGAGGCCGCTGCTTGCACCGCTCCTACAATGTTGTGGTAGCCCATGCAGTGACAGATATTACCTTCCATCCATTCACGGATTTCAGACTCGTCTGGATCCCGGTTATGTTGCAATAGATCCAGTGCACTCATGACCATCCCGGGAGTGCAGAACCCGCACTGCCTACCACCACAATCTCCAAATGCAGTCTGCAATGGATGCAATCGCTCGCCGTCAGCAAGCCCCTCTATCGTCATTACGCTGCAACCATCAACTTCGACTGCCAGAATTATACAACTCTTGACTGAACGACCATCGATGTGGATAACACAAGAGCCACACCGACTCGTCTCGCACGCAACGTGTATGCCGGCCAATCCAAACCTGTCGCGCAACAGGTCAACAAGCAAGGTCGGGGGCTCCACCGCACACGTGATTTGTTCACCATTAAGATTGAATTCGATTTCCTGTGCCATTTTGGCTTTCTTCCAATATCGGCTTTAGCGTGCGGGAAAATAGTCCAGCCGTGTCTACTTTAACCCAAAAGCTAACGGAAAATAGCCTATGCGAATGCAACGCCGGTGACAGCCGACTTGGCCTGCATTTTGCGATCGCCAACGACGGGCCGACATGGAGCGATCCAGCATCAGACGGTCACTCAAGGGCTCTCAAACAACCAGCGGTGCCGTGCCTGCCAAATGTCTGCCAGAAACGTCCACTTATTAAGGCTTATTGATCCCTTTGCTTATTGGTCCACAATATAACATTGCTGCGACGTTAACGACGTGCAGCCCCTATTCTTAAGCTACACTTGAAAAATTATATTGCGACCCAATGAACTGTTATCCTGTACATCTATCTATGCTGCTTTAATTTTTTCGGGAGTTTTTATGAACCAATCGACTAGTAAGCTGTTACACGTTGGCGATAGTGACTTTGACATCGCCGTATTGAACTCTCCCGAACCCGTAATGGTGGATTTCTGGGCTGAATGGTGTGGTCCTTGTAAAGCAATTGCCCCAACTATGGAGGCATTGGCCACAGAATATGCGGGGCGCGCTCGCGTAGCGAAGGTTGATATTGACAGTAACCAGCAAATTGCCATGAAATTTGGCATTCGCTCAATCCCAACAGTTATGGTTTTCCATAAAGGCCAGGTAGTTGATACGATTATTGGCGCTCGACCCAAGGGCGACTATTCGGGCAGTCTGGACCGCGCTCTAGGCTAACTTTGCGTCGGACGGCGAATCAAGCCTGGTTCGCCGTCTTTACAGCGTCGATCATTTCCCGCTGCATACCGGGCGCCATCAGGTGCACCCCTGCAATTCCCTTGATCTCACGAGCCTGCTGAATCAATTCCGCACAAATCAACGTTCCTTCATGACGAGGATCGCGCGCTTTCTCCAAGCGTCGAATAATCCCGTCAGGAATAATCGTACCCGGCAAACTCGCTCGTAAGCGAGTGGCCGCATCTGCTGATTTGAGCGGACCTAAACCGACCATGTAATAGAGTTTTTCGGTTAGACCAAAATCCTCCAGGCGGCTCATATAACGACCCAACAAATCAATGTCGTAACAATACTGCGACTGTACAAAGCAAGCACCAGCCGCTTGTTTGGCCAACAGCGCGCTGGGCGTCCAGACATCCTCCGGATCAGCCGGGTTATCTGCCACGCCAATGAAAAAGTCAGGGCGAGTCGACAGCTCGTTACCAGACAATGTCGTACCGGTACTACTCAAATGATCGAGCATTCCAACCAACGACTTTGAATCAAAATCGAAAACGCCCTTGGCGCTTTTTTCACTACCGTTGGTGGGGGTGTCGCCGGTAAGAACGAGTACATTTTCAATACCAAACGCTGCAGCACCCAGTAGGTCGCCTTGCAAAGCGATGCGATTGCGATCACGACAAGTCATTTGCATGATCGGCTCAATGCCATGCTGTTTTACATAGATCGCGGCAGGCAAGCTGGACATGCGAACCTGCGCCCCAGCCCCATCAGTAATATTGACGGCCGTCATGACGCTACCCAGAGTACTAATGGCCGCGTCCAAGGTAGCAAAATCGGCCCCTCGAGGCGGAGTCAGCTCAGCCGTCAGCGCGAAATGCCCGGACTCCAGTGTCCTGCGAAAATGATTGCCTGCTTGCGTCATGCCAGTTCCTGTCTGAGCACATCATTAACTCGATCAGGCTGCTCAAGCATCATGTTATGGCCTGCTTGTTCGATGACACGGTATTTAGCGCCAACTATCATCGCTGCAAGTTCCGCGCCCGCCTTAGCGGGCGTCATGCGGTCTTCGTCCGCAGAAATTACGACAGCAGGACAATCCACAGAGGCGGCCGACTGTGCACTTTGCAAGTAATTGTCACAGGCTGACAAGTCTTGCCACAGGACGCCAGGTCGAGCAGAGAGCAGCCGTTGCTCTGACTGCTCGCGGACGACGTTTGACTCCGCACTCTTGCGGCAACTCCAGGAGGCAACCAACTTGGCCGCCAGAGGATCATTGGCTTTTGCGCTTGCCAATAGATCGGGATTTACCGCCATGCGCGGCACGATCCCAAGCAAAAAAATGGCATCAGCCCGAGATCCATAACGCGCCGCAAAATCCAGCGCAATCAACGCTCCGAGCGAATGACCAACAACGGTTGCGCTTTTCATACCCAGATCGTCAAGTAGGGACACCAGCCAGTCTGAAAATTCCGGGACAGTGCGTCGAAGCGAGCCAACCGACTTACCGTGACCGGGCAAATCCGGAGCAATCAGACAGCGTCCCGAGGCACTCAGGCCGCTCAGTTGTGCCAGCCACGTTTCATGGTTGGCACCGGATCCGTGCAGGAAAATAACGGCGGCCCCATCGGGGTCGCCATCCGTTTTTAAATATATGGATTCGTCGCCAATTGGCCGCTGCATACCAACCCTCGCTCGAGCCTGTTATTACAAATGCTACTTATTATATTGTAGCCCGAGCGAGAGTGAGGCGCAGAATCTACATAACGGGCATTGAGAAATCTGCGCCCGCACGAATACCTGTTGGCCAACGTGATGTCACAGTTTTCAGTCGTGTATAGAAACGCACACCTTCCATGCCATAAATGGCCATATCTCCAAAAATGGAGCGTTTCCAGCCACCGAAGCTGTGAAATGCCAGAGGCACGGGTATTGGTACATTAACTCCTACCATGCCAACCTGGATTTCAGCCGCAAATTCACGCGCGGAATCTCCATCGCGAGTAAAAATAGCCGTGCCATTACCGAACTCATGGTCATTAATTAACTGCACCGCCTCGTCGAAAGTCTTGGTACGTGTCAACGTCAAAACCGGACCAAAGATTTCTTCCCGATACACGCGCATGTCGCTGGTCACGTGATCAAATAGAGTTGGACCGAGGAAGTATCCAGGAGACGTCACTATGTCGTGACTACGTCCGTCCACCAGCAACTTCGCGCCTTCCTGCTCACCGAGGTCGATGTACGAACGTACCTTGTCGCGATGTTCGGCAGTAATCAGCGGGCCCATATCGTTGTCGTTGTTAGTGCCCGGTCCCACTTTCAGCTTCGCAATTTTCGGCAACAGTTTGGCAAGTAACGGTTCAGCCGCATCGCCCACTGTTACTGCGGCAGATATCGCCATGCAGCGCTCCCCTGCTGAGCCATAAGCGGCACCCAATAAGGCGTCCGATGCCTGCTCCATGTCGGCGTCTGGCATAATAACCAGATGATTTTTCGCCCCGCCGAGCGCCTGTACCCGTTTGCCATTGGCAGCGGCGGTCGAATACACGTGCTGCGCAACCGGGGTTGAACCGACAAAACTGACAGCTGCAACACGCTCGTCATTTAGCAGTGCATTGACCGCCACCTTGTCGCCTTGAATAACGTTGAACACACCATCAGGCAGCCCGGCCTCTTTCAGCAACTCAGCCCATTTCAGCGAGCAACTGGGATCCTTCTCGGAGGCTTTCAATATGAACGTATTGCCGCAGGCTATCGCCAGGGGAAACATCCACAACGGAACCATGGCCGGAAAATTGAACGGCGTGATACCCACGCAGACGCCCAGCGCCTGGCGCATAGAGTAAGTATCCACGCCGCTGCCGACCTGATTGCTGTAATCACCTCTAATCAGGTGCGGAATACCGCAAGCGAATTCGACAACCTCAAGCCCTCTCTGCACTGAACCAGCGGCATCATGCAAGACCTTGCCATGCTCCTTGGTGATAAGAGCCGCAATCTCGTCCTTGTCTCTTTCGATCAACTCTTTGAGACGAAACATGACTCGGGCACGGCGTAAAACCGGAGTGCGCGACCAAGCCGGAAAAGCAGCATGCGCAGACTTCACCGCCACATCCACATCTTCCGTGGTAGCCATGACGACTTCCGCACATTTCTCGCCGGTCGCCGACTCATGCACATCACCAAAACGGTCAGATGCGGACTGATAAAGCGCACCGTCGATCCAATGCGTTACTTTGCTAATTTTACTCATGGCTATAAAAGTCTCCGCCAATACTTTTCATTAATTCAGTGTGTCTTCTGGAAAATAACCTAGCTGATCGCTTGTAATCCCTCACGAATCATATCGATTGTTTTATCAATATGTACGGCTTCAACAGTCAGCGGTGGCGAAAACGCAATGGTATCTCCGGTCGTGCGAATGATGACACCACGATCAAAACAATAGCGGAACAACTCCATCGCACGTGCCGTAGGTTTACCTTCAATCGGTTGCAGTTCGAACGCGCCAATCAATCCGAAATTTCGAACATCGATTACATTGCGCTCTCCCTTGAGACTGTGCAGCGCATCCCCAAAGACATTCTCCATCGCCTTCGCACGCTCAAACAATCCCTCTTCGGCGTAAACATCAAGCGTTGCACAACCTGCAGCCGCCGCCAGCGGATGTCCGGAATAAGTGTAACCGTGGAAGAATTCGATGGCGCCCTCTGGACCGGTCATAAACGTGTCGTAAATATCCTTACTCGCAAGAACTGCCCCCATCGGCACGGTGCCACTGGTCAAGCCCTTGGCGGTCGTAATCAAATCAGGCGTTACGCCGAATCGAGTCGCTGCGAAGCTATCACCGGTGCGACCAAATCCACAGATCACTTCATCGAATATCAGCAGGATGCCGTGCTTGTCGCATATTTCACGCAAGCGTTTGAGGTAACCCTGTGGCGGCATGATGACGCCCGTTGAGCCGGCTATAGGTTCTACAATAACAGCAGCAATAGTCGAGGCGTCATGCAGAGCGACAATGTTTTCCAGGTCGTCTGCAAGGTGTGCGCCCCACTTCGGCAAACCACGCGTATACGCATTGTGCTCAATGCTGTGCGTATGTGGCAAATGATCAACGCCAGGTAACATGGCGCCGAACATTTTGCGATTCGGTGACATGCCACCAACCGAGATACCACCAAAGCCGACGCCGTGGTAACCGCGCTCGCGTCCGATAAGGCGGGTACGAGCACCATCACCACGAATTCGGTGATAGGCCAGTGCCATTTTCAGCGCAGTGTCTACGGCTTCGGAACCCGAGTTAACAAAGAATGCATAGTCCAGACCGTCCGGTGCTATCGATGTCAGCTTGTTAGCCAACTCAAAAACTTTGGGGTGACTAAGCTGGAATGCCATCGAATAATCAAGGACCTCCGCCTGCTTTTTGATCGCCTCAACAATCTTCGGATGACAATGACCGGCATTGCAGCACCACAGGCCCGCGACCATGTCGAGTAATTGCTTACCATCAGGGGTATAGCAATACATGCCCTCTGCACGAGCGATTAGCCGCGGATGTTGCTTGAAATAACGATTGCCAGTAAAGGGCATCCAGTACGATTCAAGATTTGGCAGGTCGATATCCGGCTGCCCGGTTGTGTTGTCAGACATTTCGTCCCCCACAAGTGGTTAATTGATAAGCCACGCCGCTACAGCATGCGCGGTATTAGAAAAGGTCCTTAAAACGATGGTAGCCCATCCCAAGCGCAAGAGCGGGATTGGCAAACCACTTGCCGCCAGGCAAGCGCAGGTGCTTTATTTGTTCGAAAATCTCAAATCGATCCGATTTACCGTCAATCATGTCAGCCACGACATGACCCGCCATGTGGGTCGGAGCGACACCGTGACCGGAATATCCGTGGGCGTAATATGTATTGCCCTCAATTCGACCCATCTGCGGAATCCGGTAGATACTGATCGCGATGTTACCACCCCACTCGAAGTCTATCCGGGCAGATTCCAATTGTGGAAAGACCCGTAACATCTTGGGCCGCAACGTGGCCGCAATATCATTGGGAATCTTTCCCGAATAATTGCACAAACCGCCAAACAACATACGCTTGTCCGGCGAAAGTCGAAAATAATCGAGACCAATACGCTGATCGCAACACGCCATATCTTCGGGTAACAATTCATGTGCCAGATCGGCAGATAAAGGTTCGGTTGCAATCATGAAACTGCCCGCAGGAATTACAGTCCCGGCGAGCTTTGGCTCGGTCTTACCCAGGTACGCATTGCCAGCAAGAACAACTTTTTTCGCGTGCACGACGCCACCAGCCGTTTCAACCCGCGGCCTTTCGCCGTGGTGTATGCGCACCACCGGGGACTGTTCAAATATTCGTGTGCCCAACCCTTCCGCAGCGCGCGCCTCGCCAATACACAAGTTAAGAGGATGCAAATGACCGTTGCCGCGATTTATCAAGCCGCCAATGTACCTGTCCGATCCAATGTAGTTTTTCAATGTCTCTTGCGGCACGAATTCCATTTCATGCGGATAATTGTGAGCTTTTCTAGCGACGATCAATTCTTGAAAATAGGCGAGATCTCGAGGTTTCGTGCCAACATCAAGATAACCGAGCTTCAAGTCGCAATCTATGCCGTAACGCTGAATGTTATCTACAACGATCTGACTGCATTCCACGTTCATTTTGCGAACGATAGCTACAGTGTCAGTCCCGAACCTCCGTTCAATACGCTCGATTTCGACAAACCCGTCAATTAGCTGACCACCATTGCGGCCGCTCGCGCCCCAGCCGATTCGGCACGCCTCCAGCAACACCACGTCATAGCCTAGCTCTGCCAATCGAAGTGCGGCAGAGACACCGGTAAAACCGCCACCCACGACCGCGACATCGCAATGCTGTTCGCCCTGCAATCGCGGATAATCGGTTTCCTGATTAACAGTTGCGGCGTAGTAGGACTGTGTATGTTCGCTGGTCTCTTTCATGGCGGACAGCCTACTCTACGCCCTATGAGTTAACAATATTTAAATAGGCTATTTTAAGTCATTGATTTTTCATCACTACTTCTTTATCTTGTTGACTATATTTAACAATTCAACAGGTGTAGCTACGATGAATGAAATCGGCCCAAAACTCCGAACCTTGCGTCAAAATCGCGGCCTCTCGCAACGCAAGCTGGCCAAGCAGGCGGGCGTGTCCAATGCCACGATTTCCTTGATCGAACACGGCCGTACTGATCCGTCGATGGGCTTGTTACGCCGCATACTGGAAAGTCTGGATGTCTCTTTCGCCGAATTCTTCGCCCTGGGCCCGGCGGGTGCTGAACGCTTTTTTTTCTCACGCCGTGATCTCGTAGAAATTGGTAAGGGGTTAATTTCATACCGACAGGTCGGTGGCGATCTGGCAAATAGTCAATTGCAGATATTGCACGAGGTTTACAAGCCAGGAGCGGACACTGGCCAGTCGATGCTTAGCCACGAAGCGGAAGAAGGCGGCGTCATAATAGAAGGCCGGCTGGAAGTGACCATTAACAACCAAGTGCAGATTCTGAGTAGTGGCGATGCCTATCGCTTCAATAGCCGGTTACCGCATCGATTTCGAAATCTGGGTAAGGAAAACTGTGTCGTAGTTTCGGCCTGCACCCCGCCGAATTTTTAGCCCTGCTTCTTGCGCGCGGCGTAGACGCTGACCATTTCCATCGCAAGATGTGCTCCGGCCAACGCGGTAATTTCGCCGACATCATAAGCCGGCGCGACCTCTACGAGATCCATGCCAATCAGATTTATTCCGGCGAGCCCGCGAATAATCGACATCGCCTGGTGCGTAGTCAGCCCGCCGCACACCGGAGTACCTGTGCCCGGCGCGTAAGCCGGGTCCAGACAGTCGATATCAAATGTCAGATAAACCGGGTTATCGCCTACGCAGTCCCTGATCGCTTTGACCGTGGCATCAACACCGTGGCGATGCACCCATGGCGCATCACAGATATTGAATCCATGGTCGCTGTCATTATGGGTGCGCAGGCCAATCTGAATAGATCGGGATGGATCAATAACACCTTCCTGAGCGGCATGATAAAACATCGTGCCATGATCAATGCGGCCCTCTTCGTCTTCCCACGTATCGCTATGCGCATCAAAGTGGATCATTGACAAAGGAGCGCCATGTTTGCGGGCGTGCGCCTTGAGCAACGGGTATGAAATGAAGTGATCCCCTCCCAGCGTTAATAAGCCCGGACCCTGTTCAAGAATTTTGTAGGCGTACTCTTCTATCGCTGCAGGAACCGCTTCTGGTCGCCCATGATCGAATAAACAATCGCCGTAATCTACGACTGCCAACTCATCAAAAGGATCAAAGCCCATGCCATACGGCGGTGCCCAGGCCATGATGATCGATGCGGCCCTTACAGCGCGCGGCCCAAAGCGAGAGCCAGGCCGGTTAGTCGTTGCCGTATCAAATGGAACTCCCATTACGGCCAAATCTACTCCGTGCAATTCGCGGGTGTATTTACGGCGCATAAACGACAGAACGCCCGCGTAAGTAGGTTCCGGCACAGTGCCGTACAAACTATCGCGGGTCATCGCCAAATCGCCTGTAGATTTCAGTGACATTGCTAGCCTCTCCAGCCCTGCTTACCGTGGCACCACAGTTATTTAATCGCTTTCTGCGTCAAATCGAGCGCCTTCCAGGCTTTTTCAACCAGTTCATCCGCTTCCGCATGACTCAATACCAACGGTGGGGCAACAATCATAGTGTCGCCAACCGCGCGCATTACGAGACCGTTAGACACAGAGAAATTGCGGCACGTAGTACCAACGCCTTTGTCTTCAGCAAAGCGCTCGCGAGACTTCTTGTTGGCCACAATTTCAAATGCGCCCATCAACCCGACCATTCGTGCTTCACCCACCAGCGGGTGATCGACAAGCTTGCCCCAGCGCTCCTGAAGATAAGGACCAATATCGTCTCGTACGCGCTCGACTATGCCCTCACTTTTCGTCAACCGCAGGCTTTCGATTGCCACGGCACAACACGCGGGATGTCCTGAATAGGTATAACCGTGAAAGAATTCGCCGCCCTTATCAATAATCACATCGGCAACCCGATCGCCTACTAACACTCCGCCTAACGGCAGATATCCGGAAGTAACGCCTTTCGCGAACGGCATCAGATCGGGTTTAACACCGAAGTAATCTGCCCCGAACCACTCGCCAACGCGACCGAAACCAGTAATCACCTCATCGGTGACCAGCAGAATGCCGTACTCATCGCAGATGCGTTGAATTTCAGGCCAATAGCTGGCGGGTGGCACAATGACGCCGCCGGCTCCCTGAATGGGCTCACCAATAAATGCGGCAACCTTGTCAGCGCCCAGTTCCTGAATTTTTTGTTCCAGCTTGCGCGCCGTCTGCAGCCCAAACTCTTCTTCAGAGAGACTATGGTCACTACCGAAGTAATAAGGTTGCTCAATATGCACGATGCCAGGAATAGGCAGCCCTCCCTGTGCGTGCATCGCTTTCATGCCACTCAGGCTAGCGCCGGCCATGGTTGAACCATGGTAAGCATTTTGTCGGCTGATAATAATCTGACGTTCAGGCTGATCCAGCAGGTCCCAATAGCGGCGAACCATACGCACGATAGTATCGTTCGATTCGGAACCGGAACCTGTATAAAACACGTGGTTGAAATTGTCCGGGGCGAGATCTGTAATTACCTTGGACAACTCAATTGACGGCGGATGTGCGCATTGGAAAAAGCTGTTGTAGTAAGGCAGTTCACGCATCTGGCGTTCTGCCGCATCGACTAGTTCATCTCTGCCGTAACCCAGGTTCACGCACCACAATCCGGCCATGCCATCGAGTATCTTCTTGCCATCGGCATCATAAATATAGACGCCGTCGGCACGCGTGATAATGCGGCTTTTTTGTTTAGCCAGGTCTTTGTGATCGGTGAACGGATGCAAATAGTGCTGCTGATCCAAGTCTTGCCATTCCGATCGCGTACGTTTTTCAATTGCTGCCATGGAAATGCCCTCTAAAGACGCGCAAGCCTGAGGCTAGCGCGCAAACTAATATGCGAAACAATGATAGCTAAGCCCAAGGGCTGCGTCAGCAACCGGTCACATTCTGAAATCAGCAACCGGTTGCAAGACTGCAGTCTCGGCGAAAAGCCCTGGTAGAAAAGACCCGCTTAAACGTTGAACATCAAGATGTCGCGCTCCCAGGGCGTAATAATTGCCTGGAATTCGCGATATTCGGCCTTCTTCAACGATGTATAAATGTTAACGAAGGACTCGCCCAGCGTTTCCCGCAACATCGTACTGTTCTCCATCTCTTCGATCGCTGAATAGATGTGACGCGGCAAAGAAAACGGGATTTCGTACGCACTGCCGGTGATAGGGTCACTCGGAACCAGCTCTTCAATCATGCCGCGATAGCCGCAAGCCAGCGTTGCCGCTAACGCCAGGTACGGATTCACGTCTACGCCAGGAAGCCTGTTCTCAATGCGACGGGCCTCGGGCGGCGAATCCGGCACTCGTAATCCGACCGTACGATTGTCAATCGCCCACGCCAGGTTGACAGGCGACGACCAGCTATCAAAAAACCGTCGGTAGGAATTCACGTAAGGTGCGAAAATCAGCATGGATTCCGGAATGTATTTCTGCAATCCAGCGATAAAGCTAAGGAATAACGGACTGGCTTCACCGGTTTCGGTTGAGAAAATATTATTGCCGTCGGCCTTGTTAATCACGCTTTGATGAACATGCAACGCGCTGCCGGCCTGGCCCGACATGGGCTTGGCAAGAAAGGTTGCATGCATTTCGTGAGCAATCGCCGCTTCGCGAACTGTCCGTTTGAACAGAAATACATGGTCAGCAAGGGTGACCGCATCACCGTGCAGGAAATTTATCTCGAACTGGGCAGGGCCCATTTCCTGTGACAATGTGTCAATGCGAATACCCTGCATCTCACAGAATGCATATACGTCATTAATGAACGGATCAAAATCATTCATCGTATCGATACTGTAAGGCTGACGGGACATATCTGTTCGTCCCAGGCGACCCTCGGGCGGCTCCGCCTCGAGCGTTGGATCCGCATGCGGATTAATCAGATAAAACTCGACCTCAGGTGCAACGACTGGCTTCCAGCCCTTTGCGTCGTACATCGCGAGCACTTTGCGCAATACATGGCGTGGAGATATCTCTACCGGGGAACCATCCTTGCGAAAGCAGTCCAGAAAAACAGACGCCGTCGGATCCGTTGCCCAAGGCACCGGCCTCAGAGTGTCCGGGTCGGGAACCAGCCACATATCTCGGTCCTCGATATTCTCTTTCATCTCAACGTATTCACCGGAAATGGTCTGGGCAAATACCGCTTCCGGCATCTTCATTCCGCCCCCGCCAAACTTGTCTGCCGGCATTACTTTGCCGCGAGCCGCTCCGGCCATATCAGGAACCAGGGCTTCCACGTCCTGAATCTGGTTTTCTCTTAACCAGCTCTGGAATACTTCTTTATCACTTTCACTCACATTACACCTGTCGACGGCCCGCACGCTCACTGCATGCGTCACCGAACGCCTTAAAAATTGATTTTGAAAACTCGTTCTCTATCACTCGCCATTCCGGGTGCCACTGTACAGCAAGGGTAAAACCCTTCGCGTCATCCACTCGAAAGCCCTCAATTAAACCATCATCCGCGACAGCCTCAATTGAAACACCATTGGCCAGCCTTTTGATACCTTGCGCGTGCAGGGAGTTCACGGCTACCCGCTCAGCACCAGCCAGTGCGCGCAACAATCCGCCCTCTACAAGTGTTACCTCGTGAGATGGCCCGTATTGCACATCCAGAGGGTCGGCCGGATTTTCCTTGTGATTATGGTAGCCAGGCACATTATGTACTTCCTGGTGCAGCGACCCACCAAGCACAACGTTCAACTCCTGAAAACCACGGCAAACCGCAAGTATCGGAACACCTTCAGCCAACGCCATTTCAATTAACGGAAAAGTCGTCGCATCCCTTTCGGCATCGTGCATCGTGCCAGGCTTGCTTGGCTCGCCGCCATAATGATGCGGTTCGACATTTGATGGACTACCCGTTAGCAGCAGACCGTCAATATTAGCCAAAATTCTTGCCAGGTCCATACGTTTGCCGAGCGCGGGAATGACAAAAGGCATCCCGTCGGCACCGTCATAGATGGCCGTGATGTATTTTTCCCCAACTAAATGAAATGGATGGGGGTCCAGCACTCGTCGGTCTGCAGGCAGACCAATTATTGGTTTCGCACTCATACGCGGCCACTTGGACCTACACCTCCTGAATATGCGGCAACATGCTAGCATAGAGCCTCGAACCGAGTCTCCAACTTCTACAGGTACAGACCCCCAAACTATTCAACTTAATGCCGAAATCGCTTATCTTTGGGCGCTTTCCTACACGAAACGGTAAAACTGCATGGATATCGAAATTCCGCTCAGAGAGCTTGGCGACATAGACATTGACGAATTAAGAACGAGTGTCCTCGCTCAGGAGGAAACTGCCTGGCACGAAAACGACTATCGTCAAAAAGCGTATGACGTGCACCACGACACACAATCGATCGTTCTGATTTTTTGTGATGGCGAATGGCCGAATATGACGGTTTCCAAAGAACCGGGCTGGGAACGACTTGCTGAGCAAGCGGTACCAATAATGCACAAGCTTATTGAACAGCATTATCCGCCAGGCGGCACAATTATTAGAGCAATGGCTGCAAAGCTTCTAGCGGGTGGACGCATTACGCCGCATTTCGATTCCCATCCATCATTCCGTTTCGGCCACCGGATTCACGTTCCCATTACAACCAGCGGTGGCGTCCGTTTTATGATTGATGGCAGGCCCTACCAGTTCGAAGTCGGCAAAGCCTACGAAATCAATAACCAAAAAACTCACAGCGTAATGAACCGCAGCAAAGAAGATCGTATTACCTTTATTTTCGACTACGTACCGCCGTCAAAAATTGATCCTGCCAAGAGGCAACACATGCAGGATGAATAAGACGAGCGAAAATTTAATGTGTCAGGCATCGCTATGAAACTCTATGGGTACTACCGCAGCAGCGCCTCCTATCGAATTCGAATTATGCTGCATAGCAAGGGTATTCCTTTTGACTATGTAGCCGTGATGCTGAATGAAGGTGAACAACTGGAGGCTTCATTCCGGAAGATTAATCCGATGGGGTTTGTTCCTGTTCTGGTTGATGGCGAAAATATAATTTCACAATCACCCGCGATTGGGGAATATCTGGAAGAGTCATATCCCGAACCTCACTTATTACCAAACGACAAACTACAACGAGCTCAAGTTCGCGAGATAGTCAGCTTGATTGGCTGCGATATCCACCCAATACAAAATCTTCGTATACTTAAATATCTACAAGTTGAATTCGATCAAAACGACGAGGGCGTTGCCGTATGGTGCAGACACTGGATTGCGGCTGGATTTGATGCAGTAGAGGCAGTTTTAAAGACTCGTTCGTCAGAACAGCGATTTTGTATCGGTGACACGCTCAGTCTTGCGGACGTCTGGCTAATTCCACAAATGCTGAATGCCAAACGTTTCGAACTAGACCTTGATCCCTATCCGACACTGCGTAGCATTGACGCGCACTGCCAGACATTGGCTGGATTTAAGGCGGCCCACCCAACGGTACAACCGGATACACCAGCCTGATCTAGTTTGACGGCAGACTCTTTTGCATACGCCTGGAAACCAGCCAGGCGGCGACCACCCCCAGGCTAACCAGCAAAATAATAATACTCGCCAAAGCGTTTATGTCGGGCGTAACACCCAGCCTCACTTTCGAGAAAATCAACATGGGTAAAGTGCTTGCGCCGGGGCCAGATACAAAACTGGAAATAACGAGATCATCTAGCGACAGGGTAAAAGCCAGCAACCAGCCAGAAATCATAGCTGGTGCAATAAGTGGGATCGTAATATCAAAGACCACACGCAAAGGTCGGCACCCAAGATCCATGGCCGCCTCCTCCAGCGACTGATCCATAGCGGCGAGACGCGAGCGAACAATTACCGTCACGTAAGCCATTGCAAATGTGATGTGGGCGATCGTTATCGTGGAAAAACCGCGCGTCGCGGGCCAGCCAAAAAGGCCGTGCAGACTCACAAACAGTAGTAACAACGAAAGCCCGGTGATTACTTCGGGCATGACGAGCGGCGACGTAATCATTCCAGTTAGGAGTGTTCTGCCGCGAAAATTTCCGAATCGTGCCAGCACCAACCCCAACATGGTTCCCAGGATCGTCGCAAACGTGGCTGTGGTAACCGCAATACGTAAACTCAGTAATGCCGCGTCAAGAACCTGGTCATTACGCAACAATTCACCATACCAGCGCGTAGAAAAACCACCCCAAACGGTAGCCAGTCTCGAGTCATTAAACGAATATACGATGACCGACACCAGCGGTATATAAAGAAAAGCGTAGCCAAAAGCCAGCACCGAAAAAATGAAAGGAGATCGTTTGTTATTCATGTCCGGGCACCGTCATCTTCGGCCGACTGGAACCGTTGCAGCAGCACGATTGGCACAACAATCAGCAGCAATAAGATAATTGCCACAGCGGACGCTAGCGGCCAGTCTTTATTGACAAAAAATTCATCAAACAAGACACGGCCGATCATCAGTGACTCCGGCCCGCCCAACAAGAATGGGATCACGTATTCACCGGTCGCAGGAATAAACACAAGCAAGCAGCCGGCAATTACGCCCGGTCGCGCCAACGGCCATGTCACATCCCAAAATGCCTGCCGTGGCGTTGCGCCAAGATCCTGGGCCGCATCCAGCAAATCGAGATCCAGCCTCTCAAGAGACGCATACAGAGGGAGAATCATAAATGGCAAGTAGGAATAGACCAGACCGATGTAAATTGCGATGTTGGTATACAGGATCTGAATCGGCTGATCGATCACGCCCAGCCACATAAGAACGTTGTTAATAACTCCATGGTTATTCAGTAATCCCATCCATGCGTACACTCGCAACAAGAAGGATATCCAAAACGGCAATACGACCAGCAGTAACAACAAGTTTCGCTGCACTGGAGAAGATCTGGCAATCCCATAGGCCATGGGAAATCCAAGCAACAGGCAGAGTAGCGTGGCGACTCCCGCCATCATCACTGAATTCAGATACGTTAGCAGATAGAGTCGATCGCTTAGCAAGAAACGAAAGTTTTCCAGCGTCACTGCCAGGTTGTTCTGGTCGTCAATAAATGGTGTGAACGGCGGCTGCGCAATAACCGGATCCGCAAGACTGATTTTCAGAATAATGACGAAAGGAGCAAGAAAGAAAACCAACAACCAGGCATAAGGAACAGCGACTGCAAACCACTGCCATAACATTCCTCTCCCCTGTCCCATTGTATCGCTCATAACAGCCCGAACTAGGCAGTGAGAACCACGGCGCTGCGAACCCGCCAGGACAGGAATACCTTGTCATCCCACTCGAGGAAACGCTCGACGGAGCGACGCCGGTTTTGTGCGCTAACCTGAATGATCCTGCCACTCTCGAGACGTACTCGGTACAGGGACAGATTGCCAAAATAGCCGAAATCTTCGATGACGCCAGCAACCCTGTCATCGTCATCATTATCAGGCTCATTCTGGCTTATATAGATTTTCTCCGGTCTGATCGCAATGCATACCGAATCGCCGACTTCCAACTGCAAGTCAGTGTATGCGCGAACATGATTAGCCATCTCCGGCGCTGCAGCTACGATCTGATCACCATCTTTTGATTCTATTTTTGCTTCGAGCAGATTGACCGTACCAATGAAGTCGGCGACATAGCGGGATCCCGGATACTCGTAAACTTCTTTTGGCATTCCCACTTGTATGAATCCGCCTTGCTTCATAACCGCAATGCGACTCGACAGAATCATCGCTTCTTCCTGATCATGGGTAACAACCACGAAAGTAATTCCCAGTTCGTCCTGAATATTCATCAATTCGAACTGCGTATGCTCGCGTAATTTCTTGTCGAGCGCCGCCAGCGGTTCATCGAGCAACAATACTTTGGGTCTTTTGACCAACGCCCTTGCCAGCGCCACTCGCTGCCGTTCACCACCAGACAATTGAGTGGGTTTGCGTTTGCCGTAGCCACCAAGCTGTACCAATTCGAGCATATCAGCCACGCGTTTTTCAATTTCGGCGGGTTGCACACCTTCTTTACGCAAACCATACGCCACGTTTTCGAAGACCGTCATATGCGGAAAAATAGCGTAGGACTGGAACATCATGTTAACTGGCCGCCAATACGGCGGAACGTCCGTGACATCGATGCCGTCAATCAATATGCGGCCACTCGTTGGCGTCTCGAACCCGGCAAGCATGCGCAATAGAGTTGTCTTCCCACATCCGGATGCGCCCAGGATCGAAAAGAGCTCACCTTTGTAGATATTCAGATTTACATTGTTAACCGCAACAAAATCGCCGAAGTGTTTACTGACATTTTCAATGACAATAAATGGCTGTGCGGTCGAGTCCAGCCATGGCTGCTCAGTCAATTGCTTGTTTGTTGCTGTCTGATTTCCCACATTCATCCTCAAATACCGCTCTTTATTCGTGCCCAGGCACGATTACGAATACGTTCCAGTTTGGGGTCCAAAGGCAATACGATAAACAATCTTTGCATCGTCTCGCTATCTGGATATATGGCCGGGTTCTCCAGGACTTCGGGACGGAGCCACTTTTTTGACGATGGAACTGCATTCGCATAATTCACAAAATTCGTGACCCCCGCAATGACCTCGGGGCGCATCATATAATCAAGGAAGAGATATGCATTGTCCTTGTGGGTCGCATCAGTGGGTATAAACATGCCGTCGAACCAAAGACCACCGCCCTCTTTAGGCACCAGGTAACGCAGATTGATGTCGATTCCGGCGTCAGCCGCCCGGGCAGAGGCGGTTGCATAATCGCCTGACCAACTCATCGCTACGCAGATCTCTTTATTGGGCAAGTCCATCAACATTTTGGAAGAGCTAAAATAACGTATTTGCTTGCGAACGCTCGCTACCAGTTCTTCGGCGCGACCTATACTTTCCTGATCGACCGCATTCGGATCGAGTCCCAGATGAGCAAGGACCATTGGAATAACATCCGACCCGGAATCGAGGTAAGACACACCACAGTCAGAAAGTCGAGCAACATACTCGGGATTGAACACGAGCTCGCCAATGCTGTCGGGCAACTCTGGAATACGCTCCTTGACCAGATCGACATTATAGGAAACGCCGGTCGATCCCCAGAGATAGGGCACCCCGTAGTCACCGACACTTTTGTAGGCGGCTATTTGTTTGACAATTATTGGATCGATAAGACCTAAGTTCTTGAGACGGCTCTTGTCCAGCGGTTCGAAAATACCGAGCGGAATCAATCGTGACGAAAACTGACTGCTATGGAAAACAATGTCGTAACCGGACGCACCGGCAAGCATTTTGGCATCAACCATTTCCGACGAATCATAAAAATCGTAATTTACCTTGATGCCATACTCTTTTTCGAAATTGGCAATAGTATCGGGGGCGATGTAATCCGACCAATTGTAGATATTGATTACTTTCTCGCTTGACTGCCCACCTGGCTGGCGGCCTGGCGAGCATCCAGCAAGCAGCAACAAGCCGCAGCCCGCAACTATCCACAGGGTTTTACCAAGTTCTCTTCTCATTGCCGCCGATTTCACCATTCGGCAACTCGGAAGACAAACACTATTCGCTATTGCCACAAATATTGCAGCGCCGCATTACATTCGATCAATGCCGTGTTTTAACAGGCCCCGCGAAATAATCATGCGTTGAATCTCACTTGTTCCCTCCCAAATACGATCAACACGCAACTCCCGATAGAATCGTTCAGCGACATTTTCCCGCATATAGCCTCGACCGCCAAAAATCTGGACCGCTCGATCCGCAACCCGGTTCGCCATTTCGGATGCATACAATTTCGCCATGGAACAACGATGATGCAATTTTTTGAGATCCTCACCCCGATCATGAGCCTTGGCCGCGTCAAATGTCATAAGACGCGCTGCCCACAACTCGGTAACGCTGTCTGCCAACATGAATTGAATGATTTGCTTATCACTCAATGGCAATCCACCAACGTCCCTGCCCTGCGCGAATTCCGTCGCATCCTCAATCAGGCGTGCTGCCGCGCCACAACAACGCGCCGCAATCATTAATCGCTCCCGTCTGAACCAACTCTTGGTATAGGACATTCCGTCGCCGGGCTTGCCCACGCGGTTTTCAGCGGGTATTTCAACATCGGCGAAACGATAGGTCGGGTGATGCGCTGCATAACTGTGACTAAACGTCGGTGACGCAATTACGTCGATACCGGGCGTGCCCTGATCAACAAAAAACAACGCTTCATCATCTTCATCAGGAAGGCCCGCCTGAAACCAGAAAAACTGAGCAAGATTGGCACTGGTTACAAACCACTTTTCACCATTCAAGCGATAGCCACCCGCGGTCTTATGAGCGGTTGCCTCCAGACTTGACACATCGGATCCAGGACCAGCTTCTGTGATTGCATAGCAGTCATGCTTTTCACCACGCATTAGCGGCAAAATATATTTTTCGATTTGCTGCTCATTACATGCCTCAAACATCCAGCTTTGTGGTTCAGCAAAACACCAGGACAATGCATTCGTCGTCCGGCCCAGCTGCTCCCAAACCGCTACCTGGGCTTCAATCGACAACTGTTGACCACCGTATTTTTTGGCAACGTCCATGCCAGAGAAACCGATTTCGACAGCCCTGGTCTTTTGTTGTTTGACCAGAGCCGCAGGTAACACGCCTGCGTTCAGCTCTGCCTCAACCTCATGGGGTTTCAACATTTCATCGGCGTATGTACGCGCCGTTAATTGCCACAGTCTTGCTTCTTCACTTAATTGTAGTTTCAACGTATGTCTCCCTGACGGAAGTAATAGGAACGGGCCTTCTTAAAATGGCTATGTATCAAAATGTTTTGGAAATAACGCTTGTAAGTAACTGATCACTGTCTCCATAGCCACAGTCCGGTTCCAGCGATCCGGAGCAATCAGGCATGATAGCCACAAGCCATTAGTTAAAGATGACAGCGCCTCAGTCACAGTTGTCGCGTCGATATTTTTGTAACGACCCTCTCTAATGATTTCCGCACAAATCTCATTGACCGCAACGTCATAAGCAGCATCGTAGTCATTACATATTTTTCGGTAGGTTGGCATCGATTTTACTTCACCCCAGAAAGCGAACCAAACGGCGAGCTTTTGGCGATCACAAACCGACGGTTTTAAATCCATTGTCATCAATGCCATTAACTTGTCGGCCGCATCAGGCCCTGACTTCTCCAGGGTTTTATAGAATTGCTGCTTGTACTCTTCGGCCAGGAAACGCAAGGTCTCGTTCAACAAGTTATCCTTGCTTTTGAAATGAAGATTAATGATGCCTTGTGACAGGCCCGCCTCGCGAGCCACATCCGACAATGTGGTTGCGCCGATTCCCCGCTTCGAGATGCACTTCAACGTCGCGGCTATAAGCTGCTTTCTGCGAGCCTGTTTGGACGCAGTGCGCTGGTTGCCAACTGATTTCTTAGTCGCTTGCGTCATCTAACCTTCCAATTGCCACGATAAACTTCATCACCAAGACTAAGGTTCCATTTATTGTGACATAAAATGAATGAGTATTCATTCACTTTTATGGACTTTTTCAAGAGTTCATGAGACTCTAGATGCTGTCTTTTCTGGCTCGGAATCCTGTATGCGCAAACTCACTAAATCAAACCAGCACTTCAAGAAAGCCATCAAGCGCTTACCGCTTGGAGTGGCATCAAACTTCCGCTATTGGGGCGATGACAGGACTATTTATGTAAAGAAAGGTAAAGGCGCCCGACTGTGGGACATCGACGATAACGAATACATCGACTACCGACTTGGCTACGGCCCGAACATTCTTGGATATGCGGACGAACGAGTAGATGAAGCGGCTCGCCAGGGCATGAATGTTGGCGGCGTCTTTGCACTCAGCACCGAACTGGAGTACCAGGTCGCCGAAAGAGTCTGCAAAATGGTGCCAAGCGCCGAATTGGTACGTTACTCAAACTCCGGCACAGAAGCCGTCATGGCGTCACTGCGCGTTGCACGCGCATACACCGGCAAGGACTCACTTATCGTGGTGGAAGGTGGTTACCACGGCGTGTTCAACGAAGTGCTTTGGTATGCAGAGGTTGAAGGCTGGACACCGAAGGATGGTGCCCCGGAAATTCTGCCCTTCTGCGATGGCGTGCCAGGAATCGTAAAACCATTGTTCCATGCCGTGCCTCTCAACGATGCCAATGCGGTCGAAGACGTATTAAGACAGTACGGCGATAGTATTGGCGCTTTTCTGCTTGAGCCGATCATGGGAAATTGCTGCGGACTTACCGCCAACGAAGAATACCTGCGCGACATTCGCGCCCTCTGCACCAAATATGACGTCCTGCTAATCGTTGACGAAGTTAAAACCGGCTTCAGGGTCGGTAAAGGCGGCGTACAGGAATTGTTCAATATTGATGCCGACATGTGCACCTTTGCAAAAGCCCTGGCCAACGGTTATCCCTTATCCGTTCTTGCTGGCAAAGAAGATATCATGCGAAAAATCGGCGATGGTGTCGTGCACGGAGGCACTTTTACGGGACACTCGGTTTCCCTGGCGGCGGCTAACAAGACACTGGAAATCCTTGATGAAACGGATGCCCTTAAAACGATTGCACAATATGGAACGAATTTGCAAAACGGTCTGGAAAAGATACTCGACAAGCGCGGCGTACCGCACACATTCGTTGGACACTCATCAATGTTCGGGCTGTTCTTCAGTGATCATGCACCCGGCAACTATCGGGATTGGATAAACACTGATTATGCTTTCTACGATGCACTTGCATTGGAGCTGCACGAACTTGGAATTTTGGTTGAACCAGACTCACGTGAACCATGGTTTATTTGCGAAAGTCACGATATGAAATGTCTGGATGAAACACTGGACAAATTTGAGCAAGGGGTGGACATTACAATTAAGAAACTCGCCACCAAAAACAGCTGATCTATTTTCGCGAAGGCTGTATGGCCAACAACAAGTAATTCAAATTCACTGATCTATTTTTTACTGACATTGAGCAATTTTTCGCTATGAAAACATATGACGCGATAGTAGTCGGGGCCGGTCACAACGGACTCGCAAACGCCGCCTTCCTTGCCAAGGCTGGACTCGATGTACTTTGCCTGGAAAAAAATCCATACATTGGCGGAGCTGCAGTCAGCCTTAATCTTTACGAGGACTGGATATACTCGAACTGCTCCTATGTTTGCAGTCTATTGAGGCCGGAAATTTACCGTTCGCTGGACCTGGCCAGGCATGGGCTGCAGGTCACGCCTTATGGCGGCGGCATGACTTTCATGGAAAACGGTGACTACCTGGGTGCGTATTGGGATTCTGAAACCCGCTACAAAGAATATTCCAGGTTCTCAAAGCACGATGCTGATGCCTATGAGCGCTATTCCGCTGACACGATGCGCCAGTGTCGCTTCATCCGCGACTTCATGATGCGCACGCCTCCAGATCCGACTTCCTTCAAACCGCGCGATCTTATGGAACTGATGGCCATCGGTAAAAAGTTCTATGAAATGGGCGAAGATCGTATGTACGACACCGTTCGATTCTGGACGCAAAGTGTCGCCGAGTATCTTGATGAGTATTTTGAAACCGATGTAATCAAGACGGCGTTATCCGGCAGCGGTATCATCGGAACCGCTCTGGGCATTCATTCGCCCGGTACCGCATACGTCCTTCTCCACCATTATATGGGTGAAGTTGATGGCAACGTTGGCGCATGGGGTTTTGCACGCGGCGGCATGGGCGCTGTTTCACAAGCAATTGCCAATTCATTTCAATCCTACGGTGGTGAAATACGCACCAATGCCGGCGTGGAACAAATCCTCGTCAAGAATGGCAAAGTTACCGGTGTCGCACTTACCAGCGGCGAAGAAATTTCCGCCCGAGTTGTCGTCTCGAACATGGATGTCAAACGCACATTCATGAAGTGCATGGATGAAAAAGATTTGCCTGAAGACTTTTTACACCGCGTCAAAAACTTCAAGATTCGCGGTTCATCCGGCAAATTGAATATCGCACTGGATGGCTTGCCCACCTTCCCGGCGCTGCCCAAAGGTAGCCCGCTTCTGGATGGCGACATGCATTTCATCGATTCGATGGAGCGTATGGAGCTCGCATTTGACGACTGGAAAGAAGGCACCTGGTCTAAAGATCCTTATGTCGATATGTTGATTCCGACAATCACGGATCCGACCATGGCACCTCCCGGTAAGCATTTTATGAGTTGCTTCGTCCAATACTGTCCGGAAAAAATTGAGGGTCGTGCGTGGACGAACGAAGAGCGTGACGCTTTCGGTAAAACAGTAATCGACCAGATCGCCAAGTACAGTCCTGATTTTAAAGATCTGATCCTGCACGTGGAAATTCGCACACCACAAGATATTGAAAACGAAGCGGGCTTGACGGAAGGCAACATCTTCCATGGCGAATTGACGATGGATCAGCTGCTCTTTAACCGTCCGGTTCCTGGCTACGCCCAATATCGTGGGCCAGTTAAAGGAATGTATATGTGCGGTTCGAGTACGCACCCGGGTGGCGGCGTGATGGCGGCACCGGGCGCCAATGCGGCCAGGGAAATATTGTCCGATCTGAAGAGACAAAACACTGTGCCGGAGAACTTCGGTGATGATTAATTTAATCGATTTGCCAGAAATTCACCCTTCTCGCGAACATGGTTGGCAGGAGCAAAAATAATGAGCGAGAGATTTGACGCTATTCTCATAGGCGCAGGCCATAACGGATTGGTCTGTGCGGGGTTGCTCGCCAAGGCGGGCAAGCGGGTACTGGTGCTCGAAGCAAATGACCAGGTTGGCGGCGCTGCCGTTACCCGACCTTTTGCCGACGGCTACTCAGTTTCCAGTTGCGCCCACCTGCTTTATCAATTGCAGCCAGCAGTTAGCAAAGACCTTGGACTGAAACTCGATTACGCAGCTAAAAAAATGGAGACCATCGCTCTTGCTGAAAGTGGCAATCACATTCGGTATTCAGGTAGCGAAGTCGACGGCGTTAGCGACGAGGATAAGAAATCCTACAAGGCCTTTCACAAACGCATGTCGGGTTTTGCTGATCTCCTGCAGAAGTACTTCAACAAAACGCCTCCGAGATTGGGCACGAAAGACAAAAAAGACCTGTTCACACTGGCACAGCTTGGTTTTGATGTGCGCAGAATGGGCAAGACTGAAATGCGCGAGTTGCTACGCCTGATCGGCATTAATATTTTTGACGAAACGGAAGAGCGCTTCAGCAACCCGGCATTAAAAGGCGCAGTAAGCCTTGACGCAGTACTCGGAACGCATCTCGGTCCACGCTCGCCAAATACGATCATGACCTACATTTATCGACTCTGTGCCGGACACGGTGCGGTCTCGCTGCCCTCAGGTGGCATGGGTAGTGTAACCCAGGCCATTGCACAGGCGGCCCGCGACAACGGCGCTGTAATTCGTACGGGCGTACGGGTGAAACGGGTAGTTGTCGACAATGGTCGTGTCGCCGGAGTGGAAACCGAAGGTGGTGAAACTCTGGAAAGCTGGATCGTAGTTTCCAACGCCGGTCCCAAAACGACGGTCATGGATCTGGTGCAGACCAGGCATTTCGAAACAGGCTTCATTCGTCGAGTTAACAACATCCGGGCCAAAGGTAACGCGGCCAAGTTGCACTTGGCCCTCGATGGTCTGCCGTCCTTCAAGGGTCTGGAGAAAAAGGATTACGGTCAGCGTCTGTTAATCGCGGGTGACTCCGATTACGTTGAACGCGCGTTTAACCCCGCCAAGTACGGCAGATGCTCGACAGAACCGGTCATGGAAATTACATTCCCGAGTGTTCATGACAAATCACTCGCCCCGCCTGGTAAACACGTGATGTCAGCAATTGTGCAATACGTTCCGTATGGCTTGCACGATGGCTGGGACGAGAGCGCCAAGGAAGCATTCAAGCAAACGGCCATAAACACATTGGCCAAATACGCACCAGACATTGCCGACAAGATTACAGCTGCTGAATTATTGACGCCGCTTGATCTCGAAAATGAGTTCAACCTGCCGGGCGGGCATTGGCATCACGGCGAACTAACGCTGGACCAATTCCTGTTTGTTCGTCCTGTTGGTGGTGCGGCGCAGTACGCTATGCCGTTGGATGGTTTGTACTTGTGTGGCGCCGGCGCTCATCCGGGCGGTGGTGTAATGGGTGCTGCAGGTAGAAATGCGGCTCGGGAAATTCTGAGCCGGGAGAAATAGGTATGACTATTCACGAAGTTCCTCAAAAACGTCTGACCACGCCTTTTTACCCGCGTCTGACTGAACTCGACAGGCTCAATAACTGGCACTCATGGAAGGGTTATACCTCTACGGACGCTTTGTACGACCCGGAGCTTGAGTACTTTGCTATTCGCAACAGCACCGGCGTCTTTGATTTGTCGCCGATGACCAAGTACCGCATCACGGGACCGGATTCACTCGATTACATCAACCGTCTGGTCACACGTGACATGAACAAGATCAAGCCTGGACGGGTTGCTTATGCCGTCTGGTGTAACGACCAGGGCCAAATCATTGATGACGGTACGATTTTTCACCTACGCGAAGGTGAATACCGGTTGTGCTCCCAAGAACGTCATTTGCCATGGCTGGTTTCTGCGGCGATTGGCTTTGACGTTTCAATCGTCGAGGAAACCGCCGAAGTGGCCGGGCTCGCCGTCCAGGGTCCGACATCATTCAGCATCTTGCGGACCTTGGGTCTAAGTGGCATTGAAGAACTTAAGCCCTTTGGCCTGACCCACTTCGATTTCGAAGGCAGCGAATTAATGGTATCCCGTACGGGCTTTACTGGCGATCTGGGCTATGAACTCTGGATCGAGCCAGCAAAAGCGCTCGCCCTGTGGGACGCACTTTTTGAGGCCGGCAAATTATATGGGATTACCGCTATTGGTACGCACGCGCTAGAGATGGCACGCATTGAAGCAGGCTACATTGCGGCAGTCACCGATTTCCTGCCCGCCGAACTGACAGTACGTAGCGGTCGTTCACGCTCACCATTTGAGCTTGGACTCGATTGGTTGGTTGATTTTAAGAAACCGACTTTTAATGGCCGTCGCGCACTCGCCGAAGAAAAACGACGAGGTTCCAACTGGCGCCTGGTTAAACTGGATATAGACGGCAACAAGCCTGCCAATCATTCTTACATCTATACGAAAAAGAATGGAAAGCGCATTCAAGCAGGTTTCACCACGTCCGCCATGTGGTCTCCGGTGTGTAAACAAAATATTGCTATCGGCACAGTCAATACTCCGTACGGCAATGTAGGCGACACCATGCAAGTTGAAATTTATTACCAGCGCGAAATGCTCTGGACCCGGGTCATGGCTGACGCCGTGGTCGTTGACAAGCCTTTCTGGGATCCAGCGAGACGCCGTGCGACACCACCTGGTAATTATTAAAAGCGCTGCCCCGCGAGGGGCAGCAGCATAATGACTCACCGACTTGACCCTCTGCTGCGACCTACCTCGATCGCAATTGTCGGGGCATCAGCGCGCCAAGGAACGATAGGACACCTGAGCCTGCACAACATTCTGCTCGGCGAGTTTCCGGGCAAGATATATCCGGTTAATCCGGGCTATGAAGAGCTCCAAGGCGTCCCCTGCTTTCCGTCATTGGAATCGTTACCCGAAGTTCCCGAGTTGGTCATTTTCGGCGTCGGCGACCATCGCATAGAGGCAGCACTCGATGATGCAATTCGAATCGGTGTGAAAGCCGTATCGATTATGTCCACGCTGGTAATTGACAACGATACAACACCAAATCTCAAATCCCGCATTCAGCGCAAGCTAGTTGGATCCGGAACACTTGCTTGCGGCGCGAACGGCATGGGTTTCTGCAACGTGCGCGATCAAGTATGGGCGACAGGCTTTGATACTCGTAAACATGCACCACCTGGCAATGTGAGCATGTTAAGCCACTCTGGTTCCGGCATGTGTGGCATCGTCGACTGCGAGGAACGGATTCAATTCAATTTTACGGTTTCTGCCGGACACGAACTCAGCGTCTCGATGGATGAGTACCTGGATTTCGTACTTGATCTGCCGGAGACCAAAGTGGTCGGCATGTTTATCGAAACCGCACGTAATCCTCAGGGCTTTACGGCGGCCCTGGCTAAAGCGCGCGCAAAACAAATTCCGATTGTTGCCCTGAAGGTGGGCCGAACCGAAAAATCCGCTCAACTCACCGTTTCCCATTCCGGCTCAATGGCGGGCGATGATGCGACCTATGACGCCCTCTTCGACCGCTACGGCGTCCAAAGAGTGGCAGACATGGATGAGCTGGCAACCGCTTTGATCTTGTTCAGCACGATGCATCCAGTCGGTCCTGGCGGCTTGGTCTGCCTGCACGACTCTGGCGGAGAACGGCAGTTAATGGTTGACCTCGCAGATAGTGCAGGCGTCAAACTTACAGACCTTAATGCGGAGACAGTACGAAAGCTCCAGGAAGTGATGGACCCTGAGTTGCCGGCAATTAACCCTCTGGACGCGTGGAGTCGCGGTGGCGAACATGCCGCCACACAAATGGCCGAATGTCTTGCGATTATGATGCAGGATCCTGAGGCAGCCATTGGTGCTGTTATCCATGATCGAGCCCCTTATGGTGCTATCTATCCAAGCTATGTTGAATACATGCGACATAGTCATGCTGCAAGTGGCAAGCCTGTTGCGCTGGTTGCGGCGCGCCAGGGTACCGGGAGTGACCCGCTAGTCATCACATCCACTGCAAATGGCCTGCCAGTGCTTGATGGCGTGGCAAGTTTCCTGACCGGTATCCGACTGCTATTTGCTTACCGTGACTTCTTGCTGCGTCCTGCGACTACACCACCAACAGTTAGCAGTGCCGCCGCAGAACAGTGGCTTGCTCGAATGAAAGACCAGAACATACTGGATGAAGCCGCATCCTGCGCACTTCTGCAGGACTTCGAAGTTAACGTAAATCCGTGCACGATAATCGACAACAAGAGCGACCTCGCGGCCGCAGCGGCCTTCTATCAGTATCCGCTTGTCCTCAAGACCGCAATGCCGGGGCTGCTGCACAAGACGGACAAAGGTGGAGTTCATTTAAACCTTACCGATTACGCCGAATTGCTGGCTGCTTATGAAGAATTGGATGAGCAGTTGGGGCCCCGCGCTTTAGTGGCGCCTATGCTTAACACCGGCGTCGAAATGATTCTCGGCGCGAAATTGGACCCACAGTTCGGCCCAGTAGTAATGCTTGGTTTCGGTGGAATTCACGCGGAACTGATCAAAGATGTCTGCTTCGCTTTGCCGCCGTTTGACGCCGCGCATGCAAGACGTATGCTGGATACGCTGAAGATGCGCCCATTACTCGACGGCATACGCGGTGCACCTGCCTGCGATATCGATGCGTTCTGTATCATGGCCGCGTCATTTTCAGCGATGGTTACTGCGCTTGCCGAGCAGTTGCAAGAAATCGATATAAATCCCGTCATCGTGACGGATACTACCTGTATTGCGGTTGATGCCCTTGTCGTCAGTCGCAACAATGAGGATCAGGAATTATGAGCATTGATGAGCTAAGCAAATATTCTGCAAAAAAATGGCACGCGGCTGCCAACCGCGAGCTCGCAAATCCCGAGACTCGTTTGTTTATTGGTGGAGAATTTGTCGATGCCATTAATAAAGGCCGCTTCGATACGATCAATCCCGCCAATGGCAACGTTCTGGCGAGCATGTCCGCGGGTGATGCCGCCGACATCGATGCCGCGGTTGCTGCCGCGAAAAAAGCATTTCGTGGATGGTCTAGAACCGCGCCACGTGAGCGCATGGAAATTCTTTATCGCTATGTGGAGCTCCTGGGAGAGAATGCAGAGCAACTCGCTGTTCTCGAATCTCTGGACATGGGCAAGCCTATTTCAGATGTCCTGGCCATTGACCTACCGGGTTGCCAGGACACCATACAATTCATGGCTGAGTACATAGACAAAATTGAAGGCTCGGTAACCAGTACTGAAGCAGACGTATTGCACTATGTCCTGCGGGAGCCCCTCGGGGTCGTCGCCGCGATCTCGCCGTGGAACTACCCGATGTTGATGGCCATCTGGAAAATTGCTCCAGCCATTGCCGCAGGCAACACGGTTGTACTTAAACCCGCCGAGCAGGCACCGTTGTCGTGCTTACTGCTCGCAAAACTGTTTATCGAAGCAGGTGCCCCCCCAGGAGTCTTCAATGTCGTCAATGGCATTGGCGAGGTTGCCGGCAAGGCACTGGCACTGCACAACGATGTTGCCAAGGTAACCTTTACCGGCTCGACAGAAGTTGGCAAATTGATGCTGCAGTATGCCGGTCAGTCCAACATGAAACGTGTGTCACTGGAGTGCGGCGGAAAGTCACCGCAGATATTCATGGCTGACGTTGCGGATATGGAAAGCGCTGTCTCAGCTGCCTACAACGGTATTTTTTCCAACATGGGCGAGGTATGTAATGCGGGGTCGCGACTTCTGGTTGACCGGCCCATTTATGACGAATTCATAGAGCGCTTCATCGCTACGGGTAAAAATGCCTACCAGCCTGGTGACCCTCTTGATCCACTCACTAACATGGGCCCGATGGTCACCCACGATGCACAGAAACGAGTCCTTTCCTATGTCGAAATCGCAAATAAGGAAGGCGCTAAACTGCAATTTGGTGGTGACGTACCCACGGCTCTCAAGGCCGGCGCTTACGTCAATCCGACCCTGTTTACCGGCGTTAATAACTCCATGCGGATCGCACGCGAGGAAATTTTTGGACCAGTGGCAGCCGTCATTCCTTTTGATGGCGTGGACGAAGCGATCGCCATCGCGAACGACACTATCTATGGATTAGCTGCATCGGTGTGGACCCAAAATCTCAGTCGCGCTCACAAGCTGGTACGTGAAATCGAAGCGGGAGTCGTCTGGGTGAATTGCTTTGACGAAGGAGATATGACCCAACCATTTGGTGGTTACAAACAGAGCGGCAATGCCAGGGACAAGTGTGTCGAGAGCTTACTAAGTTACACGCAAAGCAAATCAGCCTGGATCCGTCTCGACTAGGTTTGTCAACCAAACATAGATGGGCGTGCCGACAGCATCGTCTGCACGTCGCGACCAGCGTCGCAAGATGACTCCGAACCTTTCTTATAGTTGAAGTCGAGAAACTGCATTCGTTAACCGTGTTCCCAGTTCCGCACAGCGTGACGTCGTCATCCGATGAGTTGGCCCGCCCAAAGAAATGCAGCCCTGCACATCACCCAGTACGCCGCGAACAACGACAGCGACAGCCGAATAGCCCACTTCAAGTTCGTCAGCTGCCAGTGCATAACCGCGTTTGCGAACGTCAGCCAATTGCCGATTAAATTCTTCTACCGACGTTATGGTCTTCGGAGTTACGGGCTTCAGAGGGTCAACCAATCGCTCGACCGTGTCTTCTGCAAACGCCAGGTAAGCCTTACCTGTTGAAGTGCCATGCAAGGGCCAGCGAGTGCCGACGTGTCCGGTCGCCGCAATCAGATGACTGCCAGCCACCTCGTCGAGAATAAGCATGCAATTTTCGATCGGCACTTCGAGCGTTGCGGTCTCACCGGTTTCTTGGGCAAGCGATTTTAGTAACGGTCTTACACGGCGACGCAGGTCACTACTCGCCAGCGCTTGCACACCGAGAGCCATCAAGCCCGCTCCCAGACGATATGTGCTCGTTGCACCGTTTCGATCGATCAGCGCTTCGCTTTGCAAAGCACGGAGTAATCTATGCGTCGTGGTCTTGTTCAGACCCGCCATAGAACTGAGCTGCGCCAATGAAAGTTCTGGCTGCTCCATCGAAAATAATTTTAATAATTTGAGAGCACGTAATGCGGCCTGTGCTCCCTGGGGCGGACGTAAATCAGTCATTTTCGTGCTGTCATATTGTGGTTAGTAATTTCATATTATGGCACCAACTCTGACAACTTGCGAGCAAAAAAATACGCTGATTTCTGAATGACTTGAGCAATTATCTTTAGCTACGCGAGTCTTCGTTGAAGCAAACACAGCGTCTGGCTGAATAATTTAGGATCCGGCTCTTTAAGCGAGCGATATCAAAATCAATATTCAAGAAAATGTGGCTGTGCGTCGGTCACCAGTGGCCTGTTCGCAATCAACTATATTCAGGAAAGGCCGGTCAGACAACAATACGAAGAGTTGACCTGCAGAATCGTTTAGAGCCGCTCATCGCCTGCAATCCTGGAAATCCAGTCAACTGCGGCGCCCCGCATTCCTTGTCGGATCCTGGAATTTATTCCGCATTCCTAATGTCCGATGCTGCACAATCCAATTTATCTTTAGGCGAAAATCTATAGTGTGTGATTGCTCATGCTCGAATTCTCGCGCCGGTCGGATCGTACGGAGGCTCCCGCAGAATTCGCGCAGTCCTTTCTTCGCCCACCACGTGCACTGTGAGTGGCGCATCCGATTCGGCGATTTCACGATCTATGTAAGCCAGCGCCAAACTCATCTCAACGTGGTGACCATAGCCGCCCGAGGTCACGAAGCCGACCCGCCGACTGTCCGCCCAAACAGGTTCGTAGCCGATAGCGTCCGCGTCTGACGCGTCAATTTCAAGGAGCACCAGGCGCTGCGTCGGCGCTGATTCCCGCGCACGCAATGCTGCGGTACGGCCGACGAAATCAGGCTTGTCGAACATGATGAATCGGTCCAGCCCCGACATGGCGGGTGTGTAGGATTGTGTGAACTCCGTTGACCAGGAACCATATGCTTTCTCAAACCGCAGGCTGTCCAGGGCCCGCAGTCCGATTTGCCGTAGCCCGAATTCTGCGCCTGCGTCACTGAGTGCAGTCCAGAGTGCGCGCTGCTGCAACGCGGGAACCGTAATCTCGTAACCCAGTTCGCCGGTCAAAGAGATGCGCATCACGACAGCCTGTGACATGCCGATGTTCATCGTCTGGCCTGACAGGAACGGCAATGCGGAATTTGAAACATCTTCGTCGGTCAGTTTTTCCAGGATGTTTCTCGATTCGGGGCCTGATAAGGAAAAGCCCAGCCAGCTCTCAGACAGATTTTCTATCCTTACACCGGTTTTCGGCAAGTGATCATTGAACCAGCGCATATGCCACTTCTGCAGCACATAGGAACCGACGAGCCAGAAGCGGTCATCGCCGAAACGGGTAACAGTGAGATCGCCCATCAGATTCCCTGCGGGATTGAGCATTGGTGCAAGGCGCACGCGACCTGACGACGGCAGTTTCGAAGCAAGCATATGGTCGAGCCATTTTTCCGCGCCGGGTCCTGAAATCTCATAACGCGCGTAAATACCGGTCTCGAAAAGGCCAGCACTGGCACGTGTGGCAGCGACCTCTGCAGCAACGAGCGCATGCGCATTCGAGCGTCTCAGCGTAGGGACTTCGGCAAAGTCGGGATCATCGGGTGCAAAGAACAGCGGTGTTTCCATGCCCCATATCACACCAAAATGTGCGCCTTGCGATTTCAAGGCGTCATAGCTACCCGATACTTTCAAAGGCCGACCGGCTGGCAGTTCTTCATTCGGATACGTCATCGCAAATCGGCGTGAGTAGAACTGGCGTGTAGTGGCACGCAGGTAATTATCACCACTGGCGAAATCGCCAAACCGCGCCACATCCATACCGAACACATCAAAGCCCGGATCGCCTTCGACCATCCAGTTAGCCAGTGCCAGGCCAATCGCTCCGCTTTGCGAAAAACCAGCCATGCACCCGCACGCCGCCCAGTAGTTCTTCAGTCCCGGGACCGGACCCACCAGCGGATTGCCGTCCGGGGTGAAAGTGAATGCGCCATTGACCCAGCGCTTGATACCGACCTGTTGCAACGGCGGAAAACGCTCAAAACCGACGGTCAGTTCAGTCGCGATCCTATCAATATCTTCCGGCAGCAATTCCATACCGAAATCCCAATCAGCGCCTTGCACGCACCAGTGGCGAGGGTCGCGTTCATAGATGCCAAGTAGTACACCTTTTCCTTCTTGTTGCAGGTAGGTGAATCCGTCCAGGTCTGTAACGGATGGCATTTCTTCATCAAGCGCTTCCAGTTCCGGAATGCTGTCGGTAACGAGGTAATGATGTTCCATCGGTGTCAGTGGCAAGTCGACGCCAACCATTTTACCAACCCTCCGCGCCCATAGACCCGCTGCATTAACAACGTGTTCGGCGACAATTTCGCCTTTCTCTGTCGTTATGTTCCAGCTGTGATCCGGCCGCTGAGTCAAAGCTGTAACTCTGTTTCTGAGAATCGTTGTCGCACCAAGTTTTTTGGCGGCCGTCGCGTACGCATGAGTCGTACCGTGAGGATCGAGGTGACCTTCCTGAGGGTCGAACAGACCTCCTTCAACCCCGTCGAGATTGACGATTGGACACATCGCCCCGATTTCGTCTCGGCTGACGAGTCGTGCATCCATGTCCAGTGTCTGGAACAGGGCCCACTCAGATTTGAGCCATTCCCATCGTTCAGGTGTGCTGGCTAGCTCGATGCCGCCCGGGCTGCGAAGGCCCACGTTCTGACCACTTTCCGCTTCTATTTGACGATACAGCTCGATCGTGTAACTTTGTAGCGCCGCAATATTAGGATCCGCGTTGAGTGCGTGGAAGCCACCCGCGGCATGCCAACTGGAGCCAGCGGTCAACTCGGTACGCTCAATGAGCGCAACATCGGTCCAACCTGCTCGGGCCAGATGGTACAGGACACTTGCCCCGACAACTCCTCCACCGATAACGACGGCGCGATAATGGCTTTTCAACGCATACTCTCCTTTGGTTCGACCGACAGCTCTATCAATTTCAGGCAAGCCATGGCATGACAGGCACCTAATAAAGACGGGGTCAAAGTGTCCTTGCTTGCTAGTGTCCTTGCTTGCTCATGTAGACCGCTCTCCACCTAACATCGTGGGCTCAATGTGAAGCGGAAGCGCTACGCTAATAGCGAAGAAGAAAGAAAGCAACGCAAAGCCACAATATGAAACAACTTGTCACTGACTAACAAAATAGCCGTAGAGACGGTGGCCTCTGCGAGAATATTTTCTCAATGCCGTGCATAATTCGCAATGGTCCGAAGAGAGCACGCGGAATGCACGCATGAGTACCGTTGAATATTCGGTGAATGGTTCAGTCGCAGAGTTGCGACTCAATCGTCCCGAGAAATTAAATGCAATTAATGGCGAGATGCTGCTTGCTCTTGGTGCTGCACTAAGTCGCGCCGAGCAAGATGATGTTGTGCGCGTAATTGTAATTAGCGGCAACGGCAAAGCATTTTCTGCCGGCTTTGACATGGATATGGGTGAGCCTGCAAGTGATCAGGATCGTACTGATTTTTTGCGCCAGGAATTACGCAAGGATTATGATTTGATCATGCGATTCTGGGATTGTCCAAAGCCCACAATCGCCTCAGTACACGGCTATTGCCTTGGCAGCTCAATGGAAATTGCAGCAGTCTGCGACCTCACAGTCGCAGCGGTCGGTAGCCGTTTTGGGGCTCCCGAGGTTTGCTACGGTAGTGGTATCGTTTGCCTCATTCTTCCCTGGATAGTGGGTCTTAAAAATGCCAAGGACATGTTACTCACCGGTACAAAAGACATCAGCGCAGAACGAGCGTTACAGATAGGTTTGGTTAATCGAGTCGTGGCCGCCAATGACTTGCAGCAAGAAACAATAAATCTCGCAGACGCCATCGCCGCGAACGATTCGCTTGCCGTTCAACAAACAAAACAGGCCATTAATCGCAGCTGGGAAACGGCTGGAATGCGAAAGGCTCTGGAAGAAGCGCTGGAAACAGATATCACTATCGAGACCACAGAATCTGCTGAATCGATCACCTTTAATAAAATACTGAAGAAAGACGGCCTCAAAGCAGCACTTGCATGGCGGGCAACGAATTCTTCGGTCACGACAATTTAATACCTACCGGGAACGAAACAAGAATGGCGACCAAGAAATTAACGTATTCAAATAAAACTTTGCGCGATTTTATGTGCAAGTACCCAGAGACTGACGTCATGGAATTGCTGACCGGCGACATGATGGGGGTGATTCGCAGTAAGCGCATCCGTACCCAGGAATTCGAGAAAGTCTTCACAAAAGGCTTTTATCTGCCGGCAGGGGCCGTATTACTTGACACGCTCGGGGACTCAGTACCGGGAATGACGTACAGCACCGACGACGGCGATCCGGATATTCGTGCCACGATTGTCGAAGGCAGCTTAACAGCCGTTCCCTGGGCCAACCGGCCCGCGGCGCAGGCAATGTATCGTTTGCACACCCGCGATGGGGATCCGTTTTTTGGGGATCCGCGTTACGTGCTTGAACGTGCGATGCAACCCTTGCAAAAAATGGGTCTACAAATTGTCATGGCCTGCGAACTCGAATTTTATTTACTGGATCCTGAATCCCGCAAGCCCAAGCCGAAGCAGTCTCAAGTCCCTGGAACCGGGCGTCCGCAACCGGGGCCTCAAGTTTTTCACCCTGATGATCTTTGGGACATTGAAAAATTTCTCGATGAACTCAATACTGTGTGCGAAGTTCAGGGCCTACCGATCGGCACCACGACGTCGGAATTTGCTCCCGGTCAATTCGAGATCAACCTGCATCATATAGCCGATCCGGTCCTGGCATGCGATCACGCAGTCCTACTAAAACGCGCCGTTAAAGCGATAGCGTTACGTCATGGATACGTTGCGTGTTTCATGGCAAAACCATTTGAAGAACTCTCCGGCTCCGGCATGCACATTCACATGAGCCTGGTAGATAAAGCTGGCAAAAATTACTTCTCGCACGATAAGCCAAAAATGGCTGAACCGCCTTTTTCAGCGCGTCTCCGTAATGCGGTCGGCGGCGTAGCGAAAACGATGGCCGAAGCCATGGCGATTTTTGCGCCAAATGCCAACTCCTACAGGCGTTTGCGTCCCGAAATGCTGGCGCCGGTCGAGCCTAATTGGGGGGCCAACCATCGTAGCGTTGCAATTCGTATCCCTGTATCGGGCGAAAAAAATCTACGCTTCGAACACCGCACATCTGGCGCGGACGCTAACCCTTACCTGGTTGCCGCCGCACTCGTTGCCGGCGTACATTACGGGCTCAAAAACCGTATCGACCCAGGCCCGATGGTAGAGGAAGGTGACGTTATTGACCTGAAGGTCAAATTGCCCAACGTTTGGGAAGATGCAATCAATAAATTTGCACGAGGGAAAATTCTTCCCGAATACTTTGGTAAGGAATATTGCAAAGCATATACACTCAACAGGCGCTTTGAAGCACGCAATTTCCGTAATCAGGTGACCAACCTGGATTTCGACTGGTACCTGCGAGCCGTATAGGGCAACAACCGGAGATTGCCGCATGGATGAAAAACTGATTATCGACACACTTAACGCCCACGCCCCTCCCTGTGTAAAAACACTGGGCGGCAAGCTGATTGGCGTTAGCGATGCGGACAACTCCATCCGTATGCAGTTCCAGGCAATCCCGGAGTTTTGTCACTCAGGTGACATCGTGCAAGGTGGGTTCATTACGGGAATGCTCGATGCGGCAATGAGTCATGCCGTATTCGCAGCGGAAAAAGGCTGGATAATACTGCCGACGCTCGAGATCAAGATTAGTTTTCTCGAAGCCGTACATCCGGGCGAACTCATTGCAACGGGCCGAATTGTTCGGCTCGGGAAATCGGTCGTTTTTCTGGAAGGGGAACTACACGACGCAGACAATAAATTGCTCGCGACTGCCTCATCGACAGCGCGCGTTATCAGAAAGGTGCGACATACCCCGTAAAAGCGAAAGCTTGTCTATTAGCTAAACAACGATCCGAGTTGCATCGCTTTTTCCATACTGCCCTCTACACGCAGCTTGCCTGTCATGAACGCATTCATGGAAGACAATTCACCGCTCATTAGCGCGGCAAAATTTGCAGCGCTCATGACGATTGTCGTAGCCGCCGGACCATCTTCATTAGTGACTCTGTTGGGCGCTTGTTCGCCAACCACAAGAATAATGCCATCGTCGCCAAGATCAAATTTAATGTTAAAGCCAACCGCTGATTTGCTTTCTACCAGCGCGCTGACCTTTTGTGTGAGTTCTGCTAGCACCTTTCTTCTCCCGTCGTCGTCACATACTGACTGTTAATTCCTGCCGCCCCCGACTTTACATCTCATTGACTCTACCTAGATCATATTCGAGTGATTTGCCGGCCTTATAGTAGTGGAAAGCCGCCCATGGGCCGCCTACGGCACCGATCGCCAACAGCGTATAGCGCATCGAATCATCACCAAATGTCGGCGTCAGTAAATCACTAATAATCCCGGCAAACTGCGGCCCCAAACCAAGACCAATTATATTGATTATAAAAAGAACTACTGCCGATGCGACGCCGCGCATACGTAAGCCAACCAGGCTCTGGGTATTGGCCAAAGTGGTCGCCAGGTAAAAATTAGAAAATAGCACCGGCAAGATAAAGAAAAGCAACGTCATGGTTGCGTTATCTGCCAGATAAACTGGAAACCCCAGCGTCCAACTGAGTAACGCTGCAACGGATACTGCCCACATCGAATATTTCACATCATGTTGCGCAACACGGTCGGCGACGAAGCCACCACCCGCAAAACCAATACCGCCAGCCAGTCCGAAAATCAGACCAAGATACACGCCGATATCGCTGGGTGGCATATCGTAACTGCGAACAAGAAAGGTTGGAAAAAAGCTGGCCGTAGCGTAGCCCACGAATGAGGCTAGTCCAGCACCGACTGCCATGTGAACAAACGCACGTCGTTTGCTAAGAAACTTCGCTACGACAAATATGCCGACTTGCTCGTTAGCCGCGGCATGTCGGCCCTCTGAGAGCCCCCGCTCCGGTTCATCCATCGTGAAGCGGACGACTAGTGCCAGAATCAAACCCGGAATACCAACCATCAGGAAAGCTTCTCGCCAACCGATATGTTCTACCACCCAGCCGCCAGCCAGATAGGCCAACATGATGCCAATCGATATGCCTATTGTGTAAATTCCCATAGCCGTAGAGCGCTGCTCAGGCGGGTAAAAATCTGAAATAAGAGAGTGTGCAGGTGGACTGCAACCTGCTTCGCCAATACCAACGCCAATTCTGGCAAGGCCCAGGTGCACGATATTGCCCGCCAATCCGGACAGAGCCGTCATGCCACTCCAGATTGCGAGAGACAGGGCGATCAGGTTGCGACGATTCCAGCGATCCGCCAACAAGGCAATCGGTATGCCTAGCGTTGCGTAAAATAATGCAAAAGCGGAACCCGCCAAGAAACCTAGTACGGTGTCACTGACGCCGAATTCCGCTTTGATCGCAGGCAGCAGGATGGCGAGTATCTGCCGATCGATAAAATTGAAGGTGTAAATTACGACCAGCAATCCCATCACATAACGCCGTGTCCCCATACTGATTCCGGCAGGCAATTTAACATTCTCATTTGTTTCAGAAGTCACTAAACGCACCCCTCGTTAGCTGTATGCAATTGCTTTTAAGAACCATAGCAAAAGCAGGATTACATCACAGCATAAATTGTCGCTACCGCTGTCGAATTTTCAGAGTTGTCCCGGCATATGTATTGCGGGAGCAACTATCACATCTACAATGTGCCCATAAATCGGTGGCAAGAACGAGCTACAAATACGCTCGAACAGCTACCTGCGAATTTCTGGCAACCAGGTAATCACAGACCGCAAAAAGCAATCGACGGGGCGTATCGCATTGTGAGCAATAAGGGCGATTGTCTTCAGGGAGTCGCGCAAGGGGGTACTTTCAACGGACAAGTCACTTCCTTGGCGCCGACAGCCGCCGCAGAGGGCCGGCGAGGATCTGATGCTCCGAAATACAGGACACCATCAGTAGCAACCGACTGCAAGCTACCTACCGCCCAGTTATCGGTCTCGATGTCATGCCCACGTGCCCGCAAGATATTAATTGTGTCCGGACTAAACCCGGGCTCCAGGTACAATTTGTCCGGATACCATTGATGATGCATGCGAGGTGCATCCGTCGCATCTGCAATGTTCATATGAAAATCGATGACATTGACCAGCATCTGCAGAACCGCAGTAATGATACGACTGCCACCGGGGCTACCCGTCGCCAATACCGGTGCGCCGTCTTTGAAAACGATGACCGGGGTCATCGAACTCAGTGGACGCTTGCCTGGCTCAATTTCGTTAGCGACATCTCCCAACATACCAAATGCATTCGGCACCCCAGGCGCAGAAACGAAATCGTCCATCTCGTTATTCAACAAGAAACCAGCGCCAGGCACGACAATATGATTGCCATAGGAGAAGTTCAGAGTAAACGTATTTGATACTACGTTACCCTTGCCGTCCATTATTGAGAAATGCGTGGTGTCGGGGCTTTCATGCATCGGCTCAACCCCTGGCGCCACATCGCTCGAGGGTCGCGCTTTTTGCATATCGATGCCGGCTGCGAGCTGCTTGCCATACTCCTTGCTGGTCAACCACTGCATTGGCACCTTGTAATAGTCCAGGTCGCCCAGGTGCTTGCTGCGATCCGCAAATGCCAGCCGCTGTACCTCAGTTAACAGGTGTACATAGTCCGCGCTGCCTGAGCCGAAACGGCTTACCGGGAAATTCTCCATAATATTCAGCATTTGGATAACGTGAATCCCCCCGGAACTCGACGGTGGCATGGCCGCGATATCGAATCCTCGATAGCTACCGTGCACTGCCATACGCTCAACAGGCTTGTAAGCTGCCAGCGCTTCGGCATCAATCAAACCGCCGCCTCGCTCCATCTCGGCAATGATCTTCTTGGCCACGGCGCCTCGATAGAACGCATCCGGACCATTTTTAGCTATTTGCTTTAACGTCCAGGCCAGATCTTTTTGCTTGATGAGTTCACCGGCTTGGTAAAGATCGCCGTTCTCTTTATAAAACGCTTTGCGCGCTGCATCATTAAGTGTGAGACGATCACGTTTCATGCGCAGATTTTCTGCCATGTCATACATGACGATGATGCCGTCGTCCGCCAGCTTGATCGCAGGGGCTATGACATCCGACCAGCGCATCGTGCCGTACTTGGTCAGCGCGAGGTGCAGACCCGCAACTGTGCCAGGTACGCCGCTCGACAGGAGGCTGAATCGAGCCCTCTCATCATCCACATTGCCGTCAGCATCAAGAAACATATCGCGAGTTGCGGCCGGCGGTGCCTTTTCACGGTAATCGATTGCCACAGTCTGTTTGCTGTCCGCCAGGTACACCAGCATGAAACCGCCGCCGCCAATATTGCCTGCGCGTGGAGTCGTAACCGCTAGTGAAAAAGCAACGGCAACCGCCGCATCAACTGCGTTGCCGCCCTTCGCCAGAATCATCGCCCCTACCCGACTGGCGATTTCGTTTTGCGAAGCGACCATGCCATCGGCGTCTATAACCGGATGATGCTGCTCACCATAATTAATTATCGCGCCATCGTCAGTTTGCGCATTGACTTGAGCAAGTGGCAGCAACAAAACAAACGACAGTACAAATGACAATACTTTCATGACAACACCACCACTCGGCTTCGAATTAGAATAATCAGGCATAACTTCAAAATAAAATGCCTACTACATTACAGCGGGTAGTACCGCCTTGAAGATGTAGAAAAATACGATAGCCAGGCCAGCACCGGCCGGGATGGTAACTACCCACGAGACAACAATTCTCCCAACCACACGCAAATCGATGGCTTCGATCCCACGCGCAAGTCCAACGCCGAGAACAGCGCCTACAAGAGTGTGTGTCGTAGAAATAGGTATACCGGTGCCCGATGCAATTACAATTGTAGTGGCCGCTGCCAGTTCCGCAGCAAACCCACGACTTGGCGTTAATTGAGTTATTTTCTCGCCGACTGTGCGAATGACATGGCGGCCGTAGGTCGCAAGACCGGTAACAATGCCTGCGCCGCCGAGAAATAGAACCCAATTTGATAGTGCCGCTTTCTCACCTACCAGACCATTCTTGGCCACGCTGATAATTGCCGCCACTGGTCCTATAGCATTGGCAACATCATTCGAACCATGGGCGAAAGCCATAGAGCACGCGGTAACCACCATCAAAACAGCAAACACCCGCTCAACAGTGTAAAAATGCTGTTTCTTTTCGTGCCGTGGATCCGGCTGAATGCGGCGAATGGCAAATGCACCAATAAGCGCAACCAACGTCGCGATCGCGGCCGCCAACAAGTAACTATCCTTGACCGATATGGTCAAACCGACATGGCTTAATCCTTTCAAGATTGTCACCAGCGTCATGGTGAAGGCCGCCAGAAAAATATAGAACGGCACAAACTTCTTGGCCTTTTCCAACGGGTTTTCTTGCTGCAATATCAAGCGCCGTACGCTTTCAAAAATCAGAAAGGCAATTAGCCCTGCGGTTAAGGGAGAAACAATCCAACTCAGTACGATCGTTCCAACCTTCGACCACTTGACCGCATCGACCCCGATACCAACCGCGGCAAAGCCGACGATGGCACCAACAATGGAATGTGTAGTCGATACAGGCCAACCCTTGCTCGAAGCAATCAGCAACCACGTACCAGCCGCTAGCAGTGCCGCTAACATTCCGTAAATCAATAATTCGGGACTGTCTGCTAACTGGTTGGCATCTACAATCCCCTTGCGGATAGTCGAGGTAACTGCGCCGCCAGCCAGGACAGCACCCAGGAATTCGAAAACTGCCGCAACCAGGATCGCCTGTTTGATAGTCAGGGCTTTAGAACCAACCGAAGTTGCCATTGCATTGGCAACGTCATTGGCACCAATACCCCATGCCATAAAAATACCAAAGGCAGCCGCAAGGCTGACATAAATAATTTCATGTTCCATTAAATTCGCTCTTTGCTGTTGGTCGTGGGCTTCTCAGGTATTAGTGAGACAAGAGAAGTTCTAGTCGGCGGCCAACCCGTTCGGCCATATTTGCAATTTCACCAGTCAACTCAATCACGCGATACAAAAATATAACGTCAACCGGTTTCAATGAGTCTTCAATTTTAAATAGATCTCGACGCAAACTTGCTTGTAAATCATCTGTTTCAGTCTCGATGTTGTCCAGCGTCTCAATTAACGAGGTCACGAGTTTGACTTCGGCGCCACGGAAGCCTGTAGTGAACAGCTCATCCAGCTCGCGAACACTCTTCCTCGCCTGCTTGGCAGCATCAACGTTGCGCTGGACAAACACTCTGAAGTTGGCAGCCAACTCTTTCGGAATAACCATGCGCCGTCCAAGTACCAGGCCGGAAACATCTTTGGTCAGATTGGCCATTTTGTCCTGCACCAGCAGCAACTCCAGCAGATCTTCACGAGGCACTGGCATGAACAGGCTTTTCGGCAGGTGTAACCGGATTTCTTTCTTGAGATTATCGGCTTCATGTTCGAGCGCCGCGATGGTTTTGCGAACCTCCGTCGCTTTATCCCAATCTTCGGCTAACGCGGCATCAATAAACCCGATGAGCTCCCTAGTACAGCGATAGGCAATATTGACGTGCTGCTCTAATGGCATTACGGGAGATGAACCGAACAAATTTTCTAGCAAGTTAGACAATGCAATGTCTCCTTGAAATTAACAGACACAGCTCGCTAAATTTTGCGGGCAAAACGCAATGATGGCGAGAGAGCGCGATTATATAGTTAAATACATGAGCAGCGAAAAATTGCATATACGGAACTACCGGTCTTGCAGTAACCGACATCATGTGCAGAGCCTCTGCGACCTTACGGTGCGGACTCAAATTGAAGGCGTAACAGACTGATTGTAAAGGATTGAAATGGCTAATTGGTTAATGAAATCGGAACCGGATGTATACAGCATTGATGATCTAAAGCGCGACCGCGTTGAGGCCTGGGACTGTATTCGCAATTACCAGGCGCGCAACATGATGCGCGACGACATGCGCAAAGGCGACTTAGTCTTTTTCTATCATTCAAATTGCGCTGAACCAGGCATCGTTGGAATCATGACTGTTGCCAGCACCCCGTATGCGGACCCTAGCCAATTTGACAGTAAGTCACGTTATTTCGACCCCAAGAGTTCGCAAGACAATCCACGCTGGCAAATGGTGGATGTTCGCTACAAAAGAAAACTAAAACGGGCGATCGCGCTGAAAGAACTTAAAGAACATCCGGCGCTCGCGGACTTTGTCTTGAATCGCCGCGGTAATCGTTTGTCAATCATGCCGGTTTCTGATGAATACTGGGACTTGATCCTGAGTCTGGAATAATTATCGAGTGGCAGGCACACCATAGCGGCCCAGGAATTATTTCAGACCAGTCGCTGGACCTGGGCCAATTGGCATCGCCAAAAAATCAGCTTCCTGTGTTACTTTCAAATTGACCAAAAATAACTTGCGAACCACTTCGTACGTGCCAGTTGCCGCCCAACATTACGTCTCTCAGTGAAAACTCTTCATCTAGAACCAGGACATCAGCGTCCAGGCCAACAGCTATTCTGCCCTTTTGGTGCAAACGCAGGATCTGGGCAACATTTGAGGTAAATGCCGGCAATATTTTCGCTGGACTATGCCCCGCCCTGAGCAATCTCTGCAGCGTCTCCAACAAACAACTGGCTTGGCCAACATCCATATGAATAATTTCACCCTGGTCGTTAAATTGAGGCAAACAGCCGCCTCCGTCCGAGCTTATAGTTACTCTGTCATCTGGATGGCCAGATTCCAGGTACATCAATAGCGCCTCTTCAGCACAGTAGGCATCTTCACCCTCCATGACTGGAAAAGCGGTAATATCAATTGTGCACCCACGGCCTGCCAAATCGAGTGCCTCAACAAAAAGCCCCTTGCGCCGATTAACATGAGTAGGATTAAAAACACGGGCCGGTAACTCTGTCTTGTCCAGAGCATCACGAACCAACTGAAGACCACGTAATCCGTCACCCAGATGCAAATGCACTATTCCTGCCTTGCCAGTGATCATCCCGGCCACATGGACATCACTGGCAATTCGCAAGAACTCGTCGAAAGTCGGCTGACTTGATCGATGATCACTTATTGCAACCTCGCCAACACCGATCACCGGTCCCAAATGCACGATATCTTCACGTACGCTGCCCGTTAATGTAACCGGCGGAAAATGATATCCGCCCGTGTGACACCAGGCATTTAGCCCTTCTTCGCGTAGGCCACGCGTATGCGCCAGCAGACCCGCCGTGTTCCTCGTCGTGTCATCTGTTCCCAAGACTCCCACGACGGAAGTAACTCCAACACAAACGAAATGCCCCGGCGACAACGGAGGAACGCGGCTGCAAAAACCGGATTCTCCGCCACCACCCGTAACGTGAGCGTGGCCGTCTATTAATCCCGGCACCAACGGAGCACCTTGAAGATCAGTGACATCAACTGCCAGCGCTGCCGGCAAATCCCCAATATTTTCGCCCATCCACAAGATCTTGCCACCACCAATGAGAAGGTGCTGTGTGCCAAGGTTTTCAGGCGCAAAAACCTGCGCGTTTTTCAAGAGTTTGATCAAGCTGACTCTCCGGCTTTCAGGATGAACGCTATACTAACACCAGACCACATAACGCCTACTTCCTTTTGGGAATCGATCATTCAACAGGCAGCCTGCTGCCGGCATTGTTTCAGACATCACATGACAATTCGCGTAGAATTACACCCTGAATTCACGCATTTTCGCAAAACGTTCGGTTATTTTGATGAGTAAACAGTCACCTCTCGGCAAGTCCAGCAGCTATGCGGATAAATATGATCGCGAGATTCTTTTTCCGATACCTCGCGCCACGGCTCGCAGCACTATCGGTTTAACGGCAGATCTGCCTTTTCAAGGTGAAGACATCTGGAATGCGTATGAGCTGACCTGGCTTGATTTGCACGGCAAACCGGTTGTTGCAATAGGCGAGCTGCGGGTACCGGCGAGCTCCGATTCAATTGTCGAATCCAAATCGTTAAAACTTTACCTGAATTCTTTTTCCGGCAGTCAATTCAAGAATAGCAACGAAGTCGGTGACCTCATCAGCAAGGATTTGTCGGCCATTTGCGGCACCAACGTTAAAGTGCGACTTGTCCTGGCGGCTGACAATGCACTTACCAGCATTGGAAGATTACCTGGTTTTTGTATCGATTTGTTGTCAGTGACCTGTGACATCTATCAGGTGAACTCGGACTTGCTAAAACTGCAAGTTAACGCGCCAATTGTGCAGGAAGAACTGTATTCAAATCTGCTGCGCAGCAAATGCCCTGTCACTGATCAGCCGGATCTTGGCAGCATTCTGATTTCCTATTCGGGCTCGCAAATCGAACCATCTTCATTGTTGCGCTACATTACTTCGTATCGCAACCATCAGGCACTTCACGAAACCTGCGTCGAGCAAATATTTCTCGACATCATGGATCGCTGCCAACCCGAAAAACTTTCAGTGTATGGTCGTTACCTGCGCCGTGGCGGCATCGATATAAACCCGTTTCGTAGTAATTGCGAAACACACACGAAAAATGTGCGCCTTTCACGTCAGTAGGCAACTACTCAGGAACCCAAATCCTCGTCGCTGAGTTGGTGGCCCCAGGCTTTCTTCGCTTTCAAATAGCGGCGATTGGCAGGATGTACACCAATAACGTGTTTCACGGGTGTAATATCTCTAAGTCCTAGCGCTTCCAGGTCATCGATTTTCTTCGGGTTGTTGGTTAGTAGCCGGAACGAATTTCCTTGCACAAAAAACTTCAGCAGAGACGCCGCATCTCTAAAATCTCTGGAATCATCGGGCAACCCAAGCGAGCGATTCGCTTCATAGGTATTTTCTCCCGCGTCCTGTAACAGATAGGTTGCAGCTTTGGCCCATAATCCAATACCACGTCCCTCATGGCCGGACATGTAAATCAACATGCCGCCCTGCTCATCCTGCGAAATCCGCTCCAGCGCGGTCATGAACTGTGGCCCGCAATCGCATCGCTGTGACCCAAACACATCACCTGTCATACAACTCGAATGCACGCGCACCAGTGGATTTTTCCAGGAATCGCGATCGCCAACCAGTAAAACGCTATTTACAGCCATTGACGATGCAAGGATCGCAAATGACTTCTGCCCGCCCCGATCACGAAGCTCACTCGCTAATTCCTCGACCTTGTCCAGCTCGGTATGCCTGACAGCCGCATACCACTGCACCGTAATTTCGCGATCGGATAATTGCAGGGGTAACGGAATGGGGCCGAGAACATTAATCGCCGCCTCACCCTCCTGCGGCTGAACATCTGCAGGGATCAATTCGCCTGCCACATTGATGCGCTGCAGCTTGCCTTGTTCAACAAGACGTTGCCGCACGTTTGAATCGAGATAGGTAAACATGCGCGAAGCCTATCACTGATTTGCGCAATGTAAATCCGTGTTTAAAGTGCCTTGCCTGGCGCGCAATGCGCTGAGCGACCACGGATAGCCCCAAAACCGGCTTGGCTCGGACTAGAATCCCCTTGCTGACCAACGGGTCATCTAATATACTACTGACCCCGGAGTCAGTAAGGATCTGCCGCCAGAATGCCCACCAAACCGCGCTTCCGACGACGCAAGGAAGATAGGCCAAACGAGATTACCGAGGCAGCGTTTGTCGAATTTTCCCGCAAAGGCTACGCCGCGACGCGCGTTACTGACGTTTGCAAGCGTGCCGGTGTTAGCAAGGGATTGCTCTACCTATACTTCAAAACTAAAGAAGACTTGTTCAAGTCGGTCATTCGCAACTTTGTCGTGCCGCAAGTCGACGCCTTAAAACTGGCAATCGAATCATCACCGCTGCCCGCCGAGGCATTTCTTCGCGGCCCTTTTCTTAAACTCATGCAGGAGCTTGTCAACTCCCGAGCACAAACTGTCATCAGACTCCTGATCGTAGAAGGACCAAAGCACCCGGATCTCACCGCCTATTACTGTGATCACGTAATAGCGGAAGGATCAGCTGTCATGCAGAAGCTAATTAATAAAGGCGTCGCTAATCGAGAATTCGTGCCATCTGCGCTCCAGGAATTTCCGCAGCTTCTTTTGGGTCCGGTACTTATATCGGTCGTCTGGAAGTCATTATTTGAAAGGCACCGTGCACTGGATACAGATGCGCTCATCGCCGCCCAGCTGGATCTGGTACTGAAAGCTATCAAGCCCACCCATGCACAGGAAGTTACAGCATGAATAACAAAACCGAACGTCAATTTACCGCCTTAGTGCTAGTCTCAGTAATTCTTGGTGCCTGTGCAAAAAATGACGAACCCTATCGGGTTGTCGGACAGCTCGAGTCCGACCGAATTGAAATAACCGCCGAGTTCAACGAGCCAATAACCGAACGGCCGGTTAAGGAGGGGCAATGGGTCTCAACAGGAGACGTACTTTATCAGCAGGATACGCAGCGCATTGAGAGTCGTATTGACGAGGCAGCAGCGGTAGCAAAACGGGTAGAAGCACAGCTGGCTGAAATAGTTCGCGGACCTCGCAAAGAATTAATCGCTGCGTCTCGAGCCGAGTTAAGTGGCAGCGAGAAAGAATTGGCATTTCGGCAGATTGAATATGCTCGCGCCAATAAAATACTAACTCAGCAACTCGGATCCGAAGAGCAAGTCGACAAAGCCAAGGCGTCGCTGGACGCGGCAGAAGCTAATCTGAAAGCAAGCCGTGCCAAGCTCGAAGAATTACTTAATGGCGCCACCACAGAAGAACTTGACCAGGCAGAACAATTAGTCAATGAAACTCGCGCACGGCTGGCATCTCTGCAAATTGATTTCGAACGGTATCGCACAACAGCGCCCACGGACAGCCTCGTAGACAGCCTGTTGTTTGAACCTGGTGAACGCCCACAGCCGGGCCAACCGATTGCAATACTCCTTTCAGGCAAACAGCCTTATGCACGCGTATACGTTCCTGAACCGCTGCGCGTGAAATTGCGCCCTGGCATGCGCGCTACCGTTTATGCCGATGGCTTGGCCGAACCCGTACCCGGAACTATTCGCTGGATCGCTAGTGAATCGGCATTCACGCCCTACTTTGCGCTCACCGAACGCGATCGCGGCCGACTTTCATTTATCGCCAAAATAGACATCGATGACCGCAAGGAGCGTCTGCCCGATGGCATTCCAGTCAACGTCGAATTCGCGATCGACACCGACCAATGATTGAAAGTGAAAAAATCGCTATTCGGGCGCGCGGTCTGACCCGTCGCTTTGGCGACCTTGTTGCCGTCGACCAACTGGATCTCGATGTACCGCGATCCATGATTTACGGCTTTCTTGGTCCAAATGGTTCCGGAAAATCCACGACCATACGCATGCTGTGCGGCCTGCTCACTCCATCGGAAGGTAGCGTAAACGTTATGGGGCTGGAGGTTCCGCGCCAAGCGGAGCTATTAAAGCCCGATATTGGATACATGACCCAGAAGTTTTCTCTTTATGAAGATATGACGGTCCGGGAAAACCTCGAATTTGTCGGCGGGATATACTCCTTGCGCAGAGCCGAACGTAAACAACGTATCAAAGAACTGTTTGCGCTCTATGATCTTGAAGAGGTTGCCAATCAGTTTGCAGGGACGATGAGTGGTGGGCAGCGCCAGCGCCTCGCATTAGCCGCCGCAACTCTGCACAAGCCAAAACTGCTATTACTGGACGAGCCGACCAGTGCCGTTGACCCCAAGAGCCGCCGCGATTTTTGGGGCAAGCTGTTTGAACTGGCTGAGCAAGGAACCACGATACTCGTATCCACCCACTACATGGATGAGGCCGAGAGGTGTCATCGCCTGGCAATTCTCGACCATGGCAAAAAAGTAGCGGACGGATCGCCGCAAGAGTTACAGGACAATATTCACATGAGTGTTGTTGAGGTAGCTGCGGAAGACCCCTATCGAACGCAACAGGTACTCGCCACTCTACAAGGAATTTTCAGCATCACGCAGCTTGGTATGCGACTTCGAGTACTTATCTCCGAATCGATCCAGGATCCTGAAGCGCAAATTTCCAAAACTTTGAAGAATGCCGAGATTACAGCTCCGGTGCGGCTGGTTAAGCCTAATCTCGAGGATGTATTTGTCGCCGTTACGCAAAAACCACCACAGCGAGCAACGCAGTGAAAGTACTTCCACGCCTTTTTGCAGTCATTCTCAAAGAGTTCACCCAGCTCCGGAGGGACAAGCTTACTTTTGGCATGATCGTGGGCATCCCATTACTGGAGCTGATCCTGTTTGGCTATGCGATCAACACGGATGTCAGAAATCTCACCGCCGCTTATACCGACCAGGCCAATACACACTTGTCACGGCAGTTCATCGCTGATCTGAGCTCAACGCAAGTACTCAATTTTGAACATCGAGTTGCCGCCGCCGCAGATCTCGATGAGCTGTTGCGAGATGGCACAATCTCGGTCGCTGTATTTTTGCCGCCTGATTTTGATCGACGCGTAGCAGATGGTAATCGCAGTCCTGCACAACTATTGGTAGATGGTAGCGATCCAACGATCCTCGGAATTGCCAGACAACTCGGTAACATGCCGATTTCATTTGATGTACAAGGAGCGCGGGCGCCGCAGGTTGGAGCATTTGAAATTCGTACTTATTACAACCCTGAACGACGATCCGCTGTAAATATCGTGCCCGGTTTGATTGGTGTGATCTTGACGATGACGCTCACTCTTTTTACCGCTGTCGCGATTGCCCGCGAGCGCGAGCGAGGCAATCTCGAGCTCTTGATAAACACGCCGGTCAGCACAACCGAGCTCATGGTTGGTAAAGTAATACCCTATATCGCAATTGGTCTGATCCAGGTATCCCTCATAATTTTGCTGGGCAAACTTGTTTTTGATGTGCCGCTGCGTGGCAGCCTTGAAGATCTATACCTCGTCTCCCTCACCTTTATAGCGGCCAACCTGGCCCTGGGTCTGTTCATATCAACAGCTGTAAAAACCCAGTTTCAGGCTATGCAATTGTCCATCTTCGTCATGTTGCCGTCGATTCTGCTTTCAGGATTCATGTTCCCGTTCGACGGTATGCCAGCAATTGCTCGATATATTGGCGAGGTATTGCCTATCACCCACTTTATTCGACTGATCCGAGGCATCATGTTGCGCGAAGCTGGCATAGCCGACATGGGTCATGAATTAATTATTTTGCTGGCATTTACGGCAGCCATGATGACTGCAGCCATACTGCGATTCCGAAAACGCCTCGATTAGTTACACTGTTATGACTCTAGCGACGTAAACTAACCAGACACTCGTACCCAAGTGAACATAAATACCTGGGAGCCACCGCTTAACCTCGAGCGGATATATAGGGCCCTGCACTACACAGCAACTTGTATACATGGTAAATATAGGCTCGATTCAGCGAGTAAAATCCAGTTTATATATAATTTTCAAGGAAGTGTCGGCATTTCGAGGACTCAGGTCGTGCGCAAGCTGCCTTTTTTCAAGCAACAGACAGTCAGGAAATAGATTTTAAATTATGAGCGAACCGACCACACCCACCGTTTTTATTGTCGATGATGACCAAGCTATTCGCTATGCCATGCAGGCTCTCATGGAATCCGTGGGGCTGCCTTATGAAATATTCCATTCTGCTGATCAATTCCTGGAACTGTTCACCCTCGACAAAGCTGGCTGTCTGGTCCTCGATATTAGAATGCCTGGCCTTGGTGGCCTCGAGTTGCAGGAAAAACTACTAGAACGCGGTAGCACGCTGCCGATCATTTTCATCACTGGTCATGGCGATGTGCCCATGGCGGTTGAGGCAATGCAAAAAGGTGCGGTCGACTTCATTCAGAAACCATTCCGTGACCAAGAACTCCTCGACCGTATCAGTGAAGCGCTAAAGAGCGACCAACACACCCGTGCTGAGCTGGATGAGAAATCTGCCATTACCGTTCGATTAAAGACCCTGACCAACCGCGAACATGAAGTCATGAATTTGGTCGTAACCGGAAAGCCCAATAAGGTAATCGCGTACGAACTTGGCGTCAGCCAACGTACCGTTGAAATTCACAGGGCACGGGTCATGGAAAAAATGGAAGCGTCATCGTTAGCGGACCTGGTCCGCATGTTTCTAGCCTGCCAATAGCGGACTAAAGTCGATAGCTGACAAATGACTACTCGTGCTTGTGAGCGGCGCGACGCTCTTCGTCTTTGGCGCAGTCTATGCATTCGAGCGCATACGGATAAGCGAACAATCGTTTCTTCTCGATCTTCCCGCCGCATTCAGAACACGAACCAAAGTCTCCTGATGTCATCCGCTGCAAGCCTTCATTGATTTTTTGTATTTCCAGGCGCGCTTCATTGCCAAGTGCATCAACCACCTCGCGATCCTCGAACTCTTTTGCTCGCTCCTTCGAGTCTGCATCGTAGCCACGGCGCAAATTTGCGTTGATTTTCTCCAGTCGCTGGGTGAGCTCTTCTTTCTTGGCAATAAGCTCAGCTCGCAGCTCGGGAAGCCACGCTGGTGTCTTTTCAACGGATTGGGTCATTGCAGACGGTACTTTCCTAGTTATTGTTGTCCCTCATTACACAGTTTTAGAAGATCGCGTGATATCAGTAGATGCACCTACCGTATTCCCCATTATTTACGGTTTTTGCCCATAAAATAGACACATAGCGACAGCCAAACCTGCTGCAACTGATAGCTTGTGGAGCCCGGTCCGGTCAACCATTGCGGATAAGTAGATTCCGAGAGCGGCTAGGCAACTCGCCGTATAGTCCAAATCCCAACCACCCCTTAATGTGCTGGTAAGTACTCGTATGTGAGTCTTACCCATAACTTGGCGTTGCGGATAATTTAGATGCAGGACTTAAAGAGATTATTGTGCGTGATCGACCCGACTGTCGAACAACAGCCGGCGCTGCGGCGGGCCGCGTGGCTTGCAAAATCGACCGGTGCGGAGCTTGAACTATTTATTTGCTGTTACAACGAATACCTAAGTGGCGATCGTTTTTTTGACTCGCCATCGCTTGATAAGGCACGCAACGACGTTATCGAAGGCAACAAGAGCAGACTGGAAGAGCTTGCCGAGCCGTTACGCAAGAATGGCCTGAACGTAAAAACAACGGCCGTCTGGGACCATCCACTCTACGAAGGTATCGTACGCCAGGCCGCGCGCAGTCGATCCGATATCGTACTGAAAGATACGCATCACCACTCTGGCCTGACTCGAGCGTTACTATCCAATACTGACTGGAATCTGATTCGCACCTGTCTCGTCCCGCTTTGGCTCGTAAAACCGGCCGACCTCGTCGCAGATCCAGTATTTATCGCTGCCATCGATCCGATGAATCAAAACGACAAGCCCGCAGCGCTGGATGACGAGATCCTCGTGGTCAGCAAGTGCCTGGCCGAGAAAGCGAACGGCAAGGTACACGCATTCCATTCATATGATCCGCGAGTTGCGCTCGCAACAGCCACGGCCAACGCCTACATCCCGGTTTCTCTGCCATTCGACGAAATCGAGGAACAGATACGGGAGCAACATAGCAAGCGATTCAAAGAGCTCACCGGATTTCATCGGATACCTGAAGAACAGGCACACCTGATTTCCGGGGTCGCACACGAAGAACTACCGGCATTAGCCAACAAACTGGCTGCATCGGTTGTTGTAATGGGGGCTGTCGCCCGAAACCGTTGGAAAAGGCTGTTTATAGGCGCGACAGCGGAAAGAACGCTCGAGCAACTTCCTTGTGACTTGTTGATTGTCAAACCAGATTGGTTTCATACGCCTGTGGAACTGGCCGCAGAAGAGGCGGACTGACCCCATATCGGGCACTTCAGGGACCAGAAAGACAAAGGTCGCCGCCCCCTTGCAAGGCCGTTTTAGCGAATACGCTGAATTCGCTCCCCCGCCTGTCTGGCAGCAATAGGAAACTCGTCACCAGGTGTCCCTGTAGCGCTCCACGACGGACTGTACCTGCACTGTAGGTAACATCACCTAGACTTTACGCGGCAACCCACAATCGCCAGTTGTGGCGCTTTATTTGATGATACCCCCATAGAACGGCGGTACGCCGCAGATGCTTCAACAGATCTCAAATTGACGCCTTCTGGCAAATGAACATGTGACGGAATACTGTGGCAAACTTCCGTCTGACCTGAAACCTTATTACTTGGCGAGTACTACAATGCCTGACGTATTTTTTGATCTGGATCTGATCACCCGCTATGGCGGCACCGGGCCGCGTTACACCTCTTACCCAACCGCATTACAATTTACCGACAATTTCAAGGCCGACGATCATCGGCGGTTTGCAGACATAAGCAACAAATTAGCGGTACCCAAACCACTGTCTATATATGTGCACATTCCTTTCTGCCAGACGCTTTGCTATTACTGTGGGTGCACCAAGATCGTCACTCGCAACCAGAGTCGAGTTTGTGATTATCTGGACAACCTGTACCAGGAAATTGACCTGCAAGCGGCACTATTTGATAAAACTCGTGTGGTAGAACAGCTCCATTTTGGGGGTGGCACACCGACCTACTTGTCCGAAGAGCAATTGCGTAACGTAATGAAGAAGCTCGCGGATAACTTCGACTTTCTCGACACAGATGATCGTGAATTTTCGATTGAGATTGATCCGCGTACCGTCAGCCCTGACTCAATCGACGTACTGGCCGAACTCGGCTTCAACCGCTTGAGCATGGGTATTCAGGACTTTGACCCCAATGTGCAAAAAGCCGTCAACCGCCTGCAGTCCGTCGAATCTGTAGTTGAACTAACCGAGCGCGCTCGAGCAGCAGGCTTCAAATCGATCTCTTATGACTTGATCTACGGACTGCCTGGCCAATCTGTCGAGAGCTTCACGCGTACGCTCGACAAAGTCATTGAAATACTGCCGGATCGTATCGCGGTCTATAACTACGCTCACTTGCCACAGCGGTTCAAGGGTCAACGCATGATTAAATCAAGCGAGATCCCAAGCCCTGACGTCAAACTGGACATACTCAACAGCTCGATCAGCAAGTTAATTGATGCCAGTTACGAATACATCGGCATGGACCATTTCGCTCTACCCAATGACGAACTTGCGGTCGCCCAGCGCACAGGTGAATTACAGCGCAACTTCCAGGGATACTCAACCCATCGCAGCTGCGATTTGATTGGTCTAGGAATCAGTTCCATCAGCCATGTCGGCGACAGCTTCTCGCAGAATGTTGTGTCTACTGCGGCATATGCGGAAATGGTTGAGTCAGGCAAACTTCCTATCCAGCGGGGACTTGAACTGAATGATGACGACCGGCTGCGGGCAGCTGTCATTCAGCAATTGATGTGCTTTGGTTATATCGACTTCGATTACTTCACACAGAATTTTGCAATCAACTTTGAAGACTACTTCGCCTACGAGCTTGAGCAGTTACCACCGCTGGTTGAGGATAACTTGATCACAATGCAGAAAGGGCGAATTGAAATTACCGCAAGCGGGCGCCTTTTATTACGTACAGTGGCACGAGTTTTCGATTATTACAGTCGAGACGAAGCACTAAACGAGCGTTACTCACAAACCATCTAAGCTTTGTCAGCAGCTCTCCATTATTAGCGGAGAGCTGCAAAGCTTAGGCTTCGGCAGGTCATCTACCGTATCAGCCCGACCCAGCATTACTCAAAGGGCTGGACTTGCCCAAACAACTCTGCGAAATTCGTGGCTCGCCTTCCAAGACCAGCGGAGTCCAGCTTTGTACCTGACACTAAAAACATTACACGTGGCCGCGATCCTACTGAGCGTTGGCGGGCTCATTCTGCGCCGACACTGGATGCAATCTAACTCCGCACTTTTGCAGCGCAAAATTGTCCGCATATTGCCGCACGTCGTAGATACTATTTTGCTGCTTTCCGGGATTGCTTTGATCTACACATTGCACCTGGCGGTGCTGGAAAACAGCTGGCTGATAGCCAAGCTTGTCGCACTCGTGATCTATATTGCCCTCGCAGCTATTACCATGCGCACAAACCTAGGCAGCGCCGTTCGCTCCTCAGCATTTGCCGGCGCTTTAGCTGCGTTTCTCTTTATCGCTGGCGCCGCAATAACCAAATCAGCGGCAAGCTGGTGGGTCTATTTGCAATAATACCGAGTCCCTACTTTTCGTCCATCAGCCCGGAAGTCAGTGCTTTCCGAGCCATTTCCAGCAACTGATCAATACTGACCGGTTTACACATGATGGCTATGTTGGTCAGTTTGCGAGCCTCATCAATAACTTTTGAAGTATCGCCGGTAACGATAAATGCCGGTATATCCTTACCCGTCTTTTTCCGAATTCTGCTTACGGCCTGAACACCAGTTGTGCCGTGAAGCAGGTGGTAGTCAGAAATAATGAGGTCCGGGGAATTCTCGAAGTGTTCAAGTACTGCGTCAACTTCAAGAGCCGATTGCGCCGTCGCTACCTCGTAACCCTCTGCCTCGAGCAACATTCCCCATGCATCGGCCACTGCAAAATCATCCTCAATCAGAATGATGGTCCCAGACGCTTTTTCATACTGGCGGTGACTACTGTCCGTTTGCGCATGACTATCCGATGCATGGGCATTAACTATTGGCAAGTAGAGCGAGAAACAGGAACCCTCGCCCGGTGTTGAAGCAACGGCCAGCTCGTGCCCGAGCAAATCGGCAAGTCGTCTCACAATTGCAAGCCCGAGACCGAAGCCCTCTTTGTTCGAACCCGGCGTCTTGCATTGATGAAATTCTTTAAAGATAGCCTCAAACTGCTCCGGCTCAATACCTATGCCGGTATCACTTACCGCCAGACAAAGCCTACTGCCTTCTACAGTGCACTTCATCTGCACTTTACCTTTATCGGTATAGCGAATCGCATTGGAAACGAAGTTTTGCATTATCTCGCCCAACAAATTGGGATCCGTACGCACAATAATATTTGATGGTTCTACCTCGAACTGCAATCCTTTCTGACTCGCCTGGCGAGAAAATTCTGCCGACAAACGGTCAATCATTCGCTTCATAGAAAAATCTTCCAACTCTGGCCGCACTGCCCCGGCATCCAGACGACTTATGTCGAGTAATGAGTTAAGAAGATTAGTCATCCCATCCAATGAGTGGTCCTGGCTCTCAATCATCTGCAGAGCCCGTGGATCTTTGACCGTGCGCTTCAAAGCGCCATTCAGGAGATGTAAAGCCTGCACGGGCTGTCTCAGATCGTGACTGGCCGCGGCCAAGAAAGCTGTATTGGCTTTATTCGCACGCTCGGCTTCCGCATGTGCATCGCGAATTTCCTGTTCCATCTGGCGACGCTCGGTTACGTCTCGAATCACGCTAGACACAAAAGTATCGGTTCCGGACTCCACCGGACTCAAACTGATTTCCACCGGAAATTCCGTGCCGTCATTGCGACGACCCAACAATTCCGTGCCAATACCCATGGGTCTTACAGCAGGTGTCTGAATGTAGCCATCGCGATGCAACACATGCCCCTTGCGCAAGCGATCTGGCAACAACATTTCGATCGTATACCCTAGTAGCTGGTCGCGACTGTAGCCAAACATTTTCTCCGTCTGTTCATTAACGACACAAATCCTGCCCCCGCGGTCAATAATGATCATTGCGTCCGGTGCGGTCTCCAGCAAATTGCGAAAGAACGGCTCTGAAGTCGACTTTGTACTGATATCCCGTACCGAAGCTGATATCAAATCTTCCCCGGTGCTTCTAAGCGGAGTCAGAGCAATCTCCGCTTCAAATACCTGGCCGCTCTTGCGGCGTCCGGACAAAAGCAATCCTGAAACCAACGGCCTTGCCCGTGGTATCTGTAAAAACCCATCTCGCTTTGCAACATGCTGCTCACGCATCGATTCAGGCAGCAAAATTTCAACTAACTGCCCGCGCAGTTCCTCGCGAGTGTATTCAAAAAGAAGCTCGGCCTGATGATTCAAATGCCGGATCCGACCCTCTTTATCAATCAACACGACCGCTTCGGTGGTTGAGTCGAGGATTTCTATCAGCGTGTCGTTGGAAAAAAAATTTGCTTCGTTCATTACTCAAGTAAACCAATTCACAAAATGAGGTCGGCAGTATACATGTCATCCCGCTCGATTCCGCCTGCAAAGCGGTTCTGGGGAAACCAATACTAGGTATTTATACCTATATTAGACGACCGCACAGAAAACGCCTGAAAACCATTGTATAAGTATGCCTACGTATAGCTGTCAACCAGCTGCTTCCTTAGACTTCATCTATCGTTGGTGCTGCCAAGTCGCCGACGAATACGACAAACATCGTCGCCCGCCAGCACGGTGTTTGTCTTTTTTAGGGGGCAAAAAAACAACTGCAGCCAGACGACCCACTTCAATTTCAGAAGATGGGTAATCGCTAAACTATTGGCAAAAATTAGACTAGAATTCACCGATAACAAAATTATCGGGTTGCGAAGGGGTCAGTTCTTGAATAATTCAAATTCCTACAACGACACGGTCGTACGGCAATTTGCGATCATGACAGTGGTCTGGGGCATCGTTGGCATGCTGGTCGGGGTGTTGATTGCGGCTCAATTGATATGGCCACAACTAAACTTTGACACCGCCTGGCTCACTTATGGACGTATTCGTCCGTTGCATACGAACGCGGTGATCTTCGCATTCGGCGGATCTGCGCTATTTGCAACATCGTACTACGTGGTGCAAAGGACCTGTCACGTGCGCCTCGCATTTGATCGACTCGCCGCTTTTACCTTCTGGGGTTGGCAGGCAGTGATTTTGGCGGCCGCCATCACCTTGCCTTTAGGCATTACACAATCCAAAGAATATGCGGAGCTTGAGTGGCCGATTGATTTACTTATAGCTGTGGTATGGGTTTCCTACGCCGTTGTCTTTTTTGCAACAATTGGGCGCCGCAAAGTTAAACATATTTACGTCGCAAACTGGTTTTACGCGGCATTCATTATTACGGTTGCTGTTCTACACATATTCAACAACCTTGCGTTACCAGTATCGATGTTCAAGTCCTACTCAATTTACACCGGTGTCGTGGATGGAATGATGCAGTGGTGGTACGGACATAACGCCGTAGGCTTCTTCCTGACGGCTGGCTTCCTTGGCATGATGTACTACTTCGTACCCAAACAAGCGGGACGACCCATCTACTCTTACCGCTTGTCGGTGGTACATTTTTGGTCGCTCATTGCAGTCTACATGTGGGCCGGGCCGCACCACTTGCACTATACATCTCTGCCCGATTGGGCCCAGTCACTGGGCATGGCGTTTTCAATCATTTTATTGGCACCATCCTGGGGCGGCATGATCAACGGCATGATGACGCTCTCGGGTGCCTGGCATAAGTTGCGCAGCGACCCAATTCTCAAATTCATGATCGTCTCGTTATCGTTCTATGGCATGTCGACTTTCGAGGGACCGATGATGTCGATCAAGACTGTCAACGCACTATCACACTACACCGACTGGACTATCGGACACGTTCATGCCGGTGCGCTGGGCTGGGTAGCCATGATGACAATTGGTGCAATCTATTCACTGTTACCAAGACTCTATAACAAGGAATCAATGTACAGCATTCGCCTGATCGACATTCACTTCTGGACGTCGACCATAGGTGTCGTGTTGTATGCCGTATCCATGTGGATTGCGGGCGTGACTCAAGGCCTGATGTGGCGAGCAGTAAATGATGATGGCACTTTGACCTACTCTTTTGTTGAAGCGCTGAAATTCACCTATCCGTACTATCAGTTACGTTTGCTTGGTGGAGTACTTTTCCTCGGGGGCATGCTAATCATGGCCTATAACGTTTGGAAAACTGTGTCCCGGGAAAGTGTTATTCCCGTACCAGTTAACCAGTCGGCATAACCGGAGTCCATTCGCATGCGACACGAAACCATTGAGAAAAACATTAACCTGATGATCGTATTGATCATCGTTGTGATCAGCGTCGGCGGCCTCGTAGAAATCGTCCCACTGACCTACAGCAGTGATGCAACCGAGGCAGCTGAAGGCATTGCGCCTTACCCGCCACTACGACTGGCCGGACGCGACATTTATATTCGCGAAGGCTGTTATGGCTGCCACTCACAGCAAATTCGGCCGTTCCGCAGCGAAACGGAACGCTATGGACCCTACTCCATTGCCGGAGAATTTGTTTATGACCGACCTTTCCAGTTCGGCTCCAAGCGCACCGGGCCTGATCTTGCCCGGGTCGGACGTCGTTACAGCAATGACTGGCATCGCTTACACCTGACCGATCCCCGCAGCGTAGTTCCTGAATCCAATATGCCCAGTTACGCATGGTTGGCTGAAGCTACTGTTGACCCAGCAGAAGTAGTCGCAAAAATGCGCGCCTTGCAAACTCTGGGCGACCCATACACCGATGAGCAAATTAGCAATGCGGCGGACGCAGTCAAAGACCGCAGCGAAATGGATGCGTTAATCGCTTATCTGCAAGACCTTGGCACAAACCGCAGCAGTCGCCGGTAAAGCGTCATGGATATCAATTTATTTCGAGGGTTGACCACTATTGCGTGGCTAGTTCTGTTCCTTGGCCTTTGCATGTGGGCGTGGAGCAAAAAACGCGAAAGTGATTTCGAGGATTCTGCCGCACTACCGCTGCAAGATGACTTGAACCCGAGTACTACTCAAGATACCGACAACCGGGAGGATCGGTAATGCCTGCATTCTGGAACTGGTATGTAATCATTCTCACAGTCCTATTCATTTTCGGCTGCCTCTGGTTAATCACCTGGTCGACCCAACAAAGTCCGGATGACGTCGCCGAAGACGAAACACTTGGACACAAATGGGACGACAACATACAGGAATTAAATCACCCTGCCCCGCGCTGGTGGCTTTATTTGTTCTATCTGACCATTGTTTTTGCGGTCGGCTACCTGGTCGCCTACCCTGGCCTCGGTAATCTCAAAGGTACGTTGGGCTGGACTCAGGAAGGTCAGTACGAGAAAGAAATGCAGGCTGCGACAGAGCGTTATAAATCCGTTTATGATGCCTTCAGCGGGAAGGATGTAGTTGCATTGAGTCAAGATCCTGCGGCAATTGATGTGGGCAAGAGCCTATTCGCGAACTATTGCTCCACTTGCCACGGTGCAGATGCCCGCGGCGCAAAGGGATTCCCTAATCTCACCGACGACGATTGGCTCTACGGCGCCTCCCCCGATGCAATCGTCGCTACAATAACCAACGGCCGTAATGGAGTGATGCCTGCTCTTGGTGCCGCGCTAGGTGGTGAACAAGGACTCGACAATATGGTCGCCTATGTTCGCAGTTTGAGTGGTCACGAAGGCGACCCAGCGAGCCTGGCAGCGGCAAAGCCCTTGTTTGATTCAATCTGCGCCGCGTGCCACGGTGTGGATGGCAAAGGCAATCAAATGCTCGGCTCAGCCAACCTTACAGACGATACCTGGCTGCACGGTGGCTCTCCGGAAACGGTTCGGGAAACTGTACTGAAAGGGCGCATGAGCGAAATGCCCCCGCATGCCGAATTACTTGGTGAGCAGAAAATTTTGATAGTTGCAGGTTACATATACAGCCTGTCGCACGCAGAAAAAACTGCCAACTAATATCGCGGAGACAGATCATTCAACAGGAAGATGGCAACAGCCAGCAATGGAGCCGTACTAAGCAAGCGGTCGCTTCATGCATGTGGATATCCTTTCTGAGCGCATCCATCGGGACAATGCTGTTTTTTGCTGTATTCGATCCACTTGCTTTGGCAGAGACTATTGATCCCGATGCGACCCTGAACATGACAGCCGGCTACGCTATCGGTTTCTTTTTCTTTTGGTTCATTTGCGCGATCAGCTCGGCCATTACCGCATTTCTGGTACGAACAGCCCCACGCCGGTCGCGACGAGAATCTAACCGGACCAGTTAATGAATCGCGCAAAAAAATTTATGGCGGACACGTTTGCTGGCGGGTCCATGTATGAGAGTGCCGCGAAAATTTATCCACGCGAGATCAGCGGCACGTTCAACTCTTTGCGTCGCCTCGCTGTCTTTGTGCTCCTCGGTCTCTATTACATATTGCCCTGGATAAACCTCGGCGATCGCCAAGCCTTGTTATTTGATTTACCCGCGAGGCAGTTTCACATTTTCGGGTTGACTCTTTGGCCACAGGATTTTCCTTACCTGGCACTACTTCTGATTGTTGCTGCTCTAACGCTCTTCTTTGTCACTGCGCTCGCCGGACGCCTGTGGTGTGGATACGCCTGTCCGCAAACAGTCTGGACCGAAGTATTCATCTGGATGGAGCAGTGGACTGAGGGTAAACGCAGCGCCCGCATCAAGCTTGATCGTGGGCCATGGACGCTGAATAAAGTACTGCGCAAGTCAGCGAAACAGATTCTCTGGATTTCGTTCGCGGCGTTTACCGGCTTTACGTTCGTCGGATTTTTCACCCCGATACGAGACCTGAGTACCTCGGTAGTCACTGGCGGCCTCGGCTCATGGGAAACTTTCTGGATTGTTTTCTATGGCTTTGCAACTTACGGTAATGCCGGCTATTTGCGTGAGCAGGTTTGTAAGTACATGTGCCCCTATGCGCGTTTTCAAAGCGCTATGTTCGACAAAGATACGCTTATCATTTCTTACCATGAGGACCGTGGCGAACCGCGCGGCAAGAGACGGCGAGGATCCGACTATAAGGCGGCCGGTCTTGGCACCTGTGTTGATTGCAACAAGTGCGTCCAGGTTTGCCCCACCGGTATCGATATTCGCGAAGGCCTGCAATACGAGTGCATCGCATGTGCCGCGTGCATCGATGCTTGCAATGAAGTTATGGACCGCCTGGACTATCCGCGCAACCTGATCAGCTATACAACCGACAACGCAGCACATGGCAAGAAGGTCAAAGTGCTGCGACCCCGAATAATGGTTTACGCCGTGCTTCTAAGCATTTTATTCACAACGGTGGGTATCTCTCTCGCGAACCGCACGCCTTTGATCGTGGATGTCATTCGCGATCGAAATTCATTGTTCCGCGAAATTGGCAGTAATCTCATTGAGAATAGTTACACGCTGAAAATTATTAACCAAAGCAATGAACCACAGGACTTTCGTATTTCAGTAAGCGGTCTGACCCATGCAGAACTTGATGGCATGCCTGAGCTCGTTCACGCCAAAGGCGGCGAGGTATTATCCCTGCCAACAAGAGTCCGCGTTCCGCGCACAGACACCAATGGCGTCAGCAATATTTCATTTACGGTAGAATCCGTTACACAATCCGATCTTTCAATAACCGAAAAGAGTCGATTCCTTGGTCCATCGAAGTAAACAGTCTGAGCTCGACAGCGAGCCCTGGTATAAGCAGTTCTGGCCCTGGTTTATCATGTTGCTGCCTGCCTGCGCCGTTGCAGCAAGCATTTACACGCTGAGCCTGGCAATGCGGACAACCGACAGTCTGGTGGTCGATTCCAATAGTGGCATGGACGTTGTGTCTGCACAGCAGATTAAATACTCGCAGCGCGCCAAAGCGCTTGGCTTAATTGCTGACATTGCAATTGAGGGAAATCTGGTGCGCGTGGCGCTGCAAGAGACCAATGAATCCGCTCCTCTCTCGACGAACAATTTGGTGCTGCAATTTTCCCACCCTGCTTTCGCGGAGAAAGATCAGTCAGTATTGCTTTTACCGCATTCAGAGGCAGAACATGTTTATCAAGGAACACTCGGCGATCTTCCGGTTGGCCGTTGGTACCTGATTCTTGAATCTGATACTGGTTGGCGCCTGACCGGCATACTTGACGAATCTGCCCACACTGCTCGTCTGAGTAGCGAGGATGTGACGTCAGGTGGGCATGACGACTAACGCAGCCCCCGCCTGCTTTCACTGCGGGCTGGCGGTCCCCCAGAATTTTGATGCAACGGTTCTCATTGATGAGACCGAACAGCCTGTTTGCTGCCCCGGCTGCAAAGCTGTCGCCGAACTCATTCGCGATGCCGGCATGAGTCAGTATTACAACCTTCGGGATACACCGAGTCCCGGTAGCAATCGCCCGAGACTTGATGTCTCGCGCCAAGATTGGCTGCCCTTTGATCGCGGTGACATGCTAGAACGATTTGCAACTGTTGATAACAATACCGCGGACGCATTGGTCTATGTCGAGGGCATGTTCTGTTCGGCCTGCGCGTGGCTGATTGAAAGTAACTTGCAGCGATTGCCCGGCGTAATCAGCGTGGAGGTTAGCCCGATCACGTCGCGATTGCGGTTGCGCTGGAGCACCACAGATATTGCTTTCAGTACGCTGCTGCAGCGATTGGTGGACCTCGGCTATAAACCCCAACCCAATGCCAATGACACAATTGACCGGCCCGAATTGACGGAGCGACGTAATGCCCTCAAACGTCTGATCATTGCGTCACTCGGCATGATGCAGGTAATGATGTTCGCGATCGCACTGTACGCGGGCGACTATCAGGGTATCAGCCCTGTCATGCAGAAATTTTTTCGCCTCATCAGTTTCGTGGTTGCTACTCCCGTCGTCCTTTATGCGGGACGACCTTTTTTCACGGCCGCATGGCGGGGCCTGCGATTGCGGCAACCCGGAATGGATGTGCCGGTGGCTCTGGCCATCGGTGCCGCCTACTGCGCTTCGGTCTGGTCAACGCTTAGCGACGGCGCGACTGTCTGGTTCGACTCAGTCACGATGTTCGTGTTTTTCCTCACGGTCGGCAGGTTTCTCGAAATGAGCGCCCGCCACCGAGCGGCCGAGCGTGGCGTCGCGCTTTCGCAGCTGGTCCCAGCCACCGCGATGCGGCTGGTAAACGGAGCGGCAACACAAGTGCCGGTATCAGCCTTGCAGCTTGAAGACCAACTGCTGGTGCGGGCTGGCGAACATATTCCCGCGGATGGGCTAATCATCAGCGGACGCGCCGAACTTGACGAAGCCATGCTAACCGGTGAATCCACTGCACACGACCGGCAAACCGGTGATGCAGTCATCGCCGGTAGCACAGTACTCGCGGGTACATTAACGATGCAAATCGAAAAGCTTGGCGCGAACACCGCTCTCGCAGCCATTTGCCGCTCCATGGAGTTGGCCCGTTGCAGCCGCCCGCGGCTGGTCCGACTCGCTGATCGCGTGGCCAGTCATATTGTGGTCGCCCTATTACTGATCGCCGCAGTAGTAGCGCTGACCTGGTCATTCATTGATCCTGGCCGCGCTTTTGTAGTGACACTCTCCGTACTTGTCGTAACCTGCCCTTGCGCCCTTGCTTTGGCCACGCCGGCAGCAATCGCCGCGGCCAGCTCGCGCCTGTCAGAACTTGGCCTGCTAGTAACCAACGGTAACGCTGTAGAAACGCTGGCACGAGCAACTCATATCATTTTCGACAAGACCGGTACACTGACCGCAGGACAACCTCAAGTATCGCGGGTCATAATTCATGAATGGCAAAATGAATTCGACGAACTCGCCTGTCGGCGTATTGCCGGTAGCCTGGAAAGTGCCTCTGCACATCCCCTTGCACGCGCTTTCGCCAGCGACAACCTGGTTAAAGTCGACGAATTACACGTATATGCAGGCGCTGGTATCGGCGGAATAATAGACGGTATGCAATGGCGCATTGGCAAACTGGATTTTGTCTGTGAATTGAGCGGCAGCGCACTTTCCGAAGCGAACATCCAACAGCTAACGCTGTCGCAAATTTCGCTGGGTAACGAATCAGGAGTTGTCGCCACTTTCGAACTTCAAGACGAAATACGACAGGGCGCTGAGAAGCAACTCGCGCAACTAAGAGCTCTTGGAATAAAGCTTGGTCTTGCCAGTGGCGATGCACAGAGAGCAGTGCAGCGTGTCGCAGAGGATGTTGGCATCGATGACTACCACTGGGAGATGTCGGCAGACGATAAGCTGGCTTACCTGCACGACATGCAAAACAAAGGCGCCATTGTCGTAATGGTCGGTGATGGCATCAATGACGCGCCCGTATTAGCCGGTGCTGACACATCAGTTGCCATCGGCAAAGGGGCGTTACTGGCCCATTCCAGCGCTGAGTCGATTTTGCTTGGCGAGACACTGGAACCAATCGTGGCGGCTATGCAAACTGCACATCAGGCGCTGCGTATTATTCGTCAAAATCTGACCTGGGCGGTGCTCTATAATCTAACCGCACTACCACTCGCGGCGCTCGGGCACGTGCCACCATGGGCGGCGGCGGCAGGAATGAGCGCCAGCTCGCTGGTTGTAGTGCTGAACGCGTTACGATTGAAGAGATTTAGGCCGCTACAGTAGCGTCACTCAAGCCAATGGAAGTTGTCGCATGAATATCCTTTTCGTCCTTATTCCTCTCGGCCTGGTGATTCTTGGTCTTGCTGTATGGGCCTTTTTCTGGGCAGTGGGCAGCGGGCAATTCGACGACCTCGACACTCCGGCGACGCGCATCCTGCTTGATGATGATGACAAACCCCGACAAACCTCGGAACGCGATCAATGATTGAATTCAGCAGCTTGCTCGCTGCATTCCTCGGTGGATTATTGGGTAGTGCTCATTGCCTCGGTATGTGCGCCGGTTTATCCGGGTTGTTTGCCATTAACGGCCGTGGCAATTCACTTATGGCCCTCGTCTATAACAGCGGCCGCTTGATCAGTTACTCAGCATTCGGTGCTGTTGCCGGTTTTCTCGGCGGGGCAGCAGGCAGTGCATATCAGACGTTCACGAGCTTCAGTATTCTGAGGGTAATTAGTGCCGTAGTAATATTTCTGATTGGGCTGCAAATAGCCTTCGATATGCACTTTCTTCGTGCTGTCGAAACGGCGGGCGCTAAAGCATGGAAACATATCGCGCCTTACGCAAAGAAATTGCTCCCGGTAAAAACCTATCCACAAGCCATCGCACTAGGCTTGCTGTGGGGATGGCTGCCTTGCGGGCTCGTTTACAGCGTGCTCATGGTTGCTGTTGCAGCGGGAGGCGCCGTTCAAGGCGGCCTGGTGATGCTCGCATTCGGGCTTGGCACCCTACCTGCCATGCTAATGACGGGCCTCGGTGCCCAGGCACTGGCTGGGCGCATGCAGCACAAGGGTACGCGCCGTGGCATGGGGTTGCTGTTGTGCCTGCTCGGCTTGTTAACTCTCGCAGCCCCTCTGGCGAAGAACCTGCACGCAGCGCCGCATCAACACTCGGCCTCCGAAGTGCCGCACTAAACTGCTGTGGCCCGAAAAAACATCCGCACGGAAATCAATAACAAAAAAGAGCCGAAGATAAGACTCAAATGCCGTCGCGTTAATGCGTGGGCAATCTTCGCGCCCAGCGGAGCGGAAAATATTGTCATCGGTGCAATAAGAAATAAACCAATCAAATTCACGTAACCAAAACTGGCAACCGGCAATCGTGGATCCCCCTGACCCGTGACGATATAACCAATAGTGCCTGGCAAACTAACAGCTAAACCAAAAAGAGCAGCGGTACCGACGGCACGATGAATTTTTTCACCGCACAGAGTGAGAACAGGAACGGTTAAGGCACCGCCACCAATACCCATCATTGTCGCAATCGTGCCAATACTAAAAGGAATTATTGATGCAATCGCAGTTCGCGGCACACCGTCAGTAAGCGTTACTCCCTCCAGTGGCAACATCATTTTAATAGCTACGAGAAGCGCGACCACAGCAAAAACGGCGGCCAGCACTCGGCTATCCACCTGGGCTGCAATGAAAGTACCAAGAAATGCCCCGAGCAATACAAAAATTGCCCAGCGTTTCACAAGATCGAGATCAATTGAATTGCGTTGGTGATGCGCCCGGGAAGAGGCTATCGATGTCGGAATAATCGTCGCCAACGAGGTTGCAACGGCGATATGCATGCGAATAGCCGGATCAACGCCCTGCGTGGCCAAAGCGGCTTCCAGTACCGGCACGATGACGATGCCGCCGCCTATGCCAAGTAAACCCGCCAGAACGCCACTGACCAAACCAGTTAGCAACATTATGGAACCGAGCAGCAGGTATTCAGTCATTCCGAACCTTCAGTAATTGGGCTTAAGGAAGCTCTGATTTATTCTGGTCGAAGTAGATTGTCAGCGAAAAGATTCAGATTCAAGGCGCCAAATGCACGTGAGCTGGCTATTGCGAAGATTGGTAACACGGGAGCTGGACTTTTAGCCGCAATACACGAGTTCATGAATATATCAGAGCTTCCTGAGTTTATTCTGCCAGTAATACAGCGGCGTGGTGGCGCAAATGATCTTCCATGAAAGTCGAAATGAAATAATAACCGTGATCGTAGTTATCGTGACGCCGCAAGGTAAGCGGGTAGCCTACCTCGGCGCAGGCATCTGCAAACAAATGCGGGTGCAATTCCTGCTCCAGAAATTGGTCTCCCAATCCCTGGTCAATGAGAATCCGATTAGCCGTATTAGCGTGGTTCGCCTTCTTGACCAATTCGCACGCATCGTATTCCGCCCACGCTGATTTGTCGTCGCCGAGGTAGTTGCTGAAGGCTTTTTGTCCCCAGGGGCAATTGCTGGGGCTACAAATTGGTGCAAAAGCAGATATCGACTGGTATACCGTCGGATTTTTCAGGCCAACCGTAAGCGCGCCGTGGCCACCCATTGAATGACCCATTATGGCTTGCCGACTTCTGTCCGCCGGAAAGTTTTTAAACAGGGTGTTCGCCAACTCAACTGTAAGGTAGCTGTACATATTGAAATGCTGCGACCAGGGCTGCTGAGTGGCATCAAGGTAGAAGCCTGCGCCGAGCCCGAAGTCGTAAGCGCTTGCCGGATCGTCGGGAACCCCTTCGCCGCGCGGGCTAGTGTCAGGTGTTAGCAACATGAGTCCCAATTCAGCGGCAACACGCTGTGCCCCCGACTTGATCATGAAAGTTTCTTCGGTACAGGTCAGACCAGACAGAAAAGTGATCACTGGCACCGAACCCTTGGCAGCCTGCGGTGGCACGAAAACAGAAAATTGCATATCGCACTGATTAACTGCAGACGCATGGCGATAAAAGCCAACTTTGCCACCAAAACAATCGTGCTCACTGATTTTTGTAATTGACACTGGTCCCTGCCTGCATGATCGACATTACTAACCTCAGACTCACCGTGCTGGTGAGTCACTTATTTCGTTGTTTGTCGCCCCTTATTGGCGAGTGCCGATATTACTACGGGCTAGCCGTAACGACGAAACACCAGCGAGGCATTGGTGCCACCAAAACCGAAGCTGTTACTCATTACGGTAGTAAGACCAGCGTTATCGATACGTTTGGTAACAATCGGCATTGCCGCAATGGCTGGATCAGGTGTTACAACATTGATCGATGGCGATATGAAATCGTTCTGCAACATCAGCAAGCAACTGATTGCCTCGATGGCACCAGTTGCACCAAGCGAGTGACCACAGAGCGACTTGGTCGAACTGAAGCGAGGAACGTTTTCACCAAAAACCTCGCGAATAGCGGTCAGTTCGCAGGTATCACCAACCGGCGTACTCGTGCCATGGGTATTGATGTAATCAATCGGTGTATTAACTGTTGAACTAGCAAGTTGCATGCATCGTACCGCGCCCTCACCCGATGGTGCCACCATGTCATAACCGTCTGATGTTGCACCGTAGCCAACAATTTCTGCGTAAATTTTTGCTCCGCGGGCCAATGCGTGTTGCAGCTCTTCAACCACTAGCATGCTGCCGCCAGCCGCGATCACAAAGCCATCTCGATCAGCATCGTAAGGGCGTGAGGCCAGCTGCGGAGTTTCGTTGTAGCGAGTGGATAAGGCCCCCATCGCATCAAACAAAGCTGTGAGCAGCCAATCTTCTTCTTCACCACCACCAGCAAAGACAATGTCCTGTTTGCCTAATTGAATTTGTTCGACCGCTGCGCCAATACAATGTGCACTTGTTGCGCATGCTGATGTGATTGAATAATTCACACCCTTAATCTTGAATGGCGTTGCGAGGCAAGCAGACACTGTGCTGCCCATCGTACGTGGCACCATATAAGGACCAATACGGCGAACGCCTTTGTCCCTCAGTTTATCCGCACTGGCGACAATGTTGGCACTCGACGCGCCCCCTGACCCTGCGATCAAACCAGTGCGAACATTTGAAACCTCCGCATCCTCGAGACCGGCATCCGTAATAGCCTGCGCCATCGCAATATAGGTGTATGCCGCCGCGTCACCCATGAAGCGCTGCACCTTGCGGTCAATATGTTCTTCCAAATTTATTTCAACACTACCGCAGACGTTGCTGCGTAAACCCATCTCTTTGAAGATCTCGTTAAACTTAATACCGGACTTGCCTGCACGCAGCGAATCCAGCAATGCGACCTGATCATTTCCGAGGCAAGAGACTACGCCCAGCCCCGTTACAACAACGCGTTTCATATTAGTCTCTTAAAAATTGTCAGTTGAAGTAAAAAGGCCAACCCGCAAATCTTCGGCCGTGTAAATTTCACGACCATCGACGGACACCGTACCATCTCCGATGGCGAGAATCAGTTTGCGGGTGATGACACGCTTGAGATCAATTTGAAAAGTTACTTTTTTGGCCGTCGGCAATACCTGCCCACTGAACTTAACTTTTCCTACCCCAAGCGCGCGACCTTTACCCACATTGCCGGACCAGACCAGAAAAAAACCAACCAACTGCCACAAGGCATCCAGCCCAAGACAACCTGGCATCACTGGATCACCGACAAAATGACATTTGAAAAACCAGAGGTCCGGATTAATATCCAGCTCGGCGGTGATTTCACCCTTGCCATACTTGCCGCCAGTCTCCGAGATATGCAGGATTCTGTCTGTCATTAACATGTCGGGCATCGGCAATTTGCCGCTGTCCGGGTGAAACAACTCGCCACGTGCGCACGCTAACAACTCGTCGCGGTTGTAAGAATTTTGTCGTTCGGTTTGCATAAGGTCCACGCTTCTTTTTAGTCGGAATTACTCAGACGGCAATAGGTGCGAGATCAGAATCTCGTCATCAAAAGTATAGGGTATTTCATGCCCGCCGCTGAATCAGGCCCTTAATGTTACAGAACTCTAAGGCGGCCTGCTGCAATAATTATCATTCCCGCCACCAGCCACTATTCTGCAAAGCAGCATTTTATTCAGTCACTTTCGATCGGCATCGCCGTTTCAAACTTGATCTGGCGCAGGGCAAAGTTTGACCGCACCTGAGATATCGAGGGGGCGGAAAAAATGACGTTTTGCAAAAACTTGTCATAAGCTGCCACGCTGGGAATCGCCACCCGCAATAGAAAGTCGGCATCTCCCGTCGTGTAATAGCACTCCATGACTTCCGGCTGCCTGCGCATCGATTCTGCGAATTGACTGCTGAGGTCACGGGCATGTCGATCCAGCGAAATATGAGCAAATACGCACTCGCCATAGCCGACCTTCTTTGGATCCAGAATCGCGGCATAGCGCAGTATGACTCCGGATTCCTCCAGCGCCTTGACCCGCCGCCAGCAGGCTGAGGGGGACAAGCCGACCTTGGTCGCGAGATCCTGGTTGGTAAGCCTGGCATCTCTCTGCAATTCATTGAGAATACGTCGATCATGGCTGTCCAGACGCGGTATTTCTCGCTGTTCCGATTCGGTCATCATGAAATATCCTTTCTAAATATTGATGATTATTCGAATAATCTACCAATAATGCCCTATTTTACGCACTCAAAGAAAGCACTTTGCGAATAGCGCAGAGTACACTGAGGTCTTCCTCCAAACCTGACCTCTGGTGGCACGAACATGATCCCTAACGGCAATGACCTGACAGTTGACATAGTTTCCGATGCGGCCCGCCAGATGAGCAGGCAAATCGAAATCACCCCGGAGATTCGCGAACGAGTACAGGCATCCAGAGCGCTGCTCGAGAAATTCGTGGCGTCGGGAAGAATTATTTATGGGGTAACCACAAGCGTTGGCGGATTCGTCAACTGGTTGCTACCACCGTCGATGGCTGAGGAAGCGCAAAACAATATCATGCGCGGCGTACAATCAAACGTCGGTCCCTTGCTTGCTGACGATCACGTGCGGGCGTCCATGCTCGCGCGCATAAACTCACTGGGTCGTGGCTACTCAGCCATCTCACTGGAGAACTTCGAAAAATACGTTGCCATGTATAACAAAGGCGTCATTCCCTGCATCCCCGAGAAGGGGTCGTTGGGCACTAGCGGCGACCTGGGCCCACTGGCCTGTATCGGCCTGGTAGGCACCGGGCAATGGCGCGCTAAATACGAGGGCGAAATAATGCCGGGTGCGGACGCCCTGAAACGCGCCGGCATTGAGCCCATGAAGCTCAGCTACAAGGAAGGTCTTGCGCTGATCAACGGCACATCAGTAATGACAGGTCTCGCGTGCTGCCTGATTACGGACGCAAAACGTCTGATTAATATGTTCACGCTGACATCCTGCATGAGCCTTGAAGTAATGAAGGCCAAAATTATGCCGTTCCACCCGGCGGCCCATAAACAAAAGCCGCACCCGGGGCAGGTTCGAATCGCCGACGCCATATACAGAACCCTGGCAGACAGCAAAATGGTCGTACAAGATGCCGAAATGGAGGAGTGGCTGCGCAAGCTGTCAACGAATGAGCCGCAAGGTCTGGACGAACAAATTGAAGATGCTTATTCGCTGCGTGCAACACCGCAAATCATGGGGCCGGTGGTCGATACAACCCGCTATGTGCAACAAGTTGTAGAAACCGAGCTCAACTCATCTAACGACAACCCGTTGATTGTTGTTGAGGAAAACGATGCTGTTCACAACGCAAACTTTCACGGCCAGTATGTCGCCAATGCCATGGATCAGATGGCGATCGTTCTCGTAAACATGTGCAACCTGTCGGATCGTCGCAATAACCGACTGCTGCATCCGAGCCTCAATGGCACATTGCCACCGTTCCTGGTTCGCGAAAAACCGGGTCTGCGGACGGGCTTGATGGGCGGCCAGTTCATGGCCACATCATTAACCGCGGAAATCCGACAGATGAGCAATCCAATATCGATCCAGTCCCTGCCATCGACCGGTGATTTCCAGGATCACGTATCGTTCGGACTCGTTGCTGCTCGCAGAACACGGGATATATTGCGCAACGCCAGCTACATCATTGCTTACGAACTCATCTGTGCCTGCCAGGCCGCGGATCTGCGCGGTGTTGATGACCTGAGCAGCGCTACTCGTAATCTACACTCAATGGTCAGAGAGGTTGTACCCTATCTCGATTGCGATACCCCTATTACAGATTTCGCAGAAGCACTGGCGGATCAGCTCATTTCTGGCAAACTCAGCGAGGCGCTACCGAAAAACGTTGACGCATACCGCTGGTAACAGGAGCAATCGTGGCATCTTCCATACGTGATACCTATCTGACACGCACCTCGGGAAGTCAAAAAGCACACAGCAAGGCAATTCAAGTCATGCCTGGCGGCACGTCGCGCCAAGCGGCCTACTGGGCGCCCTACCCCTTGACGGTCGAGCGCGGCGAAGGCGCTAATTTCTGGGACATCGACGGTAACAAATACCTGGACTTCATCAACAACTACACAGCGATGGCACACGGGCACGCTTATCCGCCCATCGTCGAGGCCGTCGCACGGCAGCTTCGCAAAGGTACTGGCTATGCAGCCGCCAACATACCGCAGACAGCACTGGCCGAACGAATCATTGGGCGCATCAAATCGGTCGACCAGATACGTTTTACGAACTCGGGTACAGAGGCAGCAGCACTTGCCTTCACTATTGCTCGAATCGTAACCGGGCGCCGAAAACTGCTCATGGCACGTTATGGCTATCACGGATCGTTGCTGGAGTTTGAGACCGGCTCTTTTGGTCGGGAAGGACCGCTCACTTATCTGGCTGGCTACAACAACCTTGATGATTTTAAATCCGTGCTGGAGCAACACGGACCTGAGATTGCGGCCGTGTTTCTAGAGCCTGTTCTTGGCTCAGGTGGCGTAATTTCTGCACAAGATGAATTTCTTCATGGCGTGAAAGCGGCTGCCCACAAGGCCGGCGCGCTCTTTGTCCTCGATGAAGTGCTCACCTTTCGATTCGGCGTGAGCGGCTGCCAGGAAAAAAGTGGTCTCGATCCCGACCTGACTATGTTCGGCAAAGTAATCGGCGGTGGATTTCCTGTCGGCGCCGTTGGCGGTCACCGTGATTTGTTACGCATTTTCGAGCCGACCAATATGAAGGTGTTTCATACCGGCACGTTCAATGCCAATCCAATCACGATGGTGGCCGGCGATGTGTCGGTTCGCGATCTCGATGCGGCTCGAATAGAAAAAATGGACAAACTCTGCCTGCAGCTTAAGACAGGCTTGAGCGAAGCAGCGAAGAGCATCGGATTACCATTATCGATGAATCATTACGGCTCATGTCTGAATATGTATTTCAGTAATTCCGTGCCGGAATCATCCGTAGTCCGCACTGATACGCAAATTATTGACCGGTTCCACGTTGCAGCTATGAATCGCGGCCTCTTCCTGGCGCCGCGTGGCATGATGGCCTTATCAACGGTCATGACTGAAAGCCACATCGTCGAAGCATTGCAAATCGCTGCAGCAGCCATGCAAGATGTAGCAGCTGAACTAGAGTTATAAGTATAGTCACGACAAGTTGCAAGCAGGTCGATACTTGACGGCATCGAAGTAAATACTGACGCATCTCGGGGTATAACAAATGGGTGATGGCGACAGATCTATTCCAGACTTCGCACCAGCACGAGTCAAGGTTCAGAAAAACACAGACGGCAGCTTTGTGCTCAGCTCCCCGATGCCGCTGGAACAATACGCGGACAATATCTGCAACTACCTGGCTCACTGGGCGGCATCAACTCCTGACAATTGCTTTCTCGCTGAACGTGACGCGAGTGGTGAATGGCAAAAGCTTTATTACGGTGAGGCGCTGCAAAAAGTCCGAGCCCTGGGCCAGGCGCTACTGAACGCAGGAGCATCTGCGGAACATCCACTAATGATCCTGTCGGACAACAGCCTGCAAAACGGCTTGTTGCAGCTTGCTGCTATGTACGTGGGAGTTACGGTAGCGCCGGTCTCCCCTGCCTATTCACTGGTATCCAAAGATTTCGGCAAGCTCAGACATGTCTATGCGCTGGTCGAACCACGAATTATTTATGTCGCGGATGAACGTTACGAACCCGCGCTCGAGTCCCTTGACCTGGATGATGTGTTTGTCATTTCCCAAAAGGGAATTTCCTTTGGCAGCATCAGTTTTGATGATTTTCTCGATCAGGAAGTAACCGATGATGTGGAGGCCGCGCACGCCTCGATCACAGCCGACACTATCGCCAAAGTGCTGTTCACATCAGGCTCAACCGGATTACCCAAAGGGGTGATCAACACTCATCGCATGATGTGCTCGAATCAACAGGCCATGGCTCAGATTTGGCCGTTCGCAGCCAAACGGCCGCCAGTGCTGGTTGACTGGTTACCGTGGAACCATACTTTTGGCGGCAATCACAATTTCAATTTCGTTCTGCGGCACGGCGGCTCCTTGTACATTGATGCCGGCAGACCCGTTCCCGAGCTGATCGCGGCAACGGTAGAAAATCTCGGAGAGATTTCACCGACTATATATTTTAATGTGCCGCGTGGCTTCGACATGCTTATACCTTATCTGGAAAAAGACAAAGAACTGCGTGACAATTTTTTCGCGAAACTCGATACAATTTTCTACGCCGCTGCAGCACTACCTCAGGACTTATGGCAGCGATTAGAGGCACTCTCGATACAATCCCGTGACGAGAAAATATCGATGACCTCCGGTTGGGGATCAACTGAAACCGCCCCGGTTGCGACCGAAGTGCATTTCCCTATTGACCGCGCGGGCATTATTGGCCTGCCCCTACCAGGCACAGAAATTAAATTTGTTCCGAACGCAGGCAAGCTGGAAATGCGTATAAAGGGGCCGAATATTTTCCCCGGCTATTTCAGACAGCAAGAATTGACTGGTGCCGCATTTGATGAAGATGGATTCTACCTGATAGGGGACGCCGGAAAACTCGCCAATCCAGATGACCCGGCCGAGGGCATTGTATTCGACGGCCGAGTCGCTGAGGATTTCAAATTATTAACCGGTTCATGGGTGAGTACCGGAAATTTGCGCATCGCCGCTATTACAGCGGCCGCACCGATAATTCAGGACGCCGTTGTTGCCGGTCATGACCGCAATGAGGTTGGCCTGCTGGTATTCCTGAACTGTGCTACCGCCGCAGAACTCGCCGAAATGGACGAAAGCACACCCGCAACTGTTCTGGGTAAAAATCGCAGGGTAATAGATTTTCTGCGACAAGCGCTTCTGGCCTACAACCAGGCCAATCCAGCATCAAGCACGCGCATCGCACGCGTTTTGTTACTCGATCAACCTGCCGATATCGACGCAGGCGAAATCACCGATAAAGGCTACATCAATCAGCGCGCCGTGCTGGAGCATCGTGCAAATCTCGTCCAGAAACTCTATAGCGACGATCCCACCGTCATCATTCTGGCGAAATAGGTTCATACGAACGAGCCTGAACGCTCGTCGTAAAAGGAACAAAAAGGGTCAATCATAGTGGGCATCGGTTGCCAACACGCAATCAGGTCTCGCTAAGTAGTTGGCGCAATCGTGCATCCATATCGATAACAGCTTTTGTCGCAGGTACAGCTGTTAGCGCCACAGCAAAAGTCTCATTTATTAAGTTCAAGAATCAAACCGATAATAGCGTTATGCTATGCTGATCAATGCGCTGTTATTCACGCGGTGACTTGTACGTAAATTCAGAACGGCAGTTAAATTATCCAGTCACCGTAGTGACCACAAAACGCAGGCCTTAATAATCCCAATGCTGGACGAAAAACCAACCCCGGATCTCGCCTATGAATTTGACGACGTGCCTGACTCGGGCGCGTTAATGCAAATTACCAAGGATCTCTATTGGCTACGCATGCCACTGCCAATGCAATTGGCACATATAAACCTCTGGTTAATTAAAGACAAGCATAGCTGGGCCATTGTAGATACAGGACTATTCACAGACGATTCACGCCAAATTTGGCAGAACGTTCATAGTGATTTTCTCGATGGCCGGGCGCCGAGTCGTGTAATTGTCACCCATGTGCACCCGGACCATTCTGGCTGCGCGGGCTGGCTTACCGAGAGATTTAATATTGATCTCTGGATGTCTCAGGAAGAATTTCTGGCCTGCAATCTATACCGCAACGCAGAAAACCTGCCCATCCCGGAAGAAGCGAGGACATTTTATAAAGCAGCCGGTTTTGCCGACGAACAAACTCAATATTACGAGCGCATGTTTCAGATGTTCGGCAAGATAGTTGCGCCCTTGCCTGAGTCATACCACCGACTGGTAGAAGGCAACACTCTGCGTATCGGTAAGTATGATTGGGAGATTATGGTTGGCCGCGGCCACTCTCCTGAGCACGCATGTCTGTTCTCCGAAGAGCTGAATATATTCATCGCCGGTGATCAGTTACTGCCAACAATTTCATCCAATGTAGGCGTTTACGCCCCGGAGCCAAGAGCCAACCCACTAAAACAGTGGCTCCATTCTCTCGACTCCTTGCGCACGCGCTTACCGGAAGATGTTCTCGTTCTACCTGCCCACGGAAAACCGTTTCGTGGTGCTCATTGGCGGCTGACCGCCTTGATTCATGAACACGAAGATGCGCTCGAAAAACTGGAGAAATACTGTAAGCAACCGCGTCGAGCGATAGACACCTTTCCAGCATTGTTCAAAAGCCGTATTGACGGCCGCAACCTGACGCTCGCCACCGCCGAATCCATCGCGCACCTGAATTATTTGATGGAAGAAAACCTTATCTCAATGAGTACAGATGAGCATGACGTCAATTGGTACGTAGCTTGACCAACATATGACTCGGCACTTTACGGAAGTGCGACGAATATGCATGCTCTCTTGCTTACGACCAGCGCTATTAGGCAGGAACCCTAGAAATGATAAATTTGATTAATCGCACTCTCTCCGCATCCCTGCTAACGGTAGTTCTACTCTGCGGTTGCAGTCAGAACACGCCTGACTCAGTCAGCCTTGCTGTAGCGCAGAAAAGCAGTGCCGCCGTGGCCATGCCGGATAAATTCGCAGCAGACATTGCTGCCCAGGTCCTGCGGGATGGTGGCAACGCCATAGATGCCTCTGTGGCAGGCGCTTTCACGCTCGCTGTCACCTATCCCGAGGCGGGCAATATAGGTGGTGGAGGCTTCATGGTGATCTACATGAACGGCGAGCCACTGTTCCTCGACTATAGGGAAATGGCACCCGCCGCGGCCAGTAAGGACATGTATCTGGACGAGAATGGCGATGTCATAAAGGACTTGAGCCTGATTGGCCACCGTGCAGCAGGCGTGCCCGGAACTGTGGCCGGCCTTTGGGCCGCACATGAGCGTTTTGGCCTGCTTCCCTGGAAGGCGTTGCTACAACCGGCAATTGGGCTGGCAAAAGATGGGTTTATGGTTGATCCGGTCCTGGCCGAACGTGCCGCTGACTCAATACGCCTTTACGCGGAACGAACCAATTTTGATGATTACTTTGGCAACCTGCATGGCGGACAGGTTTTCAAGCAGCCCCAGTTGGCCGCCACATTGGAAAGGATTGCCAACAATGGTGTAAATGGATTTTATTACGGCGAAACCGCTGACCTGATCACTGCAGAAATGCTGCGTGGCAAAGGATTGATAACTAAAAAAGACCTGGAAAATTATAAACCGGTCTGGCGGGCTCCGTTAATCGCGGATTGGCGGCAGGAACAAATCATTGCGTCGCCACCACCAAGTTCTGGGGGATTCGCCGTCATACAATTATTGAAAATGAAAGACGATCTTGCGGACCAGTTCGCAGATGTCGCGCATAACTCTATCCAATATATTCATCTAATCGCTGAAATCGAAAAACGAGTGTATGCGGATCGCGCCGAGTATCTCGGCGACCCCGACTACAACGATTTTGACGTCAAGCGCCTTATCGACGATGGCTATTTGAAAGCCAGAGCTACAGAAGTTGACCCACGGAAAATTTCGCCGCTGGCTGCTGCTAGACCCGGCCTGGAGAGCCATCAAACCACCCATTTTTCCGTGGTCGACTTTGCCGGCAACGCTGTCGCCAACACCTATACAATTAACGACTGGTTTGGCAGTCGCACTGTTGTCGATGGCGCAGGATTCCTTCTCAATGACCAAATGGACGATTTTAGCGTCAAACCGGGCGTCCCCAATATGTACGGAGTGGTGGGCTACACCGCCAATGAAATCCAGCCCGGCAAACGCATGTTGTCGTCGATGTCACCGACCATCCTGGTCCGCGACGGCCAAGTCGACATGGTACTTGGAGCCGAAGGCGGTTCGACCATCATTACGTCTGTTTTCCAGACGATCGTTAATGTCCGTGATTTTCACATGTCGACGAAAGATGCCGTTGAGCAATCGTTCTTTCACCACCAACTGTCACCGGTAGACCTGATTACTTACAGCCCAACCCGTCCGTTACCCGCGGATGTGATTGCAGCCGGTAGCAAACGAGGTTACAGGATCGTTCCAAACGACTGGGAATTTGGTGATATACAATTGATTACCCGCGACGACCAGGGCCTGCACGCCGCTTCCGATTCGCGTGGTCGAGGCCAGTCAATAGTGCTAAAGCGAAGTTCGGCCAATCCCTAGGAATTGAGCCCCACTACATCACCAAAGTGGATGCTAAAAATTAGAAACGCGATCGCCAACGCAAATAACTTGAGTAACAGTGGCGCCGTAAATCGCACCCAGGCACCGTAAGGAATCTTGCCCAGCGCCAACGCGCCCATTACCAGCGCGCTGGTCGGTATCATCATGTTGGTGAAGCCGTCGCCGAACTGGTAGGCCAACACGGCCGTCTGTTGCGGCACCCCGGTCAGTGTAGCCAAGGGTGACATGATCGGCATCGTCACGAAGGCCTGGCCACTTCCCGAAGGAATAAAGAAATTACAAATCGTCTGGACTAGCAGCATGCCCGTTGCAGCGACTTCCGGACCCGCATCGCGCAAAGTGCCAGCGATTGTGTCGATGATCGTATCGATAATTCCGCCATCAACAAGTACAACTTCGATTGCCCTGGCAAAACCGACAATCAAAGCAGCGGTAGTCATTTCCGCCGCGCCATTGATAAACGTCCTGCTCGTCTCAACAGGACTCATACCGGCCAGGACAGCGGCGATCAGCCCAATAGCAAGAAAGACCGCATTAAGTTCGCGAATATACCAACCATAGAGTGACGCCCCTACGACAAAACCCAGTACACCCAATGTAAATACAATCAGAATCGCAATTCGGCGTGGCGTGAATTTTAAATCCTCTGGAAGATCAAAGCCCTGTTCGTAGGTTACGTGCGCAACCAGACTGGCTTCCGGATCCCGCAATATTTTTTTCGCATAACGATATATGTGCAAGAAGCCGACCAGCAGGAATGCGGCCATCATGACGAGGCGAAACTGCCACCCCGAGGTGATTGGAACGCCCGCAATATCCTGCGCGATCACTACTCCAAACGGATTGGTACCAGCGCAAGCCCAGCCAATGCCATATGCCACCCAAACAACCGCCATCGCGACGATGGCATCCATTTTCATAGCCAGGCACATCGCAACAAGGATAGGTATCAAGGGCACGTATTCCTCGCCCATGCCAATCGTGTAGGCACCCATGGCAAACATCACCAGGCAACCACCAATGAGTATTCCCGGACTGTTGCCGAATCGTGATACCGCGGAGCGCAATAACGCGTCAATCGCCCCACTCGCCCGCAACACCGCAATAACGCCGCCAACGATGAAGATAAGAAAAATTATTTCCTGTGCGTTTTCCATGCCTTTCGGAATGGCCAGCAAGAAATACCAGGGTTGAATATTTGCCTGGCCGGCGTCAGTTACCGGCGCGTAAGTCCCATCCACAACCATGGACCGCGACGGATTTTCAGGATACGGAACTCGTTCGTAAGCACCCTGAGGAATGACATAGGTCAACATCTGAGCCAAAATCACAATAGAAAAAATCAGCACCAGAGAGTCAATGGACCAGGCTTTTTTAATCAATGCATATCCCCTTCGTTATTCTTATACGCTGCGGTTTCCACGCGCAGCAGCAAAGCCGAGACTACCACAACTCTGGCAATTAACTTTCACGCTGGCGCAATCATTCGTAGCACCTCTCTTGTTAAGCTTGGTAAAATCCTTTTCCCACTTAACCAAGGCCCTCCGTCATGACAATCCCATCTCAAACCTCCAATCGCCTGGTCGCCAACTGGCTGCTGATCTGTTGCGGGTTGGTTTTCGCGATGGTGATCCTGGGTGGCGTTACACGCCTGACCGGATCCGGTTTGTCGATCGTGGATTGGCGGCCAATTATGGGAACACTTCCGCCGCTTGGTGATCAGCAATGGCAAAGCGCGTTTGATCTTTATCAGCAGTCACCCGAATTTCTGCAAATCAATTCGCACATGAATGTGCACGATTTCAAAGAAATTTTTTGGCTCGAATACTTGCATCGCCTTCTCGGCAGAACAATTGGCATGGTATTTCTGCTGCCATTCCTGGTGTTTTTATGGAAAGGTCATATCCAGAAGCAGCAGCTTCCGAAGTATGGCCTCATGTTTGTCCTCGGTGGCCTGCAAGGAGTACTTGGCTGGTACATGGTCAAGAGTGGTCTGGTGGACAACCCGCATGTCAGCCAATATCGACTGACCGCACATTTACTCGCTGCATTCCTGATCTATTCCTATATGTTCTGGGTTGCCCTCGGTTTACGTTTCGGTAATGAGCCGGGCTCAGCGCATGCCTGGTATCGCAGGACGGTCGCATTAACGACGCTGGTTATGATCACCGTGATTTCCGGCGGATTTGTCGCAGGACTTAAAGCAGGCCTCGGTTACAACACCTTTCCGATGATGGACGGTCAATGGCTGCCAGACGGTCTATTCGCCCTTCAACCCGCCTGGCTGAACTTTTTCGACAACAGAACAACTGTCCAATTTGATCACCGATTACTGGCGATAAGCACCTTCCTGTTCATTTCGGTCTATTGGTTCCGCGCCAGGCACGCAAGCTTCCCTGACCGAATAAGCAGCGGCACGAGGGTCTTTCTTGCGCTCGCCGTAGCACAGGTGGCTCTGGGTATTTCAACCCTGCTGCTCAAGGTACCGACGGTTCTTGCGGCCACTCACCAGGCAACGGCGCTGCTACTATTCACGACAGCGCTCTTTCTTTGCCACGGACTGAAATATCCAGCGAATCATACTCTGGTACGTTGATTTATAAGCATTTTCTGAAACGAACAGGGACGCAAGCTCCATAGGTGTTTTTCGCAATGGTCAAAGGGTCTGGTAACGATAGACTAATCGGGAACCTTAAATTAATTTGGAAAAAACGATGTTCTCTATTAGCGCCATAATGACCACTGACCTAATCACTGTTACCGGGGATCAGTCTCTCGACGACGCTCGTATCCTTATGCACGATAATCGAATTCATCACTTGCCGGTCGTGGACGGCGACAGATTGATCGGGGTGGTATCACTGACAAATGTATTGGCAGCAACTGACTCCTTCTTGCGTGATCCGAATAGCCGTCTGCATGCCAGGGACATCCCTATTAAAGATGTCATGATTAGTGACGTAGCAACAGTAGACAAAAATGCCAGCCTGCGGCGCGCCGCCATGTTCCTGGAAAAACACCGCATCGGCTGCCTGCCCGTACTCAGTAAAGGTAAGCTTGTAGGCATCATCACCGATACCGATTTTGTCGGTGTGGCGATTAACTTGCTAGAGCAAATGGAATCGGTAGAACCCGACGATTTCTAGACCAGTCGGTCGAAACGCCCTTTAGCGCAACACTGCGGCAGCAAGCAATGCCATTTCGACTTGCTGCAATCCTTTTGCCATTACCGCATGCAGACCGGCCGCGATACCGGCACTGACATTTACCGGATTATCATCGATAAATAAAATTTGTCCCGGCTCGCATTGAAGCGCTGTACTTACGTGCTTGAATATTTCAGCATCCGGCTTAGTCATTCCCAACTTGTATGACAAAAAGAAATGATCAATTCGTTCAATGAACGCAGCATCCTTTGCAACGTATTGCCAATGCAACTCATTAATATTAGATAGCACCGCCCGTTCGTATTGCTTTGGTATTCGATCGATTAATTCGCTAGCACCGGGAAAGAGTCCGTCGATCCAGGCATCAAAGCGCCGCAGAAACTCATCCCCATCAATCGGCAATCCCAATTCGACCGCCATTCGAGCGCCAAAGTCTTCTGCCGACGACTCTCCACGCTCATACTCACGCACCGTTGGAGACGCAATCCAGCGGGAGTGAAAATCAGCATCGTCAGCATTGAGACCGAACGTGAGCCGCGGGTCACGTAATTTTAAAAGCACACCACCAAGATCGAACAGTACAACCTTAATGTCCCTATCAAGAGCCTTCAACGTCGTATCCTCAATCTCGCACCTTCGTATTCCATAGCGTTGCAGCCAAGAGCATCGAGAGCACTGAAGAGCCAATCCAGAACAAGATGGCGTTATCAAAGTCATACACTTTCACGCCGTCAACTACCGTAACGGCGCTACCAATAAGATAAGCGCTGGCATTTTCCTGCATGGCGGCTCCGACGTAACTGAAAATACCGACAAAGCCCAGTGCCGCGCCAGCTGCCCTCCCAGGCGATATGTCCACTGCAAACAAGCCACCAACCGACGCGATAAGGCCGCTCAAGCCGGCACCGTACAAGGCAAAGGCGAAAGCCAGCAGCGGTACGCTTTTCGGGCCAAAGAAGATAAGCAGCAATGCAATCACTTCGACCAGCGCAAACAAGAAGTTGGCAGGGGGGCGCCGCGCGTCAAAGAACTTGTCCGAAATAAAACCAAAAGCGACGGATCCCGCTATACCGGCAATCGTATTGATGCTTAAAAACAAGCCTGCCTCTAGCAACGTGTAGCCACGTATTTCCTGCAGATAAAGCACACCCCAACTATTAATGCCATAGCGGGTAACGTACATCAGCGCGCTGGATACAGCGACTATCCACATTGCGGGAATCAGGAAAACCGTTTTTTGCACTTTCCAGGTCGATGCACTCGACTGGGAGATGCCGTCATCCTCCCAGGAGTCATCCAGCCACTCCTGAATACGGGGTAACCCAAGGGACGTTGGCGAATTACGCATCGATGCATACACGGCAGCGGCCACTGCAATACAAAAAATACCGGGTGCGATAAACCCGGCCCGCCAACCCCATGCTGCAACGATAGCCGCGGTCACGTAGAACGTAAGGCCCTCGCCAACCGCATGCGATGCACTCCAGATACCGTAATAGCGGCCCCGTTCATGCGGACCAAACCAGTTAGTGAGGCTAATGACGCTCGCCGGAGCACCAAAGGACTGAAACCAGCCATTCAATCCCCATAAGCCGATTGAAATCCAGACTACAGTGGAAAAGCTCATCGAGATATTCACGAGCGCTGACATCAATATGCCAATGGCAAAGAAGAGTCGCGGGCTCACATGATCCGCCAGCACGCCGTTGATGAGCTTGCCGAATGCGTATCCGTAGAGCATAGCTGCACCGATCATGCCCAGCTCTTCGACCGTAAAAATACCGTTGTCGATGAGCGGCTTCTTGACCACGGAAAGTGCAAGACGACAGGTGTAGAGGAAGCCATAACCTAACGTGATCGCAAGCATGACTCTCAAGCGATAACTTCGATATCTGGTGTCGACAGATTCATTCACAATCTTATTGTCACCTTGCGTTTGTCGGCTTTGAAAAGTGCTCGCGAATCGATTTCTTCAGGAGCAACCACACTACCCGTCAAAAACCTGCATCTGCCATGGGCTCGTCAGTACGAATAAACAGCCACATCAACGCTGCCGCCAAAGCCAAGATTGCGGTACAAATAATCGCTGCGCTCCAACCGAATTGCTGCTGTATCAGTGCAAATACGGGAGGCATTATGGCCGCAGGCAACGTGCCTCCCGTATTCATAACGCCAGCGGCTGCAGATGCGTGCCTGCCCGATACCGCGATTATCGCGGCCCAGAATGGCGCTTCAGTTGCCTGCTGCAGTCCATATCCAACACACAAGAGCGACACAATAAGCAGAGGTTGCGACATAAACTGGCTGAGCAACATGCATACGGTACACATTGCAAGAGCGGCGATCGGCACAAGTCGCCCGCCCCATCTCAATCCCCACTGCCTGATTCCCCAGTCAAACGCATATCCTCCAGCCAGCGCACCCACCGCCCCAGCAATCCATTGGCTCGATGTGAATATGCCGGCCTGAGCTTCGTCCAGCTCTTTCCCCAAAAGGAGGTAGCTGAAAAACCAGGTCGCGTACATATAAAAAACACAGTTTGAGAAGAAATAGGAAATCGTAATCAGCAATGTATTGCGATCTTTCAATACGAGCTTCCAGATTCCTTTGTGAACCTTGTCGTCCTCAGGAATCCGGCCTTTATTAATAAGATCCAACTCTACTTGCGACACCGCGTTATGCTGGCTGGGATAATCGCGAACGTACCACCACCAAATTGCCGCAAAGATGAAAAACAAAGGCGCTGTTCCTAGGCAGGCTTGTCGCCAGCCAAAATTTTGGATGAGCCACAAGAACAGCAGCGGTGTCGCCGCACCGCCAAGCCCTATGCCAACGCTGCACAGACCGTTTGGGACGCCCCAACCGCCTATTGGAAACCAGTTTGAGAGCGCACCGGCATTAAGAACGGGAAACAGCGGTGCTTGCGTTGCCCCAATGAGAAACCAGATCACCGCAAGGTATGCAACGATAGTCCCCGCTGATAAAAGCTCCGAGCCCGGTGCCAGCGACATAAGCACCGCCAGAACGCCCGAGCTCAGCGCGATTAGAGCCATTGCCCGTCTCGCCCCGATGCGATCGCCAAAGACCCCACCTGGAAACTGACAAATTGCATACCCCCAACCGAAAGCCGAAAAAATCGCGCTAAATTCGACCAGTGAAATGCCGAGATCCTCGGTAATATACGGCGCCAAAATACTGTTACTTTGGCGCAGAATATAAGCAAGACCGCCCGCGAAAATCATCAGCGAGAGAACTTTCCACCTGACGAAACTAGTCCTACTCACCTCATGAGTGATGATCATCGCTTACCCCCTTTTCTGGATGTGCCAATGGCCAGCCCGCATATTCACAATGATTTTGAGCAGCGAAAACCTTACCGGAAAACATCACCGTACGCACTCGACAAATGGTCGCCTATCGAACACGAAGTCGCGCGATTTTGATATCACTTACCGCCCTGCAGAAAAATACACGTGAGCATTTGGAAAGTACCACGGAATATCATCTCGCAGTTTGTCTGATCCCCCCGCTACTCGTTCTTGGTAATGATCGAAAACCCGTCGAAAAAATACTCCCTGTTGCCATCCGTAATCTCGAACGACACTGTATTGTTTGCGATCGCTGTGAAAGCCGCTCCCAGCCGGTCCAGATACATGGAAGATACGACAGGAACATTGTGTGAGGTCAGCACTGTATCAACCTCGCCGCTTAATGCTGCCAGCCGCGAGGCGCTTTTCGCGTAATCAGAAAAACTGGATCCTTCGATATGCGTATAAAGCGGTGCCAGGTAGAACGTATCACCAGTCAATAGCAAACGGTTTTGTCGATCGATAAGACATATAGAGTCAGGTGCATGTCCAGGCGTTAACAACACCTCAAGCGTCCGTCCCCCTATGTCAATTTTGTCGCCCTCGCTTATGACATCGGTGATATTGAACGGATGGCTAACGTAAGCCTCGCGCGCGAACCCCTCAGGTAACGGTTTCCAGGTCCAGCCATCACTGACCCATTCGGCCATATCTTCATGGCCTATGCCTGCCGCATTGCGTTTCGAGTAATCCAGGTCTCGAGCGAAAATCCGGTTGAACTGATAGTCGCCGCCGATATGATCATAGTGGGTATGCGAGTTAACGACGACTACGTCCGAATTTGTTAGCTCATCAACGACCGCTCGTATGTTGCCAATACCTAAGCCCGTATCAAACAACAACGCCCTGTCAGTTCCCTGTAACAAGAACGATATAACCTCCTCGTACTGACCCGGCTCGTAGATGGCGAAAATGCCATCGGCAATCTTGTAAACTTCAAACCAGTTCTGGCTCGTCGCTACCCGCTCGTAGCTAGCCCATTCCGGACGCGGCAGGTCAAGCCACCATTCGCTGCTGTCACCGCCCCTGTTTTGTACGCCCACGCCCGCAGAGGCGTCCAGGGTACTATCGTCTGTAGTGCTATTGCAGGCTGCAAATAACAAACTCGTTGCCACCAGGACATATACCAGAGTACGACTTTGAGACATTGGTTCTCCCCATGAATTAATAAACAGATCGGTTCGCGCAAATCAGCGCCATAGCCCGACCTGAATCAGCGGCAGCAAATCGACACTGAGCCTACCACTAAAATCAGCCATATCCATGCCCCACGACAGATTCTGGCACCCTCACTGACTTTCCGGGGAAACCGATCGACCCCCACAAAGCCCTTCATCCGGTATTTAAGCGGCGGATATTACGTATGGCGAGAGCGCCGCAACTCTGTAATTAATAGCACGCACAACATTGGCGGGGATAACCGGCTTGAGCACTAAAACAACACCTAAAGAAACATGGGTACACTGTCCGCGGGCACTGCCAACCTGCCTCGTTTCATCGAGCGTGCTTGACTCCATTGGCAATACGCCACTTATGCGCTTAAGCGCGGCAAGTGACACCACCGGCTGTGAAATTTACGCTAAAGCCGAATACCTGAATCCCGGTGGCAGTATCAAAGACCGCATCGCCCGCCACATTATTCTTGAGGCCGAACGTCGTGGTGATCTCAAGCCCGGGTCCACCATTATGGAAGTTACTTCAGGTAACACCGGTATTGCATTGGCGATGGTAGGAGCTATCCGCGGTTACAAAGTCATTATTGTTATGCCACGGACCGTGAGTGAAGAACGCCGCCACATGATCGAAGCTATGGGCGCGGAGTTAAAGCTCTTGAACGAAATCAACGACATTCAATCGGCGGTTCAGGATTCAATCGAATACGCCGCCAACAGAGACGATGTTTTTCTCCCTAGCCAGTTCTCCAATATCGACAACATGGAATGTCACCGACGGACTACTGGTCCTGAGATTCTTCGCCAGATTACTGGCAAGCTGGACGCCTTCGTATCTGGCGTCGGCACAGGAGGAACCTTGATGGGGGTTGCTGAGGCCATGCACGATGCAAAACTAGCGGTTCGTATTGTTGCCGTTGAACCTGATGAGTCTGCAGTGATGTCGGGAGACGCAAAAGGATGCCATGGCATTCAGGGACTGGCGGATGGGTTTATCCCAGCACTAATTAGGATGGACGCTATCGACCAGGTAGTTCGCATAAAAACGCAAGACGCCCGCGACGCTGCACGACGCCTGAGCCGAGAAGAAGGCCTTTTGGTCGGAATATCGTCAGGCGCAAACATCCTGGCAGCTACCCAGATTGCCAAACAACTGGGCCCAGGGCACACAATAGTCACCGTGCTTCCGGACCGCGGAGAGCGTTATTTAAGCGTCAAATAGGATTTCTCTACTCCTGGACCCATTGCCATCCAGGAATGCGACTAATCAAATGCGGCGCCGCGCCCGTCAATTTTTGCTAAGCTACATATCGGCAAAGAATTTCTCAATCTCAAGACCGCCCGGTCGCTGTGACACGTAACTTGTTCGTCGCCTTTCTGACGAGGAGTAATTGTAGTGAATAAACTGATATTCCCATTTTTGGCATTAACATTGGTCGCCTGTCAGCAGGCTCCTGTCCCTGAGTCAAAGTCAAAGCCAATTCCAGAAGTCGCCAAGCCAGCAACTGAGGAGCCCACCCGTATTGAAATCGTGCTTAAAAGTCAGCCCGAAGATGTGCAGGCACGCTATTCATTCCGACATCCTCAGCAAACCCTGGATTTCTTCGGTATCGAGCCGGGTCAGACCGTGGTGGAAGCACTCCCGGGGAGCGGCTGGTACAGCAAAATTCTTATCGACTACCTCGGCCCGAACGGCAAGTTAATTGGTGCTGACTACGCACTGGAAATGTATCCCAAGTTTGGCTTTTTCAGCGCGGAGCAACTCGATGCCAAGAAGACCTGGGTTGCAGACTGGACGGCAGAAGCAAATACCTGGCGTGACGATGACGATGCATCTGTCAGCGCCTTTACGTTCGGTCATATGCCAGCCGAAATGGAAGGCACAGCCGACGTTGTTCTTTTTATCCGCGCCTTGCACAATCTGGCGCGATTTGAAGATGACGGCCAATTCCTGACGGCCGCCGCAAATGATGCTTTCCGCATTTTGAAACCGGGTGGTATCGTTGGCGTCGTTCAACACCAGGCGCGCGAGTACATGCCAGATGATTGGGCCGCTGGTCAGGCTGGCTATCTAAAAAAATCATTCGTAATTGGAATTATGGATACCGCCGGTTTCGAACTCGTTGGTTCAAGTGACATCAACGCAAACAGCAAAGACCAACCCGCAATAACAGATGTCGTCTGGCGGCTACCGCCGACACTGGCTACAAGCAAAGATGATCCGGTTTTGAAGGCGCAACTGGAAGCCATTGGCGAATCAAATCGCATGACTTTGAAATTCCGCAAACCGAAATGAGTTCGATACGGTTATTGCTGCTTTATTGAGTAATATTAAAAAGGGGCCTTGGCCCCTTTTTTTGTATCCCTAAGATTCAATCTCGCCCACAGCTCGCCATGCCTGCATAATCGCGGCATCCGTATACGCCTGCGCGGCCGCATCGGAATTAGCAATCTTGATTCGTCCGAAAGGCTGGCGACCGATAACCCACGGCTGCTCTGCCTCCGATGCTCTGTGTGGCTCCCACAACAAATGTGGGTCGTAGGAGTAACCGTGCGGCCAGCGATTTACGGTGATCCCGTTGATATCACGATCCGCATCAAATCCTGTCGTAGCTAGCGCCTGATCCAGCTGATCCCGTACGTGGCCCTCAAAAACCGAAAACGGTGTCTGCAGCAATTTCCGGCGACCTTCTCGCCACTGCTCTGGCCCTTTAACATCCGGGGCGTAATGCACATAGCACATATGCAATATCATCGGGTCGTCGGGCGTCTGCGACCGCTGATATTTACCGATTGATACCGGGTAATCAAGCTCAACCTGTTTATAGAAATCATTCGTATAATAGACGAAATCCAGACCCAGCTCGGCAAACGCGCGCCAATTCGGCACCAGCACTTTTACGTAAGTCAGCGGCACTTTCACTCCGTAAGCCAAGCCTGCTTTTTGTTGTGGTGATAACTCGGGGCAAAGATAGGGGATAGCTCCGTTGTAGCAAGCCATTATGCAATCTCTGGCAGTGACGGTATGAGCTGTGCCGTGATTAACATAGGTCACATCGACATGCTTGCCATCGACCGTATGAACAGCATTTACGGCTGTACTATTAAGGCGAATCCGCGTTCTCTGACCACTACGGTCAAGCAACGAGTAATCCACTCGCGCCGTTACCAGGTCTTCCTGATTTGCGCCAGGCACAGCTTCCGGGATCAGTGCACGGACAAGTAAACGGGCAATTGAGGCGTTGCCATCCGGAAAATGAAAAATATAAGGCTCATCGCCGCGCGATCCTTCGCGAGGCAAAGTATGCTCAAGCCCGGGCATGCCGTCGTACGACTGCACACTCATCGCCGGAATTTCATCAATGCCGACGCACCAAAAACTGATGCCCCACTTGCGATACATCTCGATCAACTGCGGATCCACATTCGCAATATCACGCAAGAAACTCTCGTAACTGGTGTGCTCCAGCTTCTTCTTTTTTTCCTCGAGGCTCAGACCCGGAAGATAATCCTCTTCGCCGGTCTGCAGTCGCAACAAGTCTTTTTTCGCCTGTTCATTCAATGGAGTTTGTGCAACGAATTCGTCCCAGGGAGCGGAGCCATAGCCAACTACCAGCTTGCGCTCCCCAAAATTCTTTTCATCAAAAAGAATCCCTTTCCCCAATCCCAGCGACGGATACAGTTTTTGATCGAAAGCCTCGTAGAACTTCTCGAGTTTCACACCCAGTTCCAGCAACAGGTCTTTCGCCGGCTTGCCGTACGCAGATGGCGTATCGATTGACTCCGTGCCTCCATAGCCAATTCGCGTCGTGCCGTTGATATTGAACTCATTGCGCTTCGCGTGACCCCCAAAGTCATCATGATTATCGAGGATCAAAACCCGCGAACCGGGTTTTTTTTGCTGGTAAAAATAAGCGGCCGACAAACCACTTATGCCACCACCGACGACTACCAGGTCGTACTCTTCCTCTGATCTCGGTGGCTTTGGACGAGCTCCTGCGACCAGAGAGTGCATTACCTCCCAAGAACCGTCGTGGCTGCCACGAAGTCCAGTTAGAGCCGGCGGGTAATAATCCTTGGCCAACGAAAAATCTGGCGGAATCGAACCGAGTGCTTCTACCCACGGCGTAAACAAAGACGCTCCAATTGCGACCTGAGTGCCGTTCAAAAAATCTCTTCGTGTGATTTTTTTCAAAATCCTCTCCTCGCTACCCGGTTAGTAAGCTCTCGAGCTATTAGTCTGAACGCATAAGTGAACGATTTCCACAAGCTTCAACAGCGTTGGCGAATCTTTAATTGCCAATGCAGAGAGCAAAGTTAGTATTATAATCGGTGTAACGAATCAATAAATTACAGTCTCCCACAGGGAAGAGATATGAATAACAAGGAAACTGCACGTTTTGTCGGTAAAGCGTGGGACGAATCAATCATTCCCCAGCTGAGCGAATACATAAAAATACCTAACAAGTCGCCACACTTCGATCCGGACTGGGAAAAAAGTGGCCATATGGATAAAGCCGTCGCAATGCTTGAGGCCTGGTGCAAGAAGCAACCCATCAAAGGCATGCGAGTAGAAATCGTGCGACTGAAAGGACGCACCCCTCTATTGTTTATAGATATTCCTGGGGCATCCGATGACATTGTGTTGCTGTACGGTCACTACGACAAACAGCCAGAATTTACTGGGTGGGCGGATGATCTTGATCCCTGGCGGCCAGTCATAAAAGACGGCAAATTATATGGCCGCGGTGGAGCTGATGACGGCTATGCCGTATTTGGGTCACTGACCGCGATCCGCGCTCTGCAGGAACAAGGCATCAAGCACGCACGTTGCGTTGTATTGGTAGAAGGTTGTGAGGAAAGCGGCAGCTTCGATCTGCCCTACTACATCGACAAACTTGCCGACCGCATCGGCTCGCCGGACCTCGTAGTATGCCTGGATGCGGAATGCGGCAACTACGAGCAGTTCTGGTGCACGACTTCGCTACGCGGCAATCTGACGGGAACGCTGCGTGCCGATGTTATGACAGAAGGGGTCCACTCGGGTGCCGCTGGTGGAATTGTTCCATCCAGTTTTCGCATTTTGCGCAAGCTTTTGAGTCGTGTCGAAAACGAGAGCAATGGTCAAGTATTGGTCGATGAACTGCATGTCGACATTCCGGCGCAGCGACTGGAGCAGGCACGTCTGGCCGCGGACGTCCTGGGTAACTCAGTACACGAAAAATTTCCCTGGGCTGTCAAGAATCCAGTAGCAAACGAGTCACCCTATGAACTCCTGCTCAACAACACCTGGCGACCAACACTTAGCATTACGGGTGCCGATGGCCTGCCATCGCTGGTCAATGCGGGCAATGTCCAACTACCGAGTACGACTTTGAAACTTTCATTCCGACTACCGCCAACCTGCGATGCTGAGAACGCGGCGGCCGGTGTAAAACGACTCCTTGAAGACGCCTCGCCACCATTCAGCCGCGTTGCATTTAACGTCGAATCATCGATGGCAGGCTGGAATGCGCCGGGGATCGCAACGTGGCTCGAGAAATCAATGCAAAAGGCCTCCATGGAATTCTTCGGTAAGCCATCCATGTATATGGGCACGGGTGGCACAATTCCATTCATGGGAATGCTGGGCGAGAAGTTTCCGAAAGCACAGTTTTTGATCACTGGTCTCCTCGGACCCAAGTCCAATGCACACGGGCCTAATGAATTCCTGCACATCGAAACCGGTAAGAGAATCACCAGCTGCGTAGCGGCAGTGCTCGAAGATCACTTCCTGAAAAGCTAAACGACAGCACCCAGGCGAAATGCCCAAAGGGCTCCTTGTGGAGCCCTTTTTTTGTGCCGCAACTTCGCCAAACCATTGCTACAATTATTAAGGTGGGACGCGAATTTGATGATTAACGGGAACTCAGGTGATGAGCGATCTAAAGCAAGAAACACTCATTCGAAAGATGCTACAGAAGACGCACACAATCGCCATGATTGGAGCAAGCCCGAATAGAGATCGTGCTAGCTTTGGCGTAATGCAGTACCTGCAAGGTGCAGGATATCGGGTAATCCCGATTAATCCCACAGCGGTTGGCGAGAGGATACTCGGTGAAACCGTGTATGCCGCACTTGCCGACGTTCCATTCAGTTTTGAGCTGGTCGATGTTTTTCGACGCGCCGAAGCCATCCCCGCAATCGTAGACGAAATACTGCCACTCATTAAAAAGAGTGGTATTCACCACCTGTGGCTGCAATTGGGAATCAGCGATCCCGATTCAGCGGCGCGAGCTAAAGCCGCCGGCCTTGATGTTGTCATGGATCACTGTCTTAAAATCGAACACAAACGACTCTGTCGCTAATCAGTGCAAACGGCAGCTGATTCATTGCGAACGGGTCAGGCGCGTCGCAAGAAGTAGACCGGCAGGTAACACGCGTATACCGCACCTATCAGATATGGCATCGCATTAACGCCCAAAACATCAAGGCCAACGCCAACGAGCGCCGGTCCGAACATCGTGCCAGCTCCCCACATGCCGGTGAATAACACGCTCGCAGATGCCAGTTCGGCACCACTAAAACGTTGCCCCAGGAAAATTACCCCCATCGCATAAATCATTCCCTCTATTCCACCCAGTGTGAACGCAAACACTGGCCCGGCAACAGGACGTGCAATCAAGTGGGGAAACACAATAAACCCGGCAACCGTGAAGAACACACAGAACAACAATAGTCTCTGTCGGTTTACATGATCCGCAAGCCAGCCAAGCGGCAACTGCAGTACGACGCCGCCTATCGCAAATACTGTGAGCAACGACAGCGTGCGAGCCTCTCCCAGGCCAATATTAATTCCGAACAGAGGGAAGAATGCAATGAAGGCCTCGACCGCGGCTGCATAGGTAAAGTTAAGAAACATGATATGCGGAACCAGCCGAAAAATACGTCGAAGGCTGGGCCGTTCGTGCTTGCCATCCGCATTACCGTCATTCTTAAGCCAAAACAATGGGAGACTGGCTATTACCACAAGACACGCTGTAACGATAAACGGCATAAGACCAACGGATCCGGTAGCTACCAGAACCAGCGGACCCATGGCGAATCCGGCCGCGCCAGCTGAACCATAAATACCAATAATTCGACCGCGCCAATTATCGTCGACAAGTTCATTAATTACCGCCTCACTTGACGACCACAAAATGGCGGCAGAAGCGCCAAGCAGAAACCGCAGCGGAAACCACAAGTAGACATTTTGGAACAAACCGAGAACAACAAGCGTGGTCGCCGCCAGTAAAGTGGCAAACTGCATACAACGGCCAGGACCCACACGATGCAGCAGGCGAGGTACAAATGGCGCTAGCACAACTCCAGCACTCGCTTGAGCTACTATATTGATTCCTATGACGGTCTTGCTTATACCCTGAGCATCAAGGACGAGCGACAATAGTGGCAGGGTCAGGCCATAGACCAGATTAACAACAACCATCGAAGCAATCACCGCTATGAGGCTTTTGCTACGATCGGAAAGATAGCTCTGGTTCACTGCCATTTATATTTACTGGTCTTGGATTTGGTGACAATTCCGATATTGTGGCACCAGCTACCATAATTAAGAAACAATGAGTCACAACGTGAACCAAAAAGACCACGAACAAGGCCCCAGCCAAGGTAATGTGAAGCAGGACCTGTATAGATACCAATTCAGTAAGGAGAATTTTTGTGCAAATCAAAACAAACGTATTGATCGCGTCACTTTTATCGGTCATTGGTCTTGCTGCTTGCCAGCCGGACAAAGATGCCAACAACTCCGCCCCTTCGAGCCAGGCAGCGCGGCAGCCAGTCAAAGAATATAGCGCCAAAGAATTCTTCGAGACCAAGACTTATGCGTTAGCCGGTGGCTATGCCTTTTCACCAGCAGACAATTCATTGTTGATATCTTCCGACATTAGCGGTGTTTTTAACGCCTATGAACTGCCGATCAAAGGCGGAGATATTAAACAACTCACCAATTCTACTGACAACGCGATCTTTGCTCTGAGCTGGTTCCCCAAAGACGGCCGCATGCTGTACACCTACGACAACGGCGGTAACGAACTCAATCACGTTATTGTTCGGGAGGAAGATGGAAAATACCAGGACCTGACTCCAGGCGAAAATTTGAAGGCATCATTTTTGGAATGGCAGAGTGATGGTCAATACTTTTATTTACTGTCTACCGAACGCGATCAGAAGAATTTCGACGTCTACAAGTACTCTGCAGCTGATTACAGCAGAGTGCTAGTTTTCGAAAACCCGGGAATGGCGGTATCCGCGATCAGTGGCGATGGGCGCTGGCTGGTTCTGGATAAACCAAGGACAAGTGCCGACTCTGATATTTATATCGTTGACCTGCAATCGAAAAAGCTCGAACCATCGTTGATTACAGGCCACAAAGGAAATATTGAGTATTCCGCCTACGGCTTCACCCCTGATAATGCTTATCTACTCTACGCCACAAACGAGTTCGGCGAATTCAATCAGGCATGGCAATACGACCTGAAGAGCGGAGAGAAATCAGCTGTATTGGAAGCCAACTGGGATGTCTCCAACGTATCCTACGCACCTAGCGGACGCTATCGAGTCAGCAGTGTCAACGCAGATGCAAGCACCGAAGTGACCATTACGGACATGACGACCGACAAAGTTGTGGAGTTGCCGCCTCTGCCACAAGGTGAGTTGAGAAGTATTCGTTTTTCGCATGACGAAAAACAAATCGCGCTAATTGTTAATGCTGCTAATTCTCCGTCTGACATCCACGTCATTGACCTTGTATCACATACATCCAGGCAACTGACTAACGCCTTGAATGCAGCCATAGATCAGAATGACCTGGTCAACAGTAGTGTTGTTCGTTACAAAAGTTTCGACGGCCTGGACATCCCATCGATACTTTATCGACCACTAAATGCCAGCGCCGAGAATCCTGTTCCAGCCCTGGTTTGGGTGCACGGTGGTCCTGGCGGGCAAAGCCGTACCGGGTATAACCCCACCATTCAACACCTGGTCAATCACGGCTATGCGGTAATCGCTGCGAACAATCGTGGCTCATCAGGTTATGGCAAGACGTTCTATCATCTGGATGACCGTCATCACGGCGAAAGCGATCTTCAGGATATCGTCTACGGACGAAAGTACCTTGAGTCACTGGACTGGGTCGAGAAAGACAAAATCGGCATTATTGGCGGTTCCTATGGTGGCTACATGGTGGCCGCGGCATTGGCTTTTGAGCCCAATGTGTTTGATGTGGGCATCGACATATTTGGAGTCACCAATTGGGTTCGTACCCTCACAAGCATTCCGCCCTGGTGGGAGTCATTTAAAGAATCGCTATACGATGAAATGGGAGATCCGGCCGTGGACGGCGAGCGTCACCGACGTATTTCTCCCTTGTTTCATGCGGGCAATATCATCAAGCCCACTCTCGTAATTCAGGGTGCCAATGATCCTCGAGTGTTGCAGGCTGAAAGCGATGAGCTGGTGGCTGCCATCCAGGCCAATGAAGTTCCTGTGGAATACGTGGTCTTCCCCGATGAAGGACATGGCTTCCGTCGGCGCGACAACCGCATCGCCGCATCCGAAGCTTTCCTCGGTTTTCTGGACAAATATCTCAAGGGCAGTGGTCAGCCCAGCAAAGAACAATAAGCAATATTGAAATAAAATAATGGCTCCAAATGGAGCCATTATTTTCTGTCCACTCTGCAGCTATAGGCTGCGATCTCGCGCCATTAGTATGGAAACTTATCGAAAATAAGGGCGACAGCTTTAATAATTGTTTGGCTAGGGTCTTCACGATCACTTGCAGTAACTGTCTTGGTGGCCCAACCATGCCACACCGGCTGATGCGACTTGCCGTCAAACACATCGACACCTAACGTGCCCTGATCGTAACTGTATTCTCGATACTCGTGGCTAAAATACACATCGTTGTAAGAATGCCAACCCCAATAGCCACGATACATGGACGGGTACGATTCAATATTTACTTTCTGGCGGGTGCCGACCGTGTATCCCAACACAAAATCTGCCACCTCTTTGTCGTCGACAAACACATAACCTCGAGACTCGAGTTCCGCGCGCAGCGCCCGTTCAATCTTTAGTTGGGTCAGCGGATTTACCTTTGCCGGTTCCTCGTCTATAGCTTTGACATACGGATTGGCAGCAATCCAGGAAAACGTGTGATAGCCGACAAAGTTGTGGTGCTCGTCATAGTGAGAACCGGTACTAATAGTTGCACACGCACCAACCAGTATCGTGAACACGGTAATGGCTAACGTCCTGAAAATTTTACCTAATAGTCTGGGTTTCGTGATCATCTCCATGTCCTCTGACAGACCTTCCCTCAGTACCAAATATGCTGGCATTGATTACCATGCATGCCAATTCGCAGTTCAATCACTTTCGCTGCGGGCTGTACATATTGAGCCTTGATTCCGGTGACGGATTCCTTTGCGGCCGCAAATGACTTAACTCTCTTGGCAACAAACAAGCAGAAAAACTGCTTGTATCCTGTCAAACCTCAATTATTCAGTGTATCTGTGCCGGGTAAAGTGCCGCGGGATTTAGAACGGTCACTACTCAGTAGTGCGGTTTTTTTCGACCGATATCTTCACCGATCAAATCTGCTGGCCGGGAATACAACCAGCCACATAGAAATTATCAATCGCCTGGATGGCATTTCGGCCAAACTGGTCTTTCACTCCTGTAAATCCTCCACTGCATCATATATTTCTACTATTGTTGCTAATTAGCCACACCCTATTGCGCAAATCGTGCAGTAGCACCTAATTGTCACCTTTTGAATGATATAACTCAAACCAGAGAAGAACAATAACTGATTATTTTTCAGATACTTACAATAGATACATCAATCAGGAAGACATTTTACTTGCACTCAATTGATAGAACCTTGTTTACCCGATAAGAATGTAATATTCTCACCACACTGTAGTTTTTATGCTGCATACCAAAGCTTGGGCACAAAGGTATCTGTTACCGTTTCAATGAGATGGCAGGGATGTTGCGCCCGAAATTGACAATATAATCCTTACTTAAGGGGACTTTTCATGGTCGGCAAATTAATTAGCGCACTTTCGTGCGAGCCGTCAGCTACGTCTGTAACCAGGAAGTTTATTGGCACCATTGCGTCCATTACGCTTCTTTTTGGTTTGGCGACGTCTAGCGCTTTTGCTCAGAGTTCTGAGGGCGCAATTCGTGGCACAGTCAGCGGAGCTGATTCCAGTGTTGTTATCGAAATTTCTGATACATCACGTGGCACATCCAAGACCTCGGCAGTTGATGCTGACGGTTCTTTCCGTTTCAGCAGTCTTCCACCGGGCTCCTACGAAGTGAATGTGCTTCAGGGCGGCAACGTTGTGGACACCCAAACTGTTGATGTCTCCATGGGCGGCACCTCTACGGTGTACCTCGGTGTGGACGCCTCAACGATCGAACAGATCATAGTCACGGGCAAGCGCATTGCAGCAGTTGATACCAGCATTGCAGAATCAGGCCTGGTTATAGGCACAGATGAGCTGCTGGACATGCCTGTTGGGCGTGACCTGACGTCAGTGTCATTGCTGGCTCCAGGCGTTCATAAAGGCGATACCGCTTTTGATGACAACACCAGTTTCGCTGGTGCGTCTGTTGCTGAAAATACCAGCTACATCAACGGCCTGAACACAACGAACTTCCGTAATGGCCTGGGCTTTTCAAAGGTTCCTTTTGAGTTCTACGAGACGCTCCAAATCAAGACCGGTGGCTACTCTGCCAAGTATGGCCGTGCAACTGGTGGCGTAATGAACGCGCGCTCCAAGAGTGGTTCAAATGATTTCAAGGCCGGAACTAACATCTATTATGAAAGCCAGCTTGGAACCAGCCCGAATACGTATGCTGCGCTTAACGACGAAGACGTGAGCAACGATGCGAATTTTGATCTCTATGCATCAGGCGCGATCATCAAGGATCGTCTGTTCTATTATGCTTTGTACAACAGAGGCGATACCAACGACGAGTATTACGGACGTATTTCCGGTAGGGGTTACAAGGCCAATACAGCGGAAGATTTTTACGGCGTAAAGCTGGATGCCTACATCACCGATAACCATCGTTTGGAATACACCAACTTCTCTGACTCACGCACAAATTACGAAGATGCGTATGAATATGACGCAGACACTCGTGTATTGGGTGATTATCAAGGTGTAACCGAATTCCGGTCTGGTGGCGACAACTGGATCGCAACCTACACGGGTAACCTCACCGACAACCTGACTGTGTCAGCTTCCTACGGTGAAAACGAAGCTAACCGGACAACACTTCCGGGAACCGCAGATCTGCCATATGTGGCTCGTTATAACGGCGGCGACTTTACGCCCGTCAGTGCGACAGCAAGTGCATTTATCGATGTTGGTACGGACAAGCGCGAAATGACGCGTTTTGATGTCAGCTGGTCGATTGGCGATCACATGATCGACTTCGGTTACGACGAAGAGACGAACACCGCGGTAAACAATACGACATTCTCGGGTGGCCAGTACTGGTTGCTTGATGAAGGTGGCGCGTATTCTGGTTGTACGCCGGCTGAATGCCCAAGCGGTTCCTCAGTTCGCCTACGTACCTACATATCCGGTGGCACATTTGGTGTTAATACAAATGCGCTTTACATTCAGGACACGTGGGACTTCAATGAAAAACTGTCCTTTGAGGCCGGTTTACGCTCCGAAAACTTTGAAAACCTGAACGCTTCTGGCGACACGTTTATCAAGATCGACAATCAGATCGCACCGCGTTTGGCCGTTGTGTATGATCCAAACGGCGACGGCAAGCAAAAGTTCTTCGCTAACTGGGGTCTGTACTACTTACCGATCGCTGGTAACACCAACATCCGTATGTCTGCTGGTGAGACCTACATTCATGACTATTTCGATTGGGATGGTACATGTTTGAATGCGAATAACTCGCCTTGTAATATCGCTTCAACAGC
>JAHEFE010000020.1 GCA_024640365.1 Woeseiaceae bacterium | reverse complement strand
AAGATCAATCCGCGATAACTCTCAGCGCTCGAAACAGGATGGAGGGCGGATTGGGTGCCCAGAAGAGGACTTGAACCGTCTCAAGCGAAGTGATCATCAAGCACATTACCTTCAAATCCACAGCGGTAGTAGTAATGCCGTAAATTTCGGAATATCGATGTTGATGAGGGGATATCCGGATATTGAAATGGCCACCCTGGAGGTAGCCCTGTTATTGACACAAATAAAAAGGCCCCCTTGCGGGGGGCTTATTTTGACGATTGCCGAAATAGTTCTAGGATGCGAGCGCTAAAGATCAATCCGCCGGTAGTAATCTCGCTCGGCTCGACGATGGAGGGCGTTTGAGTCTGCTGCTCTTTCTTGTGATTACTAAAGATCAATCCGCGATAACTCTCAGCGCTCGAAACAGGATGGAGGGCGGATTGGGTGCCCAGAAGAGGACTTGAACCGTCTCAAGCGAAGTGATCATCAAGCACATTACCTTCAAATCCACGGCGATAGTGGTAATGCCGTAAATTTCGGAATATCGATGTTGATGAGGGGATATCGGGATATTGAAATGGCCACCCTGGAGGTAGCCCTGTTATTGACACAAATAAAAAGGCCCCCTTGCGGGGGCCTGTATTATTTGGTGCCCAGAAGAGGACTTGAACCTCCACCTACTTACGTAGACTAGCACCTGAAGCTAGCGCGTCTACCAATTCCGCCATCTGGGCTGCAACTGATCGATCAGATCGTCAGTATTGTTCCAAACCACTCTCAAGATGACCGGCTTCCGGTTCTGATCATGGTTACCTGCCATATGTAACACTGTGATTTTCAGGTAGTTTATAATCACGTGTTGTTCAGCACGCCGACATTGTACGTCAAAGTGCTGCGTAATTCCGCCACCTTGGCAGGTAAGACCGCGTACTATAGCGGTCGGTGCGGGACGCGCACTGTACTCAAAGCGGCCCAAGGCTGTCAATCTCAAACACCACCACATGGAGCAAGGGCGTGGCCAAGCAAAAGGATGCGAAAACGAAAGCGGGCTCATCGGGGCCTAAAAAGTACAAGCACCCGATACCCGAACGGTCAGAGCTCATTGATTTTCTGACGGCAGAAGGCAAGCCCTTGAAAATCGACGTGCTTCTCAAGGCCTTTTCGTTGCGTGGCCAGCGGATGCGAATTCTGTTCGAGGAACGGCTGCAGAAGATGGTTCGCGCCGGGCAGATTATTGAGAATCGGCGCAACGAGTTTTGCCTCGTTGAAAAACTTGAATTGGTGGCTGGAGTGGTAAGCAGTCACAAGGACGGCTTCGGTTTCGTCCTTCGCGACGATGGCGGTGATGATATTTATCTGTCGGCGCGCGAAATGCGCTCACTTCTTCATGGCGACCGGGTAGCCGTCAAAATCGTGGGTCTCGACAACCGAGGACGGCCTGAAGGCAAACTCGTCGAGGTTCTTGAGCGTGGCATGGATGAGATCGCGGGTCAGTTCATTCGTGAACGTGGCATCGGTCTCGTGATGCCTGATAACCCGCGTATCGGTCACCGTATCCTGGTTCCGCCAGGCGAGGCGGCCTCGGCTAAACCTGGGCAAATCGTGGTCGTCCGAATACTTGATTATCCGACCGCAATGGCACAGGCAACCGGGCGGGTTATCAAAATTATCGGTAAGCCCGGAGATAAAGGCATCGCGACCGACATCGCTATTCAGTCGCATGGCATACCGAATACGTGGCCCAAAGAGGTGCGAAGCGCGGCAATGAAGTTCGGCAAAGAAGTGCCGGAAACCGCCAAGCCGGGCCGCACTGATTTACGTGATGTTGCGCTGTTAACGATTGACGGTGCAGACGCACGCGATTTTGATGACGCCGTCTATTGCCAGCCCGCAAAAGATGGCTGGACTCTATTGGTCGCGATAGCAGACGTTGCGCATTACGTAGAAATCGGCGGTGCGATCGATCACGAAGCAATCAAGCGAGCAACGTCGGTTTACTTCCCGGATAGGGTCGTGCCGATGTTGCCTGAAGTACTGTCGAACGGTCTGTGCTCTCTAAATCCAAAGGTCGACAGACTTTGCATGGTTTGTGAAATGCACATTGATCGCAAGGGGAATGTTACGCAATCGCGCTTTTTCGAAGGCCTAATGCGCTCCGCGGCACGGCTCACCTATACCCAGGTTGCCGAGTTCCTCGAGGGTAATGAGGCTTCCAAAGTATCGAAAGATCTGCACGTCGCGATCCGCCACTTGCATGACTTGTATAAGGCACTGGCAATAGCCAGATCCAAACGTGGAGCCGTCAATCTCGATATTCCGCAGTTGCGTATTCAGCTAAATGATGACGGCGTGGTTGATCGCATAGTCTCGGTGGAGCGTAACGACGCCCATAAACTTATAGAAGAGTGCATGATTGCTGCCAATGTCGAGGCTGCAAAATTTTTACACAAGAATAAAATTCAAGGCCTCTATCGTGTCCACGATAAACCGGATGAGGAACGCTTTGACGATTTGCGCCTGTTCCTGACTGGACTGGGTTTGAAAGTTCCACATGTCCGACATGTGGAGCCCAAGCATCTCAATATGCTCATTGAACAAGTTGCAGATCGACCTGATAGTCACGCAATTTCGATGACGATGTTGCGATCGTTGCAGCACGCAGAATACACACCTGCAAATATTGGCCATTTTGGCTTGGCATTGCAGGCTTACGCACATTTTACGTCGCCGATCAGGCGGTATCCGGACCTACTCGTACATCGCGCCATCAAGCACATCGTGCGTGGCGGCAAGGCCGGTAGTTACAACTACGACCTGAGTGCTATGGAGCGCCTCGGTCATACTTGCTCGGCCTACGAACGCCGGGCGGAAGAAGCCACCCGTGAAGTGGAGGCCTGGCTGAAATGCCAGTTCATGGAAGATAAAGTTGGCCAGGAATTTGTTGGTATTGTCACGGGTGTTACCCATTTCGGGCTCTTCGTTATGCTGGATGAGTTTCAGATTGATGGCTTGGTGCATGTCACGAGTCTGCAAAATGACTACTACCATTTCGACGCGGGTGGACAGCGTCTGGTTGGTGAGCGCAGCGGCACAACGTTTCGCGTCGGGGACGAAATGCACATACTGGTTTCGAAAGTGGATATGGAAAACAAGCGTATTGATTTTCAGCCCGCCGGCAAGGGTGCGAGAGAAGAGCGCAAGTCAGGTAAACGACCCGCGCGCAGCAGGAGTCGGAGCAGGAAATGAGTAGTTCAAAATACGTCGCGGGTTTACGGGCAGTGGAGCTGCTAATCGCTAGTAACCCAGAAAAGGTCAAGCGTATCTATGCTGAATATCAATCTGCGAATCCGCGAGTCAAAGCAGTTGTGCATGCCGCTCAAGAGAAATCGATTGAAGTAAAGTCGGCGCACCGGGCGCGCTTGCAGTCGATGAGTGGCGAGGCGCGCCACCAGGGGGTTGTAGCGGCATTGGGCGGGCAACGATCGCTTGATGAGGCAGAGCTACGGTCGATGGTGGAACAACGATTGACGAGTGATGACGAGGATCCAGTACTACTGCTAATACTGGACAGCGTCCAGGATCCACATAATTTGGGTGCCTGCTTACGCAGTGCCGATGCGGCCGGCGTAGACGCCGTGGTTGTGCCTAAACATCGGGCGGCAAAGCTTGGTCCGACTGTGAGCAAAGTGGCCGCCGGAGCGGCTGAGAGCATACCGCTGGTGCCGGTTAGCAATCTGGGGCGAGTTTTGGACTGGTTGGCCGAATATGGTGTGGCAATAGTTGGCACCAGCGACGCGGCCGAAGGCACCTTGTTTGACGCGGATTTGAGCGGGCATGTCGCGATTATCATGGGCGGCGAGCATGAAGGCCTCGCCCAAGGCCTGATGAAACGCTGCACGTCTTTGGTGAGCCTGCCTATGGCGGGAATCGTGGAAAGCCTGAACGTGTCCGTTGCGACAGGGATTTGCCTCTTTGAAGCCGTGCGGCAAAGACACAGACAATCCGGCAAAATCAACGATTTATAGTTGCACTGAGCGCCCGGCTTAGTTAGGATGCGCGTCCCGCTGATTGTGCGGGAAACCTCTTGCCATACCGAATAAGCGGATGGCTGTAATCCGAAAGGGGATACAATGAGACATTACGAAATCGTGTTTCTGGTTCATCCGGACCAGAGCGAGCAAGTGCCTGCCATGGTAGAGCGTTACCAGGGAATGGTCACAACTTCGGGTGGCAAAATACACCGCACCGAAGATTGGGGTCGCAGGCAGCTGGCACATCCAATCAACAAAGCTCACAAAGCCCATTACGTACTCACCAACGTTGAGTGCGATAGTTCTGTGCTTGCTGAAATCACCAGTGCTTTCAAATTCAACGACGCGGTTCTGCGTCACCTCGTGATTGCTCGTAAAGATGCAGTTACAGAAGCATCGCCAATGGCTGTTGCTGTTGAGGAAGAAAAGACGCGCGAGCGTGAAATGCAGAAACGTCGTGACGCCAAGGCGGCTGCTGACGCCGAAGCCGCTAACGCAGCAGAAGCTGCCGACGCTAAAGACAAGCCGGCTGCGGATGAGGCAGTTGCGGATGAGGCAGACGCCCCTAATGATTACGATGATCTTGACGCTGACGATGATTCGGACGCGGACGATTCTGAAAGCGCTTAAGGAGATTTGAAGAATGAGCAGATATTCTAGACGGCGCAAATATTGTCGCTTTACGGCTGAAGGCATCGAAGAGATCGATTACAAGGATCTCGCGCTTCTGAAAGCCTACATAACTGAAACTGGAAAGATTGTCCCTAGTCGCATTACGGGTACCAAGGCAATCTACCAACGCCAGCTTTCTACCGCAATTAAACGTGCACGTTTCCTGGCTTTATTGCCGTACACGGATCGTCACTAGTCAAAAGTTGGTCGGAAAGTAAGCTAATGCGGGCGATCATCAATTGGATAATTGCCCGTCCTGAACGATCGGTACTGGCACTAACCGGTACCTTTGTTCTGCCAATAGCTCCGGCGCTACTAAGTGGTACCGTGATGGTCTTGCTGGTATTGGCGCATGGGGCGGTTCGCGGCAGTATTTTTGGTATGGCTGGGCTTGTGGTGCTGGCTTTGATGGGCTTGTTGGCACAAGCGCCTGTTATGTCGTTGGTTGGTAATGCTGCCATGATTTGGGCGCTTGCTGTGCTCCTTGCGGGATTGCTGGCCTGGACTCAGTCGTTAGTTTTTGCGGTGCAGATTACCGTGATTGCTGCGATAGTCATTACCCTGGGGATTTTCCTGGTGGTGGCTGATCCTGCTGCAGTCTGGGCGGATTTGCTGACGCAGCTGGCAGCAACATTTAGCCAGGCCGGTCTGGATCAGCAGAGCCAATTCATATTGGCGCAACAGCCGCATGCTGGGTTGATGACCGGAGTAGTAGTTTCGGCAGGATGGACCTTTAGCGTAGTCCTGCTGTTGATAGGATACGGAGCTTATCGGCTGGTGCCGGCAAGCAACGCGAGTTACGGAGACTTTCGGCAACTTGGAATGGGTCGAGTGCTGGCCATCGTTTTGGCCGCTATAGCGCTTGGAGCGACATTTTCAGGTGCCCTATGGCTGGTCAATCTGGCGATAGTGATGCTGCTGGTCTTTTGGTTGCAGGGTCTGTCGATGCTGCACTGGTTTAGAGGGACGGGACGATTACCGCTGTTGGCGTTTGTAGCTGCCTACGCGGCGTTAATGGTACCGGTTACGGCCGGTGTCATGGTTTTCGCACTGGCATTATTAGGATATTGCGACGCCTGGTTTGATCTGCGTCGTAAAATGGTCGGTAAAGCGCAATAGCCGAACCGGGAAATTAAAAGCAATAGGGCTTAAAAATGAACGTAATTTTGTTGGACAATGTTGAGAACCTTGGTGCCATTGGCGATTTGGTATCGGTCAAGCCAGGTTATGGTCGCAATTTTCTGCTGCCATCCGGTAAAGCAGCGCTTGCCACCCCAACCAACGTCAAGGAATTTGAGGCCCGCCGTGCGGACCTGGAGAAGCATGCCGCTGCAGAGCTTGCTGCTGCCAAGGCACGTGCTGAGCTGGTTAAAGACATGGTAGTTGTCATTACAGCGAACGTTGGCAGTGAAGGCCGTCTGTTTGGTTCTGTTGGACCGATCGACATCGCCGAAGCTTGCGCCAAAGTTGGCGTGGAAATTTCGCGCGCCGAAGTTCGTATGGCAGATGGTCCGATTCACGAAGTGGGTGATTTTACTGTTGGCCTGCACTTACATAGCAAGGTTGAAGTAGATATTACCGTTAAGGTCGTTGCTGACGAGTAAAGCAATCCGGCAGCTTCCTGTGATACCTTTATTGCCAGTTCACATCCCAGGAAGAGGATAAGCAAAATATGGTCCGAGCCATGGACGAAGGAATAGGGGGCGAGTCGATCGGCGATCGACTTAAAGTACCCCCTAACTCCATAGAGGCCGAGCAATCACTGCTCGGCGGTCTCATGCTGGACAACCTTTCCTACGACAAAGTTGCTGACGTTATTGTTGGCGAAGACTTTTATCGGAAAGATCACCGGCTCATTTTCGAAGCCATCACACGTCTGGCCCAGGACGGTAATCCTTGCGACGCCGTGACTCTCTCCGAGCACCTGGATAACCGTGGTGAGCTTGGAGCTGCCGGTGGGCTGGAATATCTTGCCACCCTGGCAAACGAAACTCCTGGCGCAGCCAATGTTACCGCTTACGCCAAGATCTTGCGGGAGCGCTCAATATTACGATCGCTGATCAGCGCCGGTAACGAGATCGCAGGCAGTTGCTTCACATCGGATGGACGCTCAGCAAGCCAATTAGTGGATGAGGCGGAGCGGCGAGTTTTTGAGATTGCCGAGCGCGGCGCCCGCGGGCGTTCAGGCTTCAAGGCCCTGAAACAAATTCTGCCGCTTGCAGTAGATCGCATCGATCTACTGCACCAGTCCGGTGGCGATATAACCGGTATTACGACGGGTTACAAAGAGTTCGACAAGATGACTGCCGGACTGCAAAAAGGCGAACTCATCATTATTGCCGGTCGGCCGTCCATGGGTAAGACTACTCTGGCGGTGAATATTGCCGAAAATGCAGCGATCGGGAGTAAAGTCCCGACCGCAATTTTCTCTATGGAAATGCCTTCCGAGCAATTGGCCTTCCGCATGATTTCATCTTTGGGAAGGGTAGATCAGACTCATCTACGGACCGGTAGATTCCCGGACGAGGATTGGTCACGCATAAATACGGCGGTGCAGTTGATGTCGGACGCCCCTATATTTATTGACGATACGGCTGCGTTGTCACCGACCGAAATTCGAGCTCGCGCCAGGCGTTTGAAGCGTGAGCACGGGCTGGGCCTGATTGTCCTGGATTACCTTCAGCTAATGCAGGTTCATGGCAACACGGAAAACCGTGCTACGGAAATCTCCGAGATTTCCCGGTCCCTGAAAGCCTTGGCCAAGGAATTGGAAGTACCCATTATTGCGTTGTCCCAGTTGAATCGAAGTGTTGAACAACGGCAGGACAAAAGGCCGGTAATGTCGGACTTGCGTGAGTCCGGAGCAATTGAGCAGGACGCCGATTTAATTATCTTCATCTACCGCGACGAAGTGTACAACCCGGAGACGCCTAGAAAGGGTACGGCGGACATTATTATTGCCAAGCAGCGTAATGGGCCGATCGGCGACTTCCCCCTGACCTTCGTCGGTAAATTCACGAAGTTTGAGAACTGGGTTCCAGAAACTCAGGATCCGTATTATTCATAGGAAATGGCTCTGCCCAAAAACCTGGGCGCGATAGTCTTATATGTGAATTTGAATCGAAAGGCAGCCCGGATGGGCTGCCTTGATTTGACTGTCTTAGCTTGTAAAGAAGCCCATTTTGACGCCGGCCAACTGCAGAACATCGTTGTCCTGGAGCTTGCGGGCCTGGCTGCCAATTGGCTGTCCATTGACCAGCGGATAGTCACCTTCTTTGCCACTTTCCACGTGCACCACGAAATAGCCGTCGGCGCGACGCGTAATAGCTGCAACTTGAATTCCTGGGCGTCCAAGAGTCGTTAGCGCTTTGGCAAGTTCAAGTTCACGTCCGGCAAAAGTTCCGCTCAATACCTGAAGTTTAGCCATCGGCAATGACTTGGGTTGCATCATCGGGCTGACGCCAGTGGCCGTTTCAGTATGGGATGGCTCAGGCGACGCAGCTGGTGCGGCGACGGGCTTGGATGCGGCCAACTCTGCTCGCTCCAATTGAGCGGCAGTCTGGTGACTCGCCGGAATCACCATAGTCTTCTCAAACTCATCCTGTTCTTCATCATTCACTTGCTGATCAGCAAAGCGCAATTGGTGGTGACCAATCGTAATGACATCGCCATGTTGCAGCGCATGCTTTTTGATCAATTTGCCATTTACGTACGTTCCGTTCGTACTGTTGAGGTCTTCCAGGAACGAATCGTTGAGGATGTTAATTATCAGGGAGTGATGACCGCTGACTGCTGGATTGTCGATGCGTACGTCATTGTCCGGCAGGCGCCCAATTGTATAGCGCTCTTTGGTCATGTTGTATTCAGCTAATACCTGATCATCCAGACTTAAAATTAATCGTGCCATTGTATTTTTGCCGTCCCCTAGATCGACCAAAATTGTCCGGTACGCCTCTGCGTCCGAAATCGATTACTTACCAAACAATCCCTTGATGCGACTTAACAGTCCATGCTTGACCGGAAACGCATCTACCACTTGTGCGAGCATCACCGAGATGTTATCTCGCCCGCCATTATCATTAGCTAGCTGTACCAAGTGTTGACTAACCACATCAAGACTAGCACTAAAAGTGCTGATAGTTAAGTGAATATCGTCATCTTCGACCATGTCTGACAATCCGTCAGAGCAGAGCAGATAAATATCGCCGGGCTTACAATCGTATTCATTAAGTTCAACATTAACCGTAGGTTCTACGCCCAGGGCGCGGGTAACGTAATTGCGATTCGTGGAACGTTGGGCCTCTTCTTCTGAATAAAAGCCTCGATCGACCAGTTCCTGCAGCAGGGAGTGGTCCATTGTCAGGCGTTCCAGCTTATTATTTCGTACCCGGTAGGCGCGCGAATCGCCAACATGAGCCACCGAGATCTTGTTGTCACAAAAAATACAGGCGACCAGCGTTGTGCCCATTCCTTCACAGTGTTTCTGACTGTGAGCGGTCTGGTAAATAATCTTGTTGGAGCGGGTGATGGCATCGCGTAGAACAATCGTCTGCCGCATGAAGCCAGTTGCTTCATCCCTTTCGTGCCGTACTTCCCGATTAGCGCCTTCGGCGGCTAGCTCCGAAATAGTCTGAACGGCAATGCCGCTGGCCACTTCACCGGCATTGTAACCACCCATGCCGTCGGCAAGAACCATCAAAGCGATCTCGGCATTGGTGCCTATACTGTCTTCGTTGTGTTCCCGAACCATTCCGGTATTGGATAATTCTGAAAATTTTATTTTTCCGCGAAATGACATCTATTACTTCTTTGTATTCAGTTCTAGGCTCGCATGTATCGGGCACATTCGCGCAATGCAATAGCCAGATCCATACCGCTCGCAAATCGATCTTTCGGTTTTTTTGCCATGGCTTTCTTAACCACGGCATCAATATCGGCTCCAAGGCCAGCTTTAAGTGTCGAGACCGGGTCTGGTTCCGCTGTAGTAATTTTTGTCATCAAGACTGCGATATTCGTGGCCTTGAATGGTACATGTCCGGTCAATAACTCGTATAGGGTAACACCAAGCGAAAATAAGTCCGAGTGCCCCGTGAGAGTTTCTGCATTCAGTTGTTCTGGTGACATATACATGGGTGTGCCAAGCACGATACCGGTCTTGGTGCGTTTTGAGTCAGTCAGCCGAGCTACGCCGAAGTCACTGATTTTTAATAAATTGGCGCGACGGTCGTACAATATATTGGCCGGTTTTATGTCGCGATGAATGACTTGCTGCTTATGCGCGTAATCAAGCGCCTCGGCCGTAATCGCGCACAATTCGAGCACCTCACGCGTTGGCAGGAGGTTGCTTGTGTCTGTGTACTCTGCGAGCGGTGTACCTTTGAGGTATTCCATTGCGATGTAGGCTAGATGATGGTCTTCGCCGGCATCAAATACGGTAATAATGTTTGGGTGCGTCAGGCGACCCGCGGACTCTGCTTCGCCAAAGAATCGTAGTCGTGCCTCGGCGAGATCTTCGTCCTCGAATTCTTTCTCAATTGGAATAACCTTTAATGCGACGGCTCTATTAATTCGCGGGTCACGCGCCAGGTAAACGGCACCCATAGCGCCACGACCAATTTTCCTTTCGATCACGTAACGGCCGAGTTGTTGCGGGGTTCCGCTAGGCCGTCGAACAGTGTTCTTGCCTTTAGGTTCTGCGACCTGGGTCTTTTTGATCCAGTTTAGTACAGCTTCAGAACGTTCCGGTTTGGCGCTTCCTTCAAAAGCTAATGACAGTTTGTACAGAGCGTTCGACAGTTCTTCGCTTGGAGTGCAAAGACGAAAGGACGCAAAGGCTTTTTCCAGCTCACCTTCGGCCATTAACGCAGAGCCCTGCTTAAAAGCATTACCGGCCGCGTTGCGACCCAAACTCGCAAGACCAATGCTGGCAATAGCGATTGTCGCGAAGACCAGTACCGCACGAGCTACATCAAGTTTTATATGCCAGACAAATAACAACAAAACGTCGATTACGAACACTACCAGTGCGACTGCAGCGGTCAGCAAGGCGATCTCACGGCGGCGCATGCCGGGCAAAAGCAAAACGGCGATAATAGTCAGGAGCAACGGTGCCAGCCACTCAACAACCTGGGACCACAAGGGCGCACTAATGACTTGATCTTGTTCCAGGGCCGCGAGCAGGGAACCGGTCAGCCCAGCGCTTGTAATCAACTGGCCCGACGGAAGTTTTGTCGCACCTGCGCGTGATACAGTCAGTGGGTCGAGCAGTATAGTGCTACCGGCAAGTCGCTTGGCGTTGAAATTGGATGCCAATAGCTCCTGATCTGTGAACCGTGTCACAGGTTTATATTTAGACAGATAGATGAAATCTAGCAGTGGATCAGGACTGCGCTTGTTATTGTCGACGGCAATGGCCAGGGGCAGTGACGGCGTTAGGACACCGTCTGTCCATTGCCAAAGTGCGACCCGTCGTAACACTCCATCGCTGTCAGGATGAGTTTCGACGAAGCCACTTTGCGTTGCAAATTTTGCAAACGTATCGTCTCGGGGCAAGTAGACCGGAATGCCCTGACCAATATCCTGTAGCCAATCGGCGGGAGTTGTCTTGGTACTGGCAGGCAGGCTTTGAGTGGAGATTATTCTATTAACTTGTTGTTTTTTAAGGTAATGAATAACCTCTTTGTAACGGCCTAAAAGGGCGTCGTCGCTCAGGTTTGTTGAGTCGATACTGATAATAACGCCATTTTCCAGAGGGGTTGTCTCGAGACGACTGGCTATCTGGTCATAGGCAAACCAGTCCGCGCGAACGGTCCAGTCGGCTGCTGGGCCGTATACGAATAGCAAAATCACACACGCAAATGCGAGCGTAATCCAGCGATCTCGTTTTTCTTTCGGCACGTCTTTCAAGCACCTGACTCCGGTTCGATGTCGCCAAGTATAAAGAAATAGCGAATGTGTAAATGAGAAAGAGTCGGCATTTTTGGACCGCGCCTTGCGGGCTGGCAATGTTATTATTCAGACTTAACACTTGGAATCGATTATGGCTCGCACCAAAACCGCATATGTTTGCAGTGACTGTGGCGCTCACAGCGTCAAATGGCAAGGGCAATGTCCCGATTGTGATGCCTGGAATTCACTCTCTCAGGTCAGCTTGAGTGCGACCGGGGGAACTGCTGGGTCTGGTTCAAGCATGTCCAGTATCGCAGCACTCGGAGATGATCTTACGGAACGCTACGCTTCTGGTTTCGAAGAATTCGATCGTGTACTGGGCGGTGGAATCGTTCCAGGAGCGGTGATTTTGCTCGGTGGCGATCCTGGTGTTGGCAAATCGACGCTTCTGCAACAGGTTGCCGGGCATTTGCCTCCGGAGTTGAAGTGCTGCTATGCAAGCGGTGAAGAGTCTTTGCGCCAAATCGGGCAGCGAGCTCACCGACTTGGTATCGGTAACAAGGGCCTCGCACTGCTTGCAGATACCTCTCTCGACAACGTTTTGCAGCAGGCAGCCCACAACGGTACCAAGGTGCTGATTGTGGATTCCATTCAGACCCTGACCAGTTCCCAGGTCGCGTCAGCACCGGGCTCGGTGTCGCAATTGCGAGAATGTGTCGGTCGTCTCGTGCAGTTTGCCAAACAAAATGAAATCGCCCTGTTTCTTATTGGTCATGTGACTAAAGAGGGTGCGATAGCGGGTCCTCGTGTTGTGGAGCACATGGTCGATACTGTCCTCTACTTCGAAAATGATCCGGCCAGTCGTTACAGCATCGTGCGATCCGTGAAAAATCGCTTTGGGGCGAGCAATGAAATGGGCGTGTTTGCGATGTACGAAAAGGGTTTTAGGGAAGTTCGCAACCCCTCAGCCATATTCCTTACTCGAGGTGAGCAAGCCGTTGCAGGCAGCCTGGTGACTGTAGCCTGGGAGGGCAGTCGGCCATTGTTGGTTGAAATACAGGCATTGGTTGCTGATTGCCAAGGAAATTACCCGCGACGACTTGCTCAAGGTATTGAGCAAAATCGCCTGGCTCTTTTATTGGCGGTGTTGCAGCGTCATGGTGATCTCACGATGGTCAGCGAGGATGTATTCATCAACGTCGTGGGTGGGCTACGTATTGCAGAACCGTCAGCAGACTTGCCAACACTATTGTCAATCGTATCGAGCTTCAGGGATAAAGCGTGTTCGCAGCAACTCATCAGTTTTGGTGAGGTGGGACTGGCAGGAGAAGTTCGGCCCATTCGTTTTGGCGCTGAGAGAATCGAGGCGGCCGCCAAACAAGGTTTTACCATGGCGATAGTGCCTAAAATGAACATGCCCAAAAAAGCTCCGCAGGGCATGCAAATAATTGGCGTAAGCCGCTTGAGTGAAGCACTGCAAGCTGCTTTCGATTAAGTGTCGAGTGGCTTGGCTTCCGCTATCGTTTCAATCGTAGTCTGGCGAGGATAGATGCGCGCCGTTTTGATCATGTTGTCGGTGGTTTCCATTATCTCAATAGGATAGCCGGCCAGCTCTAGATCTGTGCCCTCGGCCGGGATGGTTTCCAGGTACTCGATAATCAGGCCATTCAGTGTTTTCGGTCCGTCAGTGGGAAGTTCCCAGTTCAGGGTTCTGTTGAGTTCCCTAATGTTGGCGGTGCCGCTAACAATGTAACAACCGCCCGGACCTTTGCTAATATCCTCTTCTTCATTAGCTGGGTCGGTCGTGAATTCGCCCACAATTTCTTCGAGTATGTCTTCGAGCGTTACGATGCCTTGAATGTCTCCGTATTCATCGACAACCAGTGCGATTCGTTCTTTGCGTTTTTGAAACTGAATTAATTGCGTGCTCAGTGGTGTACCTTCAGGGACAAAATACGGCTCCGTCAACAAGCTCTCAATTCTTGCTTTGTCGATACCGGCTTCGGCCGCTATGTGTGCCAGATGTCGCAGGTGAAGGATGCCAATAACGTTGTCAATCATGTCCCGGTAAACGGGCAATCTGGTGTGGTTGCTTGATTTAATTACTGCGGCAATTTCGTCAATGTCGTCGTCAAGATCCAGGCCCACAATCTCGTTGTGCGGCACCATCACATCGTCTACCGTGACCTTTTCAAGATCCAGGATATTCACGAGCATGCGCCTGTACTTGCGCGAAATCATGGCGCTGGCTTCGTGTACGACGGTTCGCAGTTCTTCGCGACTCAACGAGTCCGACTGCAAATTCTGGTTGCGCACACCCAAAATCCAGAGCACACCGTTGGAGATGACATTAGTCATCCAGACGAGTGGGTACATGACTCGGAGCAATGGATAGTAAACATAGGCGGCCGGGAAGGCGACTTTTTCAGGGTGCAATGCGGCCAAGGTTTTTGGTGCTACTTCCGAGAAAATCAGGACAACCAACGTCAGGATTATTGTGCCAATTGCGACCGCAGATTCTCCGCCCAGTTGAAATGCGATAATGGCTACCAACGATGCGGCTGAGAAGTTGACCAGGTTGTTGCCAAGCAGGATCAACCCTATTAACCGATCTGGGCGGGCTAGCAGCCACTCAGCAAGGCGTGCGCCGCGATGGCCGCTCCGTGATTTGTGCTTGAGACGATAGCGATTGAGGCTCATTAATGCTGTTTCTGAGCCGGAAAAAAACGCGGACAGCAGAAGTAGCAGTACGAGCAGCCCGATTAGGGCGCCAAGCGGCACTTCATCGGTCAAAGGAAAGATGCCTTATTTTTCATATGAGGATGGAAGTTCAACAGGACAGGTCTGCCGTGTCAAGAATTCACGGCGGTACGGAAGGCGTATAGCCGCTGTCACGTTTAGCCCCAGTGCTCACCCAAAATCATTTCCAGAATGATGCGACTGCCAAAGTACGCCAGGCAGAGAAATACAAAACCGGCGAAGTACAGGATAATCGCCTTGCGTCCGCGCCATCCCGCGAACTGCCGTCCGGCAAGTAAGATTCCGAATAATACGAGTGCAATCAAGGATAGAAAGGTCTTATGGGCGAGGTGCTGGGCAAACAGATTGTCGACGAAGGCGACGCCCGACACTACGGAAAGCAAGAGACCAGTGAAACCCAGTGCCGCAACGCTATAAAGTAGTTTTTCGGTTGTTTCGAGGGGGGCGAATAATTGGTTGATTTCGGACAATCGACCTGATCTGAGCCGCCAGTCCTGGATCATTGCGTAGCAGGCAACAATTGCACCCACCGTCAGCAATCCGTAGGCAAACAGGGATATCAGAATATGGCTCTGCAATTGCCAGGTAAATTGTTCTCCAACTTCATCTAGTTGCAGGCCTGTTAACGCGCCGGCAATACCAGCAGGCAAGAGCAATCCGCCAGAGAGGCCGCGCAAGGTTGGCTCCAAAGCCCCCACGCAGGCTGTTACGGCGAGTTGAAGCCCAATCAAAGAGAGGATGCTGCTCAACGTAAATGCGAGCAGCCCATCAGGTAAGAAAATCATCGAATATAGGAGCTGAAAGTGCTCGCCTATGGCGATAATTGCGGCAACAAACGCCAGCGTTATGAGCGCACCGTGGTTCTTTGAAAACCTGGAAAGACGAGATGCCCCGAAAGCAAGTCCGGCAATGACGTAGAACAGCAGAATAGCGATTTGCAACACGAGCGCCTTAATTACGAGTAGCGATATTCTATGGGGCCATATCATCCCACAGGACCGATGTAATTATAACCCTGTTTGATTGCATTGGCATGCACGGTACACTTGCCGGCTACTGGATTTGGCGCGGTGATGCGGTACAGGTCGATGCCAGATTCTTTTACTGCCTTTAAAATGAAGATTTCATATAGCGATGTTTGACAACCTTTCAGAAAGATTAACGCAGACAGTTCGCAACCTCAGTGGTCGTGGCCGTCTCAGCGAAGACAATATCAAGGACACGCTTCGCCAGGTCCGCCTGGCATTGCTGGAAGCTGACGTCGCATTGCCGGTGGTGAAAGACTTCGTCGAGCGCATCAAAAAGCGCGCAATTGGCGAGGAGGTAGGCAAAAGCCTGACGCCGGGACAGGCCCTGGTCAAGATTATCCATGCCGAGTTGGTTGCTCTCCTTGGTGAGGTGACGGTGCCGATTGACCTGCGGGCACAACCGCCGGTGGTCATATTCCTGGCAGGTCTGCAAGGGGCGGGTAAAACGACGACCGCCGCCAAGTTGGCGAGACGCCTCATAGAGCGCGATAAAAAGCGCGTGATGCTCGTTAGTGTTGATGTCTATCGTCCGGCCGCCATTTTGCAATTGCAGACTCTGGCGACCGAGGTCGGAGCACTGCATTGTTCGAGTACGGCGGATGAAGATCCGGTAGCCATTGTGGACCGGGCGCTGGACGAAAGTCGGCGCGCACATGCTGACGTATTGATTGTTGATACGGCAGGTCGTTTGCACGTCGATAATGAAATGATGGCCGAAGTTCAGCGCGTGCATGCACATGCCAAGGCGCACGAGACTTTCTTCGTTATTGACAGCATGGCCGGTCAGGATGCCGTAAATGCCGCGAAGGCGTTTGATCTGTCCTTGCCGTTGACGGGAATCATCTTAACCAAGGCTGACGGTGACGCACGTGGCGGTGTCGCATTGTCGGTGCGCGAAGTGACGGGTAAGCCAATTCGTTTCTTGGGTGTCGGTGAAAAAATAGATGCGCTCGAGGTTTTCCATCCGGATCGTATGGCATCACGAATTCTTGGCATGGGCGATGTGCTGTCCCTGGTCGAAGAGATTGAGACTAAAGTCGATCGAGAAGCCGGCGAAAAGTTGGCTAAGAAGCTTAAGAAAGGCCGCGGCTTTGATTTGTCGGACTTGCGCGATCAGTTGCAACAAATGATCGGAATGGGCGGTATGGGTGCAATGCTGGAGAAGCTGCCACTACCCGGCGGCATTAATGCTGCGGCTTTAAAAGATAAAACAGACGAAGGGCAGTTGCGCAGACAGATCGCGATTATTAATTCCATGACACCCGGGGAGCGGAAATTTCCCAAGATTATTAGTGGTTCCCGCAAGCGCCGCATCGCGATTGGCTCTGGTCTGCAGATTCAGGATGTCAATCGGCTTCTTAAGCAGCACGTGCAGATGGAAAAGATGATGAAAAAGATGTCAAAGGGCGGAATGAAGAAAATGCTGCGCGGTTTGCCACCGGGAATGATGCCGCGCGGTCCCATGGGCTAGAGGCTCAATACAAGATTTTGATTTTATTGTATAAAAAATATATTTAGCGCGATTATTGCGAGTCTCGCTGGTCGAAACCGCAGGGATTGGGGCCGGCGCCAGCGGCGACTCGGTGTTTATATTCACGATAAGGTGCTAAAAGGCCTTCACATTTGTTTGGATTCGGGTAAAATGCGCCGTTTCTCGGGCTGTAGCCCGGGCGTAGGCATGCCTGCCTGTTAACTTTTAAGCGGAATTTCAATGGTTAGTATTCGTCTTTCGCGCGCTGGCGCGAAGAAACGTCCTTTTTATCATCTGGTTGTTACTGATAGCCGTAACCGCCGTGATGGCCGATACATTGAGCGTCTTGGGTTCTTTAACCCGGTAAGCTCCGGAGCAGAAGAGTCAACTCGCATCGATCTCGAGCGTGTTGATTACTGGCTGAGCCAGGGTGCACAGCCGTCTGATCGTGTCTCTTCATTGCTGAAGAGCCACAGGAAGGCTCTGGTAAGCGCGTAAGGCCTGAGCGTCCACGGCGGAGTATGTCGAGGTGACGCTGACAAACGAAAAACCAATTGTCCTGGGTCGTGTATCCGGGCTTTTTGGTGTTAAGGGCTGGGTAAAAATATTTTCCTACACAGAACCCAGAGAGGCCATTCTCGATTACAGAGAGTGCCTGCTAGGATCTGCGGACAGCTGGTCGGAAGCGCAATTCGCCGAAGGTCAGTCCCACGGTAAATCGGTGATAGCACGGTTTTCTGGTGTTGATGACCGGGATAGGGCCGAGCAACTTATCGGACACGATATAGCGGTGTCTCGAGAGGTACTGCCGCCGCCGGCTAAGGGTGAATATTACTGGGCAGACCTTGAAGGTCTTGCCGTGGTCAGTCCTAACGGCACGAGGCTTGGCGTTGTGTCAAAAATTTTGGCAACTGGTGCGAATGATGTACTGGTTGTGGAAGGGGATCGGGAAATCTTGATTCCTTTCCTGTTAGAAGACGTGATTCAGAACGTTGATCTCGACAAGGGCGAGATAACGGCGGACTGGGAAGCGGATTGGTGACCTTGCATGTGCAGGTGGTCAGCATCTTTCCGGAGATGGTCAGCAATATTGTTGAATACGGTGTTGTTGGCAGGGCAGTACAGCGCGACATCCTTGAGTTGCACTGTATAAATCCTCGTGATTACACGACGGACCCACATCGAACGGTAGACGATCGACCCTATGGGGGCGGCCCGGGAATGGTGCTCAAATATGAGCCGGTTTCTGAGGCGCTGCGTGCAGCAAGGCGGAATATGCCTGCGGGAGGCAAAGTGATATGCCTGTCTCCGCAAGGCAAGGTTTTTGATCAGTCGATGGCGAAGCGATTGGCTGATTTGCCCGGTTTGGTTTTACTGGCCGGGCGCTATGAGGGCATTGACGAACGTCTGCTAGACGGCGAAGTTGATGAAGAGCTGTCACTGGGTGATTTTGTGTTGAGTGGCGGTGAGATTGCAGCAATGGCGGTAATTGATGCTGTAACCAGATTACTGCCGGGTGTGCTCGGTGATGAGGAGTCAGCGGTACAGGATTCGTTTATGGACGGATTGCTGGACCACCCTCATTACACACGTCCAGAGGAAGTTGAGGGAATGCGGGTGCCCGAGGTGCTGCTTTCAGGTGACCACGCGCGTATCGCGCGGTGGCGTCTCAAGCAAGCTCTTGGCAGGACGTTTGAGCGACGGCCGGACCTGATAGAAAAGTTGGAATTGAGCCAGGAGCAGAAGTTGTTGCTGGATGAGTATTTGGAAGAGCAGGCCGCGCACGACTGATTGGTTGTGGTGGCAATATAGGATCGACTAACCAGTACATATACTGGCAGGAAATTAAGATGAGCAAAATTATTGACGCAATTGAACAGGAACAGATGACGCGCGAAGTCCCGCATTTTTCAGCCGGTGACACAGTTGTCGTCCAGGTTAAAGTAAAAGAGGGCGATCGCGAACGTTTGCAGGCTTACGAAGGTATCGTTATTGCCAAGCGAAATCGTGGATTGAACTCATCTTTCACTGTTCGTAAAGTTTCTCACGGTGAAGGTGTAGAGCGCGTATTCCAGACTCACAGCCCGATCGTTAACAATATTGAAGTTAAGCGCCGCGGTGATGTACGTCGGGCAAAACTTTATTATTTGCGTGGACTGACCGGTAAGGCAGCTCGCATCAAGGAAAAAATCTAGTTCGCTCAAGTTTCAGGGGCCACGATTTTGATGCATCGAGCCCCGGCCACGTAAGCTGAACCATTCCCGCTGAATGGAGTCATTCGAGGCATGAGAGAATTTTTATCAAGCAAAACGCGGCTGGCCATGTTGGCTATTGCCGCGTTTAGCGTTTTAAATGCCGGGTGTAGCACTCTGGTCGCGTCCGCGGCCGGGGGGCTTGCTGATAATCTTTCCACGGCGATTCTTAATCAAGATGATCCACAAACGGTTCGCGACGGAGCTCCTGCGTATTTGTTATTGCTGGACAGTTTCGCTGAGGGCAGTCCAAAAAATCCCGATATTCTGAGTTCAAGTGCCAACCTGTATGCATCATACGGAGCGATATTTGCGGGCGATGAAGCTCGTGCCGCACGAATGACGGGTCGCGCACGTGATTACAGCGAACGCGCTATTTGCATCAGCTACAAGCGCAGCTGCAACTGGAAAGACGATACCTACGATGAATTTCTGGGAAGCCTGAAGGGGCTCAAGAAGAAGCACGCGAAGTACGTCTATAGCTATGCAATCAGTTCGTTGGCTTATATCCGAGCGCATAGCGGCGACTGGAACGCGCTCGCCGAACTGCCGCAGATGGAGGCCTTGCTGAACCGTTACCTCGAGATTAGTGATGCCAATGTTGAAGCCAGTGTGCATACGTATCTAGGCATACTGTCGTCACTACGCCCTCCGTCGCTGGGTGGAGAGCCCGAAAAGGCCCGCGAGCATTTCGAAAAAGCGATCGCGCTTACGCAGGGTAGAGATTTGAGTGTCAAGGTTGAGTTTGCACGCGGCTATGCTCGACTGATGTATGAGCGAGAGCTGCACGACAAATTGTTGCACGAAGTACTTGCCGCTGATCCGCGGCAGGATGGATATACTCTGACAAATGTACTCGCGCAACAAGATGCCTTAGCGTTATTGGCTAGTGCGGACGACTATTTTTAAGAACCACTCGCCGCAATGCGAGTCCAATTTAGTTCACGTAGGAAAACGGAGAGTACGGATGCGTAGACTGGTATTGCTAACAATACTCATGTCACTGGCTTTGATTGATGCCGCAAATGCGGTTCAGATCAAAATTGCCACCGCTTTGCCTGAGAATTCACAGTTCATGATTGATATGCGCGCAGGCGCTGCGGCAATCAAGGAACAGACCGATGGCCGTGTCATTTTAAAGATTTACGGTGGCGGTAGCCAGGGTAACGATAAGAAGGTTCTGCAGAAAATCCAAATTGGCCAATTGCACGGCGGAGCGTTTACGCCAAGTACTTTGCAGGACAAGTACGGCAATCTGAATTTGTATGGGCTGCCCTTTGTATTCAAATCCGCGGACGAAATTACGTATGTTCGCACAAAGATGGATGCCAAAATTATTAAAGGACTCGAGGACGCTGGGTTCGTGAGCTTTGGATTTTCAGGTGCTTCCTTTGCAATATTGTTTTCGCAGACGCCTGTGCATGGAATTAGTGACCTGAAAGGGAAAAAAGTGTGGGTGCCGGAAGGCGATCCGATCAGTTACGCTGCAATGAAGGATCTTGGGCTTGCCCCAGTCACTTTGCCGCTGACGGACGTTATGACCGGGTTACAAACGGGACTGCTGGATATTGTAGCCGTGCCGCCTGTTACTGCATTGCTCCTGCAGTGGTATACCAAAGTTAAATACATGACAAAAATGCCTATTCTGTACACCATGGGTTACATGGCAATTCAGAAGAAATCATTTGATCGATTGAGCGAGTCTGACCAAAAGATATTTCGCAATGTCATGGAAGCTGTCTACAAAAAGTTCGATAAGGCTAGCTGGAAAGAAGATGCCGATGCGACCTCCGCTTTGGAAAACAAGAAGATAGAGGTGGTTCAGCCGAATGAAATTGAAATGGCGGAAATTCGCGAACTCATAATGAAGACCAATCGTCGGCTCGGTGAAGAGGGCATCTTCTCCATCGGGCTATTTGACGAGATGTTGCAGCATTTGGCAGATTTCAGAGCGCAAAAGCAGCGTGCGGACGAACCCCAGGCATGCACGGGATCAGATGACCCGACGGTAGCCACAGTTTGTCCCGTTGAGCCAGCAGCGAGTCCGTTCGATAGTGTCTGAAGCCAAGCAGACATTTGTGGCAAGGTTGGATCGCTGGATAGATGCAGCGGAGAACGCTGCACTGGTAGCACTGCTTGGAAGCATTATGCTGCTGACTACTTCGCAAATTGTTTTGCGACTGGTTTTTAACACCGGATTTATTTGGGGTGACGAACTGGTGCGGCTGATGGTCTTCTGGCTGGCATTGGTGGCATCTATTGCTGCGTGTCGCAGCGACCGCCACATTAGGGTCGATGCAATTTCTCACATTTTGCCGAAGAACCTGGTGACCTTGAGTCGTGTGGTCGTCGATGGCTTTGCTGCGGGAATTTGCGCGTTGCTCGCTTGGCACTCATTGCGTTTCTTGCTGATTACCTACGCCGATGGCGACACAATATTTCTGAATTTTCCCGCCTGGATCGCACAGAGTATCTTGCCGTTTGCTTTTGCCCTGATGGCTATTCGTTTCCTGTTGATGTCACTTTCGCACGCACAGAAATTTCTGACAGACAATTCGCGAGCACAAGCATCATGATCATCTTGAGCGTGATTCTGCTGTTGCTGGCAGTGCTTGGTGCACCATTGTTTGCGATTATTTCCGGAAGCGCGATGCTCGGTTATTATCGGGAAGGCATCGATTTCATGGCAATTGCCATTGAGATACTCAGCGTTGCCAACATGCCATTTCTTTCGGCAATCCCGTTGTTTACGTTTGCCGGCTATCTGCTAAGCGAAAGTGGGGCACCTGGGAGGCTGGTGCGCTTGACCGGTGCGATTATTGGCTGGATGCCAGGCGGTCTTGCACTGGTTTCGATTACTGCGTGTGCTTTTTTTACGGCATTTACCGGTGCTTCCGGCGTTACGATCATTGCTCTTGGAGCAATACTCTATCCGGCACTCAAGCAGTCCGGCTACGATGATAAATTCAATTTGGGACTCGTAACTTCAGCCGGCAGTCTGGGTTTGTTATTTGCCCCGTCATTGCCGATCATTCTCTATGGCGTAATTGCCGAAGTCTCGATTGACGATTTGTTTCGTGCTGGGGTTTTGCCAGGATTATTAATGTTGCTGATGCTTTCGGTTTATAGCCTGTGGGTTAATCGTTCCAATCGTCAACCGCTATCCGATTTCTCATGGAGTGAAGTAGCGGCTGCGCTTCGCGAGGCAGGATGGGAGTTACCCTTACCGATTGTCGTACTCGGCGGTATTTATTCGGGATTTTTCGCCGTTTCTGAGGCCGCGGCGGTGACCGCATTGTATGTGCTGATTGTCGAGATTTTCATCATGGGCGATGTGGCGCTGAAAGATTTGCCCAGAATCATGCGCGAGTCCATGTTGCTCGTTGGCGGCATTTTAATCATTCTCAGCGTGTCACTGGCATCAACTAATTACATGATCGATGCGGGTGTGCCACAGAAGATTCTTGCGTTTGTTGCCGAGTACGTCACAAGTCAAACCAGTTTTCTCGCGCTGTTACTCGTATTTTTGTTAGTGCTCGGAGCAATTCTTGATATTTTCTCGGCGATCATTCTCGTCGTACCACTGATATTGCCGATCGCAGCTCAGTATGGCGTCAACGAAGTGCATCTCGGTATTATTTTTCTGGCCGCGATGCAATTAGGGTATTTGACGCCACCGGTTGGTCTGAATTTGTTCATAGCAAGTTACCGATTTGAAAAAACTATTTTGCAGGTTTATTCGGCCACAGTACCGTTCTTGTTGATTTTGCTATTGTCCGTAATATTGATAATGTATTGGCCGGCGCTTTCGCTGGTATTGATCAATTAATAACGTGCCGCGGCAACGCACGCGCGACTGTGGTTTTTGAGAATTGCGCGGTTCCCTTATTGCCATGATGTGGAGAGTTTCATGAGTGTCGTTCATACATTTGGTCGCTTGATTTCGGGTATCTGGAGGGGCATGAATGGGGTGCGAAAATTTCTCCACCTCGTTCTACTGGTTTTCATTTTCTCAATAATACTAAGCGCTCTCTCCGGTACCGGACCATCCACGCCGGACGAGGCAGCATTAGTGATTAACCCCGTCGGGAACCTGGTTGAGCAGCTCGATGGTGATCCTTTTGAGCGTGCCGTATCGGAGGCGATGGGCAATGCGGTCCCGCAAACACTGGTGCAGGACTTAATTGATACACTGAAGTATGCGAGAGATGATGACCGCATTAAGGCAGTGGTTCTCGATTTGCGAAGTTTCGGACGGGGGTCGATCGACAAGCTGGCAAGAGTAGGGGCCGCGATTGATGAGGTAAAAGCAGCAGGAAAACCAGTCTTTAGTTATGCGGACGGCTACTCACAGCATTCGTATTATCTCGCTTCGCACGCTGATGAGGTATTGCTTCATCCTGAAGGAATGGTTTTTCTTCAGGGCTACGGTCGCTATAGCAATTATTTTAAAGATGCTATTGATAAGCTCCTGATTGACTGGAACGTCTTTAAGGTGGGTACTCACAAGTCCTATGTTGAACCCTACACCCGCATGGATATGTCGCCAGAAGATAGGGAAGCATCGGGGCAGGTTCTTGATGAATTATGGTCTACCTATGTCGCCGATGTAGCAGCTCAGCGGGGCATGGATTCAGATATGGTCCGGAGTTTTTCGGAAGACTTGCTCGACAATATAAATGCGTCGAGTGGCGATTTGGCGCAGAGTGCCGTAGACAACAAGCTCGTTGATGGTTTGCTGAATCGAGTTGAGTTCAATGAAAAGCTTATAGCGCTTGTCGGTGCCGATAAGGACGACGAGGGCATGTTTAGCGCAGCTTTCGATAGTGATTATCTCGATGAAATGAGGATGTTCAAAGGCCCCAAAAAACACGAAAAGAATGTCGCAGTCATAGTTGCATCGGGCGAAATTCTGGATGGTGTGCAACCCCCGGGTGCGATAGGTGGTGATTCGACTGCGGCCATTCTACGCAAGGCGCGGTTCGATAAGTCGGTTCAGGCCGTTGTGTTACGAGTGGACAGCGGCGGCGGTAGCGCGTTTGCGTCCGAGGTTATTCGTGAAGAAATTCTGGCATTAAAGAAAGCTGGCAAACCGGTTGTGGCATCAATGGGCGGCGTCGCTGCGTCGGGTGGTTACTGGATATCGATGGGTACGGACAAGATTTACGCGAGCTCATCGACGATTACAGGATCAATTGGCATCCTCGGTATGTTCCCGACTTTTCAGCGTTCTCTAGCCGCACTAGGTATAGCGACCGACGGTCTTGGAACGACCCAGTGGGCAGGTGAGCTGCGCGCAGATCGCGCTATGTCAGACAATGCCAAAAAAGTTTTCCAGGCTCTTATTAACAAAGGCTACGACGATTTCATAAGTCGGGTGTCCGAGCACCGCGGTATTGAGAAAGCGGACGTGGACAAAGTGGCTCAGGGGAAGATCTGGACAGGTACCGATGCGCTGGAACATGGATTGATTGATGAGATTGGTGGTCTGGACGAAGCCGTTGCCGGTGCGGCGGCACTTGCAAAGCTGGAAGAGGGCAGTTACGGGCGCAAGTTGTTGGAGAAAGACCTGACGCCCGGTCAACGATTGGCTATGCAGCTCATGGGTGACGTACGTTGGGCGGGTCTCGGTTTTTCGGCCGTTAGCAGCGAACAACAGGTTGTCAGCAAGTTGACGCAGTGGCTTGGAGCGGAATTGCTTCCAGTAACACAGTTCAATGACCCGAAGGGCCTGTATTTGAAATGTTTCTGCGAGATACAGTAGTTCGGAGATAGATGCGAAAAGGCCGGGTTATTCCCGGCCTTTTTTTTACCAACTCAAAATTATTTTACCCGAGTCGCCGGACTCCATGATTTCAAATGCCTCATTGAAGTCGTCGACAGGAAAGTGATGCGTGATCAGAGGCTCAATATTCAGGCCGCTTTGTATCATGCTCGACATTTTGTACCAGGTCTCGAACATTTCCCGACCGTAGATTCCTTTGAGCAGCAAGCCTTTGAATATGACCTGAGTCCAATCTATAGCTGTGTTGTCTGGAGGAATGCCGAGCAAAGATACTTTGCCGCCGTGATGCATGGCCTGCAGCATATCCCGGAAAGCAGCCGGGTTTCCTGACATCTCCATGCCTACGTCAAAGCCTTCTTCCATGCCGAGTAATTTCATTGTGTCGGCTATCGAATCGTGTTTTACGTTAATCGCGACGGAGGCGCCCATCTGGCGAGCGAGATCCAGTCGATAGTCATTGATGTCTGTAATGACAACATGGCGGGCGCCGGCATGCCGTGCTATCGCTACGGCCATGATACCGATCGGGCCGGCACCAGTGATCAATACATCCTCGCCCACCAGGTCAAATGACAAAGCGGTATGCGTGGCATTGCCCAGTGGATCCAGAATAGCAGCCATGTCATCGGAAATGGCGCTTGGCAATTTAAAAACATTAAATGCGGGCACCGAGATGTATTCGGCAAAGGCACCAGCGCGATTGACGCCAACGCCAATGGTGTTGCGACAAAGGTGACGCCGCCCGGCTCGACAGTTACGACAGACGCCGCAAGTAATATGTCCTTCCGCAGAAACACGATCGCCTTCTGCGAAGCCGACGACTTCACTGCCACATTCGACAATTTCGCCACTGAACTCATGGCCAACGGTCATTGGCACCGGAATCGTTTTGCTGGCCCAGTCATCCCACTTGTAAATATGGATGTCCGTGCCGCAGATTGCGGTGCGTTTTACCTTGATCAAAATATCGTTATGTCCGACGTCGGGCTTTGGAACGTCTTCCATCCAAATGCCACGTTCGGCTTTTACTTTCACCAGCGCTTTCATAATTACCTCAGGGGATCAGCTTCAGCTCTTTTCCAACCGCGGAAAAAGCAGCCAGGGCCTGATCGATATGCTTGCGTTCCAGTCCAGCAGACATTTGCGTACGAATACGAGCCTGCCCTTTTGCCACGACCGGAAATGCGAAGCCGACAACATACAGTCCATGTTTCAATAATCGGTCGGCCATTTCAGTGGCCAACCGGGCATCGCCAAGCATAACCGGAACAATTGGGTGCTCACCTGGTTTCAGTTTAAAGCCTAGCGCGGTCATCTGTTCCCGGAAATACCTGGCATTTGAATGCAACTTCACACGCAAGCTGTCGTCTTTCTCAACAAGGTCAAGGACAGCAATTGACGTGGCGGCGATGGCCGGGGCGACGGAATTAGAGAAGAGATAGGGTCTTGAGCGTTGACGCAACCAGCCGATGACCTCCTTGCGACCTGACGTGTAGCCGCCGGATGCACCACCGAGTGCTTTGCCCAGCGTTCCGGTGATGATGTCTATGCGTCCCATCACGTTACGATACTCATGCGTGCCGCGACCGCTTTTTCCAAGAAAACCGGTGGCGTGACAATCGTCCATCATGACCAGTGCGTCATACTTGTCCGCGAGGTCGCAGATGTTTTTCAGATCGGCAATAGTGCCATCCATAGAAAAGACGCCGTCTGTTGCGATCAGTCGGGTCTTGCAGTGGGCCGCTGCTTTTAACTGCGTTTCCAGGTCGTTCATGTCGTTATTCTGATAACGAAAACGCTGTGCCTTGGACAGGCGGATGCCATCAATGATACTGGCGTGATTGAGCGCGTCGCTTATTACCGCGTCGTTTTCATCAAGCAGGGTCTCAAAGAGTCCACCATTCGCATCGAAACAGGATGGATAGAGTATCGTGTCTTCGGTACCCAGGAACGAACTCAGACGCTCTTCCAGTTGCTTGTGTATGGTCTGCGTGCCGCAAATGAAGCGTACCGATGCCATGCCGTAACCGTATTCATCCAGTGCTTTGTGTGCGGCGGCAATAATCGCCGGATGATTTGCCAATCCCAGGTAATTATTGGCGCACAAGTTGATAACTTGTTGTGTATCGCCATTGCTGCGTACACTTATGGAGGCCTGTTGTGGGCCGGCAATCAGACGTTCAGATTTGAACAATCCTTGCTCGCGCAAGGCTTCGGTCTGTTCAGCCAGGGATGTGAAAAAACTGCTGGGCACGGCGTGACCCTCGTGAACTAAAGGGCGTAAAGTATATCAGGACAGGGTAAGCAAAATGCAGTGTTGTAAGTAAATGCAAAAAACTCCGGACAGCCTGCGAGTAGATCTCTGGCTGTGGTATGCGCGGTTTTTCAAAACCCGAGTTTTGGCGGCCGCTGCTGTTAAGGGCGGTCATGTCAGGGTCAATGGCGAGCGCGCCAAGGTGGCCCGCAAAGTCGGCGTTGGCGACAAGCTGCGAATTGTTCGCGACCAGTTGCAGTACGATGTTACCGTGTTGTCGCTACCGACCGCGCGTGGTCCAGCGAAAGAGGCCGTCACCTGGTACCTGGAGGATCCTGAATCAATGGCGCAACGGCTTGCCAAGGTACAGCTTCTAAAGGCTGATCGAAAGCTATTACCCCGTACCTCCGGGCGACCTGATAAACACACGCGACGAGAGCTCCGGGGACGTCACCGGGACGGTGGCGAAGGGTCGAAATAGTCACCTCAAGTCAGCCCAATATTCTATAATCGCCAGCTCTTTCTGCCATCTTGGCTCCATTCGTTTTGTAAACGGTCTAAATGCATGAAATTTACTGATCACCCGCGCCGGCCAGCTGGCCCACTGGCGACGATTAATGACAAATACCTGGCCGATGAGCAGCGTCTTGTCGCGGAGTTATTGGATATCGCGGATGCCGGGCCCGAGGCGCGCGATCAAATTGGCCTGGCGGCCGCATCCCTGGTCAGAGCCGTGCGGAACAATACGTCGAAGGACGGGGGCATAGACGCTTTCCTGCAGCAATACGACCTCTCGTCACAAGAAGGCGTGTTGCTGATGTGTATCGCCGAAGCGTTGTTGCGCATTCCGGATGCGGACACGGCCGATCGCCTGATTGCGGACAAGATCACGTCGGCGAACTGGCAGGAGCATCTCGGTACGAGCGATTCACTGTTTGTGAATGCGTCGACCTGGGGTCTGATGCTAACGGGTAACCTGCTCAAGCTGGACTCGGCGACCATCAGGAACCCCGGCAAATATCTTGGCAAGTTGGCGGGACGCGCCGGCGAGCCGGTGGTGCGCACGGCGATGCGTCAGGCAATGAAGATCATGGGTCATCAGTTTGTGATGGGTCGCACGATCAAAGAGGCGCTGGAGCGTTCGGAGAACAAGCACAACAAGGGGTTTCGTTATTCTTTCGATATGCTCGGCGAGGCAGCATTGACCGCTGAGGACGCTGAGCGCTATTTCGAATCCTACAAAGCGGCGATTGAAACGATTGGCAGCAATGCGGCGCCGTCGGCGGATATATTTTCCGCGCCCAGTATTTCCGTTAAGTTATCGGCGCTGCACCCCAGATTTTCTTATACGCAGGCAGAGCGGGTGTTGGCCGAGTTGGTTCCCAAAGTCGTGACGCTTGCGGAGATGGCGCATGCGGCGGGAGTTGGTTTGACAGTTGACTCGGAAGAGGCCGATCGTTTGCAGTTAACTTTGCAAATAGTAGAGGCCGTTTATCGCAACAAGAGCCTGGCTGGTTATGAAGGTTTCGGGTTTGCGGTGCAGAGTTATCAGCGGCGCGCGTCCGATGTGCTGCGCTTCCTGGCGCAAATGGCGAAAGACGAAGGTCGTCGCATTCCGGTCCGACTCGTTAAAGGCGCCTATTGGGACAGCGAAATCAAACGCGGTCAGGAGCAGGGCCTGGACAGTTATCCGGTGTTCACTCGCAAAGTGCATACGGACGTTTCATATCTCGCCTGTGCCCGAATCTTGTTGGACGCACCAAACGAACTTTACCCGCAGTTCGCGACCCACAACGCACATACTCTCGCCAGCGTGCTGCATTTTGCGGGTGACCGGCAGGACTTTGAGTTCCAGCGACTACACGGCATGGGCGAAGAACTTTATGCCGAAGTGATCGATGCCAGCAAACTGAATCGTGCGTGTCGCGTGTACGCACCGGTGGGCAGCCATGAAGACTTGCTGCCGTACCTGGTGCGCCGCTTACTGGAAAACGGGGCGAACACGTCATTCGTTAATCGAATTATTGACGAAACGATTCCCGTTGCAGAAATTGTAGCGGATCCGATTGCTGCTGTACGCCATGAAGGCGGTAAACCGCATGGGCGCATTCCGACCCCTGCCAATATCTATCAGCCTGAGCGCCCCAATTCACGCGGCTTGAATTTGCCGGATCCAGCTGTTTCAACCGCGCTGTACGCGGCTATGGAACGCGCGTCAGCCGAAGAATGGAGCGGAGCGGCTATAGTGAACGGCAATCGTTGCGATGGCGCTGCGCTGCCCTCTCACAATCCTGCTGATACGTCCCAGGTCGTGGGTCATTGCAAGCAGGCAACACCGGACCTGGTCGATAAGGCAATTGCGATTGCCGTTGCCGAACAACCGGCGTGGAACAAGAGACCGGCGTCCGAGAGGGCGGATGTTCTGCGCAAGGCAGCCGAATTATTTGACGAACACGGTCCTGAGTTAATGGCGATGTGTGTTCTTGAGGCAGGCAAGATTGTGCCTGATGCCCTATCCGAATTGCGTGAGGCCGTAGACTTTCTTCGATACTACGCCAGTCGTGCCGAGGAGTATTTTTCAGAACCGGTAGTATTGCCCGGTCCCACTGGCGAACGCAATGCGTTGGGGCTGCGTGGTCGCGGTGTGTTTGTTTGTATCAGTCCGTGGAATTTTCCATTGGCGATATTCACGGGCCAGGTTGGTGCCGCACTGGCAGCCGGTAATGCGGTTATTGCGAAGCCTGCAGAGCAAACACCGCTGGTTGCTTGTCGCGCCATCGAATTGCTATTGCAGGCAGGCGTACCGCCGGGTGTGCTGCACTTTCTGCCCGGTGACGGTGCGCAGATAGGCGGTCGAGCGGTTGCGGATCCGCGAATAGCGGGTGTTGCCTTTACCGGGTCCACTGAGACCGCCCGCCTTATTAACCGGACATTGGCTGCAAGTGATGGCCCAATTGCAACATTGATTGCCGAGACCGGTGGTCAAAATGCACTATTTGTTGATAGTTCGGCATTGCCCGAACAGGTCGTGCTCGATTCCGTGTATTCGGCGTTTAATAGTGCCGGTCAACGGTGTTCGGCCTTGCGCGTGCTGTGTCTGCAACAGGATATCGCTCCCCGTGTGCTGAAATTGATGGCCGGTCAGATGGAAGAGCTGCGTATCGGCAACCCGGCTAATCTCGCTACAGATATTGGTCCGGTAATTGATCAGGAGGCCCTTGGCTTGCTCACTCAGCATGAGAATTACATGCAGGGCGCCGCTAAACTGGTGCACCAATGTACGCTTCCTGCCGTTGCCAAATCGGGAACCTTTTTTGCGCCGACAGTGTATGAGGTCGATGATTTATCCGTGCTGAAACGTGAGGTCTTCGGTCCGGTCTTGCACGTCATCCGCTACAAGAACAACAAATTGAAAGAAATGGTTGAAGCGGTTAACAAGACTGGCTACGGACTGACGATGGGTATTCATACGCGTATTGATGTTCGGGCACGCAATATCGTTGACGCGTCAGCGGCGGGCAATATCTATATCAATCGCAATATGATCGGTGCTGTCGTGGGATCGCAACCATTTGGTGGCTGTGGATTGTCGGGTACTGGACCTAAGGCAGGTGGCCCTCACTATCTCATGCGCTTTGCAACGGAATTTACCGTGAGCAATAACATTTCCGCTGTGGGTGGTAACGCCTCGCTGCTGTCGCTCGCGTCAGAATAAGCAGGGCATCGCTATATGTCCGGAACCAGCATATTTGAGATATTCAAGATCGGTATAGGCCCGTCCAGTTCGCATACCGTTGGCCCTATGAAAGCGGCTCGCGAGTTCGCGCAGCGTCTGCGCGAGCGTGGTCGAGCGCCTGTGGCACGCATACAGGTTGATCTTTACGGTTCGCTGGCATTAACGGGTCGGGGTCATGCCACTGACACCGCCATTATTCTTGGCTTGTCTGGCGAGGAGCCCGAGAAGGTCGATCCCAACAAGATTCCAGTGATCATCGAGGGCGTAAAAGAAATCGGCCAACTGCTGCTAATGGGGGTTGAGTCGATTCCGTTTAATGTGGCCGAGGATATTCGGTTCAATGTGCTCGAAGAACTGCAGCGGCATACCAACGGCATGCGCTTCACCGCCTATGACAGCAATGGCGAACCTCTGTTTAGTGAGGACTACTTTTCCATCGGTGGCGGTTTTATTGTTCGCAATGATGAGGCGGAAGTGCCTGCATTCTCAGGTGATCCACCGTTTATTTTTAATTCCGGCACTACCTTATTGGCACATGCCCGGGACAATGAACTCAGTATTGATCAGCTGGTGTTTCGTAATGAATCGACCTGGCAAGAGCCTGCTGTTATTGAACAACGGCTTGATGACCTTTGGACGGCGATGGAGTCCTGCATAGAACGCGGCCTGCGAACCGATGGTGTATTGCCGGGTCGCCTTGGTTTGAAGCGGCGGGCGGCAAAAATGTATCGCGTGCTTAAAGATCGGGATCAGCAGGATGCATTGGACACCATAGATTGGGTCAACGCATTTGCCATCGCTGTTAACGAAGAAAATGCGGCCGGGGGACGGATTGTCACATCACCAACCAATGGCGCGGCGGGAATTATCCCGGCAGTACTGATGTACTACCGCAAGTTTGTTCCGGATGCAGATCAAGCTGGCATGCGTCGCTTCCTGTTGGCGGCCGGGGCTATCGGTATACTCTACAAGACGAACGCTTCGATCTCGGGTGCCGAGATGGGCTGTCAGGGTGAAGTTGGGGTCGCTTGTTCTATGGCTGCCGCCGGCCTGGTTGCCGCTCGGCAGGGCAAGAATTGGCAGGTTGAGAACGCGGCGGAAATTGGTATGGAGCATAACCTTGGACTCACCTGTGATCCGATAGGCGGGCTGGTACAAATTCCCTGCATCGAACGTAACGCGATGGGTGCCATGAAGGCGATAAACGCTGCCCGCCTGGCAATGCATGGAGATGGCTCGCACAAGGTGTCGCTGGATCAGGTTATCGCAACGATGAAACAAACCGGGCACGACATGAATCACGTTTATAAAGAAACGTCGAAAGGTGGATTAGCGGTTAACGTGCCGGAGTGTTAGGTAAATTAATCGTCAGAGTCCTGTGACGGATAGCCAAACGACAATAGCTTTCTCGTACAGGTATCTACCAGTCCCCAGCTCTTGGTATCCAATTCGATGCTTATCCAGCCTCCGGCCGGCAAGCTTGGTATTGCACCCGGTACCAGCAAGTCCGCAAGATCGCTGAGCCCCGGATTGTGGCCCACGATCATCAGGTGATTAAAGCCATCATCCTGGCCGGCAATAACGCGCAACAGTTCTGATGTATTGGCCAGATATAGCGACGCTTCCCGTTGCAAAAACTCATTCGGATAGCCGAGGTCAGCGGCGACAATTTTGGCCGTTTCCCAGGTGCGTACGGCAGAACTGCTTAGGATCAGCGAGGGTCGGACATTCGCCTCCCGCATACTGATCGTCATCCTGGCCATATCCTTCTTGCCCTGAATGCTGAGATCGCGTTGCAGATCTTTGGATTGCGAGCGGCCTGAATCTGCCTGTGCGTGTCGTAACAGTGTTAGTGACTTCATGATAGTGCAACCAATTCCCGGAATTTGAATTCCGGGCGTACATTTTTACTGTTTACATCATTCCCGTTTGCAAGCGAGCTTCGTCAGACATCATTTCCGGATTCCAGGGTGGATCAAAGACGAGCTCTATAGATACCTCTCCTACTGTAGGCACTATTGCGACTTTTTCCTGCGCATCCTGAACAAGAATTTCACCCATGCCACAGCCCGGTGCTGTTAAGGTCATGTCGATGGACACAGAGCGTTCGCCGTTAGCGTCGTGGGCGACTTCGCAACGGTAGATAAGTCCGAGATCAACGATGTTCACAGGAATTTCCGGGTCGTAGCAGGTTCTTAACTGCTGCCAGATTACGTCTTCAATATCTTTATCACTGGCGTTCTCCGGAATTTCCGGTGCTTCCATCGGTTCCATGCCCAGCGCATCGGCATCTTTGCCCGCAACTCGAAATAAATTCCCTTCTACATAGATTGTAAAGCTGCCGCCTAGTGCCTGCGTAATAAATCCGTGCGTGCCCTCACGCAAGGTGACGATTTCACCGGCCGGGATTATTACTGCATTTACATCGCGTGAGAGCGAAACGGGTTCATTCATGTGTCCAAACATTTTATTCTTACTCGGTTGATGCTGGATGGTCGTCACACTGCACCGCGGAGCGAAGTGCATGCCAGGCCAGGGTCGCGCATTTTATGCGCGATGGATACTCACGAACACCCTCAAAGGCGCGCAACTTGCCAAGATCCAAAGGCGCGTGTTCGACAGGTGAGTCGGGGGCGGTTAAGCGCTGCTGTAGCAGTTCAAAGTATTGCAGCGCCGTATTCATGTCCATGCCATGGACGAATTCAGTCAGCATCGACGCGGATGCGGTTGAAATGGCGCAACCTGATCCCTCAAATTTGGCATCGTCAATTATATTGGCCGCATTGATCCGGAAGTACAGTTTCAACTTATCGCCGCACAATGGGTTTATACCCTCGGCACTGTGGGTTGCATCGGCCATGCGCTCAAAATTACGCGGATTACGTGCGTGATCGAGGATCAGCTCACGGTAAAGTTCGCGCAGGTTTTCGATGTCGAGGTTGGCGTCGCTCATTCGGCAAACAACTCCGTGGCAATACGGATTGCAGCAATCAATTTATCGACGTCGTCACGATTGTTGTACAAAGCAAGCGATGCTCGTGCTGTACCGGGTACAGCAAAGAAATCCATGACTGGCATTGCGCAGTGGTGGCCGGTACGAATGGCGACCCCTTGATGATCCAGGATTGTGCCGAGGTCGTGCGGATGGATGCCGTCAATAACGAAGGACTGCACGCTGGCTTTATTGGCAGCGGTGCCGATGAGCTGCAGACCGTCTATCGTTGCCAGTTGCTCACTCAGGTACGACAGTAATTGGTTTTCATAGCGGGCAATATTTTCGGCTCCAATGGCCGTGATGTAGTCGACCGCAGCACCCAGGCCGACAGCGCCCGAGATATTGGGTGTACCAGCTTCAAACTTGTAGGGAAGGTCATTATAGACGGTACGAGTGAAACTGACTTCCAGGATCATGTCACCGCCACCCTGCCATGGGGGCATAGCCTCAAGTCGCGCATGCTTGCCATACAAGACGCCGGTTCCCGTGGGGCCGAACATCTTGTGGCCAGAGAATGCGTAGAAATCACAGTCGAGGGCCTGAACATCGACACTCATGTGCGGCACTGCCTGCGCACCATCGACCAGTATTGCCATGTTGAATTTGCGCGCTTCCGCGATAATGTCCTGAATCGGATTGATGCTGCCGAGCGCATTGGACACATGACCGATAGCTAGCAACCGCACCTTGTCATTCATCAACTCATACAGAGCATCCAGCTTGAGTTCGCCCTGATCGTTTATGGGGGCAACCACGAGTTCCGCGCCTGTTAATTCACAAACCAGCTGCCACGGCACAATGTTGGAGTGATGCTCCAGGTGCGTGATCAAAATCTGATCGCCCGATTTTAGAATAGGCCGCAAATAGCTCTGGGCTACCAGGTTGATTGCTTCGGTAGTACCACGAGTAAAAATGATTTCACTGCTCTTCGCTGCATTGATAAAGCTGCGTACTTTCTCACGCGCACCTTCGAACGCTTCGGTCGCGCGGTGACTTAACGTATGTACACCGCGATGCACGTTGGCATGATCGCATCGTTGATATTCGGCTACCGCATCAATTACTACACTTGGAGCTTGCGCAGAGGCCGCACTGTCGAGGTAGACCAATGGATGCCCCTGGATCTCCTGGTGCAGTGCAGGGAAGTCCTTGCGGTAATCGGTCATGCTCACTTGCTGTCTCCCGCAATAATCCTCTCAAGACATGCTTTGGATCGTTGCTGCAGATAGTCATGCGCTGCCGCGACCGGCGATTCCTCGATAATTTTTGTGGCGAATGCTGACGTCAGAATTCGCGTCGCCTGGTCTTTGTCGAGACCGCGCGAGCGCAGGTAGAACAAAGACACAGGATCCAGTTGACCGACGGTTGCGCCGTGACTGCATTTGACTTCGTCGGCATAGATTTCAAGTTCAGGTTTGGTATCGATTTCTGCTTTGTCAGACATCAAAAGATTGTGATTGGACTGCTGCGCATCGCTGCCATCCGCACCAATATGCACAACTGCCTTGCCGTTGAACACGCAACGGGCATTGCCGTTCAATAATCCACGGTATTCTTCAGAGCTGGTGCTGGGGCCAACGCGATGATCGACCCTTGTGTGATTGTCAATGTGCTGATTGTCGCTGGCGAGATAGAGACCGTTCATGGTGACATCCGCACCTGCTTCCGCTAGATCTATTGCAACGTCATTGCGAATCAGCGCGCCACCTATATCAATGCTCGTGATGTTGAAGCTGGCGTCAGCCCCGATTCGCGCAGCAACGCGACCCGTGTGCAGGTGGTGCGCTTCGCGATCCTGAATCCTAGTCAGCGCGACCGTGCTGCCAGCTTGTAGATTGACCTGACTGACCGTATTTGAAAATTGTTCGGCGGCACCGTGCGAGCGATGGATCTCGAGCAGTTGGCACGACGAGTTTACGCCGGCATCGATAACAATGCGGGCGTTGCTGAGTGCGGCAGCTGTATCGCTGTCGTCAAACAGAAGTATTGCAACTGGTCTTTTAATGACTGAATTTGAAGCAATGCGAATGACCAGGCCATCTGTCATCAGGGCGGCGTTAAAAGACGACAACGGGTCAGCGGTGTTGATCTGCTCTGCTGCCTGAGGGTCAGTACTGAGCAGTCGCACGCTAATATCGGCATCACTGATCGTGCTGCCGTCGAGAAAGGCTTGTCCACTGGCGACGACGATCCAATCGGCTTCAATTTGTTCCTGCAGTTGCTGCAGGACACTTGCCGCAGAGTCGGGCAGCTTTTTAATGCTGCCCCTGTCCGCAGAGAGCCAACGCTGACTGAGCGTGACAGCGGCTTGCAGGTTGGTGTAGCGCCAGTCTTCCTGTTTCACGCCAGGGAAACCTGTCTTGAGAAACCCGGTTAGCGCGCTTTGGCGCAAGGGCTTGAGACTGTTAGCTGGGAGGCGCTCTACGGCGCTTCGCAGTTCCGTCTCGGCAGAAAACTCGGTGCTCATGCGCTAACGGCCTCGCTTAACCAGTCGTAGCCGCGTTCTTCAAGGTCATGGGCCAACGACTTGTCGCCAGAACGAATGATGCGGCCGCCAGACAGTACATGGACGTGGTCCGGTTCAATGTAGTCGAGCAAGCGCTGGTAATGAGTTACCAAAATGATGCCACGTTCTGGACTGCGCAGCGTGTTGACGCCATTGGCTACGACTTTGAGTGCATCAATGTCTAAACCCGAATCGGTTTCGTCGAGCACCGCGAGGGTAGGTTCGAGTAATGCCATCTGTAGAATTTCGTTGCGTTTTTTCTCGCCGCCAGAAAAGCCTTCGTTTACGCCACGCTTCAGGAAGCTTGGATCCATTTCCATAAGCTTCATCTTCTCACGTATCAATTTCATGAATTCATACGCGTCGACTTCGGGGAGGCCCAGGTGTTTACGCTTGGCATTGAGTGCAGCTTTCAACAGATAGGTGTTATTAACGCCAGGAATTTCCACTGGATACTGGAACCCCAGGAATATGCCTTCGCGTGCCCGCATTTCTGGCGCCAGGTCCAACAGGTCTTTGCCCTGGTATGTGACGCTGCCGGAGGTGACCTCATAATCGACATGACCTGCAATTACCTGGGCGAGGGTGCTCTTGCCCGAACCGTTGGGTCCCATGATGGCGTGCACTTCGCCTGCATTGACTTCAAGGGATAGACCCTTGAGGATTTCCGTGCCCTTGATGCTGGCGTGCAGGTTTCTAATTTTTAACATAGCTAATAATCCGTAGTCTGTCGTGCCAAGTTAGCCGACGGCCCCTTCGAGGCTGACGTTCAACAAGGCCTGTGCCTCGACGGCAAATTCCATGGGTAATTCTTTGAATACTTCCTTGCAAAAACCATTCACGATCATGTTCACGGCGTCTTCCTCAGAAAGTCCGCGTTGCCGGCAATAAAACAACTGGTCGGCAGAAATTTTCGAGGTTGTCGCTTCATGTTCTATTTTTGCGCTGGGATTTTTGACTTCCATATACGGGAATGTGTGCGCGCCGCATTCTTTCCCAACGAGTAGCGAATCGCATTGGGTGTGGTTCCGGGCGTTATGTGCCTGCGGCATTATCTTGACGAGCCCGCGATAGGCGTTTTGTGCTTTACCCGCAGATATGCCCTTGGAAACAATTGTGCTGCGAGTATTGCGGCCGATATGGATCATCTTCGTGCCGGTGTCGGCTTGTTGCATATTATTGGCCACCGCAACTGAATAGAATTCTCCGACTGAGTTTTCACCACGCAATACGCAGCTCGGATATTTCCAGGTGATTGCAGATCCGGTCTCGACCTGGGTCCAGGAGATTTTCGAATTCGCGCCGCGGCAATCACCACGCTTGGTGACGAAATTGTAAATACCACCCTTGCCATTTTCGTCGCCGGGATACCAGTTCTGCACGGTTGAGTATTTGATCTCCGCATCTCTTAAAGCCACCAGTTCGACGACCGCCGCATGCAGCTGGTTTTCGTCACGCATGGGTGCCGTACAACCTTCCAGATAACTGACGTAGCTGCCTTCGTCGGCGATGATGAGGGTGCGTTCGAACTGACCCGTGTTGGCGGCGTTAATACGGAAGTAAGTGGACAGCTCCATCGGGCAGCGGACACCTTTGGGGATGTATACAAAGGACCCTTCGCTAAAGACGGCCGAGTTTAGAGCGGCGAAGAAGTTGTCGCGTTGCGGCACTACTGTGCCCAGGTACTTTTTGATCAGCTCGGGGTGCTTGGCAACGGCTTCTGAGAAAGGGCAAAAAATAACGCCGGCCTCTGCGAGCTTGTCCTTGAACGTGGTCGTGACCGACACGCTGTCGAATACGGCATCGACCGCAACGCCTGCCAGCCTCGCTCTTTCATGCAGAGGAATTCCGAGCTTTTCGTAGGTCTCAAGTAATTTTGGATCGACCTCATCAAGGCTCTTTGGCTTGTCAGCATCGGATTTGGGTGCCGCATAGTACGAGATGGCCTGATAGTCGATCTTTGGGTAATGCACATGAGCCCATTCCGGTTCTTTTAACGTCAACCAGTGGCGATAGGCCTTGAGCCGCCATTCGAGCATGAACTCGGGTTCTTTTTTACGCGCCGACAGGGCACGAATGATGTCCTCGTCCAGCCCTGGGGGCAGCGAGTCCATTTCGATATCGGTGATGAATCCGTGCTCGTAACGCCGGTTAACGAACGAGTCGATATTGTTGGTGTCATTCGCCATCTAACTTTAGTCCTTGTGCACCATGGCAACTGGAATTCCGGAAAAACTGAATTTGGGTGGTTTGCTGTGGGTCCGTAATAGATCCGCAAGACTGACTTCGTCCAGGGCTCTTCGAATAGCGACGTTAACCCGCTGCCAGGCACTGCCCACATTGCAGTTTGATTCGTAATCGCACTGGCTATCAGTGGCGCTGCATTCGGTAATTGAAACCGGTCCTTCCAGCGCATCGATAACTTCGGCGGCGCTGATTTTGTCCGGAGTGCGAGCGAGGCGGTAGCCACCGTGTGCGCCGCGCTGGGCGTTGGCAAGCCCTGCGCGAGTCAGCGCTTTCAGCAGTTTGCTAACAGTTGGCAGGGCAATACCCGTAGTTGCGGAGACATCTGAGGCGCTAACCAGGCTGTCCTGATGGTTGGCAAGGTGCGCCAGAACCACAGTACCGTAGTCAGTCAGTTTACTCATTCTCAGCATGCGTTAGCCTCCGGCCATTAGATAGGGGACTATTTTAGTACTATTTGACCGATTCGACTAGTGTTCGCAGCACACAGCGGCACTGTCGTTCGCCTTTTTTGTTATCCTATGCAGCCTCTTGCCGGCTGCTGTTCACTGCTCCGGCAGAGAGAGCCTTTATAAACCGGCTCGGAGGAAATCAGGGGACTCCAAGGGCCGGTTTGAAGTCGATTGACAGTAAATTTCGGCACGAGTCTCTCAGATCCGGCTTTCGAATTAAGTTGCCGGGCCTTACCGCGGCCATTTTTTCAGGTTGATGTCCCGCGCGTGTTGTATTAGAAGTTGAGCGTATGAGCAGTAATCCTCAAGCATTAATCGAAATCCGTGACCTTGATTATTCAAGAGGTCAACGCATGATATTCAAGAATTTGAATGTCAATATTATGCGTGGACAAGTCACGGCGATCATGGGGCCGAGCGGCACGGGCAAAACAACTTTGCTGCGTTTGATTACGAGGCAGTTGCTGCCTGACAAGGGCGTAATACTGATCGACGGCCAGGATATATCTCAGCTAAGCACCAAAGAGCTGTACCAGCTGCGTAAGCGTTTCGGCATGTTGTTTCAAAATGGTGCGCTGCTGACCGACCTGAACGTATTCGAGAACGTCGCGTTTCCATTGCGAGAGCATACGGATCTGCCGGATCGACTGATTCGGCATATCGTCCTGACCAAGTTGCACGCTGTTGGCTTACGCGGCGCGGCGGACATGATGCCAGAAGAACTGTCCGGGGGCATGGCCAGGCGGGTGGCATTGGCGCGGGCAATGGTGATGGATCCCGAAATCATAATTTACGACGAGCCCTTTGTCGGTCTTGACCCAATTTCAATGGGCGTCATTGTCCGATTGGTGCGGCGGATGAATGATGCGCTGGGCATTTCCAGTATTGTAGTTAGTCACGACGTTCAGGAAATCAACACAGTGGCTGATTGCAGTTACCTTATTTCTGACGGTCACGTGGCAGCATTCGGTCGTCCCGATGAATTGCACAAGGCACAGTCAGAAATTGTTCGTCAGTTCATGCACGGAATGGCTGATGGACCGGTACCGTTTCATTTTGCGGCTCCAGATTATACTGAACAGTTGCTCGGCAGAGACGGGGGCTGATCGAGCATGATTCGCGATCTCTATTATTCCCTGATTGGTTTTTTACGAACTTTCGGTGCGTTGCAATTCTTCTTTCTGCGGCTACTGGCCGGTTCGCCCAGTATTCTCGTCAACCGATTCAGCCTGGTTGTCCAGCAAATCTTTAACACGGGTGCCTTGTCACTGGTCATTATCATGGTCAGTGGATTTTTCGTCGGCGGCGTACTCGGCCTGCAAGGGTATGACAGCCTGGTGAAATTTAATGCGGCGGATTCTGTAGGGGCGGTGGCCGCCTTGTCACTGGTGAAAGAATTGGGTCCGGTTGTCACAGCATTGCTATTTGCGGGGCGGGCCGGGACCGCGCTGTCGTCGGAAATCGGTTTGATGAAAGCGACTGATCAACTGTCAGCGATGGAAATGATGGCGATCAACCCGATTAACCGGGTTCTGGTGCCAAGGTTTCTTGGCGGTGTTATATCGATGCCTATGTTGGCCGCTGTTTTCAGTATGGTGGGTCTGCTTGGTGCCTATGTCGTCAGCGTGGTTTTGCTCGGTGTCGATTTTGGCGCTTTTTGGGAGCAGATGCAGGTCAATGTGGAACCGGGTGATATCCGGGAAGGCATTATCAAGAGTATTGTATTCGGGATAATCGCGAGCCTACTGGCCGTATGGGAAGGCTATCATGCTGTTCCAACTGCGGAGGGAGTAGGGCGCGCGACGACTCGTTCAGTCGTAAAAACGGCGATAGCCGTACTAATTTTTGACTTCATGATCACGGCGATTTTTTTGAACTCATGATCACGGCAATTGCGATTTAAGGTAGAGCTATGCAGCAGACACGATCAGTAGAAATTGGCACCGGATTGTTTATCTTTCTCGGCCTTGCCGCTGTTTTCTTTCTTTCAACCCGTGCAACCGGGTTGAGTTCGCAGCTAGATGCGAATGCGTACGAGGTCACGGGTCGATTTGATAATGTGGGCAGTCTCAAGGAAAGAGCGCCGGTCAGCATGTCGGGCGTTACTATCGGTCGCGTCACATCGGTTGAGTTTGATCCCAAGCGATTGGACGCAATTGTGCGATTCAAAATAGACAGCAAATACAGTGAGATTCCGGACGACTCGGATGCGAGTATCCTGACGTCGGGATTGTTAGGTAGCCAGTATATAGGTTTACAGGCCGGCGGTTCCGATACCTACCTGAAGCAAGGCAGTGAGCTGCAATTTACGCAGTCGGCCCTGGTGTTGGAACAAATGATCAGTAAATATTTATTTAGCGGCGGCACCAAGAAGAGCGAGTGACACTATACGGCGTTATTACGGAGATTTTGTTGTGAAAAAAATTGTAATCATGTGTTTGCTGGCGCTATGTGCAGTACCGGCAATGGCCAATACTCCGGTTTCTGTTATCGAGGAAGCCGCGAAGTTGCTGGACCAGTCTATTACCGGCCACAAAGAGGAGTTGGCGAAAGATTCAGCTTCCTTGTACAAAGTAATTGATTCGATTTTGCTGCCGCGTTTTGATCGGACGTATGCCGCACAGCTGGTGCTCGGTAAGAACTGGCGCGATGCGAGTCCCGAGCAACGAACTAGATTTATAGATGCTTTTTACAAATCGCTATTGCACCGTTATGCAGATGGCGTTCTTGAGTACGATTCTTCGCGCGTGGAGATTTTGCCGTTTGACGGGGATCTCTCCCAACCACGAAATAAAGTACAGACGATGGTCAGGCTAGACGATGGTACCAAGGTACCGGTCGATTACTGGCTTGTTAATCGCTCCGGCAACTGGCTCATGTTCGACGTGCGTATCGAGGGAATCTCCTATGTGCAAAATTTTCGGGCAGAACTGAACAGTGAGATCCAGTCGACCAGTCTTGAAAAGGTCATTGAGCGTCTGGAGGCCGACGCTAACAAGGCCGGTCAGTAAATAAATGGACTACGAACTCAAGGATCTGGGCGGCGGGCGTTTCGCGTTGAACGGAGCGATGACCTTCGACACCGTGGCATCAATACTCCGCAAAGGAGAGAAGCTGTTTGAGCCCCACACGCGTCTGGAAATGGATCTGGCGGGAGTGACGGATACGGATAGCGCAGGCCTGGCGTTGCTGCTTGAGTGGATTACCTGGGCTAATCATACCGTTCGCGAAATACGTTTCAGCAACATGCCGGCTCGTATCGAGGCAATAGCCAAAACCACCGAAGTCGATAACTTGTTAAAAAGGGGCGAGCGCTGGGCCGGTTTTATCGAGGCACCGACTGGAAGATAGTGGTTCTCAATTTTGCGGTGCTTGATCGTCCGTGAAATCGTCGTAGATGTCATCGTACAGATCGTCTTCCGGGGGGGCGCCATCGTATATCTTGTATTTACGATTCTGCAAATACGCATCGCGAACAGTTACATACGGATCGTAGGATTTCTCTAGCGTACCCTCGAGGGCAAGATATCCCGTACGGGTATCAATCGCCTGCAAAACCCACAGTTTGTCACGCACGCTCAGATTGCGGTAATACCATAATGGATCGGCCAGGAAATCGATCGGCAACGCGATAGCATCGCGTAAGGTAAAAGGTCCAAAGAAAGGCATGTAAACGTACGGTCCGTCGGGCACACCCCAGACGGCAAATGTCTGACCGAAATCCTCATCATGCTGCTGCAGTCCCATCGGCGTAGCAACGTCGAGCAGACCGCCAATGCCAATCGTACTGTTTATCAGCAGTCGTCCGAAATCACTGAAACCGTCACCGGGTTTCCCCTGCAGGAAACTGTTGATCATGATTAACGGTGTGCGCAGATTGTCGTAAAAATTGCCGATGCCACGACGAGCGAAAGACGGGACAATTTTTTCATAGCCCTTGGCTATCGGTTTCATCGTGGCCCGGTCGGCTACATCATTCCAATGATAAATACTGCGGTTTAAGGATTCCCAGCTATCTTCAGGAACTGGCGTCCCACTTTTCTGAGCCGCACAGGCACTAAGTGCGGCGCAGACGATTAAAGTCGTTACAGCACGGTATTGCGACCAGCGTTGAGTGCGGAGTGTCCCCATCGGTTTATTCTACTTCTACATTCGTTGTGACAGCAGCGGTCCATGACTCCGTCAGGACGCATACGTTAGCACAGTTACCCGCGGCTGCGCTGCATCGCTCTGAGTTGTTCTTCGCTCATATATTCCTGCAGGAAATCGATACGAGCTTCGAACCGCATGCGCTGAATTTCCTGCAGTTCTGGCAGTTTTAGCGCCTGACGCAGAAACTCTACGCCTTGCGGTAAATTGCCAATCATAATGCTGTATTCGCCCATGTAGTAATAGGCTTCCGCCGTGTCACCGGCCTGTTCGGCAGCCCGCGCTATAAGGCGTACCTGTTCCGGCGTCGGGGGAACGTTGTTGAGCAGGTCGAGCAGAATTTTGTGTGCCTTGGCCGGTTGCTGCAGGTGCAACAGCGCTTCCGCATAATGTACAACCAGCGGCACATTACGCGGGAATAGCTTGAAGGCGCGCTCAAAGGTCGCCAGCGCAGCGGCGTGATCATCCATTTCAAGTTGAGATTGGGCGAGGCCTATGTGATAGGCAATCACTTCTTTATCTTTGTCGCTCAGTTCTTCGAAAATACGGTTCGCTTCCTGATATCGTCCCGCGCGCATATAGGCAAGGGCACGGCCGTAGCGTTGGGGGTCGCTCTGGTCTTTGTAGTCTTCCCGCTCGAATCGCTGCACCGCGGCTTCAGGCGTCAATTGATGGCGAATCAGGGCTCGCGACCTGGCAATACCGTAGTTTACGCTGTCGACTGTCTGTACCGGTTCGTAGTCGCGTGCGCGGCTGCGAGTTTCGGCTATACGCGTGCTGGTTACAGGGTGGGTGCGCATGAATTCCGGTACACGTGCCTGCGATGGCCCACCGGCTGACGAGATCACTTCAAAGAACGACGACATGCCATTTGGATCAAACCCGGCACCAGCGAGGGCCGCCATACCAACCCTGTCCGCTTCATATTCATTGTTGCGCGTGAAATTGATCTGCTGTTGTGCGGCGGTGCCCTGGGCAACGGCGATAGCACCCTGCAAGGCATCCGGGCTTGCACCGCCGACACCCGCAAGGATGGCACCAAGCATCATCGCCATAGTGATAATACTCTGTCGCGAGTTGGCGTGAACGGCGCGGGCAATATGGCGTTGTGTCACGTGAGCGATTTCGTGGGCAAGTACGCCGGCTAGTTCATCTTCGTTGCGAGTCGCCTCCAGCAGACCGGTATGCACGCCGATAAAGCCGCCGGGGAGGGCGAAGGCATTGATCTGAGGATCGTCAACCACGAAGAAGGTGAATTCGTAATCGCCGTTATTAGCCTGAGCTGCTATGCGATGGCCAATGTCGTTTATGTATTCGGTGAGTTCGGGGTCATCGATGACTTTGCCTTGCGCGCGAAGCTGGGCCATGATCGCGCGCCCGATTTGGGCTTCTTCAGACTTGGGCAGGGTGGCGTCGGCCGGGCTGCCGATGTCGGGCAAATTGACCTGCGCACTGCCCGTGCCGGAGACGAACAGAAGTGTTGCCAGCATTAGCGTCAAAAGAGTGCGTTGCAGAGATCCCGTCATAAGGTAATGAACCATTCCATATTAAAGCCGTTTCCGTTCAGACATCGTTGCGGTCGCTGCGTTCCCCACTGGCTGGCGTTGAGGTGCAGGCAGGTGTCGGCAGAATAACCGGGCAACGAGTGTAATGACACTCGCAACTTGTTGAAAGGATTTTGATTACAGCGGGTTACAGGGCTAGTGCGGCAGCGAGAACTTCGTCGGCATGGCCGCTGACTTTCACTTTGCGCCATTCCTGGCGCACTTTGCCTTTGGCATCGATGAGAAATGTACTCCTTACGACGCCCATGAACTTACGGCCATACAGAGACTTTTCATGAATGACGTCGTATTTGGTGCAGAGCTTTTCATCAGGATCTGATAGCAAATCAAACACAAACCCCTGTTTTTCTTTGAATTTTTCGTGTGAAGCGATGCTATCCCGGGAGATGCCGAATATGATGGTGTTCGCCTTTTTGAACTTTGCGTGCAGGGCACTGAAATCGCGCCCTTCAGTGGTGCAGCCGGGGGTGCTGTCCTTGGGATAGAAGTACAGGACCACGTTCTTGCCGCGTAAATCCTTCAGTTTGATCGTTTTGTCGCCAGTTGCGGCCGCCGTGAAATCCGGGGCCACGCGGCCTACTTGAATAGCGCTCACTATAGTTGCTCCGGTTTGTCGTTAGCTCTTAACAGGCTCAATGATGGCATCCAGGTTCAAGTGATCGCAGAGCTCCATGAATTCCTCGCGTAACTGCGCTATATGTACTTTGCTTGGGATGTTGACGGTCATTTGCACCGAAAACATCGGTGCGCCGGTGTGGGCCGCTGCGTAACGGCGTGTTGTCAGGTCGGAGACCTCAATGTTTCTGGTTGAGAAGAAATTGGCCAGGTTGAATACGATGCCTTCGTGATCGAGGCTGATGACATCAACGCCGTAAGGAACCAGATCCTGCATCCCTGTACGCGGCTTGGTCGCCCTGATCGAGGTGACCAGCCCGGTCTTTTTGTTCAGCTTTTCCAGCTCGCCCTCGAGCTTGCCGAGTGCGTGCCAGTTCCCGGAGATGAGTAACAACATCGCGAATTCTGTGCCCAGCGCCGTCATGCGGCTTTCCTCGATGTTGCCACCGCAATCCATGACAACTTTCGTCAGGTCTTTGATGACGCCTGCACGATCCATTCCAATAGCTGATAAAACAATAAGTTGTGACATATAGTTAATTTAATACCTAATTCAAAAAACGGCCTTAATAAGCGGCTCTGCAATGATTGCCGGTTGCTGCTTGGCGGCAATTGCTGTGCCTGCCAACTATGTTATGCGAACAGTACCATTGCCGCCCCTGTTGAGGCGAGAATTTGCTGTGTTTCGTGCAACTTTGGTGGCTCTCATCGACATTGTTTGGCAACAAGAAGTGCGGTTGTGGACCTAAGCGGAGATGGCTCGGAGACATCGCCGGTCTCGCAATTGGCACGCCTGATGGGGGCGGCCAGGAGCCGGTGGCCTCATTGGGACATGCAAAAGCTCGTACCGAATGATTTCAGGCTGTATAGTGGCGACGTTTTTGCGGTCTGCGACATCATAGAAGAGGGCGGTTCCCGATCGGTAGTCGCGGCTGGTGCCGTCATTGCCATTGAAAATGGCTTGCAACGACGATACGGAATTATCGCGGCAGTGGACGCGTAGCACTGGAATAGAATTCGGAGATAGTGAGTGAAAGCAGTATTTTCTACAGTATTGGTCCTGGTTGTGGCGGTTGGTCTGCAGGCCTGCAGCTCGGATTTGCTTTGTGAAGAACCACAGGCCTATCAGTCGAGCGTGACCGGTAAACGTATTGAATCACCGGAAGGGTTGGATACGCTGGCCGAGTACAAAGAATTGAAGATTCCGGCGGCGACACCGCGCACTGGCGAAAAGCAAGTGGGTTGTGTGGACAAGCCACCCAGTTTTTTCACGCAATAAAACCAACATTGAATGATTGCGGCGAGGATAGTAACCTTGCGCGCCGCTCATCACAGGGATAGTGAGTGATGAGCCTCCAACCATTGGGTTGGACAAGCAAAAAGCAAAATACGGAGAGATGGCTGAGTGGTTGACAAAATTGCATTGCGATTTTGATCAGCAAAGCTGACCCGAAGGGCGGAGGGCAGAATGCCCGGAGTAACGTGCTCGCCTGGACAAATCGGCAGGATTGACGATTTGGACGCATGAGCACAGCGAATGCGCCCGAAGGGCGAGGTGCAGGAAGCACCGAGTCAACGCGAGTGACCATTTATAGCGTACCGCGGGTTCGTTCCGAGGCCGGCATAGCCGGCCGACAAACGCGGAGCTCACACGGTGAGCGAGCGGCCCCCTTGAGGGGTGAGTCGCGAAAGCGACGAATCATCCCGCTCGGTTGCAGGATGATTAGGTTAGTTAAATATACGGAGAGATGGCTGAGTGGTTGAAGGTGCTCGCCTGGAAAGCGAGTGTACGTTTATAGCGTACCGCGGGTTCGAATCCCGCTCTCTCCGCCACGCATGAAAAGGCCCCCTTGTGGGGCCTTTTTTATGCGTTTTTGAAACGGGTATGAGAACCCGGGGTTCGACAAAACGCGCCAGCGTTTTGGACGCACAAAGTGCGCCCCGCAGGGGTGAAGATCGCCGCCAGGCGATCTGAATCCATCCCGCTCTCTCCGCCACGCACAAAAAAGGCCCC
>JAHEFE010000053.1 GCA_024640365.1 Woeseiaceae bacterium | reverse complement strand
CTTGTTAGCGGCATTAGTTACGCAGCCACTGATCCGAATGTTTTGCCCATCGTCGCTGCCGGCATTTGGTGCCCGTATGCCTGTAAAGCTGACGCACCGCAACAGGGTTATCTGGTGGATCTAATGGAAGAGGTTTTCGGCCATCAAGGTCGCACCATCAAATACGAGACACTACCTTGGGCCAGAGCTTTCTCTCAAACAGAAAAAGGCATAACAAAAGCAGCTCTCGGAGTCGTGAGCGGTGATTACGGCAATCTTCTGCCCAATCAGGAAGTTCTTGCCTGGGACAGGACCGCACTAATGATGCGCAAAGGCGAGGGCCGCCGATTTTTAGGGCCGGAAACATTGGATGGACTCAGGATTGGCATGATTGCTGATTTCACCTATGACGACGGCGGACCCATTGACACCTATCTAGCCGAGCGCCTGGCAAATCACGACAATATTATCGCTCTTAATATGGACGAACCATTGCCCAAGCTGCTGGAAATGCTCGTGCATGGCCGAGTAGATGTGGTTCTGGAAAACTCGGACGTTCTTGCTTACACAGCAAAACAAAGTAGCCTACAAGATCAAGTTGACATCGTGCCAACCGAACACGGCGATTCGATCCATATTGCTTTCACGCCAAATGAGGAAGGTTTGCACAATCTGCAAATTCTGGATGAAGGCGTCCGCCGGCTCCGTGCCAACGGCCGATTGCAGGAAATTAAAGGTCTTTACGGACTGAACGATTCCAGGCCACCAAAGTCGAAAGCGGCAATTGTTAGTGGTTCGAGCAACGGAAAGAGCCAATGAAGTCTAGCAGCATAATGGGTATGGGCATGCAGCGTAATCTGATACTACGCCTTGGCTGCCTCATGCTGTTTTTATTTGCTATCGAGTCCAGGGCTGATGGGAAAAATCCGGACTCTGTACACAAACACCACCTCATCGCGACCGCCGATCTTTGGTGCCCCTATACCTGTAAACCGAACACTAAAAAGCCAGGCTTTTTAGTTGAAATAGTTTCTGAAGTATTTCAGAAAGACGGGCAAACCGTCGAGTATCAATTGCGCCCATGGATTCGTACTCTCGCAGAAACCGAGGTCGGAAAAACTGACTTTGCGCTGGGAATCGCACACGGTGAGTCTGAACGGCTGATCATGAACAGTGTTTCCCTTGGCAAGACCGAGCTGTCGCTGGTCCGACGAGCAGGGGAGACGATGGGGTTTGGAACACTGGCAGATCTGAAAGATCTGAGGCTGGGAATAATTGCTAATTACAATTATGACGGTAATGGGGAGCTCAATACCTATTTGCGTGAACGTAGTGAACGCGGCGACAATATTGAAATCATATATCACAGCAAACCGACCGGCTCTCTCCTAAGGCTTCTTACCAGTGGCCGAATTGATGCCTTTTTCTCGAATCGCTATGTAGTGCAATACGATGCTCGCTCGCTCGGCTTCATTAAGGACATTCAAATCCAGGCTACCCCTTACGACGATGACGTTTATGTTGGTTTTACGCCCAATGATTTCGGCAAGCAACTAGCCAAGCAGTTGGACCAGGGACTGCTTCAACTGCGGGAGTCGGGTCGTCTTACTGAAATAATGAATTCTTACGGACTGACGACGGACGAAGTCACGAAAGAGCTCGACTCCAATTGAGATATTCAATGTCATGCAAGATACTTCAACCAATGAGTTCCGTCGGCACCGCGACTTCGCAATTTCGCAGAAAGACGAAAATATCACACGAGGATAGGCCACTCCTCGCGCCCTGGAAACATGACGCACCTTCCTGCGCCGATATTGCGGAATAACCATGAAAAAAAGAAGTATCACCTCGCAAATTTCGTTGTTGATCATCTCATTTTTGATCGCCGGTGTTCTTGTCGCATTTATTACCAACGCATGGGTTAGCTCAAGGCAGTTTGAGCACGCTTACGAAGAAAAGCTCCTCCTTACAACCAAAATGCTCAGTGAGAGTCTCGCGGGACCGGTCTGGTCATACAATTACGACGCGACGAAAACGATAAGTGAGGCGTTCGCGTCGAATAGCGACGTCGCGTACCTTAAGGTGACCGTTGTGGATCAGGCCGAGCCCATATTCGAGTTAACGGTGCCTGCCAGTTCAAAAGTTTTTACGAGTCAAAAAAGTATTAGCTACCAGGGCGATATCATCGGGTCGGTGGAGGTTGGATTAAGCTCAGATCGTTTGACCGAAAACCTGAGATGGTCCTTCATTTATACAATGTCGCTTTTGTTAGTAATGGCAACGATCATCGTAGTTGGAATACGTTGGTCGCTACATCGTCTAATTGCGAAGCCAATAGCGACCTTAACCAAATGGGCCCAACAAATTGCAAAAGGTGATTATGGTGCTACGTCGGAAGATTCCATAAGCGCCAAGGAACTTTTGCCGGTCGCCCAACAAATAAAACTGATGTCTGGCGAAATAGAACGGCGGGAGAACAGGCTCAACGATCACATTGCGATTGAAGATACTCTATCGAGAATTCATAGGCAGTGCATCGCCTTCCGCAAGTGGGACCAGGCGTACTCGGAATTATTGAGTGCAGCAATGAGGAGCACCCAGAGTGCATCCGGTCTGGTCGCAGAATTTATTGAGGAAGACGGTGGCAAACGAAGCCTGCATGTACACGCCTTTATGAACATTTCCACCGGTATCAACCGTGACGCAACGCTGGCACTTTTATGCCAAACAGGAATTGATTCACTGTCGCCGACCGTGGCGAATAATCCGCAGGAAATGCCGACCGAAGTTCGAATGGCGATAGCGCAGGCCGGCGTTGATTGCTACCTGGCGCTGCCGCTGCTTCTGGCAGGTAAAAATGTGGGATTGTTGTTTCTGGCCAATCGCAAGACAGGCTACAGTGACCTTGTCGTAGAAAATCTGGATTCAATCAGGCGCAGTGTGAGCAACATGATTGCGGCTATCCGCGATGACTCCGCGCTGCGAAAAAGCGAAGACTTGAATACGGCAATTCTTGATGGCGCTTTGACCGGAATTATCACAGCTCGCATTGACGGTACAATTCTGGACTGCAACCCGTTTGCTCTGCGCATTCTGGGAGGTCGGCGGGAAGATATTATCAACACAAATGTAATCAAAATGTTCCCGATGGAGGAACAACGTCAACGAGTTAGAGAAACCCTTGCCTCGGTCAAAAAGACCGGAGCTAGTGGCCTTATTGGACGTACCCTGCATATGCAGGCATTGCGCCGGGATGGGAGCGAATTCCCTGCTGAGCTCAATGTTACTGTGCATAAAAATGGGGAGCTTCTGACCGGTGTTTTGCGAGATGTAACAGAAGAAAAAGTGGCAGAACACGCACTCAGACGCGCCCAAAAAATGGAGGCAATAGGCCAACTTACCGGCGGTATTGCCCACGATTTTACGAACATACTTGGCATTATTATTGGCAATCTCGAATTCCTGATGCGCCCCGACCTTCCTGGCGTCAATCCTGCCGAACACTTGGAAAGTGCCTACAAGGCGTCACTAAGAGCGACCCAGCTAACGCGTCAGCTGCTGAACTTTGCTCGCAAGCAGCCCGAGCATGCTGCCACCACGGATGTTAACGAAGTCATTCGGGGAATGAGTAGCCTTATTTCAAGATCATTTACGCCACAGACGTCGCTCATTTGTGCGTTGGATGAGGATTTATGGCATGCGTACCTGGATTCTGGCGAGCTGGAAGATGCCCTCCTGAACCTGACAATAAATGCCGCAGATGCCATGCCAAATGGTGGCCGCTTGACCATCAAAACAAATAACGTCGTTATTGATCGTGATTTCGCGCGACAGAACCCTCCGTTCAAAGCGGGTGATTATGTTGAAATATCAGTCACTGATAATGGCAGCGGAATAGAACAAAAGAACATTGATAAAATATTTGAACCTTTCTTTTCGACGAAGGAGCGGAGCAAGGGAACGGGTCTTGGCTTAAGCATGGTATTCGCTTTCGTGAACAGGACCTCCGGTATTGTCAAAGCCTACTCAGAAATGGGTGTCGGCACGACAATCAAGATTTACCTCCCGCGCGATAGGCATGAGTTAGTAATGGCCGCTGAAGCCGCTGTAGAACCAACGGGTGTCTGGTTTGGGACTGAAACCATACTCGTGGTCGATGACGAGGAAGAGCTAGTGAAGCTGGCAAAAGCCAATCTAACCAGCCTTGGTTATAATGTTTTAACGGCATGCGATGCCAAAACAGCATTGCAGGTGCTACAGACTGTACGGGGTGTAGCGTTGCTATTCACAGACACGGTTATGCCCGGCGAAATGAATGGAGTGGCCCTCGCTCAGAAAGCTGTAGAGTTATATCCGGGTATTAGAATTTTGATAACCAGTGGCTTTGCCGCTGGTGTTACAGCAAATAATGAGGATCATTCATCTGGCAAACCACCATTGTCCAAGCCTTATACAAAATCCATGCTGGCGCGACGCATACGAGAGGAACTGGACACTGCTGCAGTATCTTAGTTGCAATGCTGCCAAACCACACGAGCTAATAGTTATGACTAACAAACCACGCCTACTGGTTATCGACGATGAAAAAGAAATTGGCAAGTACATAAGCCTGATTGCCATGCAAAATGGCTATGATGCGGCGCAGATAGACGATTCCGATTTGCTAGAGCAAGTCTACTCGCGTGATATTTCAATAATAGTCGTCGACATGTTTATGCCTGGACGAGACGGCATCGAAATACTCCGTTTTTTAGCACGGGATAACTATCGGGGACAGGTGATTGTTATAAGCGGACACGACCAGAGCGTTCTGAATTCAGCTACCGAACTCGCAGCCGCACACTCGCTTAAGATACTTGGTGCACTTACTAAACCTATTCTCTACGTAGACATTCAAAACATTCTCCTGAAAGGTTTGCAACATATAAATACCGACGACCCCACGATTATTGGAGTATCTGTTCTACCAACGGAAGAAGACTTTCGACTCGGCCTGGAGCGGGATGAGATTGAACCTTATTTTCAACCCCAAGTAGATTTGCAAACTGGCAAATTGGTAGGGGTAGAGGCCCTGGTGCGTTGGCGACACCCGGTCCTGGGACTACAATCGCCTGCCGTTATCATTCCTATTGCAGAAAGTGGGGGTTATATGGAGGCCCTCACCGTCCAAGTTCTGAAGAAAAGCCTTGGTTGGCTCGCCGACTGGAATAAGGAAGGCCTCAAGATCAGAGCCAGCGTGAACATGTCGGCCTCCAGTATTCTCGATCTATCTTTGCCTGAACTTGTAGACGCTGAACTGAGCTCCCGTGGTCTTGAGCCAGAGCAATTGCTACTTGAGGTAACGGAACAAACCTTGATGAACAAACTGTCCACGTCGCTGGATATTTTGACTCGATTCCGTATGAAAGGCATTCAACTATCGATTGATGATTTCGGTACCGGCCACTCATCCCTTAGCCAACTTTATCGGGTACCGTTCTCAGAAGTTAAAATCGATCGATCTTTCGTATCCAGGGCAGCAAATCAAAATGAAGCTCAAGCCATCGTCGAAATAACGATCGTCCTCGCTCACAAGCTGAAAATGGACACTGTCGCAGAAGGCGTGGAAACGCAGCAAACCATGGACCTGATGAAAGAGCTAGGTTGCGACATTGTTCAAGGCTTTTTTGTCGCTCGCCCCATGCCCGGCAAAGACATCTTAGCTTGGGCGAAATCACGCCCCGAAAGCTAAGACAGCAACTCTGACGTAGTCAACGGCAAATTCTTTCCATTGTCTCGCCCTTTAGCAAGCGCCAATATCTGCTAGAAAATATTCTAGCCAGGATTACGAGCGCGTGGAATGCTGCGATGTAACGCCAGCAAATACATTAGTTACTTTTTTTCGGCGCCTTTGGGTGCGTGGTCCTCTTTAACATCAGTTTGGTCCCGGCCTTCTTCTTCGGTCGTGACTTATCCGCGGGTTTTTTTCTTGCACGTGACTTATCATCGCCCGCCTTTTTGCTGCGCGGTCTTTCGTCGCTCGCTTTATTGGAACGCGGCTTATCATCGCCTGTTTTTTTAGTCTGCGGTCTGTCACCACCATCTTTACGGGCGCGCGGCCTGTCGTCACCCGCTTTTCGGGCTTCAGGCTTAGCACCAAAAGCTTTGCGGGAACGCGGCCTTTCATCATCTGATTTGTTACCACGTGGTTTGTCAGCGAATTCCTTTCGGACTCGCGGCGACTTGTCATCGCCAGCTCTCTTGCCTCTTGGCCTCTCGTCGGCTCTCCCACGACCACGTGAACCATCGCCACCCTGTCTTTTCGAAAGCGACTTGTAATCGCTGGTCTTGGTCGGCGGCCCATCGGCAAGGCGAGAAATCTTGAGCGACTGACCACATACCCATACTTTCTTCAGGTCATCAAAAATTTCGCGGGGCATGCCAATTGGCAGATCGACGTAGCTATGATCTTCGCTGATTTCAATCGAACCAATGTGCTCGCCATCCAACCCGGCCTCATTGGCAATCGCACCGACGATATTGCCTGGCTTGACGCCATGCACGCGGCCTACTTCGATGCGGAATCTTTCCTTGTCCACATCAGGGCTTGATGACTCCCTTGGACGCCGCGGTTTCTCGCTGCCACCTTCCTTGCGAGGCCTGTCCCGATCGCTGCGTGGTCGGTCGCTGTCCCGAGGCGGCCTCGAATCGTCCCGATGACGAGCAGCTCGCGGAACATCCGCAGCCATTAACAGTGGCCTGTCACCAAGCGACATCTTGGCCAGTGCAGCGGCAATTTCCAGGGCCGGAATATCGTGCTCCTGCCGATACTGCTCAACAAGTCCCTGCATAAACGCTAGTTCACCACTCGCTAGCGTGTCAGTAATCTTTTGCTTGAAGTCGGCGATGCGTTTGTTATTAACCAGCTCTGTCGAGGGCAGTACCAGCGGCTCTATCTTTTGCCGTGTAGCTTTCTCGATGGCGTACAGCATGCGCTTTTCGCGCGGCGCCACGAATAGAATAGCTTCGCCCTTGCGGCCCGCGCGACCAGTACGACCAATGCGATGAATGTAGGCTTCTGTATCGTATGGAATGTCATAGTTAACGACGTGACTAATGCGATCAACATCGAGGCCACGTGCGGCAACGTCGGTTGCTACGAGGATATCGAGCGAGCCTCTTTTCAAACGATCCACCATTTGCTCGCGCTGACTTTGCGGCATATCACCGTTCATCGCAGCTGCGGCGTAACCTCTGGCTTCGAGACGTTCGGCCAATTCCGTCGTCGCTGTCTTGGTGCGCACGAACATGAGAATCGCGTCGAACGGTTCAACTTCAAGAATGCGAGTCAACGCATCAAGTTTATGCAACCCGCTGACCTGCCAAAAACGCTGTCTAATGGTTTCGGCAGTCGCTGTACGGGCCTTGATCGAGACCTCTTGCGGATTATTCAAATGGCGACGTGCAATGCGCTCAATCTGTGGTGGCATCGTTGCCGAAAACAACGCCATTTGGCGTTTTGGTGGTGTCTGCTCCAGGATCCATTCAACTTCATCGATAAACCCCATGCGCAGCATCTCGTCAGCCTCGTCGAGCACTAGAGCTTGCAACCCATCCAGTTTAAGCGTTCCTTTGCGCATGTGATCCATTACCCGCCCCGGGGTCCCGACCACCACGTGCACACCCCGTTTCAGTTGCCGAATCTGTCCCGTGTAATCCTGCCCACCATAGATTGGCAGCACATGAAACCCCTTGATATGGACCGCATAGCGTTTGTAAGCCTCTGCCACCTGTATCGCGAGCTCGCGTGTCGGTGCTAACGTCATGACCTGAACCTGGGTATTACTGACATCGAGACGCGACAATAGCGGCAACGCAAATGCAGCTGTCTTTCCTGTGCCCGTTGGAGCGTGACCCAGCAAATCCAGACCCTTCAATAGGTGGGGAATGGCCTGTGCCTGAATCGGTGTCGGCGTTTCGTAGCCGACCTCCTCGAGCGCCTTGATTAACGGGGCAGCAAGACTCAAGTCGCGAAAACTGGCGACAGTGGACTTTGGATCGTTCATTGGATGTTCCTGAGGTGGAAATAGAACCTGGGTAAGAAATTGGCCAGGCAGAAGTGCATCATACACTACAGAAGTAGCACTGCGCACAACCCTGGCTGATACAAACAACCTGAAAACAAAGCCTTGTTACTGAATATTCCGTCAAAAACATCTTTCTAAGGCTATATTTTTCCGCTATGGTCATGGATCACTAAACAGGGGGAAGCATAAATGTTCAGAAAAATCACACGTGCAACCGCAATCGGACTATTCGCAGTTCTCACTGGCTTCGCGACTATCAACCTGGCCGCTGCAGAAGAAGCTGCAACCGAGCAAGCCCCGCTTTATGAGCGCCTGGGCGGTTGGGACGGAATTAACGAGGTCGTAAAAGGCACTATCGCGCTTCATCTCAAGAACCCAAAAATTTCACATTACTTCGAAGGCGTTGACCTGGACGGTCTGGCCAATCACGTCACAGCTTTTTTCGCGATGGGAACTGGTGGCCCGGAGCAGTATACCGGCCGTGATATGACGTCCACCCATGCAGCTCTGCATATGTCCGATGAAGATTTTGACAGTGCCGTTGCTGACGTTATGACGTCTGTTCGCAGTCATGGTGCCGGTGAAACGGAACAGGGCGAAGTTGCCGCGATCCTCGAGTCGCTCAGACCCGCGGTGATGGGTGCCAGTACCAAATAAACGTATAGCCATACAAATAAAAAAGGACCCTTGCGGGTCCTTTTTTTTCTCGTAAAATCGAGTAATTCAATCCTCTAAATAAATTTCCTGAAAACCCCGGTGACACCCTGCGCCATATCAATATTCATTGAAAACATAACGATTACGCCCGCCTTCCTTAGCTTCGTATAGCGCCTCATCTGCACTATCAATTAACAACTTGGCGGCTATCTTTGGATTCCCTCCAAGGGATGCGTTCAGAATGGTTGTTATTCCAAGCGAAATTGTTACAACACTCGAAACAGCCGAACTCTTATGCGGTATCGCCAGCCGCTCCACGGCAATACGCAAGCGCTCCGCCAGTTTGATTGCATCTTCGGTCAGTACGCCGCTAAGAATAATGGCAAATTCCTCGCCACCATAGCGCGCCAATAAATCGGTCGACCGGTATAGCGCAGCCTTCAGCGCCTGTGCCACTTTTATCAGGCAGTCATCACCCATGGTGTGCCCGTAGGTATCGTTGTACATCTTGAAATGGTCAATATCGAGAATTATTAACGACAGTAGTGATTGATTCACAGCTGACGATGCCAGTGCAGTCGATAGTGCCTCGTCAAAATGGCGCCGATTTCCCACGCCTGTTAGCGGATCAGTAATTGCCTGACTGGTCAGCTCCGCATTGCTGGTTTCAAGCTTCATTTTCGCACGCTCAAGATCAGCCGTTCTATTTTGAATTTCGCGCTCTAGCTCGCGCGTACGCTCATGCAGGCGCTTGTTTCGAAACAATGCCCTGTTAATCAAGCGTACCGTCCGAAAGGACTTTAACGGCGCCATTAGCCAGTTACTCGCCCGCCTGGCCGGGACCACCTCGATTACCATGATCTGCGTTATGGGGCCTAGCCCGTGCCCGGTTAGCGTGCTCTGTGCCTGCACCTCAAGCTGATAATATCCGGGCGGCAGTGAATTAAACGTTACACTTGTCCGAGTCGTTCGGTCGCCCCAAGTTTCATCGAATCCAAGCAATCGGAATCGATAAAAAACATCCTCTTTGTCAAAAAACCATCCGCAGAAAACTCTGATCTCAAGCGACCAGCGACCACTTTCCACAACGTAAACATCGTCGACAATCTTCGCATCAGTATTTTGCCATTTGATTTCAAAAATCTTGGCTTCTGGCTCCTGCTCTATGAATTCCAGTGCGTGCATATCCACGTGCACCAACCCGGAATTCAATCCACAGTACAAAGAGTCCTTACTTTCAAAGAACAAACCGCGGCTAGACAAGAACTCCCAGTCCGACAAGTCGAGAAACCCGGCAACCCGTCGTTGAATGCGGCCGTCATTGGCACTGTATTGTGTCAGACCGCTCGTTGAACCAGCCCACAACGTCCCGTCGTCGGCCCAGCGTATCGCCCAAGCGGCGATCGCGTCTTCGCTACGAGCAAGTAATTTGATAGTCCGGTCTGGCGCAATTGTATAAATGCTGTCGTTCTGAACGACGACGATGGTTCCGTCATCGCGGGCATCTATAGCGTAGGTGTTGCCTGTATTCGTTAATCCTTCACCGATCACCGGACACAAACAATCGCCCTCCTCGACCCACAAGCCTTTACCTAGCGTTCCTACCCAAAGTCGCTGATCTGGATCGAGAATCATTGTATAGACGTAACCGAGTGGTTCGTTATCCTGGGTTTTAATATTGCCCATGGACAAACCACTCGAGATAACAACACAACCCCCTGTCGTACCTACGTACAAGGCATCGTCGCGGATAACGAGACAGCGATTGGGTCGAGAAAGAACCGCATTATCGGCGCCAATCAGGACTGGTTCTTCGTTGGCTTCCAGACACCACAAGCCACTGTTAGCGGCCGCGTAAATCGTCCCCGCCTGAGTCTGCAACAAATCCCAAATCTGCTTCTTCTGCAATCCCGGAATCGGCCGTACACTATTATTGTCGTCAGGAGCGATCCAATAGCTTGCGCTGCCACCACCGGCAACGAGCCGCCCCTTAAGGCCTTGGCCAATGGAAAAGACACTCTGGTTGCCTGGCGTTTCAATACGCTGAATCGCCTTGCGGAGCACACTTATTTTGGCGATACCGTGGGTTTCAGTCGCCATACAAATATTGCCAAGTCGATCCTGCAGGAAATTATTTATCAAAACCTGCTTTAGAATGACCGACGACAGCTGCCATCTGCGTTTGCGGCGAATATAGAGTTGCAGTTGATCGGCAGTAGCTATCCAGAGTTCGCCATCGGCATAGTGCACTGCTCGAACTCGAAATGACAGGGACTTGGCCGCACGCCAAAACCTGACTTCAGCCGCGGCATCGCCTGCTGCTAGCTGACCAAAGCCCTCTGACCCGCCAACAAAAACAGTCTGTGCCGGACCGGCCGCAAGACAGAATATTTCCCCAACATTCGCTGTGTCGACTTCGGCAAGTCCTTGCCAGCGACCAGCCGAATAAAAGTACAATCCGCCCCCAGCGGGAGCCACCCAGAGCGCGCCATCTTCGACCTGCACCAGCGCATTGATTGTGCGACCAGCAAACGGAACGTCCGTAAGCAACGTGAATGCATCGTCCTCATGAAGCACCAACCCCTTGGCAGTACCTATCCACGTCTTCCCGGATACATGCTGAATGCACTCAACAAATCCGAAGATCCATGGCTGCGTTTGCGGTTTAACTTTTCCATTAAGAAATATATCGATACCGGCATCACTGCCCACCCAAACCCGCCCATCCTCGACGGCTTCAACACAACGAATGCCATGCGAGCAGAGCCCGTCGCCCTCGGCATAAACGCGAGTGCGAGCACCGTCATAGTAGACAAGGCCAGCGGGAGTGGCTGCCCAGAGACAATCTCTGGTGTCGAGCGTTAGGTCAAGCACCTGCCCACAAGGCAATCCATCCCGACGTCCGAGAAACTTGATGGGTAATGTGCTGGCAACAGGATTCAATAAACACCCACTTCGCAAGATAGCAATTAGGAATCGCGCATGGTTGGCCAAGGCTAACAGATTTGCTGGCCAGTGGCGCAACATACATTTTCGATTGGGATTATTTCCCCAAGCGACTTCACATCACGCGCACAACCTGGCATGGCACGACGAAAAAATCTGCAAATGCCAAAGGTACAACGTATCGGCTGATTGATTCGGTCAAGAGCAATTGTTAGGGCTGAGCAAAACTAATAAGGGGGAGGAAACTCGAAAGAAGCCAGCCCGGAAACTAGACTGTCCGGCTCTACCGTCGCCGGACTCAGGATTTCTTTCGCATTGGATTGTTCGGGTGGGTCGTCCAGTCTGCCTTATCCCCAACTACCGCGCGTCCTGTGCGCGGGTCTACGCCGTGCTCCAGACGCACCATTGAAATACAGCTATCAACGGGGCAAACACTCACGCATAGGTTACAACCTACGCACTCCGCATCAATCACTTCGAAGTGGCGATCTCCATCGACGGTATGCGTAATCGCCTGGTGAGAAGTATCTTCGCAAGCGACATGACAACGACCACACTTGATACACAAGTCCTGATCGATAACTGCCTTCTCAATATAGTTCAGATTGAGGTGCTGCCATTCCGTCACGCTGGGCACTGCTTTGCCAACCAACTCGGATACGCTGGCCATCCCCTTCTCATCAAGGAAATTGCTAAGACCGTCGGTGAGGTCATCAATAATCTTGAACCCGTAAACCATGGCGGCCGTGCAAACCTGTACGTTCGATGAGCCCAAAGCGAGAAAATCCACTGCATCACGCCAGTTGCTGATTCCGCCGATACCCGATATGGGTATGCTATGTGTATCGGCGTTGCGCGCAATCTCGGCAACCATATGAAGAGCAATTGGTTTAACCGCGGGGCCGCAATAGCCACCGTGCGAACCCATTCCATCAGTGGATGGGTACATGGTCAGAGTGTCGTAATTGACCCTCATGATGGAATTAATTGTGTTAATAAGCGATACGGCGTCCGCCCCACCCAATACGGCTGCGCGCGCCGGTGGCAGAATATTGGTTACATTCGGGGTCAGCTTCACTATCACTGGTGTTTTCGCATATTTTTTCGCCCATTCAGCCGCCATCTGAATGTACTCGGGCACCTGACCGACCGCCGCACCCATCCCCCGCTCAGACATGCCGTGCGGACAACCAAAGTTAAGCTCGAAACCATCGATACCGGTGTCCTCAATCATCGGAATGTATTTGGCCCAGGTCCCTTCGTTCATAGGCAACATAACAGACGCAATCACCGCCCGATCGGGCCAATCTTTTTTTATTTGCCGCATCTCGTCGAGATTTACTTGCAACGGTCTGTCGGTTATCAATTCAATATTGTTAAAACCGATGACGCGCCGATCGTTACCATAAATGGCGCCGTAACGTGGGCCGCTTACATTGACGATTGGCGGATCCTCCCCCAGCGTTTTCCATACCACGCCACCCCAGCCGGCTTCGAATGCACGATTGACGTTGTAGGCCTTATCAGTTGGCGGCGCAGAGGCTAGCCAGAATGGGTTCGGTGACTTGATACCCGCAAACTTCGAAGTCAAATCAGCCATTCGCACCCTCCTCGCGCAAAAACCGGTCAATAGCAATGGCGGCGACCTTGCCATCCTGCACCGCCGAAACTGTCAGATCGTCATTACCATAGACGCAATCGCCACCAGCCCAGACCGTCTGCAGCGAGGTCTTCCTGTCGTCATCAACCAGTAACTTTCCTTTATACAAGTCCAGCGATGGCGTGATTTCACTCAAGACGCCAGGCGCGAATACCTGGCCGACGGCTTTGAATACGATATCGGCCTCCAGCAAAAATGTTTCACCAGTGCCTTTAAGTTGATTGTCATCAGTGAGCCGTGTTTTTTCGAACTCGACTGCCTGGACACCGCCGTCAACGACAACGCGCCGTGGCTTCGCCCAGTGTCGCAGCGTCACACCACTGGTCTGCGCCAACGCCTGCTCGAAAAAACTGGCTCCCATTTGCTCGGGCCCGCGCCGATATACAATATCGACATTAGCTGCGCCGAGACGCTTGCTTTGTACTGCAATATCAATTGCGGTCATGCCACCACCAATC
>JAHEFE010000004.1:37262-120782 GCA_024640365.1 Woeseiaceae bacterium | reverse complement strand
TATTGCCGCCATCGCTGGCTGTGCATTCGCCTTCGCCACCGGCAACCAATTGCAACTCTACTTTGTTCAATGCTCTCATGATCCTCTCCTTGGTTAATTACTTCGTCCATGAATGTGCCGTAAAGCACAGATGCAGAATATGCAATAGCCACAAGTGCTAACACCCGCAGAAATAGAAACGAATACAGAGAAATGCAACGCGGATGCAATTCGGGCGGAGAACATTCTCATGTCGTGACACAGATCACAGAGCAATTTGTGAACCCGGTCTATGGTGAGTCAACGTGTCTACGCAGAGGTCAGCAGAGGTTAATTATGTTTAATAAGCGCGCAATTCTAACGTCGGTTGCTGCAATCATTCTGTGCACTTCTGCAGCTAAAGCAGACGACAATTTTTGGTTAGGGGCGAAAGTCGGCACCCTGGGACTCGGGGTTGAGGCCACCTGGCAAGCACTGCCGTATCTCGATTTTCGGGCGGGCTTGAATGGGTACGACTACAACACAGATCGATCAGAGGCAGGCAACGACTACACCGGAACACTTGAACTGAGCACTTTATTCGCAACTGCAAATCTGCGGGTGCCCTTAAGTCCGTTCCGCTTTACCGCCGGCGTCTTTTCTAACGACAACAAGTTGGCCCTGGTTGGACTGGATACGGGAAGCTATGAAATTGGTGGTGTGAGCTACCCGTCGGCAGAAATTGGTACGCTGCGTTCCGATGCGACTTTTGACAAGACCTCGCCTTACGCGGGCATTGGCTTCGACATTCGGATGATGGATAAGCTTGGTTTAAATATTGACCTGGGTGTTCTCTGGCAAGGTTCCCCGATGGTCACCATGACCGCCGACGGTCCGATTTCCACAGACCCGAACTTCATAATTGAACTCGAGAATGAGCGGCAGCAATTCGAAGATGACATCAAGGACTTCAAGGCTTATCCCGTTATCTCGCTCGGTCTCAGCTATAGGTTTTAAGACTAAGAACATCCAAAAAAACGGCGCTTCGAGCGCCGTTTTTTATTACCTCAATTCTAGTGTAACCAATCCATCAATCGATACCAGGTCAAAGCGCCCTGCAAATATCGCCGTCGCAAACCAGCCAATGGAAAACGCCCCGGTAATCCTTTGACGACCGCGGGTAACTTGATAGGAACGTGGTCATCATTGGATGATGCCATGCCCACCCAGTCGGCCAACTGCTTGCCAGTCCAGGTAGCGGTATTAACGCCGTTACCGTGAAAGCCGAAACCGTAAAATACGCTACGATCTCCGTCCACCTGACCGATCGCCGGCCGCCTGTCCCGCGTATAGCAAATAAGACCGTGCCAACGATAATCAATGTCGACATCTTTCCAAGCGGGCCACAACTTATTTAACTTTTCGCGTATCTGACCATAGGTTTTCATCGCACCTGCTGCATCGCCCTTCGAATGACCACGACCACCAAAGAGAAAACGATTATCCGGCAGCAGTCGAAAATAGTTCAGCAGGATTCGTGATGAAATCATGGGGTCTTTAGACTTCCAGTTATATTCGTTCAACTCAGCGGCGGTGAGTGGTCGTGTAACGATCATCGCACTGATTACCGGCAAAGGCCGCCCTGCGAGTTCTTTGTAGAGGTGCTCAGGCGCAAAACCGTTAGTCGCGATAATGACTCGCTTGGCACGTAACCTGCCTTTTGCTGTAACCAGGATGTGCTCGCTGCCCTCTTTGCGCCATTCGACAATCTCACTGTGCCCATGCAACTTTGCGCCGTGTCGTTCAGCTGATTCCGCAAGTCCTTGCACATAACTGAGTGGGTTTAAGGCAAAAGTTGGGCGAATCTGTGCGGCCCCGTATTGTTCCGTCGAATCGAAAAAACGTTCTCGCACTTCTTCGGCCGATAACAATTTGGAGTCGAGACCCAGTACGTCACGTTGCACCAAAACCTCATCTTTAAGTTCATTAAAGCTGTTCGCGCTATAGGCGACTTCGAGCTCGCAATCGCCCTGAATCTGCAAATCGATAGCCTCTTCGTCCCCCAATTGTTTGACAAGATTTACAGCATCCATCTGGATGCGATACCAGCTTTGGGTGTCCTCCAGACCGTATCTTTTGATTTGCGTTTGAACATCGAGACCGGTGCCACCGATACAGCAGAACCCTGCATTGCGGCCTGATGCGCCCCAACCCAGATGACCTGCTTCAAGTACACGAACATCAACATCGTAGTCACGTGCCAGGTGCAATGCCGCCGTTAAGCCGGTATATCCTCCCCCAATAATTGCTACGTCACATGACTCATCACCTCGCAGCGACGCGCCCGTTATTGATGCACTCGTTCCCATAGCCTCCCAGTACGAAGGCTGTGGTGTATCGAACTTATACATCTCAGGTGAGAACAATCCGTACGGATGCATTTTATTCTCCTATGTTGAATTATCGTTACGCGTTTTAATGAAACGTGATTGGCACCTAAGTATGTTCTTTTGCGATTCGGATTATCACGTCGAGGCTTCGTTCAACATCGGCTATCGTTGTCGACCAGTTGCAGACACTAATTCTCATTGCTGTCTGCCCGCGCCAAACCGTCGAGCCGCACCAACAAGTTCCGTCGCGCTGTATTTCGTCAATAATCTTGAGCGTCGTCTCCGCATCTCCAAATACGACCACTACCTGATTGAGAACAACATCGTTCAGGACCTCGAACCCTGCCTTACGCAGACCCTTACCGAATCGCTCAGCGTGTTCACAGCAATTTTCGATTAAACGCGCAACTCCATCGCGACCCAGATAACGCAACGCCGCCCAAACATCGACACCGCGTGCTCTGCGCGATAATTCCGGGGTGTAATCGGATGGATTTCTAAATTGGGTATCTGTTGGCAGGTAGTCCGCTGTTATCGCCATCGCCCGTTTCAAATATTGCGCATGTCGTACCAGTGCTATGCCGCTGTCTTGCGGAACATTTAGCCACTTGTGTGCATCTGTAGCCCAGGAATCAGCCTTGCCAAGCCCTGGAACCAGCCGACGATATTTAGGGCTGGCTGCCGCCCACAAACCAAAAGCGCCATCGACGTGTACCCACGCACCAGTGCCCTCCAACCGGTCACAGATTGCCCCTATTGGATCAAATCCACCCGAGTTGAGGTTACCCGCCTGGAGGCACACAATCGTCGGCCCTTTGATTTCGGGAACCTGCTCAGCAATTACCTGACCCTGCTGGTCCACCGCCATTCTCACGACGCGATTGCGCCCCAATCCCAACATGCCCAATGACTTTAGCAACGTAGGGTGTGCTTCGCCGCCAACCAGAACTGTAATTTCTGGCGCGCCTGCCAGACCATCCGCTTCAACATCCCAGCCTGCATCGGCCAACACCTTGCTGCGCGCAGCCGCTAGTGCCGAGAAGTTGGCAACCGTACATCCGGTCACGAAACCGGCCCCGCAGTCCCCTGGCAAGTCGAAAATCTCGATCAGCCAACCCAGCACCACCTCTTCGATAATCGCGGCCGCAGGCGTGATCTTGTGCATGCCTACATTTTGGTCCCAGGCTGATGATAACCAGTTAGATGCGACCGTCACCGGCATACTGCCGCCAATCACAAAGCCAAAAAAACGTGGCCCAACCATCCCCATTGAGGCCGGTGAACCGTACTCATCCAGTCTTTTCAACAAGACTTCCGGTGCACATCCTTGCGCCGGTAAAGGTTCACGGAAGACCTCAAGCCTTGCAATGGCTTCGGCGCTCGGAGCTACCGACCGGTCGTTAATTTCACGCCGATAACGAATTCCTCGCGCAGCAGCGTCTTGCAGTAGTTTTTCCATAATTGATCCGTGCTCTTTGTAGTCGATAATGCATCAGATACGGGCGCCCGCTCTAGGTCAAGCTCCAAACTGCAGTGCGCGCTATACTCCATCACATCATGCTGCCGATAAATGAACAAATAGAGATCCCAGATAATGAAATTGAATGGACCGCCATTCATGCGCAGGGATCTGGCGGCCAGAACGTCAACAAGGTTGCAACCGCCATTCATCTCCGTTTCGACGTACGTAAATCGACAGTACTTAGCGATCCACAGAAAGAGCAAATACTGAATTACAAAGATCGGCGAATCAGCAAAGACGGCGTAATTATTATCAAGTCGCAGCAAACCCGGAGTCAGGAAAAGAACAGGACGATCGCGCTGCAAAGGTTGGCCCAGTTGATCGCCGCAGCGCTCGTCAAGGTAAAGCGTCGAAAAGCGACCCGCCCGAGTATCGCCTCAAAAAAGAAACGCCTCGATAGCAAGACCCGGCATAGTCGCTTGAAGGAATCGCGCAGCAAAACTTTCGAGTAAAACTATACGCACACGTTGAGGGAGACTGATACCCTCAGGCAGTTCTGTTAGCCCCTGCATACCACTTTGTCTGTCTTCCAGCGGCAACCAATTTGTGCCCAGAATTCGGTCAAACCTATACTTGCCAGCAATTCCGAGAATTCGGGTCGCATGCGAAGCGGCTTTAGCTCCTCTATGAAAAGCAAATCGGGCTCAAACGCTTCACCCCCGCCAACAAGTAAGCGAGCAATCTCATGCGCCTTTTCCGGCTCATCAAGAACCGCCCACAAAACCACTTGCTCGCGCGGCGAAACCGTCCCTTGCGCCGCAGCGCTCGATAGTGCTCGGACGGCTGCCGACCGGTTCTCCGGGTGGCCTATAGCCGCAAATACGGGCTCAACCCAGCTATTTTTAACGTTGAGTGACCCTAATACTTTCTGGATCAGGGTCTGCGCTTCACTCACTTTGCCCAGGCGCATCAAATACAACGCATAAGACTCAAAATGAACCGGCGTAGCCATTCCCAGCTGGTTAGCAATAGTGAAGTATTTGCCCGCATTGTCCATATCATCGATCCACAAATAGGCCATTGCCAAGCGACTGTTACAAACAGGCGAAAGTGGATCCAGTTGACGCGCCAACCGCGCCTGTTCAAGAGATTGCTCCAGTAAACCCACGCTGGCCAGATAACGGGAATACCAGATATTGGTGATCGGATATGCGGACGGGGCTTCAAGTGCCCTCTTGAACGAGGAATTGGCCATGCCCCACTGACCACGTTTGTGATAAATAAATCCGCGTACGCCCTCAGCGGTATCTTTTATCGCCGGATCCTTCTCTACACCGTCGTCAACTGCCTGAATCGCCTGTTGAAACATGGCCTCTTCAGGTTCTTTTGAATAACTGGGGAGCAACAGGTACGCATACGCCTTACCGAGGTATGCCATGCCGAACGATGGGTCACCATCAATCGCTTCCTGAAAAAGCTTTATTGCCAAGTGTATTGTTTCCGGCGTGCGCTGATTCAAAAAGTAGCGAGCACGCAAGTAAGTGATGTAGGCCTCAGGATTGCCCGGCTGCTGTTGCACCGTGGCACGGACCTTGGACTTTCCTGCTATTGCCTGGAGAACGCCATCGGCAACCCGTTCCTGCAACTTGAACGTGTCATTCAAAGAGTCATCAAAGACCTCCGACCAACGACTAAAACCACTACGTCCATCATGCAACTGAACTGTAACTCTTACCTTTTGACCTTCGCGACGCAGGCTGCCAGTGACAATTCCGTCCACTCCCAATTGCTCGGCGGTTGACTCAATGTTTATATCGCCCGACTCGCGGTTACCTTTGGCGACGCGCAGTGCCGAGTCCCCGGAAAGTGCGTAAATCAATTCCTCAGTAAATCCTTCGCACAAATACTGGTCATCGACGCTGCTCAGGTTTTTGAAGGGCATGACCGCAACCGACTCTATCGGAGCGCTATCTGTCGAATTAAAGTCGAAAAACGACATCACAAGTGCAATTGTTGCGGCCACCGCCAGGCCGATAAACAACGGTCGCCGCCATCGATGCTCTAACGATGAAACACTGGGTGCCTGGGTTGCGACATGCAATGGCGACAGTGGAGCGATAAGTCGATAGCCCCTACCCCGGACATTTTCGATAAACGTTGGATTTTTCGGGTCATCGGAAAAAGCACCCCGAATTTTTGATATGCAGCGAGTAATGACCTCGTCGCTGGTCGCCCTACCGTCCCAGACGGCATCAACCAATTGATCTTTACTAACGACTTCGCCCCTGTGACTGGCGAGGACTACCAGCACGTTCATGACCTTGAGTTCAAGAGTTGCCTCAATGTCGCCCTGTCGTATTAGGTTGCGCTCGGGAAAAACAGTCCAGGATCCGAGTTCAAAGCCTCTCATCAAGTCTGTATATGTTGCCATCAGTCGTGACCAAGCCCCCTTGTCATAACGTGTAGTTTTTATTGTTCTAGCCCGTCGTACTATACAACAGTGCGCTGACAAAGATTGATTCCGTTGCGCACTTTTTATTGCACCCGGGTAGACGAAGGCCGCGGAGAACAGACGTCTCCGCGGCCTTCCCTATAAAACATACTTACCTTGTGGCGGCCGCTAACTAAAATAGACCAGTAATCCGCCGATTTTTATCAACCCCTATATTCTCCGCAGAAGGCTTGCGCGGTAATCCCGGCATCGTCATCACTGCGCCACAGATAACAACAATGAACTCAGCGCCGGCGGCCAATCTAATCTCGCGTACCGGAACTGTGTGCCCTTTTGGTGCGCCCAGCAATGTTGGATCCGTAGAGAAACTGTATTGCGTCTTCGCCATGCAAATCGGGTAATGCCCGTACCCGTTTGCTTGGAATGTCTCAAACAAGTCGCGCACTTTCTGGTCCGCCACGATGTCGTCAGCGCCATAAATTTCTTTGGCAATGTAGCGGGTCTTTTCCCACAGACTCATCTCGTCCGGATACAACGGTTTGAAATTTGCTTTGCCACTGTCCGCCAACTCGACCACGTGCTTGGCGAGATCTTCAGTACCAGCGCCGCCGTTTGCCCAGTGCGTACACTCATGAGCGCTGACCCCGAGCTTTGCACAAAAAGATTTAACAGCCTCCAATTCCGCATCGGTATCCGCCGTAAATCGATTGATTGCGACGGTTACGGGCACGCCATAGCGCGATATGTTCTTGATATGCTGACCGAGGTTTTCACAACCGGCTTTTGTCGCCGCAACGTTTTCTGTACCCAAATCAGTCTTGGCGACCCCACCGTGCATTTTTAATGCTTTAATAGTTGCCACCAATACCACGGCCGATGGCTTAAGCCCCGCTTTGCGGCACTTGATATCGAAGAACTTTTCAGCGCCCAGATCCGCACCAAAACCCGCCTCAGTTATCACGTAGTCGGCAAGCTTCAATGCAGACTTGGTGGCCATTACCGAATTGCAGCCATGCGCAATGTTGGCAAACGGTCCACCGTGCATAAAGGCCGGATTATTTTCCATGGTCTGAACCAGGTTCGGCATCAAGGCATCACGCAATAGCGCAGTCATCGCGCCCGGGGCCTTAATTTCTTTAGCCAGGACAGGTTTCTGCTCGCGCGTGTAGCCGATGACGATATTGCCCATGCGTCGTTCAAGGTCTTCAAGATCCTTGGCAAGGCAAAATATCGCCATAATTTCTGATGCAACGGTAATGTCGAAACCTGACTCCCGTGGAATTCCATTCGGCGTTCCGCCGAGCCCGATCGTAATATCGCGCAGGGCGCGGTCGTTCATATCGACCACTCGCCGCCAGGTAATTCGCCGGGGATCTATACCAAGCTGATTCTCCCACTGGATGTGATTATCGATCATCGCTGAAAGCAAGTTATGGGCGGCACCTATTGCATGAAAGTCACCGGTGAAATGCAGATTAATGTCGGTCATTGGAACGACCTGGGCATAACCGCCGCCGGCGGCCCCACCCTTCATACCGAAGCAAGGCCCAAGACTTGGTTCACGCAAACACATTACCGCTTTCTTACCGATGCGATTCAGTCCGTCCCCCAGACCGACCGTTGTGGTCGTCTTGCCTTCTCCGGCAGGGGTTGGCGAAATGGCGGTGACCAGGACCAGTTTGCCGTCCTTGTTACTCGCCAGGCTCTCAAGGTAGTCATAGCCAATCTTGGCTTTGTCATGCCCGAAAGGAATCAAAGCATCGGCCGGGATGCCTAGTTTTGCTCCAATTTCTTGTATCGGTAGTACCTTTGCGGCCTGTGCGATTTCGATATCCGACTTCACTTCAGTCATGTCTGCTCCATTTATTTTTTACAGTGCTTTACTTGTTCTTGATCGTCCTTATAGAGGAAAAAAGCGAACCTGACCATACTGTCATCCCACTATGTGCAGGGGCGGCCTCACGGTCAGAAATGGACAAGGCAAGACAAGCTTATTCAAATTATGATACAGACTACCGGTTATCTTTCACAACCTGACCGATACAGCCTAAATTCGATCCTTCTTTACCGAACCCCAAAATATGCCGCCTTCCCATAGTTTCGCGACGTGAGCCAATCTGGACGGCCACCCCTTTGCCGCGGACATTACTCAGGCATTCGCGCAAGGAGCTCCTACGCGGGCGTTTCGCATAGTGAAGTGAGTTAGCTAGACGCAATTTCGCTGTGCTATCTTCTCCCAACTTTTACTCGGCGACAAATCAAAGACTTAAACATATGACTTCAACTGCCCACATCAAAAACCTCCTCGAACAACAACAAGAAGGCTGGTCGCTGGATCAGGAGTTTTATACAAGCCAAGACATTTATCGGCTTGAAATGGATCAGGTAGTAACAGGCAACTGGATCTTTGCGGGACACACTTCACAATTGCCAGAGCAAGGTGACTACATCGTTTTCACCGTGGCCAAGGAATCCGCAATTATTGTGCGCACGCAGAATAACGAATTAAAAGCGTTTGCCAATGTTTGCCGACATCGCGGTTCGCGAATTTGCCTGGATAAGGCTGGCAATAACAAGAAGTTCAGCTGCCCGTACCATGGTTGGATTTACGATCTCGACGGAAACCTGACTGCCGCCCGTGCCATGAATGAAAGTTTTAACAAAGATGATTTTGGACTCCATTCCGTAGCCATGGAAATACTGCACGGCCTTATTTTTATTTCCTTCGGCGACAACCCTCCGTCAATGAAGCATGCCGCGGAGACTCTTGAAGAACCGTTCAAGATGTTTGGTTTCAAGAATCTCAAAGTCGCTGCCCAAAAAACCTATCCTATCGCCGCTAACTGGAAGCTGGCGGTTGAGAATTACATGGAGTGCTACCACTGCGCACCAGCACATCCCGAGTACGCAAAAATGCATACTCTGATGCTGGACAGAAAGCGCCGTGACAGGGTCCAGGACCACATGCTCGGAAAAATGGAAAGCTGTGGCCTGAAAGACATTTGCCACGAATTTGAGGACCTGGAGGCCAAGGCTGGTTCACAAGGATTCGGCTACAGTCGTACCGCATTGTTTGAGGGTTATGAAACCGGCAGCCGCGATGGCAAAGGTATCGCTCCGTTTCTCGGAGAAATAACCGGCTATGATGGCGGCGCCTCAGATTTCTCATTTGGCCCGGTAAGTTTTTTCCTTGCTTACAGTGATCACGTGGTTGGTTACGTATTTACACCGGTCAGCCAGCAACAGTGCGAATGCAAGATCTATTGGCTCGTGCGAAAGGATGCTGTCGAAGGCAAGGATTACGACAAGGCTGAACTCATGTGGCTCTGGGATATAACCACTTACGCGGATGAAAGAATTATCGTTGATAACCAGGCGGGCGTAAATTCACGTCATTACCAGTCAGGGCCATTTTCGGAAATGGAAAGAACGGAAAAAAACTTTATCAACTGGTACCTCGCCACAATGAAGAATGCAGTGCAAAGCGCAAGCGCTGGCTAGATACTGCTCGTTAGTACAAACCTGACTTGCGCAACAATTTTTGCCAGCAACCGACTAATTTCGGCTGCCGCGTTGCCGATAAATATTCTGTAACGAAACCACTGGCCGTCTAGCATGTCGTGCAACGCAGGGTAATCGACTTTGGAGTTATGGCGCCGGTCCATGGGGATGCGCCTCACTTGGGCAACATGATCGATACGCGCATCCCGAATGATGGCACTAGCCAAGATACGCCGCAGTGCCGCCGAACGTTTGTCGATTTCAACGACCAGCACCCGAATTCCGCCTACGCTAAGCAACGCTGCCTTGCGGACCCCCTCGAGGGCCATTACCGGTAGCTCTACCTGAAAAGGATAGACAACGCCTAAGGTGTCACGCAGCGCTGCTGAACAACGCCCAGTGAGCCATACGCGGCCATGGTCGTCGATATAACCCGAGTCCCCAGTCCGGTGCCAGCGCTGCTTGCCAACATTGAATTTCGCGAAGCGCGTGCTCTCAGAGTCCAGGTACGATTCCAGCACATGCTTGCCGCTGACCACTAATTCACCAATCTTCCCATTGGCCATTGTCAGGCGGTCGAATGCTTCGTCATGAAGGTCGCCTAATGGTTCGCCCCATTTGTCAGCGATCACTCTCAAATCGCAACCTGCGACATGCCGGCCCACTAATAATCCGCTGCCGGTTGCCCCCAGACGTTGGTCACAATCCTTAATCTCGCTACCTAGCAATGTACTGATGGGCTCCGCTTCGGTACTACCGTAAACAATTCGTAATTGGCAATTCGGCGCGACGGTGCTCAACTTGTATTGCAAGTCCAAAGCCACGGGGCCACCCCCGGTCGCTACATTCGTAAGGAAAGGTAGTCGCCAACCGCGGTCAGCAACATACAGTATCAGCTGCTCCAATAAAGCCGGTGCTCCGAGTAAGCTTGTCGCTTCCTCCTGATGCAATTGCCTCACAAGTAATCCGATATTTACGCGTGACAACTGTTTGATATCACAAGCCGGCAGTACGCTGGCTATTCCATTGGCAAGATTACAGAGCACAAACATCGGCATACTGACAAGCTCGACGCCCTGCCCTGGTTTCATCGCGAGTTTTTGCAACACACTGAGTTGTTCCTGCAGGAAGCCATGGGTCCGGATCACCGCTTTCGGTTGCCCCGTACTGCCGCTCGTAAAACTCAGCAAAGCGGAATCGGAATAATGACGCGGCTCGATCGTCGAACGCGATGGGCTGGCAGTCACTTTTGTAGATACTGCCGGTACGTGCAGCCAACGTGAAACATGGCGAAGTTCCGGTAGCCATCGGGCGAGATTGAAAAGACCGCGACGAGCAATCACAGCCTCTGGTGGGTAACTCCGCAATGCGTAAGACAGGTTACGTATCCCGTGCCCGGGATCTACAAACATGACCACCAATCCCGTTTGCAATGCAGCGATCAAAGCTACATACGTATCAATTGAAATTGGCACCGCAAGTAGCACCCTGTCGCCCGGCCGCAAACCACTCCCGCGCAGGTCGCAGCACATCTGCGACACCCTGCTATTCAGTTGTTCGAAGCTCAGTATATTGCGGCCACGGCCTAGGCCCGAGATCAACGCCGGGCGATCTCTATACTTAAGAGCACTTTCCTGCAAGAGTTGGCTAATATTCATGGTGCAAGCTCCTTCGCATAAAGCGCGTATCGTCTCATTGGACCTGCACAGTCCCGGCTGATCTGTTGGCTACGATTAGTCACGTGCATCAGCGCGCTGATTGCCTGTCGGTAACCCTTTGTAATGGAATTTTGTACAAGGTCTGCGATCAGCACGCGACCAAGACCACTATTCTCAGCTTCTGGTGTGACCGCGATCGTTTTTATAACAATTGTATCGATCGGTTGTGCGTGTTGCGCTTGTAATAAATCCGGCATCGCGAAAATAAAGCCGATGACTTCGTCACAGCGCCTGGCGAGCAATACCAGACCAGGCTCAATGTGTTTGACGAGCGGCGCATACATTGCTTTATAGGTTTGGAGATCGATCGGCGAGTACAGGAAGCTGGTGCCAAAGCTGTTATTGACAACGCTGTGAATTGCGGTGAGTTCATCGTTGGAATTTTCGATTTGTAACGGGCTAATTGATACACCCTGTCTATTAAATTTATCTCGCAGCGTGCCTATCTGGAGTTGGCGCCGGATAATGTCCGGGTTTAGTTCCGACACGTATTCGGCAATGGGTGTAAATCCACTTTGTTCCAGGTAGCCAGGCCACGTATTCGGGTTCGTAGGTTCAAGAAAAAATGGTGGTGACTGACCCCAGTCCACTATCGCCCTATAGCGACGCCAGGTATTACCATCGAGCGGTCCCACAGCAAGTTTGCAACCGTTGCTCCGAAGCTCTGCGGTTGCTGCGGACAGAAGCATTTCGCAGGACTCTGCCGAGGTGGCCGCAAAATGGCCGATGGCCCCATACCGTCTTCCGTTCAGGTAGCTAGTTGATCGCCACCATAGCGAACACCGTGCCAGAACATTATTGTTTTGGTCGCGAACGACAATGTGACGATCAGCGTCCTCACGCTCCAGATTGCACGGATCCCAGTCGCCGGTGTCATTGAGACCTTTGTAATCACTTGAAGAGTCAATAAACTCGACTGTATTCACTGCACGGATCCCTGAGACAGAAACGAAATTTGCGGCAACCACCGCGTGTAAAAGTCTGCACCCGCTGAAAAAGGCACTCCTCCGATATAGAGCGCCAGGCAGGCGCTAGCCGGTATAAATAGGTTGTCGCTACCATTGCGGCTTACTGCTTCTGTCACACAAGTTGTAACAGCGAATAAACCGCTCACCACAAGTAGCCGCTGAAATGGGAGCCCGGAGGCAAGTAACAGTGGCAAGAAACTACAGAAGAAAGCGATGACCAGAAATACCAGTGAACCCGCTAAGGTCTTGTCTCGCATGATCCCGGGTAACGGTGGATGTGGCCATGTTTGTCCTGCAATCGCGGCGAACGCATCCGCCAGCGTCAAAGTCAAAATTGGAATGAAAAAATAGAGTGGCGCAACCGGGCTCGCGAGTAACAGAGACCCAAGTGCGATCGCGAAATAAAACTCGCCGCCCGATCTGCGCTCGATGGAGTGCAATACGCATCCGAAATGTCGCCGCAGTGAGGGAACCTGTCGTACTGCAACAAACCAACCTACAACCAGTGCCAATGATGTGACTATTACCCACTCCTGCTGCAGGAACAACGGGAAGCACAACGCACACGAGCCAAAAGCGATGTGCAAAACTTTGCGAGGTAGCTCCGAACGCATTGAATGGCGTGCGCGACTCCAGTAACTCAGACAGCCCATCGTCGGTACTATTAACAGCGGCGGCCCGAACACCGCGGCCCATGATGAAAACATCAGATTACCTCCTCGATAACAAGGTCACGATAGAAGAATGCTTTGTCCGATCGATGTAAGGTCGCCGACAATTCACGGCATTCACGAAGGCTGTCCGACATGTACTCAGGACGGCGGCGTTCGGTGACCAGATTCCAGTAGGCCAGTCGGCATCCGGCATTCCCTGCTCTCGCCAGTTCGGACAACGAGTCGGCGTACGCAGGTTCGGAAACATACTCAAAAATATCACTAAGGTTACAAGCATCAAGGGATCTGTCCGGCAACGCGGCAACGACTTCCTCTATGGAACCGCAGTGCATCTCCAGCGCGTCCAAATTGCGGCGGATTGCATCAAAATTTTCCTCCCGCAGCGCATACGGCAAGGCGGATTGAAACTGACCGAATAGTATCCATTGCAAATAGGGGTTTTCTGCGGGCCGTTGCTCGATCAACGCATGCGGAATACGACGCTGCAAATTGGACCAGACCGGCTCGTCCGCATATTGATAGAAGCTCGGGTCGCGCCCTAAGCGGCCGAGTGCCAGCTGGCCGAAAACCAAACGAGATAGTGTCTCCCATCGTTTGTTACGCCAATGCGCATAAAAAAAGTCGGCTCGTTCATCGACTGATTCCAACAGGAATAATTGTCTGACTCTCTTACGACCGTGAATCAAGGGGAGAATAAATTGCCTGAATAGAGCCAGATAGCGTTCAAATTTCCCGACCGTTGCAATCCCGGAATGGATCAAACCAGGATTGCTATCCCAAAAGTTGCGACTAGCCGCCGACAAGTCAGCGCGACAACGTTGGTAAAGTGCTGATCGACGTTTGCTGTCCGACTGCCCCAGTAACTCCAGAAGCCCGTCATAACTCAGGTTCCGGTAGGCAGAAGATCGCAGTTCAAGGCACGCAATCTGGGGCTCACTCAAGTCCACCGCGATGACCCGCGACGCGCCACTTGCAACGATGGCTAATGTGTTGTCACCGGCGGAAGCGACCGACAGACAAGTCTGCCCAGGTTGGATGTTCAGGGCAGCCAAGAGTACGTCTGCGTCCTCCCAGCACTGGGAATAACGAATTCGATTGAAATTGGCACGTGTGGAGATGTCCGAACTTTTCACTGCTCTTACCTCGTTTTGCAGGATCATTGAGGCTATAGCTTGCGAGAATTCCGGGCGCAAATACTGATCTGCGGATGAGATTTACGAAACGCTTTTCTGATGCTCTCCTGATTTCACGTTTTTGCCTGAGATTTCGCCATTTGAACCGCCAAACCAGTGGTTTGTAGGGCGCTTAGTGCTGGTAACAATAATAAGTCCGTAAGGATAGCGACGGTCATCGCAAATGCCGCCAACAGCCCAAATAATTGCACGGAGCGTATTTCCGCGAAGCCAAAGACAAGGAACCCCGCAACAAGGGAAATACTGGTCAGTAACAGGGTGCCACCGGAACGAGCGACTGCCGCTTCCATGCCGGTAGCCAATTGTGGGAATGAGTGAGTACCGCGGCGTGCTTCATACAAAAGATGTACCGAGTCATCAACGACTAGGCCAAGAACCACGGTTCCAATCGTCACTGTGGCTATGTCCAGTGGAATCCCCAAAAACCCCATAAGGCCAAGGGTGCTCAATACAGGTATCAGATTGGCAGGTATCGCGGCCAGGGTCGCTCCCCATGAGCGCAGTGCAAGGCCGAGCAATAGAATGATCATTGGAATTGCAATCGCAAAACCGCGGACTTGTGAACTGACTATCTCGTCAATAATCCGCGTGTACAAAGGTATGTACCCGGCCGGGAGTATTACGACATCCGCCGGCAATTCGGCAGCTGCTTGAATTTTATTAATCAGTTGCCTAGCCGAGGAAGCCGACTGCATTGGACCTCCGAATGTCAGTCGCTGCGTCCCATCCGTACCGACCATGCTCAATAGCGATGACGGCGAGTACTTCTCCAGCTTTTGTAACCGTGCGAAAATTTCCTGTTGTCCAAGCCTCGAGGGCTTTACATCGCGATCCAATCCTAGCAAATCAAGCGTCGACCAACTCCAGTCAACCGTATCAATGCGTTCCGCATTTATCTGCCAATCCTGAATTGCATCCAACAACTCCAGGTCCAGAAGGTTACGATCGCTATGCAAGGTGTAGTCAACGGGGCTGTAGTTACCAATCTGATCCTCGATAAAATCGGAATCCAGCCGAACAGGGTGGTTTGCAGGCAGGTAACCTATCGAGTTCGTATCGGCTTGCAATTGAAAGCAAGCTAAAACGCTCATTACACTGACGGCTAGAAAAACAATCAGGGTTGTCTTTGGAGACTGCATGGCAATGCGGCTCAGGCGGGAGCCGAGATGATCCAGACCCCGTCCACCGAGGTGTGGGATAACGCGCGGCCAGCGCAAGAAGTAACTCACTAGAAATAGCGAGGACACAAACGCCATCAGAATACCGAGCGCCCCGAATAAACCGAGGTCAGCCACTACCGGTAATGGCGAACTCATAAGACTCAAAAATCCCACTGCAGTCGTCAGCGAAGATATGACGCAAGGCCAAAGGGGCCTGGCGAGACCCATGATTACGCGAGTTTCGTGTGACTGCACCATGTTCTGCCGAGCCACCGATCGCAATAGATGCGTACAGTTTGCAATCCCCATCACCAACACCAGAGTTGGTAGTGCCATCGTTACCATGTTTAGGGGTTTACCCAGGGCAACGTAAGCGGCCATCATCCAGCTGGTTGCCATACCGATGGCGAGAAGCGTTGCGACAACCGGTAGTAACCGGCGGAAGAAGAACAGCAGTACACAAAACATCAGCAAATGAGCGAACAGCAGTAGTTGTACCGAGCCTTCGGTTGAGGCCTTGTTCAGAGCCTCGTAGATAACACCATAGCCTGCCAAATGCGCATCCAGGCCGCGGTCGCGGATAACATCATTTATTTGCTCCAGTACTCGTGGACGTTGTGCTTCAAACTCGGTACCGGTCATCATTTCGATGACGACTACCGTGGTCTGACCATCGTGGCTCAACAAGCGTGCTCGTGCATTGCGCATGGATGTTGGAACAGTCGCCAGACTGGTTATTTTCGCAACCCCATCGATCTCGTAAAGATCATCAGCAACTGATTCAAGTACCGCCGTCGCTGCCGCCTCAGTAAATCCGTCTACAGCTGTGATCGTAAGAAGAACGACCTCATCGTTGCCAAATTCTGCTTTGAAATCGCGATATTCTTGTATGGCAACAGCATCATCGGGATACCAGACCTCCAATGAATTGGAAACCTTCAAACCACTAACAACTTGCAGTGAGAGAATCGTCAGCGCACCACAAAATACCAACAGAAAATTGCGCCTACGATATAAAAAAGTCGCCATTGAAACCGACACGCTGCTCATGCTGCTTCCTCCCGGCAAGCAACCCTGCGAATAGACCCCGTCGCCCCGTCGAGCTCAACTATGTCGCCGTTCCGCAACCAGTCGCATGCGCCATCCACACCAACAACGGCGGGTATCGCTAATTCCCGGGCGACGATCGCCGAATGCGACAGCAAGCTGCCACGCTCCATGATCAATCCGCTTACCAATGGAAAAATAGTGACCCAACCGGGATCTGTGCGTTCTGCGACAATGATTGCGCCCTTATTAATCCGCGCTGTACGTGGGTCTTTCACAATTGTTATTGGACCCCGCACGATTCCTGCAGAGCACGGCTGCCCCTTGCGCACATTTTCATCTGAACTGGCATCGACGGAAGGTATTATCCGTATCGAGCTCTGCAACTGAACGGGCCCTTGAGTAATAAAACGGCGCGGCGGCGAGGCTTCCGCATTGAAAGTACGAAATTCCGAACGACGCAAGGACACCAATTTTCGTATATCGGGTACGGTCCCATTACCTCGGATATAGCCGCGAATTTCAGCAACATCAAGATAAAAAATATGGTCACACGCGATGATTGCGCCCAAACTCTGTAAGCGCTCACCTAGTTCGAGAAATATTTGCCGAACCCTGCCATACACACGAGTCCGCTCGAAGCGCATATTTTCACGGTCACGTACTCGCGCTCGTGCCAACCCCAAAAGCCAACCGTAAACCAGTCGCTTAATCGGCCGACCTGCAAATTCCGATGCCAACCGATCCTCAGCAACTTTCCGCTGATTGACGATCCCTTTGGGACGATTGGGTGAATCTGTTGCCATGCGGCCTATCGCGCGTAGCAATGGCAGGGAATCTTCCTGCAGTGTTGCACTTTCCAGCTTGAGTTCATCGACGCAGCGGTCGCCGAAACGATCAAGGTAATTAGAATAGAGTTCGAAAAGACCCGGACTGCTGGCAATAGCCCGTTCGACATCAATCCGCTTGCCCTCTTGCATCAGTTTTGCCAATCCTGGGGTTACAGCCACCAACGCGGCCATTTTCTGCATGAGTTGTATAGGCTCAAGACTTATGATGCCGGCTTCTCCGCTCACGAGGGCATTGTGTAGATCTGAACAATCTGCGGGCAGCCAACGAGTGGTTACGGCTCGCAACGCTCCATGAAAAATCATGCAATACATATCGTTAAGTAGCGGCGTATCCCAGTGAGGAATTACCTCATTTTGGAGACGATCAAACTCAGCCAGCAAGGCTTCTGTATTCTTCGTCGCGAGTGGCACATCCTGCAAAGCAATGTTCAGCCGCTCATGAAATTTCACAACACTCCTGCCATGCCATATTAAGTGCCACAGCATTCGCGTACTGACATTGGCCATTCCAATGTACGCACGAATTGCGGCGAAACGGTTCTGCTCGCCATGTTTTGGCAATACTCCCTCGGGCAAACCCTGGGTCACGCCCATCATCTGCTCCATGAATTTGCTATTGAATTTGAATCCAGGCGTTAACATCAACAGCCGATACCAGTTGAGCAGGTTGTAATAAACACGACCTCTAATGAGCCCAATCATTTCATCGAAAGCGCGCTCATTGGCCTTGATTGCAGCAGTCGACACACCGACGACCTTGCAATAGTGCCTGTATGCCTCTCGGTAAGCGGTTCGGGCCACAGAAAATGTTAAGGGTGTTGTGACCCCACCGTAACTTTCGACAATATTGCTATTGTCCCAGAGCCCAAATTGCTCGGCGCCCACCGACCACTTTGGTGTCGCCGTAATATCGCGACTTTGAAGCAAGAACAGTCGGCCGCCTTGCATGGCCCACTCAATATCCTGCGGCTTGCCAACGTACTCACTAACATCAAGTACTAGCCGCAATACTTTTTTAAGTTGCTGTCTTGAAAGGACCGATTTCTTGGCGCTTTCCATTACCTCTTGTTTAATCACTTTACCGCGAGCATCCAGGCGCCATGTATCACCCTGCTCCGCACCACTCACCAGTCTATTACCAAGTCCGCGAACGGCAGCAACGGTGATGGTATTGCGGTCCCCGGTAACCGGGTCCAGAGCGAAGGCGACGCCGGCGTAGTCGGCGGCAATCATCTTTTGCACGATGACGGCGGGAGTGGCAAGTTCCTGCCTGACGCCTTGTAGGCTTTTATACGTATTCAAATGCGGGCTCTCGTTGGACTGCAGCACCGCACGAACTTGCGCGCGTACATCTGCAGGTTCGACATTCAGGAAGCTATCGAATTGCCCCGCAAAGGAGTTCTGTGCGGAATCCTCCTCGATCGAGGACGAGCGCACTGCATACGAGTCACCACCAAGTTTTCGCAGTGCTTTCTCCAACGCACCACAGGCCCCTAGAATATCCGCTGGGTTGTTACGGCATTCGCTAGCAAGCAGCACAAAAAATGGCGGCACGTTGAAGCCGGCCTCAGACAACTCTGCGAGTCGGGTAGCCTTGTTACCGGCCCATAAGGACAAAGATATTTCTTGCGTCGCACTGAGAAGCTCCATGATCACACTCCTCCCAAAGCCACGGCGAACCGCAACGGCGCCAGTCCGAGATAAAACACAAGCGCGAGTAATCCAGACATAAGCTCAATCTGGAAGTCAGTTACCTTGCCGGCAAGAAAATACCTCGTCATCACCAATGGCGACACAGCGGCTGCCACCACTAAACACAGCAAAAACATTGCCGGTACGGACGGCAACGCGATTGCAGCGTAGGTAATCGCAGCTATCCAGACAGCCATACTCCATACGAGTAGTGCTGTTTTTACCCCCCACAGACGGCTATAGGTCTCAACACCGTTTTTTTCATTGCGCGCGCTTTTGATCTTGCGCCCTAATTCGAGAATTACGCCGATAAAAAAACTAAGTGTCAGGAGTAGGCCAATATGACGAGGAGGTTCTCCGGAACTACTGATCCAGCCAAATGCACTCACATAGAAGGTAATCAATGGCATGACCAGCATATGACTGATCAAATAGATAACCGGGTGACTCTGTAGCCAACGAGGTGCAAAAAACTCTCGCGTCATCAGACCCATGTAGGACCAGACAAGCACTAACAAGGAAAGTAGTCGCCAATCAATTAAAAGTACCGCAGTTAATTGCACGAAGGCCGCCGCACATGCGAAGAAAGCCAGTTCTTCAAGAGCAACCAGTCCTCGCGGTACGGCGCGCTCGGGCCGATACCGAGAGTCACTTTCCGCATCCTTGAATTCGTCAGCCACCCTTAACTGAAAGAAAAGCAGCAATACGCTTAACACTGCAGTTGCCAACGTCAAATAAGTGAATTCAATTCGGTCGTACTCACCCTCTGATCCGAAGCCAAGCACAGCAAAACAGAAAATAATTACCATGGGGCCGTGGGCTACTAGTGGAAACCGCTCTGCTTGATAGATCCATAGCCGCTTGAATATTCCATCGTTATTCATGGCTGTGCACCTCCGCCGAGACAACGCCGCGCGACAAAGAGTGATGTGCTTTCGCAAAGTCATCGGAGCAGAACGCAGCAACGATCGACAACTCGCCAGCCAAGACTGTAGCCGCGCAAACTTCAGCCAATGCGTCGCTGTGCCCCTCACCCGCCAGACCAAGGATTTCGAGACAGGCACGGGCAAACGGCAGGCCAGTCCCACCGCCGACAGTTCCGACGAGGATATTGGGCAGCGTAACGCTTGCGTATAAACCACCAGTTTCAGTGACTGAAAAACGGGTCACACCTACGGCCGATTCGGCGACGCAGGCGATGTCCTGACCACAAGCCAGGTACAGGGCCGCCAAGCCGTTCGCGTAATGGCCCTGCATTCCTATGGCACCGCTGAGCACGCCACCGATGGCGCCAGCACTCCAGTACTCGACCATACGTTCCGGCGTCGTATGTAAATAGGTCTCAAGTAATTGTCGGGAAATTTCTGCTTCGGCTATTACTCTCCTGCCGCGGACACCGCGCAGCGCTTGCGCAGTTGCTTTTTTGTCTCCGGAGAGGTTCGCTTCGAGAAACCAATACTGAACGGCGACAGGTGAGCGGCCCAGCAACCAGCGGCAGATTGCGTCACTTGCGAAGGTCACCATGTTTTGGCCCGCCGCATCGCCGGTAGAAAAGACTAGCTCCAGGTACACATGATTGCCTTCAATCACGGTGTTGGACGCCAGGAAATTTCCGTGCCGCGTCAGGTCCCGTGTAATTAAGCGAAAGCGTTCCTGCTGGTTGCCGCTCCACGAAGCGAACTCCAGCGCTTCGCGGGCTCTGCGAAATGCGAACAAGGGCGTGCGACTGAGACGTTGCGAAACGACACTTGCCGCACAGCCCCCGGCCGCTGTTAATAATCGGGCACCACGATTGTAGGATGCCACCAGTGCCGCTTCGGTAGTGGCCAATGGAACCTGATAGGTGCGATTACCTTTCTCCCCCAGTACATGCAAAGGGCCTGCGATCCCCACCGGGATATTTATCGTGCCGACATAGTTTTCAATATTTCTTGCGAATTGGGGCGCGCAAGCTCGAGCGTAAGTACCAAAAAGCTCGCGCCGCGACGTATCATTGGCTAGTTTTTTCCAACGCATGCCAGCGCCAGCAATCGCCTGTTTTGACTGAGCAATGAATGATGACTTCTCGCCCACCGCAGAGTTTCTCACTGGGGTAGTCATTGAATTCGCTGTTTTCATGCCGTCTCCTTGGTGAATTGGCTACAACTTGACTCAGGAGCGAGATTGCCATTGGGATAACGGAGAAGCCTGAGAAGGACATGATCATTGCCTGATGACTTGCTGATGCCTGGCGAATAGCCCAAAATCCGGCAGTATCAGGGCATATCAAACCGGGGCGCGCGAAACTTCACGGCGTAATCACGGTCAGAGACCCGGTTGGACAAAACTATCGCTTCGAATATTGCGAAATAAAAGGGAATACAAATGAATAAGCTAGTTACCGGATTTGCATTGCTGGCATTACTCGCCGGCTGCCAAAACCATGAGGCAGAAAGCGATCAGGCGAATAATGCCCCCGCTGCGCTGGAATCGGGTGTCGACAAGGACGGCATGGATCTGAGTGTCCGCCCACAAGACGACTATTACGCCTATGCGAACGGAACCTGGCTAAAGAACACTGAAATCCCTGCCGATCAAAGTGGCTGGGGCAGCTATATGACCATGAGAAATGAAAGCCTTGGTCAGCTTAAAACGATCATTGAGGATGTCGCCGCCGACACTGCCAATGACGATGTCACAGCGAAAATCGGCGATTATTACAATGCTTTTATGGATACCGATCGGGTGGAAGCGCTACAGATCGAACCGTTACAAGCCGAGCTCGCCAAAATTGATGCACTTGAAAACAGCGATGAAGTGGCGGCTTACTTTGGCTCCAGCAATGTTTACGGCGTCGGCTCGCCGATTGCCGTGGGTATAGGACAGGACGACAAAGACTCTACTCGTTATGCCATCTTCATGTGGCAATCCGGTTTAGGTCTCCCCGATCGCGAGTACTATTTTGATGACAGCGAGCGTGGCGTGGAACTTCGCGAAAAGTATCGTGCCTACCTTGAGCAAATACTTACTCTTTCCAAGTATGCAGAGCCGCAAGCAGCAGCGCAGCGAATAATCGCGCTGGAAACCAAACTCGCCAGTCACCATTGGCAGAAAGAAGACACGCGCGATGCCGACAAGGTCTACAACAAGGTAACAGATGAAGAGCTCAGTACTCTGCTACCCAATTACAATTTAAATGGCTTCTTTGAAGGTTTCGGCAGCGGCCGCCAGGAATATGTAATTGTCGGCCAGCCTTCATACCTGGAAGCAGTCAACAAAATCATCGTTGATACTGACTTGAAGACCTGGAAAGAGTATCTGCGCAGCAAACTGATAAGCAGCTATGCGAACTATCTTTCTGCCGCATTTGTTGACGCTAATTTCGAGTTCTACGGCAGAACATTAGCGGGTCGCGAGGAGCAGAAACCTCGCTGGCAACGTGCTGTGGGTAGCGTCAATGGCGATCTTGGTGAACTCCTGGGGCAGCTATACGTTGCGAAGCATTTTCCGCCGGAAGCGAAAGCCCGCATGGAAGTCCTCGTAGACAACTTGATCGCAGCCTATGCGGACTCTATTAAACAGCTCGATTGGATGAGCCCGGAAACGAAGCTGCGCGCCCTGGACAAGCTGTCGAAATTTACCCCCAAGATTGGCTATCCCGACAAATGGCGTGATTACTCCGACCTTGAAATTAGCAAGACGGAGATGCTCGCAAATGCTCGCAACGCGCGAATTTTTGATCATTACCTCACTATCGACAAATTGGGCAAACCAATTGATCGTACCGAATGGTTCATGCCGCCCCAGACTATTAACGCCTACTACAACGCAAGCATGAACGAGATCGTTTTCCCTGCCGCTTATTTGCAGCCACCAAATTTCCAGATGGACGCCGAAGACGCATGGAACTATGGGGGTATTGGTGTAACGATCGGACACGAAATTGGTCATGGATTCGATGATCAAGGCAGCAAGTACGATGGTGATGGCAACTTGAAAAGCTGGTGGACCGATGCCGATCGAAGCAACTTTGAGGCTAAGACCAGTGGCCTTGTGGCTCAGTACAACAAGTTCGAAGCACTGCCCGGGATGTTTGTTAACGGTCAATTCACGCTTGGCGAGAACATTGGCGACCTTGGCGGTACATCGATTGCTTTGAAGGCTTACCACATGTCATTACAAGGCAAAGAGTCGCCAGTGATTGATGGCTTCACGGGCGATGAGCGCTTCTTCCTGGCCAACGCACAATCTGCACGTATCAAATGGCGCCCGGAACTGATTGAGATACTGATCAAGAGCGATCCACATTCTCCGGATCAATTCCGCATCAATGGCGTTGCCCAAAATGTGCAAGCATTTTATGACACCTATCACGTCAAAGAAGGTGACAAATTGTACTTGCCACCCGCAGAACGTATTCAAATTTGGTAATTGTTCTGCTTTCAAAATAACCGCAAAGAGCCACTCAACGAGTGGCTCTTTTTTGAATGTCCGACACTCCAATCCAAAAAATCATGGCTCATTCTCTGGATAGGTGGCAAACTTCGGCATAGGAAAAGCAGACCCAATGGGCGGGGCAAAATCGGTGACCATCAATAGAGAGCTGGTATTCCAACTATTTAAGTACGTGGTTTACATTCTGCTCAGTGTCAATATATTCATTTTTTTCCAACTCGAATGGGCGGCATCCGTTCACCGATTTGCCAACGGCATTAATCTCGACACGATTATTAAAGGCTTTGCAGCAACCATAGACACGGCGTCCTGGGTAGTCTTGTTGCTATTGTTTGAGCTTGAGACTTACGTACTCAATGATTCTCACTACACCCGCAAGGTCACCTGGACGCTGCATGGCGTGCGTGTCCTGTGTTACAGCTTTATTATCTACGCTTTTTATGGCTATGTGAGTAATGTCTTGTTCGTGCTAGGTGTCACGCCTCTGCCGAACTTAACGGACGTGTGCTCTCTGGTGACGGATGCCTGGTCCTACGCCCGGGATACCAACGAGTTTATCGCTTTGACTGCGGGAAACTGCTCGGATTTTGCGGGCTCTAGCGCGTGGTATAAAATGCCTGGGGCACACGCCGTCGTGGGTTCAATGGACTACACGACCATGGAAACCCTAGCCTGGGTTGACGCGATAAATGCGGCGGTGTGGCTGCTGATTGTCGTAGTTCTCGAAATGGACGTTTATCTGCAGGAACACAACCGACTGGTTGGGCCAATCTACCTTTTTAGCAAAATTAGCAAGTTCATTCTGTATTCCGCGTTATTTCTGGCAGCTATTTACTGGGGCTTTGAAGGCTCGTTCGTAGATTTCTGGGATGCTTTCTTGTGGCTGGTTGCCTTCATATTTATTGAGATGAACGTTGTCGAGTGGCGTCAGGAAACTCTCGAGGAAACAGCCGCAGCGAACGCGTGACAATGCGTAAGAACGATTGAGCAAGTCCTAGTCAATACCGACTATCTTGTGTGTTTGTAAACTCAACTTCCATTGCGGATGATTCAGGCAGTAGTCGATGGTGGCAGCCGTATTTTCTTGCCGAGTCGCATTATCCATCGGTTGCAGAAAAAAGTGCTCGAATTCCCAGTCTTCGAAATTTTTGGGCTGCGCTTGCGGTTCTGTTTGTGGATAAACCAGCTTTAGTTCATTACCGCGGGTTTGCACGACTTTGGCTCCCGCTTTCGGGCTAACACATATCCAGTCCAGTTCAGCAGGCGCTGGCACTGTTCCATTCGTTTCTACCGCGACCTCGAATCCGAAGCGCTGCAGCGTAACGATTGCCGCGTCGTCTAACTGCAATAGCGGTTCACCACCGGTACAAACGACGTATGGTCTGGATAGAGAATTTTTCTGCGCTGGCCAGTGCTTCAGAACTGCCTCGGCGAGCTCAGCGGCCGTAGCGAATTTGCCGCCTCCTTTCCCATTAGTGCCAATGAAGTCGGTATCGCAAAACCGGCACACCGCCGATGCCCGGTCTCTTTCCCGGCCACTCCACAAATTGCAGCCAGCGAATCGCAGGAAAACGGCGGCTCGTCCGGTATGAGCGCCCTCGCCCTGCAATGTGTAATACATTTCCTTAACAGAGTAAGTCATCGCTCAATTTTTCACATCAAGCAGCGGATCACGAATTCCAGCTTCGCTAAAGCCCTTTGCGCGCAATTCGCACGAAGCACAATGGCCGCACGGTGGACGCTCGCCGTTGTAGCAGGTGTGGGTGAATGCCATAGCTTCAATTGCGCCCAGTCGCTTCGCGAGTTCCACAGTCTCTTTCTTGGACATATGCATCAGAGGGGTATGAATTTCAAAGTTGGATTCCATGCCTAGTTGCAACGCTTCCTGCAACGCACGCATCGTATCCTCGCGGCAATCGGGATAGCCGCTGTAGTCGGTCTGGGCAACACCTGTTACGAGATGACGCGCCTTCCTTTGATACGCAAAAGCAGCGGCGAATGTCATGAATATGAGGTTACGACCAGGTACAAATGTATTCGGCAACTGACCAGTTGTGGGCGTCTCGACGTCCATTTGCTGATCAGTCAAGGCATTGCCGCCCAATACGGCGAATGTGTCGATCGGTAAAATCTGATTGGGGATGCCGGCCTTTTCGGCAACTTTCTGCGCGCACTCCAGTTCGATGCGATGGCGCTGACCGTAATCAAAAGTCACGCTCTCCACAGCGGTCGCACCAAACTTCTCAATGGCCCAGTATAGGCAAGTCGTCGAATCCTGCCCGCCCGACAGAACAACCAGGGCGCGTTCATCCAACAGGTCACCGGTTGAAATTTTTGTCGATTTTCCCACTATCACGAATCAGTTGAGATTTCGGGCTTCACAAAGGTCGCCAGGTACGGACGGGTTAGCTCTTCGGATACGTCCCACAACCGCGCCGCCTGTTCATCATCCTCCATGTGGTTGCGCCCGCCGATGCGAACCGCATTGCAGTCTTCAAAAAAACGGCCACTGACGGTGGCTAGCGCAGGATCGGTGGCAACGTAGCAGGTCGTTGCAGCACCCTCTGCGGCATTCTTGCCACTAAATCCGGCATACAAGCTAAATCCAATATTAAGCAATGTCGAACTATCCCTTGCTATGTTCGTCTTTATGACACCCGGATGGAGTGCATTGGACGTGATTCGCGTGCTACTCAGCCTTTTTGCCAGCTCCCGTGAAAACAACGCGTTCGCCAGCTTCGAATGTGCGTAGGCGGACGACGTATCAAATCCGTGTGAGCCATCCAGGTTGTCGAACTGAATCCCTTCGGGCGGAGCGCTTCCATAAGCGGCCCTGCTTGATACCACCACAACTCGCCCTTGCTTCGCTTCGTACAACTTATCAAGCAGGCGATTGACCAGCAGGAAATGTCCCAGATGGTTGATGGCAAAATCTCGTTCCGCGCCATTGACAATTTCCAACTCAACACCCCGAACACCCGCATTACAAATTAACATGTCGACCGGAACATTTAAGGCACGAATGGACTCGGCACAGGCAACAACTGAATCAAAACTGGATAACTCAAGCGCCACCGGCATAGTTAGGCCCTGCACAGTGGCACAAGCTTCTTGGGCTTTGGCCAGAGTTCTGCCGGTGCCAACGACTAACGCACCGCGCAAGGCAAGAACCCGCATCGTTTCATAGCCGATACCCGAATTGCTGCCGGTCACGACGGCCACCTTGCCGCTTAAATCCATTCCGGCGGTTACATCCTCGGCAGTCGAATCCTCATTGAATGGGCTCATCGTTACGTTCTCGTCGTGAAAAACATCGGGACCCGCGCAAGCCGTCGCGGCTGGTGCGGCAGCTACCACGGCCGATATTTTGAGAAATTCTCGCCTATCCATAATGCAGTCGGTTCCAGGGATTACTCCCGTTACTTAAAAAGCTTATCCGCATCGCTCGTACCTGTTGCTGTCTCATTGCCACTCCCCGAGCCCCCAAACAAGGCATCAAGATCTCTTCGTGCCCGATCTTCCAATTCTTTTTCCTTGCCATTAAAGGCATCAAAACTGGCAATAAACCAGTCGCAAAAATTCGGCCTGGTCTTTTCCAGCACATCCTCAGCGCCATCCTCCTTACATTGCCGCGTAACCGTAGCATCGTAATTTTCGCACATTCGGCAAACGTGCATATAGCTTGCACAGCGCGGGCATTCGTCCTGCCTTGATAACGGCAAGGTCAGCCCGGATAATGATTCACCGCAGCGGTAGCACAGCAATTTCTTATTCATGGCGCGTACTCTCGATTCTCATCGTCTGGCACGAAGACCTGCAGTTTACTCCAGTTATCAACCCTCGACAGAACTGCAAGCACGTTACGCTCGAACTTCCGCCGATCGATAAAACGTAAGTACAAGCCAGTCTTCTGGATTACTTGTAATCGCTGCAGAATTACAACATATTTAGACCCCGCATGGCGCATGAAACAACAAAACCGGAGACCAGAAACATGCACGACTTTCCTCATCATTATCTCGTAAAGGCAGCCACCGGGACATCCAGCAATGTTACGGTCACCAGCCCTAACCTGCCCGCGATGGAAACTGCCGCCCCCGCTGAATTTGGAGGGCCCGGTGACCTGTGGTCACCCGAGACCATGCTTACCGGGGCTGTTGCGAACTGCTTTATTTTGTCTTTTAAAGCTATCGCGAGGGCTTCGAAGCTAGAGTGGTTGAGCTTGAGTTGTGACGTAGATGGAATCCTGGATAAAGTTGAAAGAACCTTGAAGTTTACGGAACTGCGCCTGCATGCGAAATTGACGATACCTGCCGAAACGGACGAGGCACGGGCTCGCTTGCTGCTCGAAAAGGCTGAACAATCCTGCCTCGTCACTAATTCTATGACTGCAGCGAAAACCCTCGAAATCGACATCAAACAAGACTGACAAAGGCACAGCAAAGCGCTGCGTGATATCCATATGGCAGCCGACTGCAACGGGAACTACACTGTGACAATGACATCAGTATCCAAGTCTTCGCGTTGGCTTATACCGTCTCTGGCGGCCGCATTCCTGGTTTTGAGTTGTGCAACTACGCCAGCTAATGACGGCGAAACCCTTTTCGCCCGTAACTGCGCCAACTGCCATGGACCCTATGGGGAAGGCGACGGTCACGGTGCCGTTGTGATGAATATTAGCCCGCAGGATCTGCGCCAGATTGCGCAGCGGAACGGCGGTATTTTTCCTCGCGATGCTGTTGTGAGCCTTGTAGATGGGCGCGAGCAAAGCAAAGAACACTTTCTGCGCGAGATGCCCGTTTGGGGCGAGCAGTTCGCTCAGCATCAAGGTGATGTGCAGGCCACAGAAGCCGATGTACAGGCGAAGATAAACACTATTGTCGATTACCTGGAGTCTATCCAGCATTAGTCACACTCGACTGCCTGCCCCAAAGTCTTTCAGACAAACTTGTTGTACAGCCAGGCCAACACCAGCCCCGCGATACCACCGTCGCACAAACCCCATAGTAATCCGATAATACTGCCAAGCGGCGTGAGGGTGTGGCCGAGGTAAATATGCCCAAGGAGCGTAACCTCACTACTGTAACCTTCGAGGAAAATTAGATACCAGGTTCCGAAAAAGACACCAAAGCCCCACATTATTCCGAAAGCAAAGCCGAAAGCCTTGACATTAAGTTTCATTACTACTCCTTTGTTTATTCTACTGTTTTATATTCAACACTCTAGCCAATGCTTGACTCCCATGAGCCAGATCCCGCAGCGCCTCATTGGCTTCACTCAGGGAGTAAACCTTGACCCGTGGCCGAATCGGGATCAACGCGGCAACCTCCAGGAACTCCTCAATATCGTCAGCTGTCACATTCGCGACTGACTTGATCTCTTTTTCCATCCACAAATGCTGGGAATAGCTGAGTTCCGCTAGCACGTGGCGATCTGTATCCTCTTTGCGAATAGCGTTGATCACCAGCCTCCCTCCTGGCCTCAAGCGCTCCATAGCTGCTAATACGGGTCGCCATGCTGGCGTTGTATCAATAATAGCGTCCAGCAGTTCTGGCGGACTTTCCTCCGTGTGCCCGGTCCATCTGGCCCCCAAGACCCGGGCCGCCTGCCGCTCCTGTTCGCTCCTCGCAAAGACATAAACCGGACTATCGGGCACCAGATAGCGAGCGATCTGCATGACGATATGGCCGGACCCTCCGAATCCAGTAAGACCGAGCGCCTGTCCGTTCTGTAGACCCGTTAGCCGGAATGAACGAAAACCGACTCCTCCGGCGCACAACAAGGGCGCTGCAGTGATGTCATCAAAAATATCAGGGATTTTGTAGGCGTAACGCTCGCCTACAACGATGTACTCAGCATATCCGCCGTTGTGGTCTCGCCCAGTTGCTCTAAAGTCCGGGCTCAGGTTCTCATCAAGACCACCGGACGATGAGTGAATCCAGCCCACGCCGACCCGCTCTCCAACCCCATGCCGTGTGACCCTCGCCCCCAGCGCTACGACAGTGCCAACCACCTGATGACCCGGAATGATCGGCAATATAGACGGTTGTGCCCGCCCTTCGATTTCGTCCAGTTCCGTATGGCACACACCGCAGGTTGATATCTCAATCAGTAATTCATATTCGCCAGGTTCCGGGCGCGGCACTTCCGCCATAATCAGTGGCGACGGATTGTCCTTGAGTGAGGCATTTTCGAGCAGGATCATCGCGCGCATAGGAGAGACCTTCCAGGGCTGGATGCGTCAGCCTGGGACATTATCCTAAGCCCCGCTGCACCCATAACTCAAGCCGAATACCTGCAACGTGTTCAAGCTCCCAGAGTGGTAATTTCTGATCAGCACTTATACGGATACAAACGACAAATTAATCGTGTGATCATCGTCGTGCCCTGAATTGTTTCAGGGAATAACTGCTTGGTTATCAATACGATATGGAGGGCACAAGGATGAATCTCGTTAGTTTGAGCCCATTCCAGGACATGGAGGGCTTTTTTAATCGTTATAACCGCTTGTTACGTAGACGTGACCCTGTGACGGGTGAATTGGATTTTTCGGATATCGAGGGCGCCTGGAGGCCAGTTGCCGATATTAGCGAAACAAAACACGACTACGTCATCAAAGCAGAGCTACCGGAAGTAGACAAGAAGGACGTGCATGTCTCTATTGAGAACGGGATGTTGACCATCAGTGGCGAACGCCATATGGAAAAGGAATCCGATGATGAAACCCAACATCGCATAGAAAGCTTCTACGGAACATTCTCAAGAAGCTTCGCACTCCCGTCCGATATCGACGAAAAAAAGATATCTGCAGAATCAAAAAATGGTGTTTTGAAGGTTCACTTGCCAAAAGTGAAAGCAACAAAACCCGCGCAGATAGAAATATCTGTGAACTAGAGTTACCGGGCCGGCCTCAACCACCGGCCCTTTTTGCAGTGCATTATTATAATAAATGGCGAAGGGAACGGGGCAATGAATACACAAGCAGGCGAAGCAACTGGCAAAAGTGAAATACCCTACGAGCGTATTTTTACAAAAGCCCAACCCCTTGATACCCCAAAGGCAACATACACAATCTCTGCTCGAGGGAAAAACCCCTCGATGCCGATATTTGCCTATTTACGTAATCAATACGGCAATATTGCACTACGCGAAATTGAAAGCATTTTCGGATTCGTTGAGCCATGCAGTTTGTATGGTGGACGCGGCTATTCACAACGCGAACTCTCTGATAGGGATGTACTGCAACTGAACAACGCCGGTATTGGATTGCGAATTCCAATGTCCAATCACTTCGCAGAACGAGATGAGTATGACGAGTGCCAGACGCTACTCGATAAATATCATCGTAAAGGTAATTCGATAATTACAACGAATGACGACCTCGCCCGCTGGATTCGGCACGATTACCCAAATTATTCGCTCGATGCCAGCGTCATCAAGAACATCAAATCCCACAAAAAAATTGAAGAGGCACTAACGCTGTATGACTCAGTCGTACTGCCGATGCGATTAAATGAGGATTTAGAATTTCTGGAAGAGGTCGAGCAAAAAGATCGCATCATTCTATTCGCCAACGCAGGATGCGCACTGACCTGCCCGTCTAAACTTTGTTATCTCTCCATATCTCGAATTAACAAATTTAACGGCGGTGAGTTTCAGTGCTCGCAGCCCATCAAAAAGCGGCAATTACTGGGTATGGTTGATTTTCCCCTGCAACCATACATCGACATGGGCTACAGCAAATTCAAATTGCTGCGATCACGTCCTGGTGGCATGACCGGATATTGAACCCCGTCGAAAAGTTGCCCTAAGTAATTATTCCTTGCGCCGATCGTGAAAATTATCGCGATACGCGTTAATCTCACGTCCACCATAAACACGGGTGACGGAGAATGCGGCGCTTGAGCCAATCATTAAATAACCAGAGCGCGCGACTGCTGCTGGCTACCCTGCTTAGCCTTCTGCTAGGCGCATGTCCCGCGCCGCATGGTCAGGTAACAGGGTCTGCTGCGTCACTGAGCTCCGTAGCAAACTCGGGCAGAGTTCTCAATAGCGACAATATTCTGAAAAAGTTTGGCAGCTATGGTGTCAAAATAATTCGTCAGGATGAATTGAGCCGCGTATCCAGTCTATACAGCGAAAATGACAATGGCAGCCGAATTACCCGTACTCTCGCCATTGTTCTCTTTTCTGACGATGCTCTAACGCATCTCGCCCGCGAACAGCAAATAATTCGCGAGGGTGGCTCAATTGGTATCACTTTCCGGAATGCCAATTGGACAATACACAAAAAACAATTACTGCTTGCGAACATAGACCTGCGGACATCATCACTTTTACGTGAGCTTATGCCCGAAGCCGACCTGTCGGTGCTGGCCATCAGCATTTACGAGTTTTTGGTTGCCAGGGACGGCGCAGAGTATCGCTACGCGACAATTGCCGAAATACACCACCCCGATTACATGACGCTCAACGATTTGCAGAGTCAGATTCCAGCAGGCACGACTGCCGCACCTATGACCGAGCTCGGCCGCAATAATCTTCTGCAAACTTTCTTACCGGAAATACATCGCTAATCGAAAAAACAGCAGTGCGATCAGCTTTCGTATATAGCATAGAGTTTTTTGACCGGTTCAATGCTTTCCCAGGTTCCCTTGAACCCAGCGGGAACAACAAAAGAATCACCTGCCGAAAAAGTCTCCGCTACGCCGTCAGCCGAGGTAAGTATCGCCTTACCGGCCAGCATGTGAACAAACTCATGTTCGGTGTAGTTAATCTCCCATTTACCAACCGTCGATTCCCAAATACCGGAGAAAAAGTGATTACTCTTGTCCGCATAAAAATTGCGTGTCGTGGTCATCGGATTGCCTTTAATGACAGTACTTGGTGGAGCACTCTCGGCCGCTGGTTGGTTCCCGCCATCAAAACGAATCAGTTGAACGTTACTCATATCCAGTTTCTTCCCTCAGTTAAATGGCGCCAGGCCAACTCATTAGCAAAACTCGCATGGCTCCGCATCACAATCAATGGCTCAGGCCAAAAATTATGTTTAATAGATCGGTGATCGGGGCACTTCATCTGGCCGTTTTGTGGATAATTTGCGAACACCCGCTGGAACCTGGCTGGCTGCCCATTTCCTCTAAAAAAACACTCCCACCCTTTGATTACCGGCTTCCGCGTAGGGGCCGCGGATTGGGCAGATGTCAATACGGGGGAAAATACGCGGTTTGGCGTCATATATATCTAGTTATTACGCCTTATATCCATTAACGTCAGTAACTTAAGAAGATTCCCACAATCTTGGCTACACGTTAAGGAAGCGTTCAGGCACGCCGGCATAAGCTAGCGTCACTGGTTAGAAGAATAACCTGGAGTCAGTGGGACTTCATCTGGAGTAAACAATGGACACTATCAAAAAATCCGCACTTGTTACCCTGCTAGGGACGATCAGTTTCTTCGCTCTGGCTAGTTATCCAAGCTTTGCGCAAGTCCCGGTTGACGAGAATGGTGTCGAGCTGTCGACTATTGATGCGGTCGCCGAATCGCCTGGCGAAGCGACCGTTACGCCGGTGTTACTGACCGCGCAGGAACTGCAAACGCTCGTGGGGCCGGTGGCACTCTATCCCGATGAATTGTTGGCCATCGTTTTGCCTGCATCCACCTACCCATTGCAAATCGTTCTCGCAGCGCGCTTCCTCGACGACCTGGAAATTGACGCCACACTGGAGCCTGACGAGGCCTGGGACGACTCCATCGTCGCGCTCCTCAACTATCCTGAAGTGGTCAGAATGCTGAATAAGGATCTGATCTGGACAGCGCAGCTTGGCGATGCAGTCGCTGATCAACAAGCGGATGTTATTACTGCGGTCGAGGCATTCCGTGATCGCGCCTATGCAGCGGGTAACCTTAAGACCGATGAACACCAGGTCGTAACAAATAACGACGATATTATTGAAATTACGCCGATCGAAGATGACGTTATTTATGTGCCTTATTACGAACCCGAGCGAGTTGTCGTTTATCAAACCGCACCCGCCTACTATTATTATCCGCGTCCGTATCCTGTCTACTACTATCCGTACGCGGTCGACTATTCATTCAGCAGCGGCTTTTTCTGGGGCGTAACCTCTGCGTATTACCTTTCCTGGCATTCGCATTACGTATCCGTTTATCACAATAGTTACTACGGTCACCCCTATTATGGCTACAACTACGGGTACCACTATTACCGCCGCCCTGACGTAAATGTGTACGTGAATAATTATTACGGCAACAATCGCCATCACGATGACCATGGACGCGATCACTACAGGGACGGTGATGTGTGGCGGGCCGATGCTGGTCACAGTTCAGGCTCCCGCAGTCGTCGCGATACTGGCCGTGATTCAGTCAATCGCAGCAGCCTTCGTTATGATGGCAGTAATGGGACGGAGCGTGCCGCAGCATCAGGCAATACTCGTCATAGTCAGCAAAGCGCTGGCGGCAATTCCTCGCGCAATTCCTCGCGCGATGATCGTAGCGGTCCGGACATCGCAACATCGAGAAACGGTAATAGCCGTCCGCAGCCGCGCCAAACAGATGTTCCGTCTGCAGTTATTGCCGGGCACTCGGCGACAAATAGGCTGGAAACGAATCGCGATAGTACAGCAGCAGACAGACGCGCGACTGGTAGCCGCCAGGCAAGCAATTCAACAGCCCTGCGAGACCGTACGAATAACGCATCGCGCAGCAACACAGCGGTTTCAAGAAGCAGCGGCGAACGAACTGGACGCCGTAGTACCGAGATACCAACGACCGCCTTTCGCGAACGCCCCAGCGCACCAGTGAACCGGACCGCAGTTGTCGCCCCGACTCGGCAAACGGCACAAGCCAGTGGCCAACAAAACAGGACGGCGGTAACGGGTAGAACGACCGCTCGAACTGATGCTCGGAGTTCATTCGAGACTGCCAACAATGCAAACCGTTCCAGCGCGCGTGAGGTCCAACGTCAGCCGGTCGCTCGCTCGAGTTCGCCGCAGCGATATAGTTCGCAGGTTGCTCGCACTGCTCCAACACCCTCAGTGCGGCACACAGCACCCACTCAAACGGCTCGCTCGGCACCGGCACCTTCGGTAAGACAGGCAGCGCCTACCCGTGTACAACGTGAGCACGCAGCACCGCAAAGCCAGCGCCAGGCTCCTGCGCCAAGGTCGGCACCGAGGCAAGCCAGTCCGCAGGCTAGCCCGGCGCCAAAGAGCTCAAGCTCGTCAAGTACCAAGACATCGAGCAAGGCACGCAATAGTAATCGCCGCCAACGCGACTAGAGAAGACATGTACCGGGTTAGTCAGTGGGTGGCTTACCCGGTATGGTTTGTACCGCAAGCGTATGTTTGATCGAACAGAGCAAGTTCAGCATCTGAAGGGTTCTTGCCGTGATCTCCACCCATATCGAATAATACTTTCCAGCGACCTGACTCGTCCTTGCGCCAGACAGAATTGAATGTTCCCCAAACCGTTTTCGCTGTTCCGTCCGCGCCCACGCTGCTGACCTGGTAAGCACCGCGGCTCAACGCGAGATTACCCTCCTTGCTCACTTGAACGATCAGCGGCCGCCAGCTGATCAAGGGTCCGCCGTCCTCAAAAAAAGGTTCCCAACTGGCGGCGACGGCCTCCGGGCCCACCATCACAGTAGCGCCCACGAAACGGGCATCGGCATCAATGAATGACTTAAAAGCGTTCAGATCGCGATGTTCCGCAGCGTTGCTAAAGCCAATCTCCGCGCAAGTCACCTCGTCCACCAGGGGGTCGGCCAGGGCCACACTGAAGGCCCCAAGAGCAATAAGACAAGCGCTCGTCCAGATAGGGTAACGCATAGTGAATCCTCTCAAAGATCCTAACTGCAATGACTATTTTTTGATTTTGGCTTTAGGGTCGCCATGGGTTGGCAATCGGCTTTCCTTCCGTAGCCGTTCACGCAATAAAAATTCGATTTGTGAATTGAGGCTTCGTAAATCGTCATCCGCCCAGCGCTGCAGAGCAGCGAGTAATTGCTCGTCTACCCGCAACGCAAAGGCTTTCTTTTTACTCATCGGTGCCGCCAGCTAGCTATACAGGGTGCCGGCGTTAACGACTGGCTGGGCGCTCTCTTCACTACACAAAACGACCAACAGGTTACTGACCATGGATGCTTTGCGCTCTTCATCGAGCTCCACAACGCCTTGTTCTTTGAGCTGCTCCAGGGCCATCTGTACCATGCCAACCGCACCGGCAACAATCTGGGTTCTGGCTGCAATCACAGCAGACGCTTGTTGCCTCCGCAACATCGCGTTCGCAATTTCTGGAGCATAGGCCAGGTGGCTTATGCGCGCCTCAACCACGTTGACTCCCGCCTGTTCCAACCTGTCTTGAATTTCGTTCCGCAGTGCCTCCGCTATCTCCTGTGGGTGACTACGCAACGCGACGCCGTCACCTTCATGGGGCTCATATGGATATGTTGTGGTCAGATTGCGCAGCGCTGATTCACTTTGAATGCGCACGAATTCCTCGTAATCATCAACCTCGAAAATAGCTTCCGCGGTATCGACGACCTTCCACACTACAACCGCCGCTATCTCGATCGGGCTGCCCCTCGAATCATTGACCTTGAGCCTGCCGCTCTCGAAATTTCGAATTCGAGTCGACACGTTGGTTTTCGTAAACAAAGGATTCGACCAACGCAAGCCTGCGGTATGCACAGTTCCGGAATAATTACCGAACAGCTGCAATACCTTGGCTTCATTCGGCTGAACCATGAAAAAGCCAAACCACAGTACGAAGACAAACAGAAAGCTCACGACTGCCGCTACTACGCCGGGCAAGGATTGAGCCTCGACGTTTGTATAGAACCACCAAGCGCAGCCCAGCTGAGTAATCAGCAGCACTGGAATGACTGGATACCCGGAAAAAACCTTACGAACAGTTTCACGAAACATTAGGATCTCCTCACACTACGTCAATTTGATATCATTTTGATATCACACGAACGAAAATGCAAGCGAAATCAACTCCAACCGGGATCAAAGGACACTGCTATCTCCGCAGAATTGCGGAGAACGAGGAAAAGCCGGTGACTGCTGTCACCGGCTATGTAAATCATCTATTTAATGGGTTTCTTGCCGCACACGCTTGTGCTTAGGATGACTCCGCCGCTCCCCGGCAACTTCATCGTCATAATGAGCCCGGTGTTTACTGGACTCTTTTCCCCCACTCTTCACGACTTGCGCATAACGACTGCTCAACATATCAAACATAGCATCGTCACCATCAAAATCGCTTTCACCAAATCTCTTACGCACTTTCTTAGCCTCTTAATTGCTTGTGCACTAAATTAACTACTACTTCCAAAAAGCATCCCCAACTTAACTAGTTAGTGGGACACTCCAAAACTCAAATCGCTATCCACGCTGTCGTAAAACTCGTAATCCTCGAAATCTGCCAGATCGTCATGTAAACGACGGCTCTCACGAGACATTTCGATCAAACGCCATACTGGCGCCCGGTCCGCAGGTTTAGCGCTGCCGTTTTTGCTACCGCTACTAGCCTCCAGCTCATCGTCGGATTCTTCAGATTCCTCGTCAAAGTCATCGAAGTCCAACTCGTCTGTATCATCCATCTCAGTTTCCGTATCCATTTCTTCAGTTTCAGTCCAGTCCTCATCGAACTGGGTTTCAATAGCTTTTGTCATGGTATGCTCCCCATCAACACTATCTCGGCGTCAAGATAGTTTTTTTTAGTTCGATGTCAAGCCTTTTTTTCACATTTTTAGGGAACTGCGACCAAGAACATGCAAGATGATCATGTAGACACCCTCATTAGCCAGTGGGGGCGGGAGATGCCGCGCCTGGATACGGACGCCTTAGCGGCGGTGGTCAGGATCCAGAGATTGGCTAAATTGCTGCAGCGGCAGACCAATCATGCTCTCGCTGAACATGGGCTCAAGCTCTGGGAATATGATGTTTTGTCCGTACTTCGACGCCAGGGCGCGCCTTTCGAAATGGCCGCAACTGACATCGCGCGCGCCGCGTTGCTCAGTACTGGAGCGATGACAACTCGCATTGATGGACTGGAATCGCGCGGTTTTGTGAGGCGTCGTGCCAGTAAGGAGGACGGGCGATCGGTTATTGTCCGGCTGACCAGACAGGGTGAGAAAGCGATCGACGACGCGCTTGCAACACGGCTGGCCGAAGCAAATCGTGCGCTTGAGGGACTCTCGGGTCCGGCACGGTTGACTTTAAATAAAGCGCTTCGACAAGTGCTCGCGATTCTTGAACAAGACGAATCGCTAGGGTAATGCGACCAGATTGATTTTCTGATCTACCAACTCACGGTGATTACGCAGCCGATACCATGAATCACACTGCGCTTCCTTGCCCCTGATGACTCGCAAGCCGCGCAATCGACCATGGCCTTCAGTAACAACCGTGCATTGCCCTTCTGAATGTTCATCATCATAGAAATAGATTACGACCCACTCACTTGTCTTTTTGAGATCGTGGGCGCGAGCCGTATTAGAGAATAATGCCGTGAAATGCCAGTTCCCGATGGTTGCATGCAAGACGGGCAACCATGCCTTTTTCTCCGGATTAAATCGCCGCGGTGTAATGAGCGGCAACTTGTGTTCCGCTGCCGCCGCTCGGTATCTGCTGTCGATCTCGAGCACCAGGGCTACGCCGGGAAAATTACCTGTTGCGGACTCGGGCTGGCTGCGCCGTAGCATGCTCGCGAGGTTAGCCCGAATAGCTGCAACTCGCCTTTCCCCCATACCGCGAATCGAAGCGAGACGACCGTCATGCGCTGCCACCTCTAACTCTTCAAGAGTATCTATGTGTAAATTGTCGTGTATCGCACTGGCAAGCGATTTTCCTATTCCTGGCACTCTCCGCAGCACAACGTGGGGATCGACATTTCCCTCGAGGCGCTCGAACTGTCCCAGCCGGCCGGTGGTTACTATTTCGTAAATTGCTGCACTCAAACCCTCGCCGATACCGGGCAACTGTTGCAAGCCATCGACACCATCCGTTTCAACCAGCTTTCCAACATCTTTATTCAGGCCGGAGATTGTAACGGCTGCTTTTCGGTAAGCATTGACGCGGTAGGGATTCGACTGCTGCTGTTCCAGCAAGTCCGCCATCTGGTGTAGCTTCTCAGCAACCTCCAGATTGAGAGGATTCTTCCTGGAAATATTAGCGCTGGGCACGTCCGCCGCCTTTTCGGAAAAACAACTATTTACAGTCGTTTGTACTATAGCGAAGCACTGCCCAGGCTCAATCAGAGCAATTACTTATCGATGCTGGGGTTTTGTGAATAGCGCCTCTAATCTAGGCCTCCGTCTTGAAGAAACAGCTGTTATTACGCTAAATCAAAGTGCGTTACATAAGCGATACTTTTAATATATAAAGTACTTTACTTGCGTCGTAATATGCGTTACCTTCTGTTTATGCCAAAAACCAAGATAGCGACACTTAATCTACGTATAGATCCGGGCCTCAAGGATGCTGTAAGAGCAGCCGCCGACCAGGAACACCGCAGCGTTGCCAACATGATCGAAGTCCTGATTCGGCGCTATTGTGACGAAGCCGGTATTTCCATAAACGATCGTAAGACCACTAAATTGGGGAAGCTCAATGGATGAAAAAATGCTGAAAGCAATGGTGTCTATTGGAGCCATCAAAAAGATAAACATTATTGGTCATGGTGCCCGCTTCCACGTTCAGGCCAACACTCCCAATGGAGCAGTTACTGCAGAAACAACCCAGGGAAAACTGAAAACGTGGGCAACTCTTGATGCCGCCGCCAAATGGGTGCGAGCCCTCGGCATGGGAACCGCTCAAATTCGTCTGGCCGATTGGCAGCCGCAGCAACGCGAACTACGTATCTAACCTTGGAAATCCAAAGGCATTCCCCATCGCCCCCTTTTAAGGCAAGCTAGAGGCTATCTTCACCTCATCACCGTCTCCGGCCGGACCAATGATCAAAAAAGGGTATCTGCAAGTCCGTCAGAAAGTTACCAGCGCGCTTGATAATCTTCGCTTGCGTCTCTCGGCCGCCGACGCTCTTCCGCAACTGGCCGTATTGGGTATCCTCTGCGGCATCTTCGCTGCCCTCGTTATCGTTTTATTTCGTAGCACCATAGAACTGGGTCAGCTTCTTTTGCTGCCGGACAATTCTGAAAATTATGAAGGCCTCGGGGTGCTCGCCCGTCTGTCGCTGCCATTGATCGGCGCGGCTGTCATCGCACTTTTATTCAAACGGACCAAAAGTGAGTCACAGCAAGTGGGGGTTACCCATGTCATGGAGCGACTGGCGTATCACCAGGGGCGCCTTCCCACTCGCAATGCACTGGTTCAATTTGTAGCTGGCGCAATCTCCATTGTATTCGGCCACTCCGTTGGCCGCGAAGGTCCGGCGATCCATCTCGGTGCGACCATCGGTACTTTGCCAGGCCGTCGAATGGGGTTGCCCAATAACAGTCTGCGCATCCTGGCGGCGTGTGGCGTCGCTGCAGCCATCGCCGCTGCATTTAACACGCCATTGGCTGGCGTGGTATTTACGATGGAAGTCATCGTGATGGAGTACACCGTAATAGGCTTTGCCCCGGTAATTCTGGCCGCGTTTAGCGCAACTGCCATCAGCCACCTGGCGTATGGCGCGGCACCGGCATTCGCTATTCCAGCTATCTCAATTGGCTCAGCCATTGAATTGCCATACATCATGTTGATGGGCATTGTCGTTGGAGTTATCGCGACAGTGTTTAAGCAACTGCTCCGATTCTTCGCCACCCATTTTTCAAACCTCACCATAAGCCAGCGACTTTTGCTCGCCGGGCTCGCCGTGAGCCTTTGCGCCCTGCCCGCACCGCAGGTTATGGGTATCGGTTATGACACGGTTGATGCCGCCTTGCTGGGGCAAATAGCTATCGGCTCGGTGTTGCTTATTCTCGCGTTCAAGTTACTTGCGACGGCGGCTGGACTGGGGCTCGGCCTACCGGGTGGCCTGATCGGTCCGGTATTGTTTATTGGTGCGATTTGCGGAGCTGGGGCGGGAATCGGCTGGCACTGGCTGGCACCTGAACATGCATCCTCGGCCGGCTTGTATGCATTGATTGGTATGGGCGCCATGATGGCGGGCACGCTGCATGCCCCTTTGGCAGCACTCGTCACAATTCTCGAGCTGTCGGCAAACACCGGCATCATCTGGCCGGGAATGCTTGCAGTTATCGCGTCCTACATGACATCCAAACAACTCTTTGGACAGGAGTCAGTCTATTCAATGTTGCTACACGCCCGGGGACTGCACGTTAAGAACGACCCGATCCATCAGTCTCTGCGGCGCGTTGGGGTCGGGGCCGCTATGGAACGCAACGTCATCCAGCTTGAGCGAGTGTGCAACAGAGCCACAATCGAGTCCTCACTCGAAAAGAATCCGCGCTGGGTCGTGATTGAGCGTGACGGCGCGCTAAGGACGGTGCTCCCTGCCGTCGATCTAGCCCGGCAACTATCTGAATTCCCGGAACAGAACGAATTTGATTTGCTCGAACTACCCGCCGATCGATTGCAGCTCGCCCCGATCCACTTAACCGAAACCCTGCAAGAGGCCGCTGATACGCTTGACGAAACCCAAGCAGAAGCATTGTATGTCTGGGCCCTTGGCCGCAATGGCCAAAGGAGAGTCATGGGCATCCTCACAGTTACCGATATTGAGAGAAACTACCGCTTATAGTCAGTGATGGTGACTGGTAAAACTCATAATTCGATAGAATACTTTACTTTATATAACTCTAATAACCCTTTGTATTAACTATTCTTTAATTCATTGATTGCGCGCCAAGCCTGGTCTATAGCTGAATCCAGGTACGCACTCACGCCTGAATCAGAGTTAGCAATAGCTATGCGACCAACGGGTCTCCGTCCTATCTCGTGCGGGGCCTCGCCTGGCGCCCACTTGGGATCAAACGGCCCCAGGTACTCATACGCGTACCCGTGTGGCCAACGATTCACTGTGATGGCACTGATATCCCGCGCCGGATCCAGACCAGCCGAACCATAGATACCCGCCAAGGTCATGCGCAGTTCACGCTCATAGTCCGCGAAGGTCAGTTGCTCCATTCGTGCCCGCCCCGCCCGATTTTGCTCGCGTGCGCTCAGTCCTTTAAACGGGTCTCCGATCGACCCGTAGAATTGCATGACCAACGGCATGTCAGCGTCCCACTCGGGTGCATAAGACCCCAACTTGATGCCGCCCATCGCCCAACATTCAGCATGCAGCCGGTCAGGACAATAGGCACGGGATACCCCGGTTTTTTCGATCGCATGACCATTCTCCAGCAAGACATTACTCGCCATCAGCGGATGCTTAACAAGATAACGTAGCGCTTCCTTTTGTTCCCCCGGCAGCTCGGGGCATATGTACGGAATGATCATGTTGTAACAAGCGAGAACGCTTTTGCCGCCCTTAACCTGGTATACCTTTCCGTCCTGCACGTAATCCACAATGACTCCCCCATCGAAGTTCCGCACCTGCACTGCGGTCGATTGCAGACGAAGGCGTACCGACGAGCGATCGTCATCCAGACGCGCATAATCGAATGGGGCTTCGATGACATCCTGCATGGTACTACCGGGAGCAATAGCAGGAATCAGTGAACGAACCAGCAACCGGGCAACTGATGCATTGCCATCCGGGAAAACTGCAAACTTTCCTCCATCCGGGTCATCAGCGAGAAAGACCTCACTGGCCTCCCCAATTACGTTCGAGCCTGGCAAACCCATCGCCAGGCACACATCCGTCCCGATCGCATCCGCGAGCAGCGCCCAGTACCCTTGTGCGCTCTGCAGAAAAACGTGCGCTGCTTCCCTGGGCAATCCCACACGCTGGGTCAGAAAATCCCAGTAAGTAGTTTTATTGAGGTAATCCAGTCGCTCGTCGTACGACATTGGCGCTAACAGGTCATCACCTGAGCGAAGGAATTTCTTGAGGGCGTCGCGTGCCGGCTTCGAAAGCGGAAACTCATCTACGCGATCCGCAATTGCCGCTGGCTGCGAATTTGGGGAAATCCCTTTGGCAACAACATCGCGACCATAGTGTTCAGCATCAAAATAGATCGCCTCCTGCATGCCGGCCAAGCCATGAAAGCCAAAATCCGTTTCATTGGAGAGCTCGTCGATTTTTACCCCGAGCGCCGTCAATAATCCCATCACATCTTTACTGTAGCCCGGGTATTCGAGATTGATCGCTCCACCCCAGGCCAACCGGGTGGCACCGTTTTCATGGAACTCATTACGCTTGGCGTGACCACCAAAATCATCATGATTATCAAGGATCAGTATTTTCGCGTCGCTGCCGTGTTGTTGCCGGTAAAACCAGGCTGCCGCCAGGCCGCTAATGCCGCCGCCGACAACCACCAGGTCATAAGTACTTTCGCCAGTATCCGTTCCAGCTGGATATTTCTCCCCTGCTCTAGCCAGTCGGTGGGCGGTCTCAAAAGATCCAACATGACTGCCGCGGAGTCCAGTCAGGGTTGGCGGGTAATAGCCGGCCTCTCGCTCAGGATGCGGTAGCGCGAGACTCTCGGCGAAACTGATTCCGGGCACGGCACCGGCAAGCGCCAACAACCCCGCATCGTGAAAAAAGTCACGACGGGATATTGCCCGATTCATCCCCAATTCGAGATCTGTTTTCTTCATTATTATTTCTCCCACCAGGTCACTGAACGGCAGAATGCCAGTGTCGAGTGTACAACGGGTTGGCCTCACTTAAGCGACTTGCTCAATAAGAAGGAAAATCGCTAATTGCAATGTCAGTTTTAGCGCTGGAAATGGTGCTGAACCAATGTCGGTTCACATTGTGATTCATTTTATTCACTCATGCCCCGGAAACACGCAATATGGTTACGAGCTTTATCCCTTCAACCAACCTGGAATCGTCTAAATTATGCGCCTTTTGTCAGTACGTTTTGCCTTGGCCGTGATAGTGCTAGCGCTATCTGCCTGCACACCTTCCCCGGAAAAATCCGGCACCAGCGAACCTGCCGACCTGGTGCTTCGCAACGGGGCTATTTACACCGTTGATATTAATCGAACATGGGCCAGGGCCATCGCCATAAAAGATGACAAGTTAATCTTTGTCGGTTCGGACGAAAACGTTGGCAAATTCGTTGGCCCCGCGACAACGGTCGTCGATCTCCAGGGGAAGATGGTACTACCGGGATTGCAGGACGTGCACATCCACCCGATCAGTGGGGGTATCCGGGCCACCGCGGTTGAGTTGGGGGATGTAACCACTCTCGAAGCCTACCAGACGAAGGTACGGGACTATTCGGTCGAGCATCCCGGTGACCCGTGGGTACTCGGTGGCGGCTGGCTGATGTCAGTATTCGGACCCGGTGGCAAAGCGAGCAAAACAGTACTCGACGAAATAGTGCCGGATAGGCCGGTTTACCTGCGGTCATCGGATGGCCACACCGGCTGGGCGAATAGCAAGGCACTTGAAATCGCGGGAATCAACAAAGAAACGCCGAATCCCGTTGACGGTATCATCGATAAGGATCCGATAACTGGCGAGCCCATCGGCAGTCTCCAGGAAGGCGCCGGATATCTCGTATCCCAGCATATTCCGGAATACACCCTGGAAAAAAGGATGGACGGACTACGGTATGCCGTCCGTATGCTCAACGATTACGGCATCACAGGTATCCAGGTGGCCTCGTCCAGCCCCGAAGATGACTTGGCGTACAGAGCTCTTGATGACGCCGGAGAATTGAGCCTTCATGTTGTCACGGCACTGTGGTGGGATCGAGCACAGGGCCTGGAGCAAATAGAGCAACTCAAGAAGCGCCGCGCTGAATTTACCAAGGGATCGGTCAGTGCAACGACGGTAAAAATCATGCAGGACGGAGTCATGGAGAATTACACGGCAGTCATGCTTGAGCCCTATCATGTTGAAGGCAATCCGACCGGTATTCCGATGGTCGAACCCGAATTGCTAAAAGAAGTAGTAACCGCTCTTGATAAAGAAAACTTCCAGGTACATTTTCATGCGATTGGCGATGGAGCCATACGACAATGCTTGAACGCCGTGGAAGCGGCCCGAAACCACAACGGCAATCTCGGTCACCGTCATCACATTTCGCATTTGCAGGTTATCAACCCCAGTGACATACCCCGCTTCAGAACCCTGGACGTCATCGCCAACTTTCAACCGCTTTGGGCATTTGCTGACGCTTACATTACCGACCTGACCTTGCCGTTCATTTCAGCAGAAACAGCACGCTATATGTATCCAATAGACAGCGTCCACAAAGCGGGCGGTATGATTGCCTTCGGCAGTGACTGGTCGGTGTCAACGGCGAATCCGTGGCAACAGATAGAGACCGCCGTGCGCCGTATTGGTCCCAATGGAGAGTCGAGCACAGCATTCTTGCCAGAAGAGCGGATCGACCTGCCAGAAGCCATTGCTGCCTTCACTATCAACGCGGCCTATACCAACAACCTGGAAAAAACGACAGGATCACTCGAAGCCGGCAAGCTTGCGGATCTGGTTGTGCTGGACAGAAACCTTTTTGCTATCGACGCTTCTGCAATTTCCGAAACCAAATCGCTGCTGACGATGCTAAAAGGTAAGTCAGTGCACGGCTCAATTGAGAACCTGCAAGAGACGCCTAACTAGGAAACCTCTGATTAACGCCAACAGGAGAACCAAGTGCACAGGAATCTGTTCAGCACACTGACCACTATTGTGATGCTGGCGGGCCTCAGCGGCTGCCAGCAGACAACTTCCGAGCCTGCGGCTGACCAGGTATTTCTTCACGGTGGCGTGTACGTGGCGGACCAGGAGCATCATTGGGCTGAAGCGGTTGCAGTTACTGACGGGGCTATCGTGTTCGTCGGGTCAGATGAAGATGCCCAGGCTTATATTGGCGCCTCAACAGCGGTCACCGACCTGACCGGAAAAATGCTCATGCCAGGATTTCATGATGGCCACGCACACGTTCTGGATGGTGGTCAGACTCTGAATATTTGCAACCTGGAAGACAGTAACGACAGCGAAAAAATCCGGGCGATATTGATCGCCTGCCGCGATACACGCAATTACGGGGCCGACGCATGGGTTATTGGCTCGCAATGGCAACTGAGTGCCTTCGGCCCGAGTGGCCCTACCAAGGATATTCTCGATGAGGTATTTTCTGGAAGGCCAGCTGTCTTTGTGGATTCTTTCCACCACAACTCGTGGGTGAGTTCCAAAGCACTAGAGCTCGCAGGCATCGATGCCACAACGCCCAACCCCGAGGGCGGGGTCATTGTAAAAGATCCAGAAACCGGCGAACCAACCGGCACGTTACGTGAAGCCGCTATGGCCCTGGTAGCCGATATAGTACCGCAACCGACTGCGGAGCAAGCGGCAGCAAACCTCGCTTCAGGTCTCGCTGAGGCGGCACGTTTCGGCATCACCGCCTATATCGAGCCGGGCATGAAAGAGGCCTCGCTACAGCCTTACCTTGAAGCGGACAAGAATGGCACTTTGACCAGTCGTGTCCTGATCTCCTTGTCGCCGATTGGACTCAAAATTGCGGCCTTCGGATCGGAAATTTACGACCTCGTAGCCAAACGGGATGCATTCAAAGGCAAATACCTGAGCGCGAACTCCGTCAAAGTTTTCATGGACGGCGTAATCGAGACCCGAACCTCGAACATGATCGAGCCCTACGACGATGACCAGAGCAACTTCAACACATTCTATGATCAGGAGACAGCCAATCACCTCTATCAAAAACTCGACAAGCTGGGTCTTCAGATTCACACCCACGCCATTGGTGATGGCGCTATTCGTACCGCACTCAATGCCTACCAATTTGCCCTTGAGCAAAATGGGCCAAATGATAATCGGCATCAAATCGTCCATCTGCAACTGATCGACGAAACCGATATTCCGCGTTTCACCGAGCTTAACGTAGCGGCGAACTTCCAGGCTCTTTGGGCATACCCCGATGAATACGTGTACCTGGCAGTACCCATGATTGGGCAGCAACGGGTGGACAACTTCTACCGGATCAAAAGCGTTGTTGACACCGGCGCACTGCTGGTCGGAGGCAGCGACTGGCCGGTAAGCTCTATGAATCCTCTTGATGCCATAGAAGTCGCTGTGCGACGCCAGGATCCAGCAACTGATGACGGGCCCATACATGCGCCATCAGAGAGAGTTGACCTTGCAACTATTCTCGACGCCTATACGCGTAACGGCGCTTATTTGATGCACCTTGAGGACAAGACCGGCACAGTAGAGGTTGGAAAACGCGCCGATCTCATCGTCTTGAATAACAACCTTTTCGAAATCCCGGCGACGAAAATTAACGAGACCAAGGTGTTGCTTACGTTGATGGATGGTAAAAAAATCTATCAAGCTGAATAGACCGTTACTCGGCTTGTAGAAATAAAACAGTTTACGGGTTGCTCTATTGCTGGCATATTTTCCCGGCACAGCACAGATGACGATAGACCATAGAATAATAATTACATTAAGAATAAGTGCTAACTAGCGGATTTATAGTTCTTTTTAGTCCGTAAAAAAGCATGCTACCACTGACACGGGGGAGATCAGGCGATGGCACACGGTGCATTTTTGGCCAATAGTTCCAAGTTACGTTACGCAACTTCAGCCACACTTTACTTTGCCCAGGGTATTCCCCAGGGCCTGCTCAGCATCGCAATGCCGGCCTGGCTCGCCAGCCAGGGGGCGACAGCGGCCCAAATTGGCTCTTATCTGGCTGTCATCATTTTACCGTGGGCATTCAAGTTGCTCACTGGTCCCTTGATGGATCGTTTCAATTTTCAACCTATGGGCAATCGACGCCCCTGGGTTCTGGGTGCGCAGCTCGGGCTGGCGTTGAGCCTCCTGAGTCTCAGCCTGATCAAGGATCCCCTCGGCGAGATCGGCTTGCTGATGTTGCTTGGCGTAATTATTAACTCTTTTGCCGCCACCCAGGATGTCGCGGTAGACGGCATGGCGATTGATCTGGTTCCCGCAAGTGAACACGGCCGCATCAACGCCTTCATGGCATGTGGCAAAGCAATTGGCTGGGCGTTAACGTCGGCGGCATCCGGGATCTTACTGGTTAATTACGGCATCACCACAACAGCGATTGCTGCTGCAAGTGTTGCCGGCTTGGTATTCATTGGCTTCCTTTTTATCCGTGAGCGCGAGGGTGAGCGCGTTTTTCCATGGAGTCCCGGGGAAGCTGGGACAATTCACGAAGAACCCCCATCGTTCAAACGGGTTTTCAACCGACTTAACAAGGTTTTGTGGACCGGATTCAGCCTCGTCATATTCGCCATCATGTTCGTGGACGGCATGGTTGCGGGCTACGGTGGCGCACTCATGCCAATAGCGGCGGTCAATTTATTTGGATTTACCACTGAACAGTGGTCACAGCTTGTGGCTGTAATGGGCCTAATCGGTGCTGGTACTGCTTTGGCCCTCGGCCCCGTAATCGATCGTATTGGCGCCAAACGAATGATGATGACCACCATAGCACTCGTGAGCGCCCATGCATTCCTGCTGGCAAACACAGAGCAACTGTGGACCAACAGTAATTACGTACTAGCCATGTTGTCCATGCACGTACTAATGGGACCGGTCACAATGGTTTGTGCGATCGCGATCGCGATGAGCATTTGCTCCAAGGGAATTTCGGCCACTCAATTTGCTATCTACATGTCAACTGCCAACCTTGGAGCCTCAATGGGATCCAAGTTGTATGGCACGATTGCCGAGCACACCAATTGGTCGCAGAATTACATGATGATGGGCACACTCTTCCTGATTCTCTTCGCCATCATTGCATTATTTCGTACTCAGGAAATGCAGGCCTTGGTCGCGCAAAAGGAAAGTAGCGGCGGATAATCAAAAAGGACCGGGTTTGCTCCACAGCTGGCCGTTTCACTCAATGAATTGACGCTTTGAGCCATGCCCTATTTTGTTATGCTGCGGAATCAATACCGCCATAACAATTGAATAGGGTGAAGCCATGCGATCCATTTCGTGCGCCATGTTTCTATGCCTTGCACTAGGCCAGCCAATTGCAGCGCAACCAGTTGATGAAGTCGCCACCGCCGCCATAAAGGCCGCCACGACTGAGGACCGGTTTCTACCGGATTGGGTCGCTAACCTTCCGGAAAGTGCGACTGTGCCCAGCCCGCGCGACGTGCTCGGATACACGGTCGGCACAGCCGGCCAACTAACCCATGTGGATGACATTCACAGATACTTTCGTGAACTGGCTGCGGCCAGTCCCAATGTAACGATTCGCTCACTCGGCAAAAGCTTCGAAGGCCGTGACATGCTCGTCGCGGTGATCGCGAATCCAGAAACCCTGGCCAGAATTGAAGAATATAAAGACTTCAATCGGCAACTTGCGGATGCCCGCAAGACGGACGCTTTGGCAGCGAAGGGAATAATTGAAGAAGCCAAGCCTATTTACTGGATGACAGCCGGCCTCCACTCAACGGAGCTTGGCCCGCCCGAGATGGTTATGGAACTCGCCTATCGCCTGGCGGTCGATGAAAGCCCACTGTTTCAGAAGATTCGCAACGAAGTCATAGTCATGATTACGCCTGTACTGGAAGTCGATGGACGTGCACGCCAAGTCGAGTGGACCAAGCGTCACCTGCAAAATGTCACTAATTATGACGACTCACCGCCCGCGTCCCCACCATTCTGGGGACATTACAGTTTTCACGATAACAACCGCGATGGACTGACATTCAGCCAGAATCTGACGCAAAATTACGTCGACGCTTTTTATGATTGGCGGCCGATCCTTTCCCTGGATCTGCACGAGTCGGTGCCATTGTTATACGTCTCAACAGGGACAGGACCGTATAACGAAGCGGTTGACCCCATCACCGTTACCGAATGGCAATCCATCGCTAACTACGAAGTGAGTCGCCTGACGGCAAAGGGGCTTCCAGGAGTTTGGACCTGGGGTTTTTATACCGGCTGGTTTCCTGGTTATTTGCTCTGGGTAACGAATAACCACAACACCAATGGGCGTTTTTACGAAACATTCGGCAATCACAGCGCTAACACGATGCAACGCGATTTGACTCACGCAAGTTACGCGGGCGCGAAGATTACAGAAAAAACCTGGTATCGATCGTTACCTCCGGAACGCAAGTTTCTCTGGTCCATGCGCAACAACACCAATTTCATGGAAACAGGCACAATTGCGTCACTGGAGATGGTCGCCAACAATCCAAAAATGTTCCTCGAGAATTTTTATCAAAAGAGCGTCAATGGCCTCACGCGTGGGATCGCAAAAGCACCTTACGCATTTGTCATTCCGCGTGAGCAGGTGGATCTGAACGCAGCAGATACGCTCGTGGCGATGCTTACGAAGCACGGCATAGAAATGCAGCAAGCTATTGAGAGTTTTGACCTCGGCGATGACTCCCGAATCAATAAAAATGACATTGTAATATTACTCAATCAACCCTATGGCCCTCTCGCCAAAAACTTGCTGGAAAAGCAAAACTTCCCGAGTGACGTAGAGCTCCCGCCCTACGACGACATCGCGTGGACATTGGGACTACAACTCGGCGTCGCGACAATTCCGGTTGCTGATAAAAAAGTGCTCGACATAAAAACCAAAGAATTAGCGAGCGACATTTTCAGCAGTCAGCAAACAGTCAAGGGCAAAGGTCGTTACCTCGTCGTGAATCACCAGGGACAGAATGAGCTTGGCCCGCTGCGTTTCGCATTGGGTAAAACGCAGGTACTTGCGGCAGAGGGTCCCTTTTCTATCGGTAAAAAGGACTTCAACGCGGGCAGCTTCATAATAGACAATCAGGCTGCCGATGCCGACTTCATTAAAAAAGCACTGCGAAGTCATGAACTCAATGCTACGGCAACCGACAAGTTACCGAAGGTGTCCACACATGAACTTGACCTGCCTCGTGTTGCCATATTGCAAAGCTGGACCGCGACCCAAAATGCTGGTTGGGTGCGCTTCACTCTCGACAAATCGGAAATTCCCTATCAGTTGATTTCCAAAGACCGGGTGCGAGCCGGATCTCTTGGTGACGATTTTGATGTCATTGTGATGCCCAGTTTGTGGGGCAATGCGAATATTGGAGATATCATTGCGGGCATCGATGAAAAGTGGTCACCGCTTGCCTATACCAATACCCCGGAGACACCGAGCCACGGACATATAGACAGCTCTGAGGACATTACCGGTGGTATCGGATTCGTCGGCATGGAAGCCATCGAGCAGTTCATCAAGCAGGGAGGCACGTTCATCGGCCTTTCTGACGGCGGAGCCATCGCTGCTGATTCCGGCATAACCACAAATATTTCGTACCAGGTCGGTCAAGGTGTCAATACACCAGGTTCCATTCTGACGACCAAGATTCTGCAGCAAAATCCGCTAACCTCGGGATATTCAGAGTGGACTCACGTGTTCCGTGGCAATGGACCTTTATACGGCGTTCGCGACTACGACAGAAACCTGGTCATGATGCAATTTGGTAGCAAGGTCGTTCCGGAACCTGATGGAGAGGATGTGAATGACAAAGATAAAGAGACGCCCCCGGATCTGGTACTGTCGGGCGCCATTCTCAGCGGTAAGGACAGCGTAGACGGTTCGCCAGCCTTACTCCATACACCGGTCGGCAAAGGCAACGTCGTGTTGTTCGCATGGAACCCTCTGCACCGTTATATCAACCACCATGATCACGCATTTTTCTATAATGCACTCCTGAACTGGAATGACTTACCGGACCCCGGCAATGCCAAATAACACACTGAACGGACAAATTATGAAAAACCTGATCGCTGCATTAGCCGTGTTTTTTTCGCTTGCGCTTTTGAGCGCCTGCGACGCGACCAAAACCGAGATAGCAGCATCGAAAGATGCCTACGCCGGACGTTACCATGCGCTGCCTTCCAAACCGACCTTACTCCAGGGGGCAACGTTATTGACCGGCACAGGTGAAATTCTTGAGAACGCTGATGTCCTGATACGAGACGGTAAGATCGAGCGAGTGGGTAAGGAGCTGGATGGCAGCGATGCTGTGCTCGTTGACGTATCCGGCAAATGGATAACCCCTGGCATTATTGATGTGCATTCGCATCTTGGCGTCTACCCTTCTCCAGGCATCGATGCTAATTCAGATGGCAATGAATCGACCGCACCCGTTACTGCCGAAGTTTGGGCCGAGCATAGCGTATGGCCGCAAGACCCGGGTTTTGTTGCCGCGTTAACGGGCGGCATAACCTCGCTACAAATTCTTCCCGGTTCCGCGAATTTGATCGGCGGTCGTAGCATCACATTGAAAAATGTTCCAGCCAGAAACGTGCAAAGCATGAAATTTCCGGGCGCACCGTACGGACTTAAGATGGCCTGCGGTGAGAATCCAAAGCGAGTCTACGGAAGTCGTGGCGTGGCGCCATCAACCCGCATGGGCAATGTTGCCGGTTATAGAGCAGCCTGGATTGCAGCTGACGACTATCGCAAAAAACGAGCAAAAGGCGATGAGGACACAGTACGCGATCTGAAATTGGAAACGCTCGCTGACGTCCTTGACGGCAAAATACTCGTTCACAATCATTGCTACCGGGCCGACGAAATGTCAGTCATGATCGATGTCGCCAAAGAGTTCGGCTACAAGATCACGGCATTCCACCACGCTGTAGAGGCCTACAAGATTGCTGACCTGCTCGCAGAAAATGACATCTGCGCCGCTGTTTGGTCGGACTGGTGGGGATTCAAAATGGAAAGCTACGACGGGATCCGGGAAAACGCCGCGCTCCTCGATAACGCTGGCGCCTGTGCCATCATTCATTCAGACGACGACACGGGTATTCAGGTCTTGAATCAGGAAGCGGCCAAAGTTATGGGTGCAGCGGCCCGGGTGGGCATTAACATCGCGCCGGAGCGTGCTATTCAATGGTTAACGAAGAACCCTGCCAAGGCGCTTGGCATTGAGAAAGTAGTCGGCACTCTCGAGCCCGGAAAGATGGCAGACGTTGTAGTCTGGTCGGGTAACCCATTCAGTGTTTACAGTCTGGTCGATGACGTTTTCATCGATGGCGCCTTGATCTATGAACGGGGCAGCCCTGCGCACAATCCTGTTACCGATTTCAGCCTCGGCAACTCAGCCGCCACAGGAGGTGCACAATGAGAATCCTGATAGCCAGCATGACGCTCATCATCGCTTTCTGGACCGATACAGGGGTAGCCGCGACCACACTGGTCACAGGCGCCAGGATATATACGATGGGACCCCAGGGCGTCATCGAAAACGGCACGCTGCTGATTGAGGATGGCCGCATCCGAGCGGTCGGTGCCAAAGTCGAACTACCTGCAGGTGCAACGGTCATTGATGCGGCTGGAAAAATAGTGACACCGGGACTTTTCGTCCCCTTCAGTGCCCTTGGACTGGTCGAGATCCCCGCCGTCGACGCAACTGTAGACAAGATACAACGCGGCGGAGACTTTTCAGCGAGCTTTGATGTGGCCGATGCCTACAACAGACGGTCCGCCGTGATTGGCGTAAATAGGGTCGAAGGAATTACACGCGCGTTGATTGCGCCGGTTGCTGGATATTCCGACGACCCCCGCTATCAAAGTCAGATATTTTCAGGCCTCGCTGCTGTGGTTGATCTCGATACGGATGCCAACTACCTGACCCGCCGAGGTGCCGCCATGGTGGTTAACCTGGGCGCCGGTGGAGGCTCACTTACCGGTGGATCACGTGCCGCGGCTTTGCAAACCTTGACGACTGCTCTTGATGATGCGCGCGATTATGCCAAGCACCGCGAAGACTACGATCGAGCGGCCCGTCGCAGCTATTCACTAAGCCGCGCAGACCTGGAAGCCCTGCAGCCAGCTTTGCAAGGCACACTTCCGCTGATCGTCAATGTTGACCGCGCCAGCGATATCGAGATCTTGATAGCGCTTGCCCACAAATACCGGTTACGCGTCATCATCCACGGTGGTGCCGAAGCCTGGATGGTTGCCGAACAATTGGCCGCCGCGAAAATAGCGGTCATCGTCAACCCCTTGCGCAATTTGCCCGCCTCATTTGACGCGCTCAACGCCTCCAAGGATGCAGCCGCTATTCTGGCCAAAGCCGGTGTCGTTATTGCATTCTCTGATGGGGATGCGGATGGCCAGACGCGAAATGCCCGTAACATCACACAATACGCCGGCAATGCAGTTGCTCATGGTTTACCGTGGATCGCCGCGCTCGAAGCCATTACGCTTACCCCTGCAAGGCTATTCGGTGTCGACAATCAACTAGGTAGTCTGGAGAAAGGAAAGGCAGCCGATTTTGTTATTTGGAGCGGCGATCCGCTGGAGCTGACCAACTATCCGGATGCGGTATATATCGACGGTCATGCAGTGCCAATGACCACCCGGCAGACACTCTTGCGTGATCGATATCTGAAACTGGATTCGGACAGGCCGCCCGCTTTCAACTAGCTAACTTAATCAATTACTCTGCAGCGATTGTCGACCATATCTATGGTTGGCGATCGCTGTTGACGGGGTATTGTTAGGCTCATGGTTGAATCAAGAAGTTGGAAAACGGAATTCAGGCTGCGGTCGGTCGCGGCGTAACGTACATACAAATATCCGCGTGTACGACTTCTTTGCCATTTACGTCTTTAACGCTGCAGTCCACTATGATGTCGCGTGGATCGCCGTGCGCTACAGCCTCCATCTTCGCAGTCACGGTTACCGTCGATTCGGCCTTGGCCAGATATTGAATGGTCATCCCCTTAGGAATCCAGCGCATGGTTAACGGCAGCGATGCCTCCATAACTGTACCGGCCGCTATTTCGCAAAGATTGGCCATTGCAATAGCATGAATCGTTCCAATATGGTTCTTGACCTTGTGTCGCTTCTTTATTGATACGACAGCAATGCCCGTTTCAAGCCTCAAAAACAATGGCGAAATCGACGAAAAATACGGCGCTTTGAAACATACAAAGCGTGAAAAAAGCCAACGGCCCGGACCGCTGGCTTTCAATCTATTCCATGCTTTGAGTGCGACAGGCTGCTTCATGCACCTATCTCAATAAATGAACACACGGTGGGGCAGTCTTATTCGCCAAGATCGCTGCCGGGCCAGTCGCGATCGATGGGGAACGGCAATTCTTCAGTATTAAAGGTCAAAAAGCGAATCACTTCCTCGAAATATCTGGCGAGACTTCTTCCCAATTGCAGAAGGCGCTCGTTGGATTTGGTTTCAACAATACGCCAAACAAACTGAATAATGACTACGGCAAATAACACGAAACCCGCTATCCAAAGCAAAAAGCCAAACAACGCCATGTACAGCAACCGAACCCAGGTAGATCTGGATTTCAGATTTTGCTCTAACCTACTATTCCGCGCGTCAGATTCTCTCGAATCGTCATCATGGGAAGCACCAATACCAGTCATTACACATCTCCAATGGCCCTGAATTCTCTGCTACAACAGTATTCTAACGAATTACGACGCCGCCTTCCTCAGTGTAGACAAGTTCACATCCTGTTTGTTCGATCAAAGGGCAGCTCATTGTACCGTCGACATCGGCGCAGGCGGCCTGAAAGGCAGGAAATATGCGGCTAACCGTAGGTATCCTCCACGATTGCTCAGTCCTGCCGCAGATGGTATCTACGTAGCATCTATAGAGGGCACGCCTTGGACAGTCTGACATCCGGCCAGTTACGCACCGCCTGTTCTACATGCACACTCAACGAATTGTGCTGGCAACATGGATTGACACCTATCGATCTCGAACAACTCCATGGATTGGTTCGTCATGCTGAGAACCTGCCAATCGGTAGCCATCTGTTCCAGGTTGGCGATAAGTTCACGGCGGTCTACGCCGTGCGTACAGGCTGCGTAAAAAGTTACACAACGGATGCCAGCGGTGAAGAACAGGTACACGGCTTCCACATGACAGGAGACCTGCTCGGGTTCGACGCCATTTATCCTGAGCAACATCGCTGTAATGCCGCCATCGTCCAAACTTGCTCGGTCTGTGTATTGCCTTACCAAGAACTTATGAACCTCGCCGTAAGACTACCGAGCCTACAAACGTCATTGATGCACTTGATGAGCCGGGAGTTTTCAATAAACCTGCTGTTCCCGGATGGCGCTCCGGCCGAACAGCGCATGTCGGCATTTTTACTCGACCTGTCGCGGCGGCAAGAACGTCAAGGTCGACCGCCCTACGAATTAGATCTTGCCATGTCACGACAGGAAATTGCGAGCTACCTGGGATTCACCGTTGAGACCGCAAGCCGCCTGCTGACAAAAATGCAGAAAGAGGGTCTTATCAAGGTTAAACGCAGGCTCATCTACCTGATGGATATGGAAGCGCTCACTCAGATCGCCCGCCACGCAAGCAGCAACGGACCCACCAAGCATTAATTACCTGCGCTCGCTCTAGCGCGTAAATGCAGCTAACTAAAATCGGCTGCCCTGGCAAGCAGATCCTCCAATCCCGCTTCTTTCGGATCCAGCGGCTTACCTGGATGAATGATGGCTACCTGACAGTTTTCAGCCGCCTCAACCAGGTCGCGATAAGTACCCGCCGTCAAATCCGCAATGTACGCCTGCTTATTCTCGTCGTACGCAAACATGCGTGCATTTCGAGCAGTACATTCATCGCACGTCGTGCAACGCGGGGTTTCGATGTACGCCCCTTCCGGATCAGCATCCTCAAGCTCGGGTTCTATAGTCTCGACCGCAACCGATGCTACGTCCTGCTCAGGTTCGCGTGCCAGTGCAGCGGGGGCTGAGCCAGACGTTGCAACGCCCGGACGACTGGCTAGCTGTGCACGCAAATCCTCCAGGGCCTGCTCTTTTTCAGCCGCCATATGTTGGCTAACCCGCTCGGCCGCGGCTTGTGCGTACGAATTATTGATTCCGCCAAACTCGCGCAAGGTATCCCAATTCTGCGCGCAACGGGCGGCTACCCGGATCAGCATATCGTCCACCACCAGACGGTGAAGACAATTCTTGTCGTCTATCATGACGACATATGGCACAAGCTCCTGGCGCTCTTGTTCCGCCAATTCCAGATACTCGACTGCAGGACGCATGTTTTCGTGCCAACTATCTTTCGGAACGTCGGCAAAATAGTCCGCATAACGAACATCCAGCGTGGCGAAATCGAGCATCGTGAATGCCAACGTTTCAGTGACCCGTTGCAGCGCTTCGTCTTCGTAAATGAATTCGTGGGCCACCCACTGTGCTTCAAGTTGCGGATTGGCTTCGATGTCATAGCGACATGCCAAACCGCCTGCGGCCGACGGATCGTAACTGTAAGCAGGGAATGCTCGCGACTCTATTGCCGCGGCTGTCGACAAATAAACCGGTAAATCGGCAGGCATATTGCACGAACCGGCGTATATGCTGAAAAGAGCCGGCCCTCCGAAGTTAATGCCGCGCTCTACAGCAGCTTGCTCATGATAGAGATTTGAGCTGCTGCCCTGGACCACAAATGCATCGTTCAGACCCACGGTCATCGCGGCAAATTGTTGCCCGCGAACACCATTGTGCAGTTGCGCATCGACCGGCGATGGACTGCCGAGAATATCGTTAACCCGCAGTAAAATCTTGAGTGGCAAATCAGATGACAATGCATCCATCAATATTGCCTGCTCCCCGCTATCCAGATCCCTTTCAGACAATGACACTAAGTAACTGGGGAAGAACGCCAAATCGGCGGGACTTAATGCGTGCGCACCCAACCTGCCAAGATACAAATCGTGCCGTGTTTCACAATATCGATTGTCAATTTCAAGCTCAGCGACCGCAATCGCGTTATTCAACGCCACCAAATCCGGCAATCGCTCATACCATGCCGCCATTGCAGCGCTTACAGATCGATACTGGAAGCCGTATTGGCCGGCGCTAGCATCTGTATCAGAGTGCTTGAAGAAATGCTGGCTTTTTAGTGTCGCGAGCGCAGCCTTGATGCGCTTCTTGCGTTGCGCTGGCAGACGCACCGGAGCGGCGGCGCTATTAAGGAGTTCTGCCATGATGTCGAAATCAAAAGCATCTTGATAGCGCGAACCGAGCGAGTCTCTTAGTTTTCGCGGGGTACGTGAGCTTTCACTCTTTAGCTCATCAACCGTCAGAATATCCCCAAGTTTGAGTATGAGCCGATCGATTTTAGCCGATCCGCGCTTTGTTCTCAGAGCTTCCTCACATCTCCAGAAATGTCGGACAAACTGTTCCGGTAATTCGCTATCGCAATCAACTACAAGCCCATCAACCCGCAATGCGGCCCATGCCGTATCCCAGGATTCTTGCAATTGTTGAGCTACTTCATCGGACTGATGTGCCAAGAGGTCTTTCTCAGCCCGCCTCCATAACTCCCCAAGCTTGCTGGGTGGAACGGTTCTTAATAATTCACGAATCTTCAGTTCGAGGGCTAATACCTGCTGACGAACTCGCGTCCCTTGAGTGCCAGGTGGGACTACTAGCCGCAGCACTTCGTTAATGAGATCCATCAACGAAATGACGTGATCACCGTTTCGCGACTCATCCAAAAGCACTAACGGATAGTCATAGCGCAACTTCGAAAGCTGACTGTAATCAGCAAACAGTGCCGGCCGTAACTTCAATGCCGGTTCTTTCTTGTCCTTCAATGCCCGGTTTTTGCCCGTACGATGAAAGCTCAGAAGTTCCTGTAATTCAACGCTCATAGTCTTTACACGCTTCAGTCAGATGGCCAAATGGTGAACTTGTCTAATTCGGTTTCGAGACCCTTACGGATTAGTTGAGGGGTAATCAACTCCGTCGGTTGGCGCAAATCCTCGTAGCAGGGAACGGAGTCATTGCGATACAAAATACCAACCGGTACGCGCTCGCTGGTGCCAGCAATCTCCTGCGCGCCTACCAGATCCAAAGGATCGTGTTCTTTCTGGTTTTTATAGACCTTCGCTAAACCCGGACTCAGTTCAATGCCATTTTTATGAGTCAGCAGTAACAGTTTGTCAGGATCTTGCACGCATGCTTCAAAGCGGTTCGGCATGAACTCCGGACAACGCTGCAAAATACGAATAAAGGAAAATCCGCGATGCTCATAACCTTGCTTGATAATTTTATATAAGAGCTCCGGTATCCAATCGACCGCCTGGGCCACAAACGACAAGTTGGACATACCCAATGTCGCCGCCAGAGGGTCAAAGGCATCCAGGTCTGAGCCTCGAGGAGTAGTGTTTGAACGAGTTCCCTTGGGCGAGGTTGGTGATGCCTGCTTTTTGGTTAAACCGTAGATGTTATTGTCGTGCATCATTACGGTCATATTCATGTTGTAACGGGTAGCATGCATCCAGTGCGCGGCGCCGATACTGCAGCAATCGCCGTCGCCGGTATTGACAAAAACATCCAGGTCGGGACGACGCATCTTCACGCCCTCCGCCACCGGCAGTGCCCGTCCATGGAGCCCGTGGAAACCATAGGTCCCCATGTAGTGAGGGAAACGACTGGAGCAGCCTATGCCCGATACAAATACCACTTTTTCACGGTTTAACTGCTTGTCGCGACAAAGCTTTTGCACCGCTGCCAGAATCGCCAAGTCACCGCAACCGGTGCACCAGCGTGGCATGCGTCCTTCGTATTCTTCGAGCGTATGCTCTTCGTCACCCGAACTTAAAAGTAAATCTGTTGCACGAACGGCCATGTGCTGTTCCTCTTAATGCCTGCCTGCAGCTGCCCTGTTCGGGGCAGTTTTGTTAATCGCTCTTGGAGCGAGGCGATCACGAATTACGCGTTCAACTGTTCCAGGTTTGATTGGTTGTTCGCCCACCTCGCCCCAGCAATCGATGTCTACCAGGCTGCGTGCCCTTAGTAGCCATGCCAGGTTTGAGTACCGCCGGTTGTCCTCGGTAATCAGGTCGTCCTCCATATCATCTGACCAGTTATTCTCAACGCACAAAACCTTGTCGAAGCGTTGCAGAATTTCCTTGATGCCCGATGCCATGGGTTGAATGAATCTCAAGTGCAGGGACGAAACGCTGTAACCATCGTTGCGGACTCGCTGTACCGCCTCTTCGATTGCTCCCTTGGTGCTGCCCCAGCCCACCACCAGTAACTCGCCGGTGTCGTCACCAAATACAGGCGGGGTCTTTAAAGTCTTTTGCAATGCAGCGAGCTTAAGGCTGCGATTTCGCACGCCCTCTTTGTTTACGGTTAGGTTATAGGCAACACAGCTTCGTCTGTCGTGCGCCAAACCCGTTACCGTGTGCATGCCATTGGGTTGCCCCGGAATGATTCGGTTAACCCTGCCCGTCTGCAATTGCCAGTCATATGCCAGACGTCCGTCTTCAACCGGGCTCTGGTCAATGGGTGGCGCCAACCAATCCTCACTGAACTCTGGGCGCGGACAAGGTTGCTGTGCCGTAGCCAGACCCGCATCTGAAAGCAGCACGACAACCGTATTGAATGTTTCGGCGATGCGCCTTGCTGTAATGACTGAGTAGAAACAGTCTTCAATGTCTGTGGCTGCCATCACAACTTTCGGAGCATCACCATGACTGCCAAATACGGCAGTCAACATATCGCCCTGTTCGGGCTTGGTCGGTTGCCCGGTCGACGGGCCACCACGTTGCACGTTAATTACGACTAGTGGGATCTCAGCCATGACCGCAAGACCAATACACTCTTGCTTCAGTGAGTAGCCTGGGCCTGAGGTAATTGTTACGGCGCACTTGCCGGCATAGGATGAACCAATGGCAAAGGCACATGCCGCTATCTCGTCTTCCGCCTGATGTACTACTCCACCGACATTCTTGAATACATCGCTTAAGTAATGCGATGCGGACGTCGCAGGAGTAATCGGGTACATCGCGCAGACTTCCATACCCGATGCCATCACACCGAGACCAAGCGCCGTATTGCCATTGATGACGATATGCGGTTCCTTAGCCGGAGTAGTCGGAATCTTAAACTTGATATCTAGATTGGCTTCCGCCCAATCGTAACCAGCCTCCAGTAAACTATGATTGGCCGAGATAATCTTTGCGCTCTTCTTTTTAAAGATTGTGCTGATTTGATCACGAGCCAATTGCATATCAAGGCTATAAATACTGCACAGCAAACCAAGTACGAACATGTTTTTGCCGCGCCGTGCATCCGCGACCAGTTTTAGACACTCTGTCTCCATTGGCACTTCGATGGGCTTGAAGCCATCAGCCACAAGACGCTCATACACATTGCTGTATGACTTTGCGACAGCCGCATTCGGATCAGTGCGCCACTTGCTCTCGAGTAAAATGATAGCGCCGTCGGCGAGTTCGTCAGCATGCAATCTGCCGAGCAAAACCTGCTCATTAAACGCCACCATCAAATTCGCTTTATCGCCACCATTGGTGACCCTATCGGCGGCTAGCCGTATACGGTTGCCGCTGGCACCTTCGATACTGCGCGCAGGGGGTTGAATTTCGGCCGGTATGATTTCAACGGTCCAGATTCCATTGCCCATTTTCGCTGCAATGGAGGCGAATGATTGCCCGCATTTCTGCGCGCCCTCGCCTGAATCACTGATAATTTCGACGACATGTTCGTTTATTGCCATCGCCGGCTTGCTCACTACTGAAACTTTGCTATTTTTCGCAGGCATTAATTCGCTTCCTATGCCACGTGGACTCGAGCAAACGTACGCTCAGACCGATCTATGCCAAACAGCTTGTTCTTGCCATTGGTTTCGTCGGACTCATAAACTGATTCGGAATCTCGAATACCGAGATATGCTTTCATGCCGCGCGCAGCCTTCCGGCCAGCACCCATCGCCAGGATTACAGTAGCGGCGCCAGTCACGATATCGCCACCGGCATAGACACCATTGATTGATGTCGCAAGGTTCTCATCGGTTTCGATGTAGCCCCACTTATTCAGCGCAATCTTTGACGTCTGTCCGATAATTGGATTTGCGTTAGTGCCAATGGCATACACAACCGTATCGACCTCGAATTCGTATTCGCTACCTTCAATCGGTATGGGGCGACGACGACCGGATGCGTCAGGTTCGCCGAGTTCCATACGCTGACAACGCATAGCTCGCACATTGCCGTTACCGTCATTGAGAATTTCTATCGGGGCAGTTAGCCACTCGAATTGCACACCCTCTTCATCGGCATGTTCAATCTCTTCAAGTCTCGCAGGACTTTCGGAGCGGCTACGCCGATAAATGCAGTAGACGTTTTCGGCACCGGCCCGCAATGACACTCGGAGGGCATCCATTGCGGTGTTGCCGGCACCGATAACGGCCACTTTATTCCCAAGGCCGAGGGGGGTGTCGTACTTGGGAAACTCGGTTGCTCCCATCAGGTTGCAGCGGGTCAGCAGTTCATTGGCCGACAAGACTCCGTTAAGAGACTCTCCACCAATACCCATAAAACTTGGATAACCCGCACCACTACCGATGAACACCGAGTCGAAGCCGTGCTCAGTAAGCATCTCTTCAATGGTAAAGAGACGCCCAACCAGGGTATTGCATTGGATTTTGACACCCAATTTCTTCAGGTTTTCGAGCTCAGCATCGAGTACATGATTCGGCAACCGGAATTCTGGGATTCCGTATCTTAAAACACCGCCAGCCTCATGCAGGGCTTCAAAAACCGTTACATCGCAACCCGCTTTCGCCATATCAGCGGCACAGGCCATACCTGCGGGGCCTGAGCCAACGATGCCGATGCGAAAACCGTTAGGTTCGATAAAGGGTTTGTTAAACCAACCTTCTTCAATTGCTTTATCACCAACCCAGCGCTCCAGTCGGCCAATGGCAACTGGCTCAAGACTTTCGCCAACCGTGCAAACTCCTTCACACTGGTCTTCCTGGGGACAGACTCGACCGCAGATGGCAGGCAAAAGCGTTGATTCCGTCAAGACATCGTACGCGGCGCGGAAATCCTGCTTGCTAATGCACTCGATAAACGCCGGAATATTGATATTGACCGGACAGGCGTCAATGCAGACCGGTTTCGGACATAACAGGCAGCGCTCGCATTCCACGGCTGCATCTTCTTGCCGATAACCCAGCGAAACTTCCAGGAAATTATGGGCGCGAACGTCAGCATCCTGGGTCGGAATTGCGGTTCGGTCCTTGGGGATGTTGCGTATAGTTTTCTTGGCCATCAGACCGCTCCCACCGCTTTTTTCCAGACACTCATGGCTTCATTCTCATCTTTGCGGAAGCGCCCGAGGCGACTAATCAAATCGTCAAAATCCACTTGATGAGCATCGAACTCGGGGCCATCAACACAAGCAAATTTGATGCCATCGCCCACAGTCACGCGACAGCCACCACACATGCCAGTGCCATCGACGACTATCGGATTCATGCTTACGATTGTTTCCAGCCCACGCGGTCTTGTTGCCTCAGCGCATGCTTTCATCATGATGGGTGGACCAACTGCGACGACGCGATCTATATCCGCGTGTTTATCCATCGCCATTTCGAGCCCGAGCGTGACCCGACCCTTGACGCCGACCGAACCGTCATCAGTACAGATAATCAGCTCGTCACAGTACTTTTCAAATTTTTCCCGCCAGAACACAAGATCTGCGTTGCGAAAGCCGATCACGCCGATGACGTATGCACCACTTTGTTTGAACGCTCTTAATTGCGGATAAACCGGAGCAACCCCCAGTCCACCGGCGACACAAACTACTTTTTGCGCACCTAAATGACTGGGAATACCCATTGGCCCTACTATGCTATGAAGCATGGTTCCTACCTGGCAGATTTGTTGCATCTCCCGTGTGCTCTTGCCGACAGCTTGAATGACGAGCGTGATCGTTCCGCGGACGACATTAAAATCGGCAATCGTTAAGGGAATGCGTTCGCCATGATCGTGGGAAATAACAATCACAAACTGGCCCGGCTTGGCCGCCTTGGCAAGCAAAGGGGCCTTAACTTCAAGTAAATATGTGACGTCTGAAAAATCCTCGCGAGCAATGATTTCAAAGCCTTCCCCTGCGACGGCTTTACACGCCCGTCCCTGGTCGCGTTGTTTTTTCGCAGTCGCGATTTGGGCGCGAAATTCCTTCAGTACGATGTCACGCTGTTGCCGAGCTTCATCAATATCCTGAGTCTTCAAGGACTGGCGCAGGTCGAACCCAAGTTCTTGCCGCAACGAACGCGGCACTGCAACTTTCACCCACCAGGTTTGGCCGCGCTTAAAGAGGTATCTATTGTCGCTCATTGTCTCCTGCTCCACCGAGTTGGCTGCGAGACAGCCGGACATTCGTAGTCCTGTACCTTTAGTGACAAGCCTGATTTGGTGCGAGAGCGATACTGAGAACGCCGCCATGCCGCCGTATTCAGACCCCGGGTGTACCTGACAAATTAATCCTTTGACCTGTACCTGCCGAACTCTGACGTAAAACACCATGTCTTGAATATACGGATAATCCGAGTGCTATTAAGTACCGCCAAATTGACAAATATCATGGACATGGACGTAAATTAGCGTTTAGCTATCCGCAAGGATTTTTAGCGTTAACCTGGTCTGATCCACCTGCGTTCTGGAGGTGTCTATGAGGCGAAAGATGATTGAGGCGCTTACCTTTCCGCGGATGTACATCATCCGCAGTATTGATGAGAGGCGCTGCATCGAGAGTGGTTTTTTCCGCGCCGACAGCGCTAGCTGCCACTCTTGTGCGATTGACAAACCCTGCCACTGGCTCAGCTGCCATGAAAAATTCAGTGACCTGGCGAAAAAGCCGCTATTTACCATTCATGCATCACTCCTGTATTGCGTCGATTTAATCGCCGCTGGCGTTGTCGCGAGAAACCATGACGAGCAGAGTTGTACCTGTGAAGATTGTGATTGGCTACGCGAAGCACGCCTTATCATTGCTGCATACAACAATTCAAAAGAACAACAGTTCACCTTCGGCCAAATCAGGTCTAATTCTATGTCGGTCTTCCAATAGCGTCCCGCTACTAATCCGAACCAGCCCGGACCGTCCGTGATCCGGGCTTTTTTGTGCCCAAAGTGCCCTTAGAGCCATCAGCTATGCTACGTTTGCCACTGCCTGTTTGACTTTAAAGGATTCGAACGCAATGACCGAGACGCTGTTTCGAGACGATGCATACCTCAGGGACTGTAAAGCAGTAGTTACTGCAACCAGTGATAATACTGTGGAACTCGATAAAACTGTTTTCTATCCGTTGGGTGGTGGGCAACCAGGCGACACAGGACGCATTGAGTGGAACGGGCTTAGCGCCAAGGTTATCGACACCCGTCATGGCGAGCAGGGAGTAATAAGACACCTGCTAGCTGATGGCAGCCCTCTGCCGCCGGTTGGCAGCGAGGTCACTGCCATCCTGGACTGGGAACAGCGTTACAGGCACATGCGTATGCATACGGCAATGCACTTGCTTGGCACTGTCCTCAAGTACGGCGTAACCGGCGGAAACATAACGGCCCAGAGAAGCCGCCTTGATTTTGATATGCAGGATGCTATCGACAAAGAGGCCGTAACCGCGGCCGTTCAAAAACTCGTGGACGATAACCATCCCGTAAGTAGTCACTGGATCACGGATGAAGAGCTCGACGCCCAACCGGATTTGGTCCGCACCATGTCTGTACAACCTCCTCGTGGAGTTGGCAAGATTCGACTGCTGGAAATCTCAGGCGTGGATTTACAGCCCTGCGGCGGTACTCATCTTCAATCCACAGGGGAAGTTGGCCGGGTCTCAATCGACAAGGTGGAAAAGAAAGGCAAGCACAATCGGCGCGTCTATCTCAGCCTGCAAGACTAGTCCTGAATGCCAGTACTCGTCCTGTTAATCCTTATCATTGCCGCGATCTTTGGCCCCGGACTATGGGTGCGAAGAGTTTTGGCAAAATATAGCTCTCCCCAAGATCGTTACTCCGGCAGTGGCGCTGAACTGGCTCGCCACCTGCTCGATAAATACGGATTGCACGATATTACCGTTGAGGAGACTACTCAGGGCGATCACTACGACCCGGAAAAGAAAGCAGTACGATTATCACCGGACAAATTCACGGGGCACTCGCTAACAGCCATTACGGTCGCTGCCCACGAGGTCGGACACGCGCTACAGGACAACGAAGGTTATCCACCGCTGCGTGTCCGCAGCCACCTGGTTAACGCCTCCCGCAAGGTTGAGCGCCTCGGAGCCGCGATACTTCTGATATCACCGTTCATTGGGCTGCTGACGCGAGTACCCGCAATGGGTTTGCTGATGTTTGCCGCAGGATTTATCACGCTGGGAAGTACGGTCCTCGTCCACCTGGTAACCTTGCCCACCGAATTCGACGCGAGCTTCAATCGAGCCTTGCCGATGCTGGAGCAAAACAACGTGTTGATTCAGAGCGACAAACGCCACGCGCGGCGTCTGTTACAAGCAGCTGCAATGACCTATGTTGCTGCATCCATGATGAGCTTGCTCAACATTGCCCGCTGGTGGGCCATCCTGCGCCGCTAGGGAACCTCTGATCACAACTGCTTCGGTGCAGGTTCACTCCCCAGCATGACGTGTTTTGCCCGCTGACGCCAACGTCTAAAGTCTCCCGCCAGAATGTACAGGCATGGGACAAGGAATAACGTAATCACTGTCGCAAACAGGATTCCGAAGGCTAGCGAAACGGCCATTGGAATCACCATTTTCGCCTGCAAGCTCTTTTCCAGCATGATCGGCATCAAGCCGCCCGCGGTGGTCAGCGACGTCAGAATGATCGCCCTGAAGCGCTGCGTGCCCGATTGAATAACCGCCTCAATGCGCTCCATACCTTCCGCGCGCGCCTCATTGATGAAATGCACCATGACAAGACTGTCGTTGACCACCACTCCCGCCAATGCAATCAGGCCAAACAACGAGAACATGCTGATTGAGATACCCATGATCACATGACCAATCACAGCACCCACCAACCCAAATGGGATTACCGACATGATCAGCAACGGCTGGATATAAGATTTCAACGGAATAGCGATCAGCGCGTAAATCAGGAACAACGCAGCGATCGACGCCTTCATCAAGTTTCCGACCAACTCTTGTTGTTCAAGACTGGCGCCTTCCAGCTCGTAACTCACTCCTGGATAACGTGCCAGCAAGTCTGGCATGAACGTTTCGCCAATCTCTTTAATCACAACACCCGGCTCGACCTTTTCAGGATCAAGGTCCGCAGAAACGGTAACCGTGCGCTTTCGATCTTGCCTCGTAATGCTCGAAAAAGCCTGACCAAACGAAAGATCGGCCACTGAGTAAAATGGCACCTCTTCGCCTGTTGGCGTGCGGATTCGCATGTTTTCGAGGTCTGCAATCGAACGCCGTTCGCCGCGAGGATAACGAACCATTACTTTGACTTCGTCTTTGCCGCGTTGAATGCGTTGCGCCTCTTCACCATAAAATGCCTGCCGTACCTGGCGCCCCAGGGTTGCCATCGTGATTCCCAAAGCCTCCGCTTCCGGCTTAATGGACAAACTAATTTCTCGACCGCCGGAACTGAATGAGTTTTCAATATCAAACAGACCATCATAAGTAACGAGCTCCGCTTCCAGCTCGGACGCCGCCGCGGCCAGCTTGTCGATATCATTGCCTTCCAGGCTAAAGCTCAATGGTGCGCCGCCACCAAACATATCTCCGCCTGAGAAAGATAATGTTTTGACGCCTGCTATCTCTCCCGCCTGGTCGCGCCACAGCTGTGTAATCTCTTCGCCCTCCAGGGCGCGATCCTCATCCTTGATCAACTCTGAGAAGAAGACACCGCCCGTGTCACCGTTGGTGAACAGAGCCACGTGCTTGACCGGATCTTTAACGCCAGGATTTTCTTTCTTGAACGTCTCGCGTACGGCTTGTAAGGCGTCTTCCATATGATGCAAGGCTTTGTCACGGGACTCCGTTGAGGTACCGTCCTGCATCTCAAGATTCGCAACCAGGAAGTCACTCGGAATTTCCGGAAAGACTACGACGCGCACCAAGCCGCTCTGCATTACCCCTGCCGCCAAAATTAACATCGCGAAAAATATAGTCACAGTCACACCGCGATTATTGATTGCTTTGCGCACGAAGGGTTCGTAGTGCTTATCAATAACGGTGTGCATACCTATTTGCACACGCCTCTGGAAGCGGCGGAAAAACATAGGTATCCGCTTAATGAAGCCGAAATCGTGATACGGACGGAAGATCTCCTCGTCCGGAATGACATGCAATTTCATGTGCGCCAAATGTGCCGGAAGAATTAGCTTGGATTCAACCAGCGAAAAGAGCAGACACAAAATAATGACTACGGACATAGCCTCAAAAAATGGACCGGCAAATCCGCCAACAAACAACATGGGTGCGAAAGTTGCAATAGTCGTCAATACACCAAAAGTAGCCGGAGTTGCCACCTTCTTGGCACCAAGAATCACATTATCGAGGGAATGGCCATCCGCCCGTATTTTGGTATAGACACTTTCGGCAATGATGATTGCATCGTCTACAACAATACCCAGTACTAAAATAAATCCGAACAAACTAATCATGTTGATCGTCGTCGGCCAAGGTCCGTAAGGCATCAACCAGAGAGCGCCGAAAAATGCGATGGGTATACCCAGGATGACCCATGCGGCTACTCTCAACCGTACGAACAACGCAAGAATGATGAACACGACAAGGCCGCCCTGCAGCATATTCTGGATCATCAACTCCAGACGTCCCTCCAGATAGAAAGACCGGTCTACCCAAACATCAAGTTTCACATTATCTGGAAGCATCTTGGATTTCTTCGCGACGTAGTCCTTTACGGCTGCCGCTGTATCCAGTTCGTTTTGCTCACCGAGTGCCAAAACACGCATGACAACCGCTGGCTCGCCGTTAAAAATACCCCAGGATTCGCTCTCGGAAAATTCATCCTTGATATTGGCAACTTCACGCAACAGGAGTTTAGAGCCATCCGGGTAATTGCGTAAAACCAGATCGCCGAATTCAGCTCCGGTATACACCTGACCTTCCGTACGCAGAAGAATGCTGCCACCTTCCGACTTAATGGCTCCGCCGGGCATATCGACCGACGAGTTCCGTATCGCCTGTGAAATCTCGCTCATACTCAGGCCATACTTGCGAAGATCGTCTTCCGATACCTCAATACTGATTTCGTAAGGTCGATCGCCAAAGATTTGCACACGACTCACCGCAGGGATTGCCACCAATTCGTCGCGAATCTCTTGTGAAAGTGCTTTCCGTGCAAATATGTCCAGATCGCCATAGATCGACAAGAATACGACGTGAAATGGAATTTCCTGCTGTGCAATAATCGGTTTCTCGGTCAATCCTGGGAATGTCGAAATCGCATCAATTCGATTTTTGATGACGGCGAGCACCTCATTGAGGTCAGCGTTAGTCTTTAATTCTACGGTTACTGTGCCAACGCCCTCGCGCGCTCTCGAGGTCATTTTTGAAATGCCATCAACATCCGCGATCGCTTCTTCGATCTTGATGACGACACCCTCTTCCACTTCCTGCGGCGCGGCACCCAGATAGGGAACGGTTATCGTAATATTATTGAGCGTGATATCCGGCGTGCTCTGTTTGCGCACAGTAAATGCCGCCGCAATGCCGAACGCGATAATCATCAACATGAGCAGGTTCGCTGCGACGTGATTGGCCGCAAACCAGGCAATCAATCCCTTCTGTTCTGTTTCCATCGGCCCCATTAAATCAATCTCACGCTATTCATTATCAGACGTAACGGGCATATCGTCCGCATCGTTGTCGGTTGTATTCACTTTCAGGCCGTTAATCGGCGACTCAATCGCTGTAATGCTGATACGGTCACCGACATTTGCCCCGCCGACGAGGTAGGCGTACTCCGCGTCAGAGCGTAAAACCTGCACCGACCGAATGCGCAAGCGATCTTCGTCATCGACAAATACCACCTGGCCATTGCCCCGAATCGCCGAGCGTGGGATACGAATAACATTGTCGACTGTTTTACCCTCAATACTTGCATGCACGAAGGTACCTACAGGCAGTGGTTCTGATTTGCCCGCGGAGTTTTTCAATAAGTAGGGATCCTCAATTCTGGCAACGACGTAGGTTGCCCGGCTTTTCTCGTCCACGACACCCTCGGTGCGGACGATACGTGCGTCCCACTTCATCGGAATGCCGCGCTGAGTAGCCGAAAGCACGACTTTAGGTCCCTTTTGTTCGCCATAGGCGGCTAAAGCCGCTACAGCTGGCAACTCGAGAAAGCCAAGATCGCTATCCGCCAGTGCGAGACGCACTTCAGCGATGTCCGTCGCAAAAGTCACTCCCAGGCGACTGCCGGGATTGACGTACTGACCAATGTCGACATCCTTGGAGCGCACCAAACCGGCGTATGGGAGCCTGATACTGGTGCGGTCCAGATTACGCCTGGCTCTAACGAGATCGGCTTCGGCAAGCGCCCGCGCTGCAGTAGCCGAGGCCATTTCCGCCTCAGCACGATAACCTTGCGCTTTGAGCTTCTTGGCACCCTCGTACTCTATTGAACGCTGATCAAGTAGCGCCTGCGCCTGCGCAACGGCGTATTCATAGTTAGTGGGGTCAATACGCAGCAACTCTTCATTCTTTGCAAATACGCCGCCAGCCACAAACTTGGACGATATACTCACTATCGACCCCGCGACTTCTGCTCCGAGAACTGTTTCTGTGCGCGGCAGAACGGTACCCTGACTTTCCACCGTAAAGGCTACGGAACTTGCCGTCAGGGCCAACGTATCGATAACAATCTCTACCTGGGAAGCTTCTTTCTTTACGGGCGGCGGCTTCAATTTGCCGAGCCCCACTGCCACCAGAACGGCGACAATCAATATCAGAAATATTAAACCAATACGCTTGGCTTTTGGCGACATGCGAATGAACCCCTTTGGAATTTTATTAACGAGCTATTATCACCCTTTCGAGTATCAAAAGGCACCCAAGTTCCACTCGTGAGCCCGTTATTTGTACTTATTCGACGAATCAAAGAACGGCACGCCGCGCACGCCTGACGATCAAATCTTGCGAGCGCCTCAATACGCCACTAAACGTGCAATCGGAGTACGATAGTGGCTCCTTCGCTACACTCGGTACACCTGAATAGTTGAAATCAACATGATCAAATTGCCAGAAAATCTTAAATTAGGACTCGCTCTGGGCAGCGGTTCGTCGCGCGGCTGGTCCCACATTGGCATTATCAAGGCATTGGCAAAACACGGCGTAGTACCGCAAGTCATCGCCGGCTCATCAATCGGCGCCATGATCGGTGCATCCTATCTCGCTGGCAACCTGGATAAGCTTGAGGACTGGGTCTGCAGCTCAACCAAGATGGATGTACTGCGCTTTTTCGAATTAAAGCCGAGCCATGGCGGTTTTGTGAACGTGGGGCGTTACCACCAGTTCCTGACCGATTTTGTCGCCGCCGAAAACGTGCTGGTTGAGGATTTGCCAATGCCCTTCGCAGCCGTATCCACTGATATGGAGACCGGTCGCGAAATGTGGTTCTCGAAGGGTAGCGTAATCGACACGGTGCGAGCCTCGATGGCCATGCCGGGCCTGTTTCCACCGGTCCGTTTCGACTCGCGTTGGCTGGTAGATGGCGGCCTGGTCGATCCGGTACCCGTGAGTATCTGTCGAGCGCTAGGGGCGGACCTCGTTATCGCCATCAACCTCAATGACAAGATTATCTCCCGGCGCGTACCGCGACCAAGCATCACAATTGTGACACCGACTGCAGCACCTGTCGGCGTGCTGGCCAATATCAAGCAAACGGCCCGGGAATACTCGAATTCAATATTTCCTTCAAACGATAGTGAGGAAGACGCTCCGGGTCTATTTTACGCAATTGCCAATTCGATCAATATTTTCCAGGATCGAATTACGCGCAGTCGTCTAGCTGGGGATCCAGCCGATATTCTATTGACACCACATCTTGCCCACATCAACCTGCTCGACTTTCATCGAGCGGCTGAAGCCATTGAAGAAGGCGAAGCCGTGGTTGAGCGCTCACTGGCCGAGATCGAAAGAATCGCCGTTCAGTTTTAAGTGGCAGCTCGCTATATGTGATCAGTACGCGTACGTTCCGCCCTTTTCAATCCCTCGCTGGTATGCCGGTAGCGCCTGTAGCTTTTTCTTGTAGGCCAAAAGTGCCGGATAGTCGTGTTCAAGGTTGGTGCGTGTCGCGGCCGCTTCAATGGGGAAACTCAGCATGATGTCCGCCCCAGTCATAGCGTCCCCGCACAACCACGGCGACTTCGACAAGATTCCTTCAAGATAGTCGAGGTTCAGCTTGATGTTGGGTCCCGCATAGCCGTCCCGTGCTTTAGCCGCGATCTTTTTTGCAACCGGTTTTAGAAAAAATGGCAGCGGCGCAGTTTCGATACGGTTCAGTATCAACGAAATAAGTAACAGAGGCATGATGGTGCCTTCGGCGTAATGCAGCCAATAGCGATATTGCAGGTGTTCCGGCGTACCGACCGCGGGTGCCAGGCGTCCATTACCGTATTTCTCGATCAGGTATTCAACGATCAGTCCAGACTCCGCAACGGTGACGTCGCCATCGGTAATCACCGGAGATTTACCCAGTGGATGCACTGCTTTCAGTTCCGGGGGCGCCAGGTTGGTTGTCTTGTCTCGAGCATAGCGTTTGATTTGATAATCGACGCCTAGCTCCTCAAGCAGCCAAAGTATGCGCTGTGAGCGTGAGTTTTCCAGATGATGAACTGTAAGCATGTCTGTCCTCGTAGTGAGTGAATTATTTTATGCAGCCTGCGCCGCCAAACGTCGAGCTTTGCTAATGCGCCAGGCGTCGAATGCAAAGATAATGACGGCTGACCAAATCAAGATAAAGCAAACCATTTTTCCCCTGGTCAATGGCTCCCCGTACGCCACTCCCACTAAAAACTGCCCGCTGGGGCCGATAAATTGCAGAAAGCCAACCATCGAAAGATCAAGTCGACGGGCCGCCAAAGCGAAACACAGCAGAGGCACAACGGTTAATGGCCCGGCCAGGAACAACAATATCATGAGTCCGGGCGCGGCTGGGGTGAACGCTGCGGATCCAGCGTTTACGATCGAAAAAAGATAAATACCTGCGACGGGCAACATCACGAGGGTCTCGATGAACAACCCTGGCATACCGCCGACGACCACCTGTTTGCGAATCACGCCATAAATCGTGAACGAGATCGCCAAGGTAACCGAAATTACTGGAAACTCCCCGCCACTGAATGTCAGAACGCCTACCCCGATGGCTGCAAGGGCAACCGCAATGATTTGTTTGATCCGCAATCGCTCGCCAAAAAATACAATACCGACGACGACGTACACCAGCGGATTAATGTAGTAACCAAGGCTCGCCTGAAAAATCTGCTCATGTTGCACGGCCCAGATATAAACGAGCCAGTTCAGGGCAATAAAGATCGCGGACAACACCAGGAACAACAACGTGCGGACGTGAATTAGCGCTCGCACGACCTCGTGCCACTGTTTGCGCCCGATAATTATCAGGGCTCCAAATGGCACAGACCACACAACTCGATGTGCGAGCATCTCCAACGAGCTGACATCGCCAACAATTTTGAAATAGATCGGAAATAAGCCCCACATCGTATAGGCGATTACGGCAGCAATAATGCCGTGACGATAGCGCTCTTCAGGCGTCTCGATGTGTGCCATGTGCTTGTGGGTCATGAAAACTACTTGATGGAGGTGAATGCCATTGCATGATCAGGGAAATGGCCGTGAAAACAAACCTTTTTCTCGTCCAGATCAACAAATAACAACCAAAAGAGAAGCCTTTTCTACCGAGCCTCTGATAATTTCCGGGGAAGCAGATAGGGAGTAAAAAGATGCCTGTTCAAGGCACCGCTGGCACGTGAGCAGGCCCCTGCGAAGATTGGCACCACAAATGATGGATTTTTTGAATCGCAAACGACGAGTACATGAAAAGATCAAATGATCCCTAGGCCCGGCCACCGCCGTCGATGAGTAACGGGTAACCGGTAATGAAGCGACCGGAATCACCCGCAGCAAACAACACCATGTCGGCGACCTCTTCCGCGCTGCACACTCTATTGAGCGGCACGCCAGCTGCAGACTCAGCTAGACCCTCGTCCAGCGACACGCCACGATCATGATACTCGCCCCGTAACATAGCTGTATCTACATCACCGGGGCACAATGGCACCACCCTGATGCCGTCGGCCGCGTGATCGACTGCCATCGCGCGGCTCATTTGTAAGACAGCGCCTTTACTGGCGCAATACGCTACCAGGTGTTCGCTACCCGAAATTGCGGCATCCGATGCGATGTTCACGATAACTCCGCCGCGTTCCTTAAGAAAAGGAATTGCCGCCCGACAAACGTAAAAGGTGCCGTTAACGTTGACCGCGAAAGTCGTATCCCACTGCTTATCGGTCGTATCCTCGGCAGTGGCGTGATAAATCACGCCGGCACTATTGACGACAATGTCCAGGCCACCCAGTCTTTTCGCGGCGACCTTGACCAGGGTTTCGCAATAATCAACGTCGCGAATGTCACCGGCAATAAACTCAATTTTGTTACTCTCATTTCGCAATCGATTTCGTAGCGTTAAACCGCGCTCTTCACTACGACCGGCGATCACGACATTCGCACCACTCGTTGCGAAGGTCTCTGCGATCGCCTGGCCGATACCAGAAGTAGCACCGGTAACCAGCACTGCCTTGCCACTGAAATCAAATACGGGTCGAATGTATTCGGTCATTGCTTACCACCCGTTTTGTAGCGCCAACTCGTGACATCTGCACCAGCAGGTGCCGTCTTCTCGATACGCTTCATAATTTTGTCAACGTACATCGTGTTGTAGCGCATGCGGGAAATATAATTGGGATTATCGGAATCGCCATTCCAGCAATGTTCAAAACGATCACCATAAATAACTTCACCGTCATAGTGCGGGTCCGTCGTTGATTCAAGGAATTCTTCCATCAGGTAAACGGCATTGTTGAGGTAGTAAGTATCCATATCGCCAACATAGATATGCAGCTTGCCCGCGAGCTTCGGACCCAACGTTGCCCAATCACGTTGCAGGATGTAGCGCAGGTCGTAATGCTCTTTCCAGAACTCCGCGACCTTGTGATCGATGACGCCCGTTTCTTTATCCCACAACCTGACGGGATAACCGTCATCTCCCATCGGTGAATAGGTCGCTTCCCAGATATCGTATTGCTCGCCGGAGCGATTCTTGTCGCCCATGGCCGCTTCCCAGCGATTGTAGTCGTAATGACTCGCCCGCACGTTGCCGAGGTAATCCCGATCAGCCGGCCTTGGCAACTTCATAAACTGACTGTCATACCAATAAGCGTTCTTGTCCTCATAAATATTGATATTCATGTAGGCCCTGAAATCAAGCGGATCCGGGCAAGCGACAAACGCTCCGTTGTACTCGTCAGGATAGAAAACCTGTACCGCCATGGCCTCCCAGCCCCCGGTGGAACCGCCGTAGGTGAATCGCGCCCAGCCCTCGCCAATGCCACGAAACATCTTTTCAATGTAAGGAATCAATTCATACGTCAGCGCGTCGCCGTAAGGGCCTTGGCTCTCCGAATTGACCGCATATGAGTCGTCGTAGTACGGCGTGGGGTGTTGAATTTCGATCACGATAAAGCGCGGAAAATCGGCACTCGTCCATTTGCGATAAAAATCATACGACTCTTGCTGCTCAATGACGTTAACACCCTCGACACCAAAGCGTGGGTTGAATTCCGGTTTCAAATCCGGATCCGGCGGCGTCTCGCGAAAGCCGTCAAAATCGGCCGGGAAATGGCCGTGATTGATCATCAATGGATAATGGGCCTCCGGATGTTCAGCAAAACCCTCTGGCAGTAAAATATGCGCGCCGACGTATACATCCTCGCCCCAGAACTTGCTGAGTAACTCGCTTTTCATTCGGATGTGCTTGATGTACTTCGTATCCGAAGGCGGCGTAATCGGCTCAATCTTCTGATCCATTACGATAGAAATCTTCTGGTCTTTGCCGCCACTGATCTCTACCTTGATTGGTTTGCTGTAGTAGTTCCCGGGCTTGCGCTCCCAGTGTTGTCCTTCGCCCTGATCCGGGGGAAGACTCACCACTTTACCGTCGGCCAGATGATAGTCATGATAACGATTCAACACCGCCTGCGCGTAATAGGTACCCTCTGGAACGTCCCAAATTGCCTTGATCGGAAACCCAATGGCCTCCTTCCCCATCACAACATCTGTAGTTGGCGCCCAATCATTCACATTCATCCCGAACAAGAGCTGGGTATCCGCGTAAATACCGGTCTGGAAGCGAGGTTCCTCATCCTCGTTCGTTGCCAATGCAATCAACAGCCGGCCATCCTGCGGTACGTCTCCAAGCGATGAGTCGAAACTGACCACAAACTCAAGCTTGTTTTCATCATCCGAATCAACATGGATATCAATGCTTGCGTAAAAAGCGAGGAGAGCCAGCGCTGCGATGATCAAGATATTTACCAGGATTTTCATTTCTTTTCCCTATCCTTTCACGGTGTCATGTATATCTCCGGCGAACTACCGACGTCCGCCCACACGCGGATTATTTGTTATCCGCGATTTTGCTTAGGTAGCAAACCTGTGTTGCCGCTGCACAGCATAGTGCTCAATGGGTCCAAAAGAAATGCGCTACCGCAATTGGTCGCCCTGGCAACACCCCGCAATCTATGTGCAGCCAAGCCTGTCAAAATAACTTGTGCAACGCGTGCAACTAGAACGGGCTCCTGTTGGGAGCCCGTATCACGACTGTCTATCTATTGGGTCATTCGCACTGAAAATCATCCGTGCCGACCGCTCGACATCGCGGCGGAAATCCCTTGGCCTGCCAATACTTCAGGGCACCACTGTCGCGAATGTATTTGGGGAAGTACTGGCTGTTGCGGAAACCGGCACCAAATCGGGTCCATACCATTGTTTCCGCGTCGCCAGTGTCGAGGGTCACCCGATCGTATTCCTTCCAGGCAAATAGAAAGAGACTGTTATCGACTTTACGATTACCAAAACTCTCCGACCAGCGGTCAAATCGAGCACGTCGCAACTTTTGGTCGCCATTAGGATCCTCAATGGCCTCAATCAGCTCCTTCACAGGCGCCTGCGAATTCGGGGGAAAGCGGTCAACCAGCAACATCGCCACCAGGCGTTGCCCGCGTTCCAAATACACGGGCACAAACACATAATCCATTGAGTGAAAATTCTCGGCAAGCACCCCTTCGAAAATCTGCAACGCTGTTTCTACTTCCCCCTTGGCGAGGTAAGTCGCTGCCAGGTGCTGCGTGCAATTCAGGTACATGGGATCAATGTCGAGGCACTTCAAAAGATCTTTTATCGATTCGTCGAAATAACCCAGGGTTCGAAAGTTAATAGCGCGCCATAAATAGGCGCTGGCATTTTTCGGGTCGTTGACGATTGCCTGATCAAACAATCGGATCGACTCGATCAAGTTCCCTTCCAGGGATTCATTAGATGCCAACACGGCATACGGCATCGAAAGCGTCGGGTCGAGCTCAATGGCCTTGTTCGCCGACAGAATCGAATGCGCCAAATAGTCCGTTTTGTCACGATACCAATCCGCAGTCACCCACTGCGCCGCCGACAATGTCTCCCAGGCACGGGCGAATTTGGGATCCAGCTCAACCGCTTGCTCCAGGAGCGATACGCCCATTTCGAGACGCTCGCGCCGCTGAAACAAGTCCCGACCTTTGAGATACAGCTCGTACGCATCGAGATTCTCCGTCGCCGCCACGACGTTCACCACTTTTTGCCCCTTCTCGATTCCTAACTTGTCAATCAGCGCATCAACAATCGCGTTGGCAATCTCGTCCTGGACTTTGAATATATCTTTAAGTTCGCGATCGTAGGTCGCCGACCACAGATGCTTGTCCGTCTTCGCATCAATCAGCTGTGCCGTAATGCGAATCCGATCCTTGTCCTTTCGAACACTGCCCTCGAGCACGTTGCGAACTTTTAGTTCCTGTCCAATTTGCGATACGTTAAGACTTGTGTCTCGATAGCCAAAAGACGACGTTCGAGAGGCCACTTGCAGGTCATCGACTCGCACCAGCACGTTAAGCAGTTCTTCTGAAATACCGTCGGTAAAAAATTTCTGATCTTGCTCTGCACTCATATCCGAAAACGGCAATACGGCAATGGATGCCTTTGCAGTAGACGAGGCGACAATGCCTGAATCGGCGTGCTGTCCCGATGTACTTGGTAACAGGCGATCTAAAGCAACACTGCCGATCGCCAGTATCAGCAACCCAATAATCAAATAATTTATTTTCTTCCCGGTGGCATCGGTTATCGAAGTCGATTGCTCGATGTCTTTCTCGCGGCGCAGCCCTTCCGGGGTCATTTCAAACACCCAGGCAAAAATCAGTACCGGTATGAAGCCGAGGCTTAGCAGCATTATGACGAGAGAGCCGGTCCAATCCGGAACGTGCAACAGCGACGAAAATACGTCAGTCAGTTGCAATAACAACCACGCACCAACCAGGTAAAGAATACCAATGCGGATAACGTTTCGGCGTTTTAATTCACTAAAAAATGACATGCGCCCCCCTTATGCACATGAATCATGGAGGAAACAGAATGGGTTGTCGACGCCTGAACGACCGACTCGTGATGTCCCGGCACGTATTTACTTCCGTCCGCGATCGTTGGGGTAGAACTCTGCAAGCTTAATCGCAGCGAAAACTGTCTTTCCCCACCGCCTCACATTGCGGCGGAAAGCCTCGTTCCTGCCAGTACTTGAGTACGTTATTCTCACGAGCGAGCTTCTTGAATTGCTCTGATTGCCGAAACGATTTCGATGCCGGTGACCACAGCACCTGTCCGCTAAACGCCGTAATTTCATCGTAATAATGCGCCGCGACCAGAAACTGCCCGTATAACGAAAATCCAGGTTGTCGTTCCGTCGGTATTCGGCTGGCCCATTCTCGAAATCGCACCAGGCCGGCCGAATGATCCCCCTGCGGATTTTGCAGCGCGTCGACCAACTCCTTCACAGGGACTCCCGAGTCATCTTTCCGGGCGACCGCCAACAAAGCCGCCGTCACCAACTGACCGTGCCCAACGTAGAGCGGGACCACATTGGGAGTCACAGAATGAAAACCGGCCAGAACACCGTGTTCAATTAACTGCATGGCCATGTCATCCTGCCCCTCGAACCACAAATTCATTGCCAGGTGTTGCTCACAATTCAGATACAGCGGATCAATGTCCAGACAACGCTGAAAATCATCGCGGGCTGCCTTGAGAAATCCCAATTCTCGTTGCAGCATCCCCCGCCATAACCAGGCCGTCGTGTTCTTCGAGTCCTTGGCAATCGCCCGGTCGTAGTAATCCATGGCCGCGATCCAGTCCAGATTTTTTATTTCTTCATAAGATCCCAGCACGGCATAGGGCATGGATAACTCGGGGTCTATCTCCAGTGCTTTACGAGCCGCCTCCTCTGCCAATTTATCGTGATCCAGCCCATCGGGGCTTTCCCACGATGTCCAGACTGTCTCTGCCGCGGCGAGCCCTTCCCAGGCCCGGGCAAAGTTTGGATCGAGCGCAATCGCTTGTTTGTACAACGCGACGCTCTGGTCGATCCGTTCGCGTCGTCCGAAGAGTTCACGCGCCTTGAGGTAGAGCTCATACGCATCAAGATTGTCCGTAGCCGCAATCACTTCTACCTGAGCCGATTTGTCACCGACACCGAGACTCGCTGCAAGTTGTTGCACGATTGCTTTGGCGATTTCATCCTGAACCTTGAAGATGTCCTTCAACTCCCGATCATAGTTCTCTGACCAAAGATGCTCATCACCATCGGCACGAATTAGCTGCGCTGTAATGCGAATGTGATCGCCATCCTTGCGAACGCTGCCTTCCAGTACGTGACCAACTTTCAACTCCTTCGCGATCTGCGGCACACTCAAGCCTGAATCGCGAAATGCAAACGCAGAGGTCCGCGATGCCACACGCAAACCATCGACGCGCACCAGCACGTTGAGTAATTCCTCGGAAATGCCGTCGGTGAAATACTCTTGATCCTTTTCGCGGCTGAGATCCGCAAAGGGCAACACGGCAATGGAGGGCCGGTCGTCAGCAATTGCACTTGAAACAACACTGACCTTCCCGGTTTCGCCAGGCAGCAACCGGTCGAGTCCCACGACTCCTATCGCGACAACCAGTAAAACGACGATTAGCGTATTAATACGCCGGCCGGTATCGCCCGTGATGGATGCCGAACGGTCCACATCCTTGTCGCGCTTGATGCCCTCGGGCGTAAGTTCATACGCCCAGGCAAAAATCATGACCGGGAAAAAGCCAATTGCGAGAAGCAAAAAAACCAGGGAGCCGGTCCACTCGGGAACAGGCAGCAATGAAGACAATACGTCGGTGAGCTGCAACAGCAACCAGGCGCTAACCCCATACAGGATACCTACGCGAATAACGTTGCGCCGTTTTAGCTCACTAAAGAATGACATCGGTGATAGCTGCTCCCCCCCAGGACAGATTGGAGTATAGCCCCAAACCTTCGACGAACTATAGGTCCTTGGTGAGCTTTTTCTATAGCTGATAAAGACTTAGCGAGATCACCAGGTTGCCAGTATGGGCCTTAATGAAGTCACTGCTACGATGATTCGACCTAACCGACGGACAATCTGTTAGGTATATACTACATTAACTATATCTTATAGGTCATTGTTTTAACAATTATTTATCTTCACTGCGACGCTCACTGGACCAGAACTTATAGACGAACGCAACAAAGGCCGACTGATTGGTGCTGTCCTGGAACAATGGACTCGATTCATTACGCGCACCTTTAAGCATTCCGAACCGAGCACCGACACGCACCTCAAACTTTTTCGTCACTGGCTGGTGCAGAGAGATACCCAGGGTCGTACCCACGTAACCGCCCTCACCCCGGTATGCAGGGCGACTTGCCGTCACGTAGGGAACGTCCACGGAGTAGAAATATTCCGCATAGGCCGATGAAGCAAACGTCGGCGTCACTCGAATTTTCAGCCGTTGGCCGGGTCGGTTGAAATAGCGCACGAAGCGTACTTCGGGGGAAAACGTCATACCGCGCCAGCTCGGATTGAAGCCATCAAAGGTCACCGCTCCCCGAGCCTGCAACGCGAGGAAGATATTTCCGGTCTGTTCGGACTTGTTGCTAAGGCGTATCTCAAGCTCCGGACCGGCCTCGATCATTGGATCGAGGTCTGGCATACCGTCGCGTACCGGTATATCGGCGCTCTTCCCGCCGAAATTGAAATCAGCATCAAGATCCAACCGGACCCGCTCCCACTGCATAAGCTGGCCACGAATCGGCTTTTCCGTGTCTTCACCCAGTCTCAGGAATTTGCCGCGATAGATAGGGAATGGCAGTACCAGCAGATTCCCTGAAGTCTCGGATGATCCGGGGTACTCAGGGCTGTAAAGCCCGTATCCGCCAACCGCTAATTCCCAGAGCGGCTCGTCCGCTGGTTCCTCAGCTGCAATAATCATTGGCCATAACGCCAATGAAATCACTGTTATTGCGATTCGTCGGTACACAGGCATGCCAGGTTCCCCGCCATCAACGCAGGCAGGATTACCTACAATTGAATCCGGGTAGGATATACCAGCAACCCCTCGGAACTTGCATCAAATTATCGCCACCTGCGCCGACTTCAGATTGCGGCTTCTCACAAATCTGAAAAACAGCTCCCTATCTGGCTCACGTCCTGGAGAAACCTTCGCAGTTACTCCAGGATCCTGAACTAATAACTCAGCCGTGTACGTGCTTACCAGCTTCCTTCTTGGCTTTTTTCATCGCCTTTTTCTCTTTGGGCGTCATCGCCGGTTCCTTCTTGGCTTCTTTCTTCGCATTGCGTTCTTTAGTCATGACTCGCTCCCTTGCAGAACTAAATTCCAGCGCATTATACCCTTGTTTTAAGAAGTCTTTAACAAGCCGTATTGCGATGTACCAGACGGCCCTTGCAGGGCTGTTCCCAACTGTGTTCAGATTCACGCATGCCTAAACGAAAGCTAATTTTGACCGTCCTCGCCCTGTTGGGTGCCGCTGCTGCACTAACCGGTGTGGTCGATACCACCGCTGGGAACTATGCGGACAAAGCTTTCAAGCGGGCCCTGGTGACCTTTGCCGTCGCCCGAACCCTGAACGGTGCCATCTCCCTGGCACAAGGAACTGAAGTAGCCCTGGAGCCCGGTGGCGTTGGCGTGAATCTGGCCGTTGGCGAAGTTCTGGATCCCATTAACGACCTGGTCGAACAATTCTCGAGCGTCATGCTCGTTGCCGCCAGCTCCCTGGGACTGCAGAACCTGATGTTGAAAATGACTGCCTGGTGGTTCGTCACTGCCCTGCTCCTCATTGCAGCCGCGTTCGCCATCGCAACACTATGGCTACCGCAACTTGCCCGGAATAAATACGCCGTGTTGGTCACACGCTCTCTGCTGGTTTTGCTTTGTGTTCGCTTTATTGTCCCCGTCCTGATTATTAGCACCAACCTGGTCACCGATACGTTCCTGTCAGACGATCAAGCCATAGCAACAACCGCGCTGGAAGCCACCACCAGCGATATCGAAGACATGAGTGCTCGCAATAACGTGCCCGCTAATCCAGACCCGTCCATGATGGACCGCCTCAGCGCCGCCATCGGGGAGTCGCTCGATTCCATGAACGTGGAAGGTCGCCTCAACAAGCTCAAAGAAAGCGCAACAAATGCCAGTGAACACATCATCAACCTGATTGTGTTGTTCGTCGTGCAGACCATCTTGCTGCCGTTGCTTTTCATCTGGCTGCTCATTGAGGCGATCAAGAAAATCGTTTTCGGGTCCACGCCGCTCTAGTAAAAGCTTCCGAGAGTATGTTTAGAGATCGCCTGACGCCCAATTATCTGATCTCGATCGATATTATTTCGAATATTCTAGAATAGTCGTTGACAGGGTGTTCCGAGAGGCGTATGTTCGCCCCATGAAACTTGAAAACGCCGCAAAACAGCTGGAAGCATTGGGTAACCCTACCCGGCTATCGATATATCGAACACTTATCGAAGCGGGTAAAGAGGGCTGTCCTGTGGGTGACATCCAAAGCAAACTCGACGTCCCTGCCTCAACCTTGTCCCATCACATCGCCAAGCTGGTGCAATGTGGTCTGGTCAGTCAGGAACGCCAAAGCCGCACACTGGTCTGCAAAAGTGACTTTGGCAATATGGACGACTTGATGCGCTTTATGTTGCAAAACTGCTGCTCCAAAGACTCTTGCATGAAGGCCACTGGATAAACCTTTTTTTGCCCCAATTATTCGATCATTCTGGAATTATCGATATGACTATTAAATCGACCGTCTCTGCCGCCAGCAAAGGCCTGTGCGCCGACCGCCGCGGAGTGAAGCAGCGCCTCACCAAACGAGTCGCGACAACGCTTCGCCAGCATGCTCTGGCACTCACGGCAAGCGCCTTAGCCCTTCTCGTTGGTATTCCCGACGAGCTTGTGGATCTAATCGCCGACGCCCGGTTTCAGGAACAGACGCGCGAGTGCTGTGAGTGCGTGCTGGGTACATCTTGGCAAGAACCCATGTTCGGCAGTGTAATCAATGGCTCCGGCCAATTAACCGTAATAATGGCGCAGGCGAAAGTCATTGCCAGCGACTTCGCGTGGCACGTCATCGCAGGATTCTTTTAACCATGATTGAGTCACGAACCACATTGGCCGCTAGAGAGGACCACAGGTCATTTCTTTTCATCATGGATGACTACGGGTCACTAAATCTTGAGACTGAAACTTCGCTGCTATTGATGCAGGAGCTACTCGATCGTGGCCACTCTGTCAGCTGGCTGCAGGACGATGAATTGGCATTGGCAAATAACCAGCCTGTCGGTCTGGTTGCTCCGGTTCTCAGCACCTCGCCGTTCAAATGCGGCCAGGCCAAGTTCTGCAGCCTGCAGCATTTCGACGCTGTCCTGGTGCGCAAGGACCCGCCCTTTAACA
>JAHEFE010000004.1:0-37252 GCA_024640365.1 Woeseiaceae bacterium | reverse complement strand
TCTCGATCACCTCGACGAGACGGTGCTGCAATTTAATAACGTGTCTGCGCTACGCGATTTCAATGAAAAACTATTGCCGTTACGCTGGCCGCAATTTTCAGCGCCTACCCTCGTGAGCATGAGTGAATTACAAGTGACTGAGTTTACTCGGCAGCACCAGACCATCGTGCTGAAGCCGCTGGACGACTGCTCCGGTCGCGGCATTTTAAAACTGAGCTGGGATAAAGACGGTCAATTCAAAAACATCCTTGAACAGGCCCTAAAGGACTCTCATGGTGAGCCACGCTTTCTCATGGCACAGAAATTCCTGGCAGGCGTTAGCAACGGCGATAAACGCGTATTCTTACTGGATGGCGAGGCGATCGGGGTCGTCAATCGCATTCCGCGGCAGGGTAATTTCCTGGCCAATATTCACCAGGGCGCACGCTGTGAGGCAAGCGAACTCACTGCGCGGGAAAAGATGATCATTGCAACCGTTGCGCCATTTCTACGACAACACGGAATTTTCATGGCCGGCGCTGACTTTATTGACGGTTATCTCACGGAACTCAATATCACGAGCCCGTCCGCGCTTCGGCAAATTAACGCCGTCAGTGGTACTCGGCTGGAGCGAGAAATCGTGAACGCAATGCTGCGGCAAATCTCGACCCGATACACAAAATCAGGAACAGCTACAGATCATTCAGTGCATAAACCCACCCAAACTGCGGGTATCCCTGAACCCTACCTTACCGGCCTGATGTTTTAGTCGCTAAAAACCAGGCAGTCGAGACACTGAGGGTATCTCATAATTCTAGTGGGAGATAATCAGCAAGAGCTATCACCGTCACTAACCAGCCTGGTGTTAACAAACAGATGTATCATCGTCAATGCCGCCAGGCTAATTCAAAATAGAGAAGCCCATCGATTCCTCGGAGTCGATGGGCTCTTTTCAATCAGTCATGCGCTTAGGATTCGGCCTGTTTGGGGGTCAAATACCACAAAACAAAAGCTACCAGAAATAAGGCTGGGATATCGCCTAGCAGATTCGCTCTCTCGGTCTCATCAACAATCGCCTGAGCCAACATGATCCCGCCGTGCACAATGCTGGACCACACCGTAAACCCAATCAAACTTAGATTGGACATTGGATCTTTCGCGGCGCGAAAGAGAAATACTCCGAGCGTGATATACACCCCCATGATCATCTGCTCATATTCCGGCTGCGCTGGCGTCCAGCCCCAACCATCAGGCCAGATAACCATCATCATGGCAGGAACGCCTACAATAAAAATAATGCCAAATACCTTTAGTGCCAGCTTCAAATAGCCAAGCTTTTTTTCTTGTTCCATAACATTGCTCCCCCTAACTGCTGTAATAAAACCAATCCACTGAAAACAATTCTTGGTCAGGCCGGACAAGCTATATGCGCCATCGAACTCCCAGCTAATGCGTTAGCGTGCCCCACGTCTGCAAAACTCTACACTTCTTCCTATGGGATGCTCCATAACTCAACCGTAAAAAAGCATCTCTGCGGCATTAATAACTGCGTTTTCGCTTTGTTACGGTATCCGGTTTCTGCCATCATTCAATTGTTGGACCAACCTTTTGTTTGGATGCGGCGCAAACCAACTCCTGGAATAGAAATAGAACGCATAAGGAAGCCACGGTATGACCAGGGATATGGAAAAGAGCAAGTCAACGGCAAACGCTAATCCGACGTGCATTAGCAGCGGTGAGGAATACATCGAAAGCCTGCGTGGGCGCGACCTCACCATTTATCTGCAAGGTGAACTGGTCAAAGAACCTGTCGATCATCCCATCATTCGTCCGTCCATCAATGCCGTAGCACGGACTTACGACCTTGCGAATGAAAACCCGGGTCTCGCCACGGCACTGTCGCCATTCACCGGCGAGCGCGTCAATCGCTTTCTGCACCTCGCGGGCTCGGTGGACGATGTCGTTATGCAGAACAAAATGCAGCGGCGCCTCGGACAGTTAACTGGCACCTGTTTCCAACGTTGCGTCGGAATGGATGCGATGAACTCCTTGCATTCCGTGACACACGAAATCGACAATAAATACAAAACGCCGTATTACAAACGCTTCGAAAAATTTGTAGAGTTGATGCAGCGCTCCGGCTTTGTCGTTGGCGGCGCAATGACCGATGTCAAAGGTGATCGCAGCCTGGCACCACATCAGCAAGACGATCCCGATTTATTTGTGCACGTGACGCGTCGTTCAGATGACGGTGTCTACATCACCGGCGCCAAGGCACACCAGACGGGTTGCCTCAATTCACATTGGCTGTTGGTCATGCCAACTATGCGGTTGGGCCCTGGCGATGAAGATTACGCGATCGTCGGTGCCCTCCCTGTCGATGCCCCCGGCATAACATACATTTACGGTCGCCAGTCCTGTGACTCACGGGCCATGGAAGATGGTGACATTGATGCCGGAAACGCTCAATACGCTGGCCAGGAGGCCATGATCATATTCGACAACGTATTCATTCCTTCACAATACGTTTTTATGGACGGTGAAACCGACTTTGCGGCAACGCTTGTTGAGCGCTTTACGAGTTACCACCGACGCAGCTACGTCTGCAAAGCCGGCGTTGGTGATGTTTTAATCGGCGCCGCTGCCGCAATTGCCGATTACAACGGCGTGGCCAAGGCATCGCACATCAAGGACAAGCTCGTCGAAATGACACATTTGAACGAGACAATCTATGCCACGGGCATAGCAGCAAGTTTCCAGTCCTACCCCACGCAGTCCGGCACCTACATCTGTGACGATATGCTCGCCAACGTCTGCAAACATCATGTAACCAAGATCCCTTACGACATTGGGCGAATTGCGCAAGACCTCGCTGGGGGGCTTATGGTCACCATGCCCTCGCAACAAGATTTTGCCCATCCCGAGGTCGGTAAGCTCCTAAACAAATACCTGAAAGGTCGCAAGGAGATACCGACCGAAAGTCGCATGCGGATCCTTAGGCTCATCGAGAACATGACGCTGGGAAGAAACGCCGTTGGTTACCTGACGGAATCAATGCACGGTGCGGGTTCGCCACAGGCGCAACGAGTTCAAATCGCTCGCCAGATGCAGTTGGATTTCAAAAAATCACTGGCACTCGAACTGGCCGGCGTAAAGGGCGCTGATAAAGATCGCTTAGTGAATAATATTACTGATTACTTAAGTCGAGTGTTTGGTGCGCCCGATCACAAGCCAACGTAAGTAGCTACAAGCTGCGTCTACCAGCGCTGCAAAAATCCATGCACGGAACGTTTCGGTGTACGCGCGAGCTTTTGCATCAGATTGAACGGCACTTCCTTAATCTCGTATTGCCGAGCGATATTGTCGAGCATTTTCAACCACAAGCCGGCGGCCATTTCAGCATCGTACAGCGCCCGGTGAAAAACACCCTCAACCGGAATTTTCGTGTACCGCACCAAGGTTCCTAGCTTATGGTTTGGTGCGCTCTGGTATATACGTCGCGCCGTGAGCATTGAGCAAGCGAATTGGCCGTCATAGTCACGGGATATCTTTCTTAACTCAGCATCCAGGAAGCGTTTGTCGAAGGAAGCATTATGAGCGACCAGGTTATAGCCCCCAATGAAGTCCGCGAACCGGTCCATTACTTCGGCGCAGGGTGGCGCTTCCTTAAGCATTTGATTAGTAATCCCGGTGTATGACTCAATGAAGTCACTCACCAATTGACCGGGGTTCATCAACTCTTGAAACCGGGCCACGATCCTGCCCTGCTCTACTTTCACAGCACCAATTTCGATGGCGCGGTCGCCCATATCGGGAGACAGACCGGTGGTCTCGAAATCGAGTATTACCGCGGTATAAGCGTTATCCATTGGCAGAGTATATGATTGGCATTGGGTGAATTGACGGGAGCATGTGTCATCAGAATAGCGGCTTCATGACAACAATAGAACTGTTCTCGCCACTGGAACCCATTCTTCTCTCAGTACATCATGGCAGACTAAAGAGCCGCGCGACCAGAAGCCAGGCTGATGATTATCGAGCAAGGCCAGCAAAGCATTACGAAATGGGAATTATGTGTTTCGCCTTGCTAGTAAACATATCATGTCCGGAGTGACGCGACGCCACCATCTCGTCAATCGTCCGACACATGAGTTCTTCACCCAATGACTCGTTCTTCTGGCGATAAAGGTCTGTAATTAAATGCTCAATGTCCTGCGCCTGTTCGGGCTTACCAATTCCAACATAAGCTGATGAAAGAAGTTCGAGGATGAATACCTGGTTAAAATTTCTCGGTCCGAAATTGATATTCTCGATGAGCAGAGCTCTCTCCAGATTTCCCACGGCGCGCACCGCCTGGTCATTTTGAACATCGATTCTTCCGAGCCCATTGAGAGGTTCGATGAGCTCAATTCTGAACTGATCACCCTGCTCACCCAAGGTATCAACCGAAGCCTGGTAGTTGTCCCGTGCGAGCTCCAGCAAGCCTTGCTCTTCCTGAAGTGCCGCCAGGCGAACCTTGCGACGAGCTACTTGTTCGCTCGCCAATCCATACACATCTATGTCACTCGTAATATCTTGCTTTAGATTATCTTGTTCTTCCTCTAACAGCTCAACCGAAACGTTGTGATGATATAGACCGTAATACTCTGGACAATCTTGCGCTGAACCAAAAGGTACATCTGAATTGTGACGTGGCGCATGCTCAACATTTTCGCCAGCAAACGAACAAAGCGGTATCAAAGCAAAAAGACCAATAAGCAATTTCATTCTTTTCTCCTTATACCTGGCATCGCAGTCCGTCGCCCCCCAGTTATGGAAACTAGATACACTTTGCTTTTCTTAGAAAAGATGACCCACGTCACAAAATTGCCGCAGAAAAAAAGCAGCCACATCACGTTTCAGACTGTGACGAGCGTCACTGTCTCTGATATGCGACAGAAATAAAGGCTTGCAGCCAATTTCGGGCTTAAAATCAACGACTAATTGCTACCGCGCCAAATGCCTTTTGAAACTGACAGATTTCATATTTTGGAATATTTTATTCCCAAAAGGGTGCATAGCTCAGGGAAACGCGCACCAATTGACGGCTTATCAAGACCCGAATCGACCGCTAGGCGGCGCCAACTCCTATCATCCAAACGCTGTCTTTTTGCACCGGTGACCAACGTGTTACCTCGATAAGTTCATACTAAATTACGACGCGCAAATCAGCTTGGTAGACCTGCTAACAGGTAGCGATACTCGTATGCCGAATGCTGATTACAGGCTCTACCTCTGCAAGCCATTGAATAAGCATTGACCTTGATAATTAACACTGGCAACTGGACATGCCACCGCACTCAACACGGTTTAGCGAGCGCAAGCCTTTACAAAAGCGGCTCAGGCTCGATTCGACTTTGCTCCAAGTCTGCAATAATCGACTGAATCCGTGGATCCTGCCGAATCTCATCAGGAAACAAAGCGTCTTCGTAATTCCAGTCCCAGAGCATTTCTCGATCTCGCTCCACGTGAGCTAGCACAAACCATTCAATAGCCGTTTCGAATTCGCTGAGGTAAGTATGTATTTTTGCGAAAGTCAGCGCCGGCACATAGTCATGCTCGCTGCGCCTCTCCAGTGCGGTCAATAGTCCCCGGACGTCTTTAGTTCGGCCCATACTGACGTAGATGTTCGCCAAATACGGATAGTAAAAACTGCTCGCTTCCTCAAACTGTGACGCCTGTTGCTCATAGATTTGCAATGATTTTTCCCGCTCGCCCATTCTGTAGTATATCCACGCCAATAAGTCGCGATTTATGCCGTCATCGGGATCCAGTCGTACTGACATTTCGTATACCCTCAAGGCTTCTTCGTAACGACCAAGAGCACAAAGGGCAAAACCTAATTCGTTGTTGGTATAAGAAGAAACAGGGTCCAGGTCAACTGCCAATGTCGCCAACGTAACCGCTTCTGCAGCTCTCCCGGTCGACGTCAGGAAACTCGCGTATTCGACTAATCCAACCGAGTCACTCGGACTGAGGTCCATTCCTTTCCGGAATTCAGCATTCGCCTCCTCCCACCGCCAGTCGGCCCAATAGACCGATGCCAGTGAAAAATGAGCGTTCGCCAAACCTGGATCCAATTGGATAGCTTTCTCGGCAGCGAGTTTTGCCAGCGGTAACAAGTGCTTTGGATCCTGCGTTCCCGACCAGCCAGCGAGGAGCACATACGCTTGTGCCATTCCAGCATAAGCCGGCGCATAGTAAGGATCTCGACTGCTGATTTCGACGAAGCCCGTTAGCGCTTGTTGATAATCGTCTTCATCACCCGATTTAAGATCATTGGTGGCGACAGCCCACAGCCGCAGAATTTCCGGATCCATCGAGCGATCACGTGTTAACCGCGATGAAACCTGCGGCGTGAGTGTGACATGAATCTCATCAGCAATTGTGCGGGCAATTTCACCCTGCAGCGTGAGGATGTCAGCAAGATCACGATGGTAGCTTCTGCTCCACAGGTGTTCGTCGGTACGGCCATCAATCAGCTGCATCGTAATTCGCACTTTATCGCCAAGTGAATGGACTGAGCCTTCGACTATCGTATCCGCCTTCAACTCCCTGGCAATTTCCGGCACCCGTTTCTTGGCCCCTGCGTACGATTTTGCCGACGTACGCGATATAACTCGCAAACTCTTGATCTGCCCGAGCTCAGCGGTCAGCACGTCTGTCATGCTATCAGCGAGATAATTTTGCGCCGAATCTGAACCAAGAGAGACCAGTGGCAATACAGCGATCGATTTCGATGTCGAGTCCGTTGTCCCCCACGAGTCTTCTGCTTGCACCCTGACGACGCGGCTACTGCCGAGCTGGTGACTCTCGAGGTAAATAAAAATAAATGCAGCGGCAAAAGCTATACCCGCAATGACAGCCGCCGCCACACTGTATTTCGATAAAACCAGGTACATACGTCGCCAATTGACCAGGGCCGGATTTCGATTAACCTCGAATACGCGTACCGGTTCCAGAATATTTTTTAGATGTTGCTTTCCCAGCGAATGAAACTGGTAACCGGGTAGCTTGTGAACCTGCTGATGGACACTCTCCGATAATACTATGCCGTCCGGTTTAGCAAGCTGCTGCAACCGCGCTGCAGCGTTCACGACGTCACCGAAGACGCCCTTATCGTTGCTGATAACATCACCCGCATCGAGCCCTACTCGTAGCGATAGCCTTGGCTGTTTATCTTTTGTTATCGCCTCGTCCCCGACTTCGCGCTGAAGTTCGCTTGCCGCTCTCAGGGCCTCGACGGGACTCGAAAACTCCGCCATAAAGCTGTCGCCTACGCTGCCAAATTCCTGACCGTGATGGACAGTCACGCAACGACGAAAGTGCTGGCGACATTCATCCAGCGCGCGGACAGTGGCCTCGCCATCGCCTTCCATAAGCTTGCTAAAGCCAACCACGTCCGCGGAGAGGATTACCGCGTAATGGTGGTTCATTTTGTTCATATCTACTAATATCAATAGCATATTCCAAGAAAAACAACGCGTTTTTGGGGTCAGAATTAAGTACTTTCGCTGCGTCTTGGCGGCGCGATGGCGCTCTGAGTACGAGAAATGAGTAAGCGGAGATCGAGATGACCGACGTGACAACGCTTGCAATCCTTGAACACAATTTCCTGTTTCGTGGTTTACCTCCCGCCACGCTTGAGGCATTGGCGGCGCTAGCTCATAGCCATGTATTTGAAAAAGGAAAGCTGATTTTTGCGCAAGGCGATAAGGGCGACGCGTTATATGGCATTACGTCCGGACGCGTTCGGATATTCACTGCGGATGACAAAGGACATGAAGTAATTCTAAATGTGCTGCGTCCTGGCGAGGCCTTTGGTGAAATTGCGCTTCTCGATGGCTTGCCGCGAACAGCCAGTGCATTAGCTGTCGAACGCTCTAAACTGGTGGTATTTCCACGATCTCAATTCCTCTCCCGCCTCGAAAAAGACCTCGCCCTTTCATTGGACCTAATGAAACTGCTTTGTGACCGCCTGCGGTGGGTTGGCAACCTCCTTGAGGAGTCCGCTTTCTTATCAGGACCAGCACGCGTAGCAAAACGCCTGGCAAATCTGGCCGAAACTTATGGTCGACCCCTGCCCAATGGCGATACCGAACTGATAATTTCCCAGGCCGAACTCGGACAATTTCTCGGCATCTCGCGACAGATAATCAATCAGTATTTACAAAATTGGAATACGCAAGGTTGGGTGATACTGAAACGCGGCCGCATTATCGTGCATAACATCAATGCATTAAAGAAAATTGCCACGGACTCAGCACCTCTTACTCACTAATTCACTCTTTGTGTCAACAACCGGACAGACCTGTCCGAAATTTGGGCGACTTGTGTCCGGTCATTGACAGATGTTTTGCTCACCCTCGTCTAACTTGTGAACCTGCAACGAGGAAATCCTGTAACGCACAAATCAAGGAGTGAGTCATGAACATTATCAATTTTTGCAGACATGTCATATCAGGCCTTTTTCTTCTCCTGGCTTTTTCATTAACGGCCAATGCGTACGAGATTCAATTCATAAATGACAAAAATGCTGAATTCTCGGCAATCAAAAAGGGACAATACAGCCACGCCATTGAAGAGCTGCGGCGATCTATTGAAGATGCCTCGACCAATCAAGGCACACAGATGGTTAACTTGTGCACCGCATTGGTTGTTAGTAAGCGCTTCTACGAAGCATCCGAGGCCTGCAATCAAGCCATCGAAGCTAAAGGGAATTATGTTGGCGCAGCGTTAAACAGTCGCGGTGTAATGCATGCGCTCAGCGGACAGTACGAGGCTGCGTTGGCGGATTTTGCACTGGCAGCCGACAATTCGAGCCATCCACTAATTGACAGTCAGGCGTTATGGGCAAAAATGCCTGCCATGCCGAACCGCAGCACCCCGGACTCCAACTTTCATGAACTGACCGCGATTGCGATGCGTAACCATGATTTCGCGGATAGAAAGTGGGCAGCCATCCAGGAATCACAAGCAGAAGAACTGAAGGCCGCTGTTGAAGAGTAATCTAAGCCACGTCACTCAGAAACCGTATAGAACGGAGAACATTAAGCAACGTCACTCCGTCGCTCGCTAGATCATCAGGGCCTCGCATGAGGCCCTTTGGTATGCAGCCAACGTCTCGACCGCCAGGCAATCAACCAACCTCTGAAACAGTCTTAGCGGCCGCCAGCGCCAATTCTGGACGCATGCGTAGAACTGCGGATTGGTACCAGCCTACATGTTCCCTAGACTCGAAGACCTCTGGGTATTGAATGTTTGTCATCCTGATATTCAAATTACCCGCCAAAGGTCGTGCTAATGCCATTAACAAGCCGCGAACGAGTTCTGGCGGTCCTCAACCACGAGGTACCGGATCGCGTACCACTGGTAATGGGCGTCAGTAATGCGACCGGCATTCGGATGAAGCCCTATAGAGACATCAAAAAAATTGTCGGCATCGACGCACCAGATAACTACATTTACGATTGGCCCGAACTGGGAACAGCCAACGTTGATGAACTCACGTTACAGCGCTTGCACAGCGATGTCCGCGGCGTACTCGATATAGAACCGGAAAAAGTTCGCCATCGAAACACAGAGCGCCCTCCCCACAGCCCATCCTTCGATTCCTGGGGCATTGGTCAATCGGAAATAAGTCCCGGTGACTGGTTTCCCAATATTCATCCATTGGCGCACGCGGAAACCGAGGCGGACCTGGATGCTTACCAGGGCTGGCCAGACATGTCTGATCCAACCCGCATTGCGCACGTTGCAACTCGAGCACAGCAACTCGCCGACGAAAACCTGTATGCAATCCTGGCGACGCCCTGGCTGTTGTTCCCGTTTGAACGCGCCTATGGAATGCAGGGAATGGAAACCTTTCTCCTCAATATGGCACGCTACCCGGACTTCACTCGCACACTGCTGGAACGAAACGCGTTTTACTGCAAGGAACTCATGGGCCACTTCCTGCATGAACTCGGTGACAATGTTGACATCATCAAGATAGGCGACGATCTGGGAACGCAGGAAAGCCTGATGATTTCACCCAAGATGTATCGCGAAATACTCAAACCAATCCATGCCGATTTCATCAGCTTCATCAAGGAACGCACTAAAGCGAAAGTGCTCTTTCACTCTGACGGTGATGTTGTGCCGTTAATTGACGACTTCATCGAGATGGGCGTCGACATTCTAAATCCCATTCAGACCTCAGCTGGCAAAATGTCGAATCTGCCCGAGCTCAAAAAGCGATTCGGAAAAAATATCGTTTTTTGCGGTGGTATCGATACGCACCGTTTGCTTCCGTTCGGCACGCCTGCAGATGTTCGTGCGGAAGTGAAGCGCGTAATTCAAACATTGGGCCCTGGCGGTGGCTTCATGATCGGAGCCGTCCACACGGTGATGGACGATGTACCTGCTGAGAACGTGCTCGCGATGGTCGATGCCGCCGAGGAGTTTGGGCACTATCCGCTCTAATCAACCGGTCGGACAACGCAATCAGTCTTTTTATGATTCCCAGGCAATGATGGACCGCTGCCCCGTTAACGACCCCACGTGTTGGCCGCCATCCCCGACAGCGCCCCCGAGGAAAATACCTATACAGCGACGGGTTTCAAGCAACTATATGTTCTGGGTAAGGCAAATTCTTGCACCACTCCGGAGGCCAAAATGCACTTGGGCTCTCAACGAGAAAGGATCGAGTCGATTCTGGCCACTGCGGATATCCATATCAATGGAACCCACGCGTGGGACATGCAGATCCACGACGACCGTTTCTATTCCCGAGTGCTTGCCGACGGTACGCTGGGCGCAGGCGAGGCATATATGGACGGCTGGTGGGACTGCCAGGATCTCGACGAACTGGTGTGTCGAGCAACCCGCTCGGAACTGCATGAGCACATCAAGTCGTGGACTCTGCTCGGTGACATCGTCGCGGCAAAGTTAGCGAACCTCCAAAGTCCGTCTCGCACCTTTCACGATGGACCTAAACATTACGACCTGGGCAATGACTTGTTTCGCGCCATGCTGGACGAACGCATGATCTACTCCTGCGGCTATTGGGCGACAGCAGACAACCTGGATGATGCACAGCGAGACAAGCTTGATCTAATCGCCCGAAAACTTGGTTTCGAGCCCGGGATGCAGGTCCTCGATATTGGTTGTGGCTGGGGCGGCGCCGCACGCTACTTCGCAAAAAATTACGGCGTGAAAGTCGTTGGCATTACGATATCCGAGCAACAATTGGCACTTGGCCGGGAAATATGTGCGGGCCTACCAACTGATCTACGGCTCCAGGATTACCGAGATCTCGAGGGCGTTTTTGATCGTATCTATTCTATTGGGATGTTCGAACATGTCGGACCCAAGAATCACCACCACTTCTTACAAACGGTGCGCCGCTGCCTCGCAGATGATGGTTTATTTCTGCTGCATACAATTGGCACGGACCACACGACGTCGCATACCGATCCCTGGATAGCGCGTTATATCTTTCCGGTCGGCTGCCTACCATCTGCCAATCAGATAACGGCGGCGGCTGAAGGAGTTCTTACACTTGAGGACTGGCATTCATTCGGGCCAGACTATGAACGTACGCTTTTGTGCTGGAACGATAAGTTCGAGGCCGCATGGGATGAATTGAAGACGAATTATGATGAGCGATTTCATCGCGCCTGGCGTTTCTATTTACTCACGTGCGCTGGCGCCTTCAGAAGTCGAAGTAATGACCTGTGGCAAATCGTCTGGTCTACGGGAAAGAACGGTTCGACTTATCGCCCCGCAGGCATTCGCTGAAAGACCGGCGAGCCTATTCCACATCAATAATTATTTTCCCAATGGCGTGCCCTTCTTCCGAATAGTCGATCGCCGCTGGAACATCGGCGAGCGCATAGTGCCTGTCTATTACTGAACGCACCTGCCCCGCCACCATCAGGTCCGCGATAACGGTTAGGTCTTCCTGCCTTAAGTGAGCCATCATAAAAAGCATCTTTTGTTCAATAAACGGCGACATCACGAATGCCTTCAGTGGCCCTACCATCGGTCCAAGCCACTTGCCCTTGCCACCGCCAATCATCAGGTAAGTACCTTTTTCGGTCAGTACAGATCGGTTCGCACTCAATGAATGATTACTCACCATATCTATGATCAGATCGTATTTTTGGCCACTGTCGGTGTAATCCTCAGTCTTGTAGTTGAAGACGTGATCAGCACCGAGCGAACGAACCAAGTCCAGATTGCGGCCACTGGATACACCGGTAACTTCTGCCCCGAAGGACTTGGCAATCTGTACCGCGTATGTGCCTACGCCGCCGGACGCTCCGTTAATCAATACCTTCTGACCGGGACCTGTCTTTACGACGTCGCGCAATACTTGCAGCGCGGTGATCGCCGCGATCGGTGTAGCTGCTGCATCTGCAAATGAAACACTTGAAGGCTTGAGCGTCACGGCACCCCTCTCGCCAACAAGCACGTACTCGGCGAAAGCCCCATCGGCGCCACCAAAGACTTCATCGCCCGGTGAAAATTGAGTGACCTCGCTACCGACCGCTTCAATGGTTCCCGAAAAGTCCACACCCAGCCCTATATCCGCAGGCGCGCCAAAGCCTGACATCATGCGCATCAAATAAGGTTCACCGCGCATGAAGTGCCAATCAAGAGGATTAACGGCCGCGGAATAAACTTTTACTAAAACCTGGTGTGGGCCCGGGACTGGTCTTGCTACTTGCTCCAATCGCAGTACGTCACTTGAGCCATAGCACCGATAGACAATCGCACGCATTGTATCCGCACTGACACCGCCCATTGGTACTGTGGGACACGCTGAATTGTGGCTGATAGTCACCGCCAATATGGCTGTGGCAATCAGCAGCAGAGCCAACACACTGTTGGCAATCCTGTAACGTAATTTCATGACATCGCCCCCAAGCTAAGTAACTTGTGATCCGGTTGTGCGGCGTGAGCCTCTGTCTTTACTATTTTTCTTCGACGTATCTAGCAAAGTTATCGAGAATGCTTTGCCAACCGACCCTTTGCTGCTCAATGCTGTTCGCAGCCTCAGCCTCAAATGACTCGCGCACTTCAATGCCACCTGTAACCGGCGTAAACGTCACCGCTACAGTGCGTCCATCATCCAACACGTACTCAATCAATTGTTTAGCCACTATCCGTGTAAAACGGCCTGAAAAATCAAAGCCCATACTGCCGTCTTTTGCTTCCATTCGTGACGAAAACAATCCACCCACCTGTAGATCGACCTCACTTGCCGTAGTGTGCCAAGCCGCCGATGCCGCATTCCACTGTTTGATGTCCTCTGGCGTTGACCAGGCCAACCAAACCGAATCCAGATCGCTACCGATAACTACTTTGACCTCTATTTTCATTTTCTACCCAATCAATAAATCTGAACTACGCCACTCGACCTCATCAATCCCTCAAGTAGCGGCAATCACTCATAATCTGGATCTATTCCTCATCATCCTCACAGTCCGAATCATTTTCATCGCAGCCACCGCCTCGCCTGATCCGCTCCGACTGATAAGCCTGCTGCGCTACCGTCATATCATTCATAGCGTCAATTAATTCGGGGTGTTCCCCTCCCAGACGAACAATCTCCGCGCGCAACTCCTCTGTTTTGCGATCCATCTTCAATGTGTTCGTTTTCATGCTTGCAAATCCGTGACGCCACAAAAACGCATTGTCAGATTTCTCATTCTCAACAAATTTTGGGTTGCAAACGCGATGCTTGAGATTACTTCCAATACGCCGAACAACGGTACGGCAATAGATATCAAATTCATCCTTATCATTGAGTTCGTTGAACAGACTGTAGGCTCTATCCTCAGTTATACGAATTTTCGCTTTCAGTGTCCCAAGTGAAATGTCGCCATACACGATGATCTCATCGACCGTTTGATCCCCTTGATCCGGCTTCGACAGTCCTTCCAGATAGTCTCCCTCGCCAAAGTTTCGCATCAGTTCGAGATTCATCTTGGCCGCCTGGTCACCCTGCTCAGTGGCCTTGTGATACCACTTGGCCGCTTCGTCATTATTTTCCGGGACACCGCGACCCTCGTCATACATCGCCCCCAGATTGAGCTGTGCACCAGGATGTCCCTGCGACGCGGATTTAAAATACCACCGGGCTGCCTCCTGCTCATCTTTCGGAACGCCGTCGCCCTTTTCATACATTAAACCCAGGTTAAACTGAGCAAAAAGGTTTCCCTCTTCGGCCAGTGGTCGCCATATTTCGAGCGCCTTCGCGAAGTCACCACGCATTGCCGCCTGCAACGCGATATCGTCATCCTGCGCATAAGCAGATTGGGCAATAACAAGAATACATAGGAAAAAGATTCTGACCACTATCCTGTCCTTTTTTTGGAGAAAAAATTATTTCAACTTGGTGTAAGCGAGCCGATCGCTGGCAAACGATCCAATCCAGAGTTCGTCACCCACCGGCAAGCCCATTGTGATGTTGCTGAATTTCTCAATCGCCGGTCCACGCACTATGTCTTCACCTTGCATCGACACAGGATCGATCGCCCTGACTATAAACGGTCGCGGGCATGTCATGAACGCACCGAAATCAAAAGGCCCGGAGCCGAGAACATTTCCGCAAACAGAATCATTACGAACCAATCCGGCTGTAATAAGCCGACCGTCCGAACCCATGTGTAAATTATCCGGCAGAAATTCAAACGTATCGGATGTGCGTAATTTATTCGCTGGATTGGTATTGGAAAATGCCGTGACGTTGAACAAGCCCGATGATGCGACATAGAACTCCTTGCCATCCGCCGAAACCTCTATGCCGTTCCCATAGGGTAAGCCCGTGCCCTCGACCCTTGTGAATCCCTTCTCCCCTGGCGACCACTCGAAAACTGCTCCACTTGGCTCGCCGGTCATGATTGAGTTGATATCCTTGCCAGGATCCAGAGGAATTGTTATCAGCAATGAACCATCAGCAAGGGAGGCCACACTGTTAGCCGCGTGTTCGGCCGGTAAAACAACACAGCCAGTCCAGGTCAGCATCGGCTTGGTACCCGTGGCGTCGACGTCGAACACCTCGATTGCCTCGCGCCCCCCGTGGCCCACTACGTAAAGGGCCGAGTGACCATTCCGCCCAGCTCGCATATTCAGCCCATGAGTCAAGAACGCCTCAGAATTCGGGACCCCAGGACATTCTGCATAGGTCTCATTGTCCTGTGTAGCGGAGCTCCAACCACTGGAGTCAACCTTCGTAACTGTTTTCGTTTTCGCATCTATCAAAGACAATCCACCCGCCGGCGTCATGTGGCTGGCGATTATCCAGCTTGTTCCCGGAACGGGGACGAGATCCTCGGCATTTGCCAAACCACACATAAAGCTAAAACCGCCGGTAGGCGCGCACGCCTCATCGGCCGCGAATGCTCCAATACTCGCCAGGGTCATCGTGGCCCCCAACAGGAATAATTTCCTGGCCGATATCTCGGAATTCGCTAAATGCATATTGTCACCTCATCAAATGAGCATTGTTACAAGGTACCCGACGCACGAATAAACCAATTGCCGAGACAATCGGCTTGAGAATATGAGAAACCCTGCGGCAAGCAAGTGGCCGACGTTCAATCAAGCCAATAATCATGCGTTACGTAACCACCCACGGGAGCAGGGGATTAGAATACGAAATGATGAACGAAATGTCTCCCCCATATGCAGCGACGGGCAGCGGCGGTATGGGAGCTTTACTCAATCGTCGGATCCTCGAAATGACTAGAGATAATCCGCCACAGCCCGTTTTGACGCATACACACATCAGTCGCGTCAGCCGATCCTCGAACCATAACGCCCGCTTCGTTGGTATATGCATAGGAAATCGTATAATTGACCACCGCCGTGTCGGCATGAACGACCGCAGACCGCGCTTCAAAGGTTTGATTGGAATCCTTGACCTTTTTCAGATAGCCGGCAATCTCCTCCAACTCGGCGACCTTGCCCTTCAATGCACCGTTCTCCCACCGGCTATAATCGTCATGAAGGCAGGCTGCTAATGCCTCGATGTTCAGCGTGTCACCGACTGAACAGTTCTTCACAAATTCGATAACCTCCTTCTTCTCTTTTTCTCTATAAGCTGACGAGTGTGCTAGCGATATCCGGCTGACGTGCTGCGCCAGGAGCTTCCACTGGCCATTACGTTGCGTCCACACATCCGTGACATGCGCCTCCGCATTTGCACCACCGGCAAATTTCCAGCGTAACTTGTAGAACGCGACCGTCGTATCTCCTTCCTTAACCGTACGCCAGTCGTTTATCCGGAAAGACGTTGAATCCAGTTCATTAGAGCCCGACGTATACGCAGCGAACTCATCCGCTGACCCGGCCGCCGATTCCTGAGCTGTGATGATGTAATCGGCCGCACGATTATTCTTGTACCAGGCCTGGTCGTAAGACTGCGAGGCCGTCACCATTTCCTCTGTCTTCTTGCGAATTTCTTTATCAGTTCCGGCCGAATCACTCTCCACTGAGCAACCAGCTGTTAGAAAAACGCCAATGAGAAGCGGACACGATACAAACCTATAGACGTTATAATTCATGGCTCACCTCCGTTCCGGCGCCAAGACCTCAATGAATATTCAATCGGACAGTTTAACTACGTAAGTACGGCACAATACTGCACTCAGTGATCGTGTAAAATTTGCGCAAGCGCAAATAACCAAACGCTGATGAATCGTCGAGAGTCCCTGCACCATTGAATCATTCGCAGCATGGGAAATGCCGTTAGGACGCCAGCCTTTGAGTGACCGCGACCGCTCAAGCTACTGAGGGTCACTCAAGTGCCGCTAGCAAAACTGCCGACGTGGCCCCGGCCATTACTATGACTAGGTCATTATTTTTAAGACGATGTAGGGAACCAGGTTCAGCATGAAAATGGCGATCTTGTAATTACCCAGGTACGCGAAATACATGCGCAATACATCAGCCTGCTCCAGCCCATACATTTTCGCATGCAGCACCGAAATCGTGTCGCGAAACACAACCAAGATAACGGCAACCAGAACCATCAGTGAAAAGTTGATGACCGTTGACCAGCCGAGAAACATAATTAGAGCATCCACTGAATGCATATCGATAACTCCTGATGTTGGGCGGTATTTGGAATCCGGACTACCCGCACTACTTCTTCTTATGAATTATAGACCCTACAACCATATCGTCAGCAGCAAGACGGCAAGCTCCCACCCTTGACGAGCGGGAGCTACCGCTGTTACATCTATTTCTTCTGGGCAGCGAGCGCCTTGTCGAGTTTCTCGATCAATTGTTCACGCGTGTAGGAATACGCCTGCCACTGGTTGAGCTGAACCAGCTCCTCAATCTGCTTATCAATTGTCCAACCGGCTTCGCGCTCTTCGGGAACCACCATGTAGCGTCGCAGTGGTTTGTCAGAGGTAAACACGTCAACAGCCGCTTCAGCCACCTCATCCGGCTCCTTGTATTGGCTGCGGCTCCAGGGTTCATCGAGCCACTTCTTCATATCCTCAGCGAAATAAGAATGTTCCTTGGCGATCTCCTTCTCGAGTAACCGATCCCGTGCGCTTTCGCCTATCTTCGAATCGTAGTTCCCTGGCTCAATCACGCTGACCTGTACGTCGAGCATCTCGAGCTCTTTGGCAAGCGAATCAGTATAGGCCTCGATGGCGTGCTTGCTCATGCTATAGAGTCCCGAGTATTTTCCGGACAGTGTTCCCGCGATGGAGCCGACAGTCGTGATCCGACCTTTGGATTCAATGAGCATGGGTGCGAATGCCTGGGTGACGCGATAGACACCGTATACGTTTACGTCCATGAGCCACTGCAGCTCACTGACTGGTACTTCAATCATCGGTCCACCGGAAAACACACCCGCGTTATTAACGAGACCGTACAAACCGAGACCCCCGGCCTTTACCGTGGCAACCGCGGCATTAATCTCCGCCTGATCGGTGACATCAAGTCTGATCGCCTTGATGTTGTGGATCTTGTTGAGATCATCCAGATCGGATTGCTTGCGAGCTCCCGCGTAGACCAAGAACCCCTTGTCGGCCAACACCTCCGCGATCTTGCGACCGATACCGGTGCTAGCTCCTGTGACGAGAATTGCTTTTTGTTTTTCAGAGCCACTACCGGCTGTGTCTGCACTGGCGAAATTTCCAAAAGCAGATAAGGTCAGTAGCACGATAGCCATGCTGGTCCAGCGAACAAAAGATTTCATATTTCCCCCCGCGGGTATTATTATTGATTAAACCGGTTTGTACCCGAGCCCTTGATTACACAGGCACGATAATTCTTGCGTTTCTTTTTGATTTTTAAATGACTACGAATCGGCGGTTACGATGCCACCGCTAGGGCCTTTCGGCATCGAATCCGTGTTCCAGCTGGAACTGGTAATCATCCTCATCATAGTGACCTTGTGAATCAGCAATCAGTCCGTCGCCTCCGAAGGTCCACTCCTCGTAACCACGGAATACAACTTTTTTACCGGTGCCGCCCGGCCCGTTATTGGTGCCGACGAATTTCCAGTGGTAAACCACTTTCGTCGATTCAATATCCAGCGCATCCATGAACAGTTCCATGTCCGGGAATGCTGTCATGAACCCTTGCACGACTTCAGAAATTGCCTGTGTACCAGCAGCAGGTACGCCATTCACACTTAACACCCCATCTGCCGCGAAAAACGCTGCAACGCGATTGGCTTCACGGCTAGACCAGGCCGCTGTGTAATCCTTGGCAATCAGGTTAATCTCGTCGTCAGTCATTGCTTGTCCTCCCTGCACAGGACCATGCCACATTAACAGGACCAGTCCAACCAGGATCGCCGCTACCATCAGATAAATTTTGAATGCTGTTTTCGTCATTATAAAACGCCTCGACAAAAAACGTGCCAGTTGACCATGCCGCTCACTGTGCAGTGGTAAAGCCCATCCGTACCTGACCCTACAGCAGTTTAATCAAAGTGTAGATCACCATCGTAAGCACCGCTAACGAGCTAAAGGTCCAGCACGTCGCGCGGACATCGTGAACCTGCGCCGTAACGTAAGCCACAAAATGTGCGGCGCGCGCTACAACAAATGTCCAAATTACAATTTGCGCGAACACCACAGGGGGTCCTGCCAATACGAACAAAAACCCGGCGGCGAGAAATCCGGGAATGCTCTCCAGGTCATTAAGATTCATTCGGCGTGAGCGATCGACATACTCATCCACGTCAAGCTGCCCCGCACGTGGCTCTGGATTTAATGGCGTTTTTTTCGCATCCTCGGGACTACGATAGCCTCCTTTGACTTTCATCATGCGCGCCACCGTCATCCACGGCTGCAGCATAAGCTTCAAAATCATGAGGCACGCCGCGATCGCGTAGGTATGGAAAACCGGACTATCGAGACTTAAAACGGCAAGATTGATGTTCATTGGATTCCCCCGGGAAAAGTGACAGATGCGACTCCATCAATCACTCGAGCATACGACCACCGGTGCCGGGCAGCAACAAATTCGTAGGACCGCGGCTTGCGCCCCTGGCGCAGCCATGAAAACAAACGCCTATCCTGACAAAACTACTAGCTCATCAATTCGGTGGAGCGTAACATTTGCGGCGTACACCTCACTGTTGCTCGCAAAGGGTGGTAACCACGATGCCGTTTCGCGCCGTATCACTCACCAAAAGACTTCTGCTCGCGCTTATACCAGGCTTGTTTATCTCTGCGCTTTGCGCCGTCGGCTTTGTAAACAACGACTTCTTGTTCATCCTTGAGTATTGGCCGCACGTATTTTCCATCTACTTCGCTCTTTTTGGCGGCTTTGTACTTGCACCGTTTATCACCGCGAGCAACCACATTACGGCACGGGGAATACTGCTGGCTATTCTCGCTCCCCTGCCGTATTTGGGAGTGTATTTCTTTCAAATATCGACTATGGGCGGCGTCGGGTTAACGAGTTGGCTCGGGACACTTCAGTTCGCCCTTACCTACTTCCTGACGTCGATACTTTTGGGGGCGCTCCTCTGTATCCTGGCGCCACTTAAGCTGACTCCAAGGATGCTCGCCTATCTTTCTGCGGGAAGCTTTGTTGCCAGTACGTTAATTACCATTTTCTTCCTTCTGTTCTTCTGCATACTGTGCTCCGATGAACGGCAAAATGGGATTCTTGCGCTGCCGTTTGTTCTGTGGCCCGTGCTGTTTAGCTTGTCCGTCTACTGCGGACGAGAAAATGCGGCGCATATGAATCAGGTAACGTAAATCGGCTGCCGGATGTCTATCTATGTCAATTCAAATTACGACTCTGAATAAACGACTACTCCTGTCGTGCATTCCGGGCCTTTATCTTTCCCTGATCGTCATTGCCGTCATGACGTTTGACGAGACGCCCTTGGTACAACAGCTCATATCTGGCGCGTATTTCCTCGACTTGATGTGGTCGATCTACTTCGCTCTCTTTGGGATATTTATACAAGTGCCATTCATAACGCAAACCACCAATCGTCGTTGGCGAATTGCGGCACTCACTGGCCTGGCAATTATCACCGCATTTCCAGCCATGTTTATGGCGGGCCTTATCGACGAATACTGGTCAAGTACAGCGATCGAGAATTACCTGGCAATCGCCGCCGCTTTTATAGCCCTGGGCTTATTGCTGCTGATATCTCTGAGCGTTTTCGCTCCACTGGCACTGACTATTCGATTGGCTGTGGGTGTCGCAGCCACAAGCCTGGTTGCCGGAATACTGATGGTCTGGTTCATCAATAATTTCTTATGCATTATTTTTTGTAATGAATGGACGAATGTATTGCTGGCCGTACCGATCATCATAAGCCCGGTCTTGTACTGCTTGGCCATTCATTTTGGGCAAGCGCATTCGCCTGTCGATGACGAATGACAGCGTTAGGGCATTACAACCCCATTTTCAATTAGTCAAAAAAGTCGACCGGGTTCAGCGGTTCGCGATTGACCGCCAGTGAAAAAATATCGGGACGCGAATAGTGGCCAGTAACATCGAGCGAGCGACGTGCCTGCTTGGCGGCTCTTTTATCAATCTCTGCGTACAAAACTCCCTTGTCGCGACTCATCGGACCGGCTACAACAGCACCCATCGGTTTAATTACCGTTGCGTTGCCGTCATTTATCCATTCCGCATCATCAAACAAGCGACCCCGATCCGGGAAATCTGCCGGCATGTCGCTGCCTTGCAACGCTGTCGCCGTCGTAAGTACCCAGCACCCCGCCTCCATGGCGATGTGGCGCATGCTGGCAAGCCAGGTATCCGAGCAATCCCAGGTCGGCACAACCATAATATCGATATCTTGCGCATACAGTGCGTAGCGCGCCAACGGCATATATGCCTCCCAACAAATCAAGGTGCCAATCCTGCCGACTGGCGTGTCCACGACCCGTAGACCACTCGCGTCGCCCATACCCCAAACCATGCGCTCGGGATTAGTAGGCATTAGCTTGCGGTGACGATTCAGAAGACTCCCATCGGGGCCTATGACGAGCACGCTGTTAAAAAGCGTACTACCACTGAATTCACTCTCAAGTTCATGAATGCCGAGAACCAGAGTGACACCATGCTTGGCCGCCGCATCCTGGATAGGCTGTAAATCGCCCCTTGCAAGGTCCACTGCATTTTCGCGAAGGCGTGAATGAATCTCGCCGGCCAGGCTCATGTCAGCGCCCGGCTTCAAACGCCAAACCCAGGTAGGGTAACCCGGGATATACGCCTCCGGAAAAACCAGCAATTCGACTCCATTGCCAGCGCACTCTGCGATACTTTCCAGTATTCCCGCCACTGTCATTTCTCTGTTGAGATACGCCGGTGGCGTTTGAATAATCGCGACCTTGTTGACCATGATTATTTCCCCCGCTATTCGAAAATCTGCAAACACCTTAACCGATTCAGCAATCACCTGGCCAATTCAGCCCGGATCCAAGCAAATCACATTCGCAGTGTTTTGCAGAGTTATTCAGGGGTAGTCATACACGCAGTCGACTAGATACCACGTGTACGCCGACATGCATCGCGTGCGCCGAGGCGTGCGCCTGAGCAACTCCTCAGGCTATTTAATCCGTGCATAGTTTTGACTATGCAAAACGATTCGCTGCGCCTTGCCGTCATTGCCAAGTTCAAATAACCAGTCCTCCCTGTCTTCGCCATCGGCACTCACACGGGTAAACGTATCGCCACTTTTCAAGGTGAGTTTTTCAATTGCCTTGCCCAGATCCCTGGACGGGATTTCAAAAGCGATCAAATGATCACCCCATTGACGAATAGCGAGTTCGCCGCCCCAGGGATACACATCATAATTGCCTACGTATTTCGACAAATCAGGCACCTCCGTCTCAACCGGTGAGCCGATATTTTTCAGCGCGGCTCCAAACGTCTCTAATACATTTCGAGTGATTTTTGTCGCAGGACCGTCACCCGCATTGGTCAGTGCAATGACGGCAAGCCCGTCCTTGGGAATCATGTCGACATTGGTGATGTAACCCGGACAGCCGCCGCTATGGCCGACCACCGTCGACTCTCCCACATGCTCGACGGTGAACCCAAGACCCCAGGTTGTCTCCCAGTCCGGATCCACCCAGTGCACGCGCTGCATTTCCCGCAATGTGTTCGCGTCGAGCACCTCGTGCACGCCACCCTGGAGCAGCCTGAACTGCCAACTGGCAAACTTGGCGAGATCATAAACGGACGAGGTAAAGCCGGCGGCCGCCGTAATGCCTCGAGTGAAAAACGGTCCAATTTCACTCCGTTCTCCGCTGCGAGCGACTCCCGAGTAGCCGATGGCCAACTCTTTACCGCGCATTTTTTCCGGGTAGTACGGTCGCGTATTGACCAGCTGCAACGGCTCCAGAATATTTTGTTTTATATAGTCCTCGTAATCCTGCTGCGACTCTTTTTGGATAATCTCACCGGCGAGTGACAGTGCAAGATTTGAGTATTGAAAAGTGCGTTGCGCAGGATACAGGGTAGTCTGCGTTTTGAGCTTGTCTATCAATTGGTCCCGAGTCGGAAATGCATAGTCCGAACCCAGCCAATACGAAAAGTCCGACTCTCTTGGCAATCCGGATGAATGGGTCAGCAGGCTCTCGATAGTAATCGGCCCACTATCTCCGAATGACTGGGTAATGTTAAACCAGTCCAGGTGTTTACTAACTGGATCCCGCAACTCCAGTTTATTGGCATCCCGCAATTGCATGATGCCGATTGAGGTAAAGAGCTTACTAATGCTGCAAATACTGTAGAGCGTATTCTCATCAGCCGGTCGTTTTGTTTTAGGATTCGAGTAACCATAGCCTTTCGCCCAAATCAGATCCTGTCCGCGTACGATGCCGACAGAGATACCGGGAACCTTTTCATAGGTCTGCACGCCTTGTATCCATGCATCTATAGCCGCAAGAGCCCCCTGGACTTCCGGGCTAGCCAAGGCTTCCGCGTTGCTAAACTCATGATCGTCTTGTGCATTTGTAAGGCAGGGATTAAGGAGTGCTGCCAGTATCACTATGTGTGTTATTAATCTAAAACGCGTCATCACTGCTCTCCCATTCGATACTATGCACTTATGCTTTTCGCGCTGAATTTATAAATCGACGTTCACGATCTTATTTGTTTTCCCTTTCTACCTTACCACCTTGCCGCGTTATCTAGATACTCACCTGTAAGCCGACGTGCATCGCTTGGGTCGCCGGTATTTGATAGAACGAAGTTACCTCCTGGCTGTTCGCGGCCATGCGCACAAACAACCGGTCCCGCCAGCGGGCCATGCCGTGGCGTTTGCGTCCAGCCAACAAATCCAGGTGACCAATAAAGTAATGCAACTTGTCCAGATCGAGTTCCAGGCCCAGATCAGCACAAGCTGCAAGATCCGAGGGAACGTTAGGGCCTTGCATGAAACCATAGCGAATCACCAAGCGATAAAAACCGGCGTCCAGCTGCGTCAGCTCAAGCCGTTCCTCGGGTTCTATCCTCGCAACCGGTTCAATAACGACTGTGGTCAGCACCACCTGCTCGTGGAGGACACCCGTTCGCCGCAACAGTTGTTGCAGTGCCGGCGGCGTTTGCTCAAGACGCCCGGTAAAAAATATGGCGGCACCGGGAACTCGCGGGACCTTCTCACCCATTACCTTGCCTATAAATGTCTCGACGTTTGGGGCGATACTACCGATATGCTCGGCAACCAACTGAGCGCCGCGGCGCCAGGTTGTCATGATCGTGAATAACACGGCACCAATGAGCAGCGGCAACCAGCCACCGTCGGGAACGGTCATGATGTTAGCACCCAGGTAGCCGAGGTCGATAAACAGAAAACCGATCAAAAATGCGAGCGCTGCAGGCATGCCCCAGCCACCGCGTTCTCGCGCTACGTTAAAGGCCAACACCGTCGTAATCGCCATCGTCGAGTTGACTGCTACGCCATAGGCCGCTGCTAAATTACCCGACGATTTAAATGCGACCACCAGGCTAATAGCCGCAATCATCAAAAACCAGTTTACCGTCGGCATGTAGATCTGGCCGCGAGCATCGGCCGAGGTTTGATGCACTGTTAGTCCTGGCAGCAAGCCAAGATGCACCGCTTGTCGCGTCATCGAATACGCGCCGGTAATCACCGCCTGCGACGCGATACAGGTCGCCGCTGTCGCCAGGAACACCAGGGGCAGCACGCCCCAGCTCGGGGACAGGTGATAAAACGGATGAGTACTACCCTCTGGATCCGTAATCAGCAGCGCGCCCTGACCGAAATAATTAAGGAGCAGCGATGGCAGTACAAACATGAACCAAACCTTGCGGATTGGCACACGGCCGAAATGTCCGAGGTCTGCGTACAACGCTTCGCCGCCTGTTGTGACCAGGAAAATCGCGTAAATCGCGAAATAACCGTTCATGCCATTAGTCGCAAAATAGGTCACAGCATGGCGTGGATCGAGTGCCAGCAAAACCTGCGGTGCCTGCACTATGCCGTAGATACCGAGTGCCGCGAGCACTGCGAACCAGACCAGGGTCAACGGCCCGAAAATAGCGCCGACCTTGGCCGTGCCGTGACGTTGCACGGCAAATAACGCGAATAGAATACCGACCGTTATCGTAACAATGTATTTATCGAGATTGGGTGCAGCGACCTGCAAGCCTTCCACTGCGCTGAGCACCGAGATCGCCGGCGTGATCATCGCACCGCCATACAACATCGACGCACCGAGGATGCCGAGAAGAATGAGTACGCGGCGCCCTCTCCGATCCTGGTTGCTATCCGGATTGAGCAATGCCATCAATGCAAACGTGCCGCCCTCGCCGCGATTGTCCGCACGCAAAACGAAGATCATGTACTTCAATGAAATGACCAGGATCAGGGTCCAGAAAATCAGCGACAGCACGCCCAACACATTATCGGGTGATACCGGAATCGGATGCTTGCCCGCAAATGTCTCGCGCAAAGCATAAATTGGGCTCGTACCGATATCGCCGTACACAACTCCCAACACCGCTATCGCGAGCACTTTGAACGATTGACTGTGCGGCTCCACGACCGGCGCCCTGTCGTGGGCTTCCTGTTGGGCGTCGCGGCCCTGCGGTTCGTTAGGATTCACCGTCATGGCAGTCCTTAATTTAGTCGACCGGCTTACTGCCTGTCTTCGTGCATTGGGCGTCTATCAAGCGCCCCATAAATTTGAGTTCCCCCAGCGGAATATCGGATGAGAAATGCCGCACCAGGTGAAATTCTGTTTTTCCAATCTGGTGGAATTTGTCGCGAGTTACCGTAGCGGGCAACCAGGAAAATATACCGTGTACATTCTTGGCGTGCTGCATATTGCGAAGTACAGACCCTGACAACAGAACCAGCCGGTCCGCGCCGCTTGTGAATATGGCATCAAGCTGCCGAGCATGCTCCAGATTAAATAGCTGCCAAAACTTCTTTTTCTCGGTGCTCCCCACTGTCGGGACATCCAGGAGCTCGACAAACGATATGAACTCGGCGTGCTTAGCGGTGAGCCCCATGGTCTCGAACTTGCGGTGATAGGTAACGCCACCACGGTTCTTCTTCAGAGGATATTCCTCCAGCAAGAAAGGATGATGTTTATTGTGTTTTTGCCAAAACGCGACGCCATCGCGATGGTACTCAAGCATCAAATCGCTGAAAACGGCATCTACAAAGAGGTCAGCCGAGTAATTCGCATCAAGACCGACAAATATAACGCTGGCCTGCTCCGGGTTCCGCCCCTGGTAGGGAATCGGCATGGATGCGAATAGCTCGCGGAGCTCGGTGGAGGGGTGAATATCATAGTGGTTGCTCATAGCGTTGGCATTATGCACCTATTGGCGGGTCAGGTCTTAAAAGCCGGCGCCGGCGAATATTCATAGCCTTTCCCATGCTATTCTTTCGCCCAACCCGCTCTGAGCAAGCGACAAGAATAAAGGCAGCCTGCGTTGGATCCCAACACTGAAGACAGCAACGAACGAGACGTCCTGACGGCCGAGGAAAACTCCAGCGCGCCCATTGCGCGCGCCAGAAACGCCCGTGGCGATATGTCCGTCCTGTTAGACCTGCTGCCCTACCTGAGACCCTATATCGGCCGCATCTCGCTGGCACTGTTACTGATCCTGTCTGCCAAGCTCGCCAACCTGGTCGTGCCTTATGCTTTGAAGGGCATTGTCGATCAACTGAATGTAAAACCGAGTCTCATCGTACTGCCGGTCGCGTTGTTAGTCGCCTATGGCGCTTCACGGGTCAGCGTGACTCTGTTCAGCGAACTGCGCCAGGTGGTCTTCGCGCGAGTCATGGCCCGCAGCTCCCGAGAAATTACCTTACGGGTGTTTCGCCACCTGCATGCCCTGAGTATGCGTTTCCATCTGGGTCGTCGTACCGGTGGTATCGCACGCGACATCGAACGTGGCAGCAGTTCTGTATCCGAGATGCTCGACTGGACGCTGTATACAATCGTGCCGACCATTGTCGAAGCAACGCTGGTTACCGGCGTGCTGGTCTGGGCCTATGGCTGGACGTTCGGACTCATCACACTCGGCACGCTGGCCGCGTATATGCTGTGGACGTTTTCGGTCACCGAGTGGCGCACCCGTTATTACCGAGCGGCCGTAGAGGCTGATACCAAGGCTAACGAACGCGCTGTTGACTCATTGCTGAACTACGAGACCGTCAAGTACTTTAATAACGAAGTCCACGAAGCCTTGCGCTACGACGAAAACCTCAAAACGCTTGAGGACACTCGGGTCAAGGCGCTGACCACGCTCGCCGTGTTGAACCTTGGCCAGACCCTGATTATTGCTACCGGCGTCACTCTGATGATGTGGCAAGCGGCCGCTGGTGTGGTTGCCGGCAGCATGACCATTGGTGACCTGGTCCTGGTGAACGCCTATCTGCTGCAGTTGTCTGCCCCCTTATTCCTGCTGGGAATGATGTATCGCGAAGTAAAGCAAGCGCTAACCAACATGGAGCGCTTGTTTGGCCTGCTGGATGAACGTATGGATGTCCAGGATCGACTGGATGCCGTGCCACTCGTTACTAAAACGCCGACCGTGCGCTTCGAGGATGTTGAGTTCGGTTACGACGAACGGCGCAAAATTCTGTATGGCCTCAGTTTCGAAATCTCGCCCGGCGGTTCAGTGGCGGTCGTCGGTCATTCCGGCGCCGGCAAATCGACCCTCACCCGCCTGATGTACCGCTTCTACGATGTCGATGCCGGTCGCATCACCATAGACGACAAAGACATTCGCGATTACACGCAAGCTAGCTTGCGTGCCGCTATCGCCATCGTGCCACAGGATACCGTGCTCTTTAATGACACAATTTTTTATAACATTCGGTACGGCCGCACCGATGCGACGCGAGAAGAAGTCGAGGCAGCAGCGCGCGCTGCTCACATCCATGAATTCATCGTGGCCATGCCAGACGGTTATGAAACCGAAGTCGGCGAACGTGGCTTGAAACTTTCGGGCGGCGAAAAGCAACGAGTGGCCATTGCGCGTGCGTTGCTCAAAAATCCAAAGATTTTGATTTTCGACGAGGCCACCTCCTCGCTCGACTCGCAATCCGAGAAGTCCATTCAAACCGAACTGGAACGCATTCAAGTTGGCCGCACCACGCTGAGTATTGCCCATCGACTGTCAACCGTGATGAACGCAGACCTGATTCTGGTTATGGATAACGGCGTGATTGTCGAACGCGGCCGTCATTCTGAGCTGCTGGCAGCCAAAGGCGTTTACGCTAATATGTGGACGCTGCAGCAAGAGGAGCGCAAAGCAGAGACCAAATAAATGGGGTCGGACCGATGAACATCCAATACGAACGACGCGCCCAAAATGGGCGCGTCGCTTTCCTGACTCGAACCAAGACTGCAAGTTAGCCATTGCAGTGTGTCTTCAACGTCCTTCCTTTAAGTTACGGCAGATCTACATACGCGCGGTAGCCATTATGTGTTGGTAAAAAAATCGGGAACAGCGGATCACCATCAAAAGGACTTACCGACGGTTCAAATATTTCAAACGTAGCGGTAATCTCCTCCGAATTGCAGTCTTCACTCAGCGTGATATGCCCACTGAGCTTCCCGATCCAGACCGGAGTCACCCCGTTCGCAGCTACTGCCATTCCCGTCATCGTGTAATCGAACGAGTTGCCACCAGTACGTACCCACGCACCTCTCAAAGTACTAATACGTACGGCGTCCGGAAAATTATTTCCCAGCGTCGCATCAAAATTTGGGTACTCAAGAATGTTGGTACCGTGACCATTTGACTTGCCTTCCGCGGTAACCATCCAGCCGCTGAGTACCTTATTTTCCGGGCTGACAACACCAAACCACGTTCCTTGTAAGGTGCAATCCTTTTTACCATGCTCAGCCATTGCCAAACCAGGTATTGCCATTGCCAGAAGCAACACGCCAATCAATGTGTAGCGAACCTTGAAACTTTTCATACTTACCTCCAAAACGTACAGTCGGGGCCAACTGCAGTTCGGTGCGAGCGGCAGCGGTTATACGACTAAGTCATGCGGAGATTAATAGGGGGAGAACACAATTGAACGAGCGCAGCTCCGCCCCAATATCGAGAGAAAATTGCAAACCGAAACAGATACTTGGAATTTGTCTAAGTACAAACTGCGGGTCGTACCTCAACATCCGGCGGGCCACAGGGACGGCGGTAGAAAGAGATGCTACTTTCACAGCAATTGAATGAGTCAATCAGCGCAAAAATAGGCAGCATTTGTTTTGCAAGAACTCTCCGGAAATGACATTTCTGCGCGGATTTTCTCTAGATAAAAGGGCTCGGACCGAATTTACGACTATTGGGTCCATAACTCGGCTTTTTTAACAGGTGACCCGGGCGATGATCGCACGCAACCCAAGCTCAGTACCTCCGCCACTAACCACCGCCTGCTCAGGATCCAACCTGATCATAATCGCTGCCTGATCCATGTGACCTTCCTGGGTGAAGGTATAGGTCGCTGTAATCAACTGCCCCTCGATCGATCCTGCAAATCGTCCCATACGTTTATCTTTAAAAGCGGGCAGCCAATTGTAGTCGCCAGTTACTCGGTCATCGTTGATATCAATCGTCAACGATAGAACGTCTTTACTCTCGGGCTGATCCGCAAAGGGATACTCATTTCGATAGCAATAGCGCCGGAAGCTATTAGCCTCGAGTGGCTTCGTCTCTGTCAGAACCTGCTTGTTCGCAGGTCGGTCATTATTGGAACAACCAGACAACAAAAAAACGGAGAGTAGCAAGCACAAAGTAGTCGAACAGATTTTCATCCATGCATTCATCAATAACTCCATCAGACTCCGGATCAGTCGGTACCGTCCGCAACTTCAGCCGCAATAGCGGCTGAAATTTTTTCGATCTTAGTCTTCAAATACTCATAATCCTCCAGTACATCTATCTGGCGCAGCGTCTGCAGTCCGACCCCACTCATAAATTCGTCTGAAGTGGACCATTGTTCCAATGGCACTTTGGCGCCTGTCGGCAGCCCGTCCTTGCCCAGTCGATGCCATCCAGCGAGCTGGCTAAATACCCTGGATTCAATAAATGCCTGCTGGTTCGCTAACAACAGGTTTTCACTCGCCCTGAGGTCATCGAATGATCCGAAAAAATCGGCAAGCTCACGCTCCAACTCATCGTTCTCCATTTGTTGCAGGTTCCCCGACGCGACCAACGCCTGGTAGGCACCCACGCTTGGCGAGAAAACCTCGTAGAAAATAAGATGCCACAGTTGTTCTGTCGATAAATCCGGGTCAAGCACAGCGCCCTGCTGCAGGTTCGTCAGTAAACGAGTACCGTCCTGTACGGCGCGGCTCGCCGCAGCATACGAGGCCATAACTCGTTCGTGCATCTGATCAAAGTCACGCGCCAGGGCCACCACGTGATCGTGTCGTTGTGCGTCCTGCTTACGAGAATCCAGCCATGCGTCTGCCGACAAAGCCAACAGAACACTCACCACGATTATCAGGCCTTCGCCGATTATCCGCTTCAGGTCTAACCTATCCATTCGTCACCACTTTTAAGTCGTGCTCGCACAATTGGTTGGAATATCGATACGACTGATACTCACGGACCTTTATTTGTCAGCGACCGCGGTCATTGTTCGTTTCCAAAAATACGCAGAATTATAAAATTGCCATGCCAGGACGGCATTTGTGGCCAACAACGCGATCAATGCCAACGAATCATTATCACCGCCCTTCCAAAGATAAGCACCGGTGAGAAGAAGTGCGCAAACGATACTTATATGCGGATAGAAATCGCGCAACTTTGCCCGTTCATACTGACTAAAAAAGGCTTCGTTTGAATGATCATGCCTCGCCCGACGCATATTGGCGTGAGCGACCCAGGTCATGATCGCAAATATCACAGCCATGACCAAAAACCATAACCCCACTCGGTCTGGCCGCAGGGTTTCGACCAGCGTGAACTGCAGTATTCCGATGATGAATGGATACACGGAATCACTGGTGACCGGCACCCAGCGAAATCGCATCACATTGTTTGCGTATAATACCCAAATCAGTATGAGTCCCTGGAACGTGGCAATGATCTGCAGCCACGATACAGTTGCAGTCCATGACAGTTCAAACAAGTAATTCGCGTGATGCAGATGATCCCAAAGCAGTTCCAGTGCTAATGCCTGCACAATACTGAGCAACGTCAGCAACACCGTTGGAAAATATTCTTTTGCCCGGTCTCGCACTGTATTCACCCGACTTACCCCCCTGTTGTTGTAATGAATCGGTCTTGTATGCCTGTCAAACAGCTGCTTCAAACACCTGTTTTTTCCGCGGCGTCCTCAAACGATTTAACTCTTTGCTTAACAACGGCCGCGAACTCGGGGCGCCAGTCAGGATTGCTATGGCTCAGCCATTCTCGAACGCCACGATATTTAATCATGGAATCAAGAGTCCTTAGAGTGCCAGTGAATTGCTCCGGATCGCTTTCGTAAGTCAGTTGCCGCACGTAGGCGCCCTGGTAGGCGGAAAATACGTTGCTCAGCATCAAGCCAAAACGCATTTTCTCGCTACCCGCGAGCTCTTTGTAGGACTTGAGGCCGCGCCCGTACAGTTCCGCGACTTCTGGATGTAGGATAAGAATTTCGCGTATGCGATTACCAGAATCGACATTCCGCTCAAATGCACCAAGCTCTGTGGCTTTCAGGCTCATCGACAAGCTGTTGGTGTTTTGACGAATCTGCATTGCCAGATACACGAGCGATGCAACGACGGCCACTGCGCTTATAATCTCGGCGATTGCCGCCCATTCCTGAATCGACATGTCACTCCCCCACCACGGTCGTTAACGGCTAGTCCGAACTCTAGCACGAAGGCAATCTCTTGCATCAAATTGACGAAATTCTTCCCGCCCACATCTAAAATTCAGCAACGGACAAACCTTACAATGGGTGCAGGCGATACGACTATCAAGGCGGGGAATGCAGGAGTTGCCGCCTGGCGTAAGCTCTGCCGCGCTGCCACCTTAAGTCGCAGCGCATGCACATTTTTGCGTAAAAGTGTTAGCGTGGTCTCATCACGAGAATGAGGAGAGTGAGATGGACTGGACCGTGAGCGATTTCATTGTGTTCGGCGGCCTCCTCGCCGGAGTTGGCATTGCCTACACTTTGGCGACGCGACTATCCGGCAACCGAGCCTATCGAACTGGGATCGCCGTAGCGCTCGCAGGGGCATTTTTCCTGATCTGGGCGAATGGAGCAGTTGGGATTATTGGTGAGCCGGACAATCCGGCCAATTTGATGTACGCCGCCGTACTCGCCGTCGGGTTGATTGGTGCCTTTGTCGCACGCTTTCGAGCCGCCGGGATGACGCGCGCTTTGTGTGCAACGGCAGCAGCACATGGCGTCGTCCTCCTGATCGTGCTGATCGCCGGATTGGGCGTCCCGGGTAAACCAGCGCCGATCGTAATCGTGATCGCCAACGGGATATTTATTGGGCTTTGGCTTACCTCCGCCTGGCTGTTCCGGAAAGCGGTAAAATCGGTTAGTGCTTCAACAATCGCCGTTAGCGCTTAAGTGGCGCAGCCAGCGAAGACAACGTGACCTGCCTACCACGGCATTTAGTCGGCCGACCGGTCCTTGCGACGTATCATCTTGCCGGCCATTTCCTGCCCCTCTGCCACCTTGCTTTTGATCGTCAATAACCAGCGCCGTGCCCACGCGAACTCCACAGCGAGAATCGAGAGACCGAGGGGAATCACCAAGATAGCCGGGCCCGGCAGCACCACCATCGCGACCCCGACCAAAAGCACCGACATCCCGAGCAGGAGTATCACAGTCTTGCGCGCCTGTTTGTACGTTGTCAGTGCCAGGCGTTCCAATTCACCCGCCAATGGCGACAGCAACGCAGCACTGTCTCGCACGACCTGCAATGAGGCAATGATACCCACCAGAAGAATGCCACCAATTATCGCGAGCGAAACAAGATTCGGTATCGTGTAGTGGTGAACCAGGATCATCTTGACGCCGATAAACGCGAGCAGGAAAACAAGGCTCATCTTCAAGTAACGGAACTTCTCCATTAAACCGGCCAATACAAAATACATGGAGCGCAGTCCCAGTATCGCGAAAACATTGGAGCTAAACACGATAAACGGATCGCGCGTAATCGCGAAAATGGCGGGAATGGAGTCGATAGCAAATGTCACGTCACTGGCTTCAACCAGAACCAGCGCCAAAAATAACGGTGTCGCTGTGCGCACGCCATCAAGATCGACAAAAAATCGATTACCGTGAAACTCGGTCGTTACCGGCGAAAATCGTCGCACCAAACGAATCAGATAATTTTCTTCAGGCGTAATATTGTCATGGCGCATAGTCAACATGCTGGCCGCTGAATACAGCAGCAACGCGCCAAGTATGTAGACCACCCATTCAAAGCGTTCGATGAGTGCGATACCACCGAAAATCATCGCACCACGCAACACAATGGCACCGAATATTCCCCAGAATAAAACCCGATGCTGCTCCGAGAGCGGTACTTTGAAATAGGCAAAAACCATCGCGATCACGAAAATGTTGTCAATCGAAAGCGATTTCTCGACAAGATACCCGGTGAAAAACTGAATAGCGGCCTCGGCTCCGCTTAACTGTTGGGTATCTATGTCCCAACCCGCCGGATTGAGTTCATAGAGGTAATAAATAGCGACGTTGAATACGAGAGCGAGGGTAATCCACGTGGCGGTCCAGGCAAGGGCCTCTGGCAACGACACCACATGCGATTTGCGATGAAAGACACCGAGGTCGAGTGAGACGACCACAATTATCAGCAGAAGGAAGCTAATCCAGACCAGTGATGAAATCGAAATAATTATGCTAACTCTCCCTCTTCCCAACAGTTTACCAAGCAATCTCTTGGCGTATTAGTATACCTGCCGTCAGCAGGTCCTGAATCATTCACCAGGTCCATGGCCAAAGTATTTCAAGATTTCCTCTGCCATCGACGGACAAAAGCCCGCCCTCCCATGTCGTTTCACAACGCTGCGCGCTATTTATTCATCTTGTAGGCACCGTGCAGCGTAGCCACCTGCTCGCTCCAGATCCTGTCAAAACGTGCATTATCAACTGCCGGTCGCTTGATCATCCGACGCAGCAACATCTGCTGCCGTCGGCTAGTGACCGATTTGCCGTAAAGCTGCAGTGCGTAACGTGAAAAGTCACGAACGATCACATCGAAAATCTGATCCAGTAAATCAGCACCAATAGCATAAATCTTGGCGTTCTCTATGATCAGCTGGCCATACACCACCAGGGTGAACAACTCGCCCAGGTTGAGTAAAAAGTCGATGTCCTTGGCCTGCTCCCTGGAGGGTTTCGCCAGCGCTAACAGCGCCTTGAGATAACGGATCTGTTTCTTGAAAATATTGGCGTTCGGCAAATCGACGCTATCGTAGGTTGCACGGTAATCGTGAAAACGAATCTTGCCGAGACCTTTGGTCGGTCCCTGGTTAAACAAAAACTCGTCACTGCTCGCCTCGTCGCGTTGTCCGATCTTTGGGAACTCGCCGGGTTTGAAAAAATAATTACCCATGAACTTGATGATCAACGCCATGTTCACGTGCACGGTGCCTTCGAGCTTGGGCAACGCACGGATATCGCGTGCCGCCATCTCAAAAAACATATCCTTCTCGAAGCCCTTGGCCGCAATCACATCCCACAGGTGATCGATAACTGCCTCCCCTTGGGTGGTCACTTTCATTTTCACCATCGGGTTGTACAACAAGTAGCGCCGGTCCTCGGTCGAGGCCGCACGCATATAATCCGCGGCGCGCAACGCAAACAGCTTCATCGAAACGAGACGCGCATAAGCATCCACAAAAAGTTGGCGCACGTGCGGAAAGTCGGTCACGTAGCTGTTAAACAGCCGGCGCTCGCTAGCATGGTCAATCGCTTCATAAAATGCATGCGTGCATATACCAATCGACGCCCAACCGAGGTTGTATTTGCAAAAGTTGATCGTGTTGAGCGACGCGTCCCAAGCCTCGCTACCCCGCGACAGAATCTCCGCGTCTGTAATCGGGTAATCATGCAGCGCATACTCAGCAACATAATTCTGTGAGTTGCATACATTTTGAACGCATTCATATTTTTCGTGGGTCGGCTCTACAACGAAAAATACATAATCGTCCGTGCCATCGATCTTGCCAAAGGTTGAGACCAGCCCCGCCTTATTCGCATTACCGATGTAATATTTTCTACCGCGGGCGAGATACGTACCGTCGGCTTGCGGATAAAGCGTCATGTCGGAGGAGTAAATATCGGCGCCGTGTTCTTTTTCCGAGAGGCCGAACGCGAAGATATGCCCTTCCCGCAAAAGCTTCGCCGCTTTTTTCTTCACCGCTTCGTTTTTGGATATCCAGATGGGACCGAGGCCGAGCATGCTGACCTGCCACGTATACCAGTAGGGCAACCCATAAAAACCGAGGATCTCGTTGAATTCGCAGTTGCGCCAACTGTCCCAGCGCACATCCTTGGCGCCGTCCGCGTACGCGGCGGGTGTCATCAGCTTTGCGAAAATCTGTTCACGTGCGATGAAGTCGAGGAAATCGGCATACCAGACCCGCTCGTGATCGTCTTCCTTGATACGATGCAGACCCTTGTTCTCGAAGAACTCGATCGTTTTTTGCATGATCTGCGTGGACGTTTCGTCGTGATACGGACGCTTGTGCTTGTGAGGATTGAGTAGCATTAGAACCTCCTGCAATAACGCTGCTCCTGAAGGATTCGCACTGTCGATGACAGTATAGGCAAGAATGCCACGTGCTGACCGGATAGACCACTAACCAACGTGGTCGGTCCTTACTTTACCCAGCGTTGCCACGCAGGTAGCGCTTTGCCTCGTCCACGTCTGTGGAACAGTCAGGATGCCAGCCGTACGGCGGCGCTGTGCCTCGCGATAATTTTCTGCGCCAAAGCCACGGTTCCCCACTCATCGTCTCATTAACGACCGTTGCCGCGCCAAGTTGTGGATATTTGGCGCGCAGCATCGGCAGGTCCCGTACAGACATGTCGGCCACGTCCCCAACGGCCGCCAGAACCGCGTTGCGATTAATCACTTCACTCGCCACGCCGATACAAATACGACTCATCAAATTTCCAATGTAGGTCGCTTCTCCGGGGCGAACGGTAAACCGATAACCGTTCAATGGCTGAGTCCAGTCAGACACGGAGCTGGACGCAATTCTGGCTTCCTGCGCGGCGATAACGCAGCAGAATTCGTACTCCCCGGCAGGTAGCATGACCGCGAACAAGAGGCCACACTCGCTTTTAAGCCCGTCCTCATCGCAGAGCGGCATGGAACCCCACATGTAGTACGGGTTCCATTTAAATGCTGAGTTGATCTGCCCTTTTAGTTCCGGATCAGAAACAGAGCGATACGCATATTGGCTCCACTCGAGCCAGGTTGAGGGCGCGGGTGCACCTTTGACACCAATCGAGCCGATGATAAATCCGTTATGGCTGTCAGTGGCAAGATCGTAGTCGGCCGGGATCAGTGGTGGAAAGGTCGCGACACAGCCCGTAGCGAAGACGGATAGCAATAGGCAAAGCATCAATCGGCTGGTCCGTATGTTCTCACGCATGCTTCGCCGGACGGGCCAAACACACGTCATTACTCGACTGCGAGTTAACGCCTCCAAAGTCATCACCACCTTCCCCCTCAAAAGCCGGGTTAAGCCAAATTTCACGACCCGGCCCAATGATCAGTTCGACCCGTTCACCGCCACCGGTACGCTATTTACTCTCTCACAAAAGGGGTCAGACCCCTTCAACTCGCAAACGGAGTCCACAAAAGGGGTCTGACCCCTTTCACCACTCTTTTTTACTTTCTCGATTGCAGTATCGAGAAACTGCCGTTTGCCCTGGCCACAAGCACTTCATCGACGTAGATGCTCGCTTCCATATTGGCGACGCTCCGGCCTTTGTGGATCACGGCGCTCTTGCAAATCAGCGTACCCTCTCGTACCGCCTTAAAGTAATTGATCTTTACTTCAATCGTGGCGCAAATCTCTTCAGGTTCGAGCAAAGAGTAAAGCGCTGCACCCATCCCCGTATCGGCAATCGAAAACAGTACACCCCCGTGAACACCGCCGAGCGAATTCCGGTGAAAGTCCTGCACCGCAAGCGTAATCACACTGCGGCCCTCGCCGCGTTCATCAAAGGTCAAACCGAGGTGATTGGCGAAGGGAAATTTGTTAAGGCGTCTCATTGCCGTCATTACTGTGCCTTGGGTCCCTGCAT
>JAHEFE010000092.1:1386-4009 GCA_024640365.1 Woeseiaceae bacterium | reverse complement strand
GGGCTGCCGGATCAATTCAACCGATTGGGGAGGCCAAAATGAATAACATGAAGAAAATTGCCGCAGCTTGTGCAATGTGTATTGCTATCTTAGCTGCAGCATCGACGGCGTGGAGTGGCAACGGTGTCCAGCGTTATGAGTTTGACGACGCACTCGGCCTACCGGGATCATATGTCGCGTGCCTCGGAGAGAACATTACTTTTACAGTTCACGTAACAGGAACATATCGTGAATTTGTTACGGATTCCGGCAATTATCACTTACTGGATAACTGGAAGATGTCGCATGAGTTCACAGGCGTCTTAACTGGCCGCACGTGGATCGGTAAGGGCGTATCGCCCTTTTCGGCGAATGTTGGGCCGGGTCAAGCAGCCCAATGGGTGTCCAGAATTACAGCGAAACCACTCACTGGTGACGGACCCATGTTCAAATTCGAAAACGAATTTAAGGTCACAGTAAACGCGAATGGAGATTTGGTGGTTGATCGGCCAAGTGAGCCGGAATTTGGAGAAAGTGTTCGCTGCATCGGCAAGTACTGAAAGCTGAGTGGCCAGTTGCCCCTGCTTCAAGCGGGGGCAACTTTGCGTTTGGGGTTTCCCTCCGACTGCTTCTGGCCGAAAGCTGCCCATTATTTCGCTGGATTTGGATGTAACCGAACGTCCGCTTTACCCCTGATAGCTGCCGTTCGGCTAAACTTACTCAAAAGGGCTGCTTGTGACCCAAAGCGGACGACTGTGAGCGACATGTCGACGCCGCGGTCATGCTCCAAGAGTGCCGTCTAAATCAACTCAAAATATCTTCCTCTTTTTCGACCATACGGTCAATGCGTGATTGCCGCGACTTGAGATCTCCAATCGCGAGCGCATGTAGGTGCCGATAAAGGCAAACCTGAGAAAACTCTGGGACGCAAAGCGACGGGTCTTAGCTTCCTCCGAGAATCCAAGGAAGACCTCTTGAAGGACCCAAGATCGCCGGGCTGCAGGTCATTCCCAAGTTGCGCCGGGAATCATAATCTTGAAGGAGCTAGGCAATGACCAGAAGAATCAAGCTAATTCTGGGCGCTGCGCTACTCGTCCTCCCAGTGATGTGGACGACGAGTTTTGCGGCCGAAAAACCGATATCCCTGAAGTGGGCCGGAACCGTAGCAGACACAGCTATTGACGTTAACGGTGACGGCTTCTTTGCCGATGTCATCTATGCACAGGCGAAAGGTCCTTTTGGTGCAAAGTCAATAGGCGTGTTTAGCGAGTTTGTGCTTACCGGTTTGTGCGACAACAACGAAGATGTGTTGTACCTGAGCGTCTGGTATTCGAAGCCCGTCATTACTTTCGCCAACGGCGATCAGCTATGGGGAAATGTTACAGGCGGTTGGATGTGCATGAACATCAAGACCGGCGAATTCACCGGTGAAGCTGAAGGCCTGTATGAAGGCGGAACCGGGCGATTTGCCGATGCTACCGGATCGTTCTTCGTCCCATTCGGTGGCAATAATCTGACAATATCAAAACTGGGCGTCGGCTTTGGCGCAATTCATGGCGAACTCACAGGTACGGTCGTTCTGCCATAGAGAAAGCTGCTGAGAGCGTAACAAAGACCCCGCCTTCGTGGCGGGGTTTTTCTATGGCCGCTATTGGCCGTTAGCTGCCCATCATTTCACTCGATTTGGATGTCACTGATTGACTGCTTTGGGTGAGAGCAGACATTTGGAATACAGAACTGGGAAAGTCGAAGCTCAAGCAACTGCTATACGTTCGAGAGCAGCCGTTCGCCCAGGTGCATACTCAACGGCTGGAAATGACCCCAAGCCGCCGTTTGTCTATTGACGCTTGTACCGCCTCTAATTTAGGTACATCCCAGAATTGACGGCGTGTCTCTACGCTGGACACTTGATTGTATGAGAGCAAATCCAGCGAAAGCTGGAAACGAATAACCATCAACAGGAGGGCTGATATGAAAAGCAGTCTGAAGACACCTCTCATCGTTGTTGCTGTGGTGCTTGCTGGTTTCGCGAGCCATACGCTCGCATCCGAGACACTGCCAATGAACTCAGATTACGAGACTGATTGTGTAGTAGAAGAGCGGAGTGATTGCGCGGAAAGATGTCTTACAGAGCACAATTGCTGCATCAAGAGCTGCAACTGGGTGGAACCGAAGGCAAAGTCAACATGCATAAAGCACTGCAAGTCCATTTTGAAGAAGTGCCACCTGAAATGTGACGAGAAACCTGCAGCCGATTAAGCCACGCGCTAAGAGGCCCCCGGGTCATCGACGCCTGCCAGCGCGAACTCCGTGCGCCGACATCAGGGCTTTGTTGCTCAATGGAAGCAATAGCGGTCATTCAGATCGCTAAAAATTGAGTGAAATGACAGGCGGCTAACGACCAAAAGCGGGCGACTGATCTTCAACTTAGACCGATTCGCCGCGCTCCACCGCTATTGGTGAAAGCAGACATTTGATGCGACGGCATCGCAATTCGGACTGGGAAACGTCTGCTTTACCCCCGGGAGCAGACATTAAGCTAAACTAGCTCAAAAGGGCTGCTACTGACCCAAAGGAGACGCCCGATATTGGACAAAATGATCTTGCGTTTCGTTGTAATCGTGCCACTTTTGTCGGCCCTTCT
>JAHEFE010000092.1:0-1376 GCA_024640365.1 Woeseiaceae bacterium | reverse complement strand
TAACCGAACGTCCGCTTTACCCCTGATAGCTGCCGTTCGGCTAAACTTACTCAAAAGGGCTGCTTGTGACCCAAAGCAGCCCCCTCGATCCCTGTCCGATGGGGTACAGAAATTACTGCTGGATTTGGAGATATTGGGATTCAAACTCGACTGCTCATAGTCGCTTTGGCGCTAGTTTTTCTGTGCTCCTGCATACAGCAAATAATGATCGATCTTGTCGGCATTTCCTTTGTTAAGACTATCCCGACCGACTCCTTACTAGGCAATGACAGAAGGTCTGAAGAGCTAGTTCGCAGTTGGAACAATCATTACGTTGGCGGATTCTCTGCTGTGGAAATCTCCGTGGACAAGGAATTGGAGCCAATCGTCGAAAAGAAGCAATTGCCTGGCGTCTCTTACGAAGTAGCTCCTTGCAACGCCAAGAGACCTGATTGGGGTTTGGTTGTCCTTCCTCTTCTTAGAACAAATGAGACTCCGCCATTGTACACGGCGTATATTCCAAGAAATTTCGTGGAGGCCGCGAAACAGGATTATGCGGACCACGGTCTCGATTTCGCCAGCTCTGAACTCGCAGTGCGTGAGCACGGATTGTGTCTGAGTATAGGCAGCGATGGATTTGCAAGAATCAACACAATGTCATCAAATCAAATTTCACTCGATATTCCATGGCAATAAATGTCGGATATACGCAAGGGACGACCGGCTGCTTGTGGCCGTTAGCCGCCCGTCATTTCACTCGATTTGTATGTAACTGAACGACTGCTTTGGGTGAGAGCAGACATTTGGAGAACAAACCTGGGATAGTCGAAGCTCAAACGACTGCTATGCGCCCGAAAGCAGCCCTTCGCCCAGGTGTATACTCAAGGGCTGGTATTGACCCTAAGCGGCCATTGTTAATACCTTCAAGAATGCCTGTGTTGCAGCTTGTTTCGAGAGTGCGAACAGAATGAACGTTTTTTTCTACGGCCTGTTTATGGATGAAGCCGTTCTCACTAAGAAGGGAATATCTCCGGCGAGCGCCGAAGTAGGATACGTTGATGGATTCACGCTCCGCATCGGTGAGCGGGCAACGCTCGTGCGATCTGCGGGTACCCGCTCGTACGGTGTCATGATGATTATTTCTACTGAAGAAGTAAAAGAACTGTATGCAGAAAGCAGCGTCGCGGACTATGTACCCGAATCTGTAACCGTAGAACTCGCGAACGGAAGCAAAGTCGAAGCCACTTGTTATACCTTACCTGTCGAAAAGGTCACTGGGACCAACAGAGTCTATGCGGAAGCTCTTTGGGAGGTGGCGAGCAGACTTGATTTGCCCAAACACTATTTGGCCGAAATCAGGCAAGCTGGAGCTTAGTCGAAAAATTCCTGGCGAACGT
>JAHEFE010000052.1 GCA_024640365.1 Woeseiaceae bacterium | reverse complement strand
GCGGTGAAAAATCTCATTCAGCAATTCGCGTGTTTCAGGGCCCGCTCGTCCAAGACGTTCGTCGTCCGCATTCGCCAGGCAGGTGCGTTCAAGATCCGCTAACTGGTCCAGAAATTGTTCAAGCCGAAAGTCCTGTTCGAAGCTCGCCAGGAAATCATCGATCTTGCCCTCCAGCGCTTTGGTATCGGACAGGCGTTGCCGAAACAGGAAGAAGCGAGTGTCGAGGAACGCTTCGCGCTTTGCTACGGCAGCGGCAATTTCGTAATTGGAACGCGAGTTGGTAATTCCGCGACCGAGCACGGTCTCATCAGCGGCGAGCACAATGGCCTTGGTTGTCGTCGAACCAAGATCAATGCCGATGTAGCATTTCATGCCGCAACTCCGTGGCGTGTTTTCTTTTGCGCAATCATCTGGAAATAACTTTCCAATCGGTTCTTGACGTTAGCGGAAGAGAAATAACGCGGATCGACGAGATCGGTTTCGATAAATCCTGCCGGTTTACCGGTGCGCTGCTCTACTTCCCGCAATAGCAATAACTGACCGGCGGAAAAACTGTTGCAGCTTTTGATGGAATTCACGAGAAAGCCGTCCGCCGAGTATTTATCCATGTAATCGCACAACATATTTACGCGCGCGGGCAGACTGTGATTGGTATAGCAACCGAGGCAATAATCCGCGAGAGTCTCTAGCGGATTGTCAGGATCATGGCGGAAACCATAATCGTACAAGCCACCTACCTTGGTGTAGGAACTGGCAACAACAACGGCGCCCTCGTCATAAAACATCTTCCAGAAGTCGCGAAAATGCGTCCAGTTGGGAGGTCCTTCGACGACTACCCGGACGCGCTCCTCGTCAAGCACGCCCTCAGGCGTGACGGGTCCGAGACCCAACTCAATACGTTGCTCTACTTCGCGGCGAACTTCGCGATAGTACTCGGTGGTTTCGGGCGCCCCACGGAACGCGGTAAAGATCGGCCCGCAGTAATAGACACCGCCGAAATAGGCATCAATCGGGGAAGGCTTGTGCTTGGCCGACTCCAACACCCAGACGAGGTCGTCTTCGGCCCGAGCGGACTCCGCTAAATGCTCCCGCAAGCGATCAATATCGAACTTGATGCCACTGACCCGCTCGAGCGATGGAATGATGTGCTCACGCAACTGCATCACCACGTACTGACGCATGTTGTCGGTAATTTTGCCATCGGCCTGGTAAGGCACGTGCAACATCGCTGTTTCACAGTTGTACTGGTCGCGAACCAGCTCAAACCATTTCATAAACGTAAAACAACCGGTGTAAGACAGCAGTAGCAAATCGGGAACCGGTAATGGCTGGCCGCTCGGGCCTATAGAGCCTTTGGCCATCATGCCCAGGTCGCTTTTCACGTAGGTGCAAACGTCCTCGGAATGCCCTGCCCGTTCCGCTTCCATGATGTAGGCGCCAGTCTGCTTGCGCATCGCGGACTGCAGCGCGTTGATTTCCGGCAGGTTTCTCACCATGTCGAAACACATCAGCAATTCGTTGAGGTTACCCGGCACAAAGGTCGATGAGACTTTTTTGCCCTCATCGTGAGCCCGCGCCAGTGCGTCGTAATTCGCGCTGATCATCGCCTTTTGCAGCAGCATGGATTTTTCTTTCTGCACACCGCCCTGGGCTGTTATGTCGGTAGTCATGCGGCACTCCATAGCTTGATGGAATCAGCAAAGGTCCCCGCTTGTTCGCGTATCGGCTGCATCTGCCCGGAGTTTTCCGAGTATTTGAACGCGGTATAGGGAATGTTGTTTTCGGTCAGAACCCGCTGCAGCATCGGTCGATCGAGCAATGCCGGATCACAAAAACTCGGCGCCGCAAATATCACGCCCTCCGCATGGTTATCACGAACCGAGGCCAGCAAATAAGCGCCCTTGTCTTTTTGTTGCGGCACAAACTTGCAGGAGGTTTCGAGCGAACGCGTGAGGAAGGCATCACACAGGTTTTGCAGTGGGTCGCCAGCAAGTGGCACGTCATCGAGCAACCAGCGCGCGACCAGTAAGAAATCGTCGTCAACAACGTAACAGCCAGCAAGTTCGATGGACTTCAGCAATCCCAGCGGCGGTTGTTCACAGAACAATCCATTCATGACAACGCGACAATTGTCGCGCACCGGTCGTTTGGTATTACGTGCCGCGACCATGTAATCACGCAGCAGTTGCGTGTGTTCATCCACCGGCAAAATCATGCCAGCGCGAAGTAATAGATAAAGCTCGTGCGTCAGTACTTGCCACGGCTCCCTGGAACGATAGGCATAAAGCTCGCTGATCACTGCACGATTTTCGTTGTACAGCGCAATTGACTGGCGCAAGTCGTCGTCCGTAATCGGTCGTCCCGCTAGCTGCGCGAGTTCGTCCCGCAGAGATTGCAGTTCATAAACGTAGTACTTGCCACCGACAGCCGGATCAAAATCCTGGGGCACGTCGAAGTAGCGAATCAGCTTGTCGCCAAACTTTAGCTGCCACATGCCCGACAAGTTGCGAATGACGTCGCAGGTACTCGGGAACAACATGCCATCCAGATCATCAAGACGACCGGTTAGGGCGAGCTCTATGGTGGAACGCGGTATGCGGCAAATATAACTTTGGTAATAGGCATCACCATGAATGACATCCAGCTGATCACCCCCGCCGAGAATGCCGACTGGAAGCATACCGGCAGCGTGGATCAACTCGCGGGGCACATAAACCGGCATATAGCCAATGGCGTGACGGCCGGGCTGTGCGGCCTTCCATTCTTTTACGTAGCTGAAGCGAAGATCGTCATAAAGATCCTGACAGCGCTCAATGATGTTATCCAGAGCCATCGCAGAGGCTCCTGTGGATTAAAGTGGTATAATCGTACCGAATTGCGTATATTGAGTCAATGCAACCCGGAAAATTCCGTAAGGCATTGTTTCAAGTGCTTTTTCTACGGAATCATCAACTGCTATCAGGGTATGCAACGTAGTCAAGAAGGGTCAGCCCGTTGCAACATCAGCAAAAGCTACGCGCTGGCGGCAACCCTGGGGATAGTCAGCACTTGCCGAGGTGATAGGATAGCCGCTTCGAATAGCCGCAAGCGCTCATAAGACCAGGAACGAAAAACAACGATGAGTACGGCACAAGCAACAGAAAGCTTACCAACGATTCATATCAGGCCAGCGAATCCCGACGATGGCTCGGCCATCATCGCCCTCGACAGGCTGGTGACCGGTTCAAACAAGGCCGAATACTGGGCAGACTTCCTGCAGCGCTTTGCCGGCAAAAACCACAAGATTCAGCGCCACTTCCTGGTGGCCGAAACCGAGGAACAAAAGCTCGTCGGTTTTATCGCCGGCGAAATTCGCGCCTGGGAATTTGGCTCCCCGCCCTGCGGCTGGATTCTTGCCCTGAACGTCAATCCCGAGTTGCGTGAACGCGGTATCGGTACCCAATTATTCGATGCCCTATGCGCCGAATTAAAAGTGGCCGGGGTTTCGACTGTAAGGACCATGGTCCGCGGCGATGACAAAGTAAATCTGTCTTTTTTTCGCGGTGAAGGACTGGCAGCAGGACCGTACATTGAGTTGGAACGACGCCTCAAGTAGGTCACGAGCAGCGATTCGGACACGGAATACTACAGACCATGAAATTACAGAAAGCCAGTCGATATGCCTTGTACGCCGTCCTGCATCTCGCAAGCGAGCCGGGCAGGCAGTTTTCAACAGCCGATATTGCCGCACAATACAGCGTCTCCACCCACCATCTGGCCAAGGTGATGCGGGCACTGGTGCGTTGCGGATTGATTGAATCGGTGCGAGGCGTCGGTGGTGGTTATCGTTTCACAGGCAACGTACGACGCACGACACTCTGGGATGTCATCGCGGAGTTTGAATCGCTCGAGGCCAATATTGAAATACCGGATAACCTCGAGGGTGAGGCCGAGAAGATCTTCATTGGCCTGGATATCGTGAACCAGGAATTGGACACACTGATTCGCGCCACGCTCGATTCAATTACGCTGCAGACCTTGTTGCGTTATGGCGAAGATGCGGCCAAAAAATAAGCGCTGTTTTGGTCTATCCGTTAAGCGTCTCGTATTTCTGTTGCAACTCTTCATTCGATTCGACGAAGTCCGGGTTCGGCACAATGCAGTCCGCTTCGGGACAGACCAGCTCACACTGAGGTTCATCTTCCGCGCCGACGCACTCAGTGCACTTGAACGGATCAATTATATAAATCGGATCACCCACTGCGATCGCTTCATTAGGACAGACCGGCTCACAGGCATCGCATGCTGTACAGTTATCTTGAATCATTAAAGCCATTTTCTATTTCTCCTGAACAGCGCCAACAGCGCTTGCCATGATTATTTCTTCGCCCTCGCAGCCGGCAACAGCCTCTCGGTCAACTCCATAGTCCAAGGCTCGCCCTTGGCGAGCGCCCTGCGCAAGGCGATAAAATCTATTTCTCTTTCTCCATCAACCGGCTCATTGAACGCGCGGAATCCGGCACGTGCTTCAGTCATCATGTTGAGCGCCAGCCAGGCACGCGAGTTTTCCTTGTTCTCGGTCCACGCCTTCAGCTTAGGCTTACGTAATTCCTCCAGCGTTTTGGTGAGACAGTCCGGAAACATCTTCACGAATTTTGCACAGAATGCATCGACAGCCGCATCCAGTTGCGACAGATCAACCGTACCTTTGGCAAGCAATGCTTTTCCCGCTTTCAGCTCATCGCCGGTCTTGCCCTCACCGTGCACAATGCGTCCAAATTCATCGAGCATCCGTGCTGTTTCGACCATTGGGTTGGCGACGAACTTGCCATCAATCTTCAGTGCTGGAACGACCTCGGAAATTACGCCGAGGCGATAGGACTTGTGCGCCGACCACGGCTCACACAAGGTACCGGATACCAGCGCCTGCTCGGCACCGACCATCAGCGGCAGAAAATCGGTCGCACCGCCTATCGGCGCTGAACCGTGTTTTGGACCCGCCTGACCGAAGCGTGCGAGATCCTGAGCGATCGAAAAGTCACAAGCCATGCCGATTTCCTGGCCACCACCGATGCGCATCCCATTGACCCGACAGATCACCGGTTTATCGCAGCCAAGTATCGCCGACACCATGTCGTTAAAGAGACGCATGTACTGGCGATACTCCTGCGGATTGCCAGCGTAGTACTCCGCGTATTCCTTGGTGTTACCGCCTGAACAAAACGCACGATTACCGGCCCCGGTAAATACAACGCAGACCACATCACGCATGGCACTCGCACGACGAAACGCAAGAATCACTCCCTTAACCATTTCGGTCGTGTAGGAATTCAGCTGCTTTTCGTTGTCGAGAGTAATCCAGGCATTAAACAGCCCATCGATAACATGTCCGCCCGTACAGAGCGCAGGCCGTTTTTCGAATAGCACACCCGGCACTATTTGTTCCGGAGCAAGGTCAAAATTCTCGAGTTTTTTGGCAGAGTCAGTCGTGGTTTTTGCGGCATTCATTGACGGGTCCTCTTCGAGGGCTGAGAGCCGTTGCAACTATTCACACGGAAGTGGAATAAGGCGATTGATCGTATATTGGTATTCTAGTACCATATTACTATTATAGTCAATCAAAGCCCCGCCAAGGGAGCTGAATGTCTTTGTCCGCGCACGAGATGTCGTCCTTCTCGGTTGCCCTTATTGGTAAGGGCGGCAGTGGCGTAATTACGGCCGGAGAAATACTCCTTGCCGCTGTTGGCAAAGCCGGTGGCTACGGTTTAATGACTCGTGCCGTCGGGCCACAAATTCGCGGTGGTGAAGCCGCCGCCCTGCTCCGCCTCGCATCTCATCCCGTGCATTGTCTCGATGACGACTTCGATGTATTGCTCGGTATAGACTGGCTGCATGCCGAACGCTTTTGTGCGGAGATTCCACTAACCACTGAAAGCTTGATCATCAGTGACTCGGCAGGCGACCCGATACCCGCTGAAATTTCTGCCAGTGGAGCGCGTACTGTCACTTTACCTCTAGCAGAACTTGCCAATAGCATCGAAGGTGGTCGCGCCAACATGGTAGCCGCAGGTTTGCTGGCTGAGTTTGCCGGCATTCCGGAGACCGCCCTCTCTGCCGCGATCAAAGAAAAGCTCGCGGATCGGGGTGCCAGCGTAATCGCGGCCAGCGAATCGTGCGCTGCACTCGGCCGAGCAACGGCACGAAACAACGGAGTAAATTTTGCACCGCTGCACACCAGCAAAGACGAAACCCGCTGGATGATCAGCGGCAACCAGGCCGCCGGACTCGGTGCAATTCGTGGTGGCGTGCGTTTTGCCGCCGCGTATCCGATCACGCCCGCAACCGAATTACTCGAATGGCTGGCACCACGCCTGCATGACGCGGGCGGCACCCTGGTGCAGGCCGAAGACGAACTCGCGTCAATCAATATGGCAATCGGCGCTTCGTGGAGCGGCATACCTGCGTTAACGGCAACTTCGGGTCCGGGATTTTCACTGATGACCGAGAGCATCGGCCTCGCGGTCAGCGCTGAAGTGCCGGTGGTGATCGTCAACGTCATGCGCGGTGGCCCATCTACCGGTATTCCAACCAAATCGGAACAATCCGATCTGAACATCGCGTTATACGGTTTGCACGGCGATGCGCCCCACCTGGTGCTCGCGCCAAACTCGATCGCGGACTGTGCGTTCACAACACAATGGGCAGTGCACCTGGCTGAAGCGACCCAGGCTCCGGCTATCGTCTTATCTGATCAATTTCTCGGCCAGGCGAATTCGATCACGGCACCACTAGCCGACGCCGGGCTGTTTGCTGCGAGAAAAATCAGTAGCGAACCGACAGCGGGCTTCAACCGCTATGCACTCACAGAGGATGGTATTTCACCGATGCCGTTGCCGGGCACCTCGTGCGGCCAGTACACAGCAGACGGTCTGGAGCACAGCACAAACGCATCACCATCGAGCTCGGTCGCCGATCATCTTCAACAAAGCGACAAACGCGCTCACAAACTCGACGCCTTTGAGTACGGAAAACCATGGGCCGACATTGAAGGCAACGGTGAACTCGCCGTGATCACCTGGGGATCGACGACCGGCGCGGTGCGCGAAGCGCTTGGCAGACTGCAAGACTCCGGCAAAAACATAAAACTGATTTCTATACGTTTACTGCTACCAACACTGCCGCAACAATTCGAAAGTGCACTGCATGGGGTAACGCGCTTATTGGTCATCGAACAAAACCACAGCGGCCAGTTACATCGCTTTCTCCGCGCCAGCTATGACCTTCCTGCGACGGTGGAAACGATGCACCGCAGCGGTCCACTTTTATTTCGCCCCCAGGAAATTGTCGAACGTATTCAAGCCTGGAGCGCCGCATGAGCGAAGCCATAAGCCAGAGACTCAAGGCAAGCGATTACAAATCGGCCAACAAGCCCGTGTGGTGTCCGGGCTGTGGTGACTTCCATGTCCTGCTCAGTATTGCCAAAGCCCTCGCCCACCTGCAACTGCCTACCGAGAAGGTCGCCGTTATTTCCGGCATCGGTTGCTCGTCGCGAATCCCGGCCTATCTGAACACGTACGGCTTTCATGGTGTGCACGGGCGGGCGCTACCCCTGGCAACCGGCGTCAAAGTGGCGCGTTCCGATCTGACCGTGATATGTGCCGGCGGCGACGGCGATGGATTTTCAATCGGTGGCAATCACCTGTTGCATGCGTGTCGCCGCAACATCGATATGACCTACATCGTCATGGACAACGAAATTTACGGTATGACCAAAGGGCAACCGTCGCCGACCACGGCAGCCGACTGGGACAGCAAGCTGACCCCTGGCGGACCCGGGATCTCCCCGTTTCATCCATTGGTCATCGCACTGGCGTCCGGCGCCAATTTTGTTGCCCGCGCTTTTTCCGGTGATCCCAACGGCACCACGGAGATGCTCGTTGATGCAATCACCCATCCCGGCTTTTCGTTTGTGCAGATTCTGAGCCCGTGCGTCACCTTCCGGCCGGACCAGAAAAACTGGAAGAAACAGGTACACCCGGCACCCGTAACAACGACCGCTGACGCTTCACAGGCGGCCCGCCGCGTCATGACCGACGACGGCTTTAATATTGGAGTACTGTACAAAGGGTCTCGACCGGCTTATCGCCAGATTGTCACTACAGTTACCCGTACTAATCGTGATTTGGAGAAGGAGTTCGTAACATGAGTTCGGCACGGAAGAACAGGAAAATTGCGCTCTCGATGGAAGAGCTGTTGCAGCATGCTCTGGTTATCGAATTGGAAGCAGAGCAAAGTTACAAAGAACTAGCCGATCAAATGGAAGAGTGTGGCAATCATGACGTCGCCGTCTTGTTCTCCAAAATGGCTGCTTTGGAAGGCAAGCATGCGACAAAAATTCGTCATCATGCGACCGGCGTAGAACTCAAAGAACATCCACCCTGGAAATACCGCTGGGAAGGTTTCGAATCGCCCGAGACTCTCGAGCTCACCGAAGTTCACTACCTGATGAAACCGCATCATGCACTGGACCTTGCACTGTCCTGCGAACGACGAGCCGAATCATTTTTCAGGCGCGCTGCTGCAGAGTCCGAAGATCAGGCCGTCAAAAATCTGGCTCAAGAGTTTGCGGACGATGAGCATCAACACGCGATCTGGATGCAAGAGTGGCTGGGCAAATACCCGACTCCGAAAATGGATTGGGCCGAAGATCTGGATCCCCCGGCAGGCGCTGACTAGATCGCACCGCAATTAAAGCTGGAGGTCAACGTGACAGAGAAGCCGCTGCAAGTATCACTGGATAGAGACGATCAGCTACTGCGTCTGCGCCTGGCGCGTCCGAAAGCAAACATCATTGACGCCCAAATGATCGATGCCCTTGATGCGGCCATCGATCACTATATTGAGCAGCCGCAGTTGTTAGGTATCTTACTCACCGCGGAGGGCCCGCACTTCAGCTTCGGTGCGAGTGTCGAAGAACACATGCCAGACAAATGCGCCGCCATGTTGGTCAGATTGCACAGCCTGATACTGAAAATGATCGCCAGCCCGATTCCCATTCTCGCTGCCGTTAAAGGTCAATGCCTGGGTGGCGGTTTGGAACTCGCTTGCGCTTGCAACCGCATTTTTGCTGATCCCAAAGCCGCTCTCGGCCAACCGGAAATCATGCTGGCCGTATTTGCACCGGCGGCATCCTGCCTGTTGCCATTACGGATAGGCCAGGCGAATGCGGAGCAATTGCTGCTATCGGGCGCCAGTGTTGATGGCGCTGAAGCACTGCGCATCGGCCTGGTCGATCAACTTGATGAAAACCCCGAAGCCGCAGCACTCGCCTGGTTCGATCAGCACCTGCTCGGCAAGAGCCCCTCGTCCCTGCGCTTTGCTTTGCAAGCCGCGCGCGATGATTACGTGCGAACTGTCGAAGAAAAATTAAACGTCGTTGAAAAAATGTACTTGGAAGAGCTCATGCAGACCCACGATGCGGTCGAAGGCCTCAGCGCCTTTCTCGACAAGAGAAAACCCATCTGGAAAATTGATTAACGGGAGACAGACATGGCAGCACATCGCTGGCTCATGGAGGCGACCGACCAGCCTCTGCGGAAAACAGAATTCGAACCACAACAACCTGAAGCCACCGAAGTGCTGGTTAAAGTCGCTGGTTGTGGGGTCTGCCATACCGATCTCGGCTTTTACTATGATGGCGTGCGCACTCGGCATCCGTTGCCACTCACTCTCGGTCATGAAATCAGTGGCACAGTCATCGCTGCCGGCAGTAACGCGCAGATCTGGCTAGGGAAGAATGTGATTATTCCTGCGGTCATTCCCTGCGGTTCCTGCGATCTCTGCCAGCGCGACCTGGGTACTATTTGTCGCGACCAGAAGTCACCAGGCATCGATATGCACGGAGGCTTCGCAACGCACGTGACCGTGCCTGCCTACGGACTGTGTGAAATCGATCTGGCTCGCCTTGAAAAAATCGGCATGCAACTTGCCGATGCCAGCGTCATTGCCGACGCGCTGACGACGCCCTACCAGGCCGTTACCCAGGCCGAAGTCTCTCCGGGTGATCTCGCAATCGTCATCGGTGTAGGCGGTGTTGGTGGCTATGCCGTGCAACTTGCGAGTGCTATGGGCGCAACAGTCGTCGCTATCGATATCGACGATAGCAAGCTCGCAGCGCTCAAAGATTTCGGTGCCAGCGCCACGTTTAATGTCAAAAAGGTACAAGGCCGCGATTTGCGCGACGCCATTCGCGACTTCGCCAAACAAAATGGGCTGCGACAGACAGAGTGGAAAATTTTCGAATGCTCGGGCACCGCTGCCGGTCAGGAAAACGCTTACGGCCTGCTCACTTTTGGCGCTTGTCTATCGGTGGTCGGCTTCACCATGGACAAGATACAACTGCGTCTGGCCAACCTGATGGCCTTTCATGCACGGGCTCTTGGCAACTGGGGTTGCCTGCCCCGCTATTACGCGGAAGCACTGGAACTGGTGCTAGATCGGAAGATCAAGATGCTGCCTTTCATAAAGCGATACCCACTCTCTGACATCAACAATGTCTTCGCCAAAGCTCATGCTGGTAAACTCGTGAAACGACCCATCCTGGTACCTGATCTATAACCGTTTGTTTTAGATAACAAAAAAACGCCTGATCGGTGCCGCCGCCGCGCCGAAAATCAACTTTACATAAGCAAAATATTTTTCAAAAGTGTGGATGACTTCACACTTTTCTGCTTTATACTGAGTGTCCGCTCAAAACTTCGTAGGGAGTTATTCACACACCGTAAATGGATAACGTGTGTGGGGCGGGAAGTGACACGTTGGCGGGGGAATGTCAGCGTGAGCGAATCGGGGGATTTAGCTCGGGGGGCTGGACAAATCAAACCGTACGAAAACTCCGTCGCTGACGTGACGATCTTCGTATAGTTAATTACCTGCCTTTTAATCATTCCAGACATCCTGGAACGATAGAAAAATCTCACAAACAAATAAAACAGCGGCCCCGCTAGCGGGGACAGGCTAAGTAAAACCGAAATTCACGTTTCGGACCAGGAGCGCAGGGATGAAGATGTTAATCAACGCAGGTACGTTCGGTATTCGACTGAGCGCAACGTTTATTTTAGGATTCTTACTGACCGGGCCACAGGCCATGGCGCAGGGCGATCCCCGCTCTAACGTAAACCTGATCGGCATGACGCCGGATCCCGCTGATATACCTGACACCCACTATCGTCAGCAAAACGAACCGGCGTGCGCCATTCGTCCCGGCGATTCCGCCTGCATCATCTGCGCTTATAACGATTATCGTGCGGTCGAGTTATTTGGCGATGCCTGGGAAGGCGTATCGCAAAGCTGCGATGCCGGAGACACCTGGCGCAGCCGCCTGGCACCGGGCTTCCCTGGGCACGCCGCACCAATTGCCGCGAAGTTTGCAGCCGATCCCCGACTTGCCGCAATTCCCGGCATGGCGATATTCAACTTTATCGCAGGCTATCGTGACACCAATGTGGGTGTCCTTGCGATTCAGCATTGGCTGGAAGTGAACAAGGAAGATGCAGACCATTACGAACCCGGACTTGAAACCTACATAGCGGATGCCGGTACCGAAGGCCGCTTCCTTGACAAGCCGGATATGCTCGCCGTGCTGGACCCGGTTAAAAGCCAGGGGACCATGTCTCTTTCAACCGTAATGGAAAATCCGGAACTCGGCACCATTACCCGGGACTTTCCTACAGGAACCCTGTACGTTGCCTATGCCGTATTCACCGGATCCAGCAGCGTCAAGATTTTGGTAAAGGTCTCCAATGACTGGGGCCGAACCTGGAAAAACCAGGCGCTAAAATTATCCGAAAGTCAGAACGAAGTCTCCGGCATCTCGCTCACTGAGATTGATGGCAACGTACTTGCAGTCTGGAGGCGTCGTGGCGACAACAATAACCCCGACTCCATCATGTACTCGGTCATTAGCAACGGCGGTAGAAAGGCAACCAGTGGCGAAGTGCTTGCAGACCTTTGCGCATTTGACCAGCCGACGCTGACTGGCGTCGAACCGGTACCGGGCGCACCACTCGTAGCGTTCCGCACTAACGACTTTCCCTGGACAGCCGACGAAGGGAAGAATTTCTTCGTTTTCTATTCGGATCGTGGGCGGTTAACCGATGGTAGTTGTGATGCTTTCGGACGGCCACGCATCATGGTGCAGCATTCTGATAGTTCCGGTCGGGCGTGGAGCACGCCCGAACTACTGGACCCGAATCTTGACAATGATGACACCTTCCAGTTCATGCCAACCGCATTTGGCGCCAACGGCAAAGTCCAGGTGGCCTGGTATGACACGCGTCGGGAAACTTTCGGCGGAGCCGGCACGCCATGGCCTTTCGTCGCTGATTATGAAGTAAACACAGCGTCGCTTTTCGTCCAGCGCACGGTTGACGTGTATACGACGAACGTTAAGCTGAATGCTTCAGGCGCTCTCACGCGACCTGCTCCAGTGCGGGTGTCACAGTACAGTATTCAAGTCGGTGAAAAAGACGGTGACCTCGAACAATCCGAGACCGAAGCCTCATTTGCCAACAAGAAACTATTTGGCCAAGGTACGGCACCTTTTCTCGGTGACTATATAGCCATCGCTGCGCGCGATTTCCGCAAGACCAGTGACGGCTCTGCATGGGAAAGCAACTCGACTCCAAACGCCTCAGGCAACGAGGACTTCTTCGCTGCCTGGGCCGATAACCGCGATGTTCGCGGCCAGATAAACGACATTATTGAGCCGCTGCCTTATGGCTATGCCGCTGTCGAGGGCGAAGCCAGCCCGTTATTAAGCGAAACAGACGCAGAAATGCTTGCCGACTTGGAGCCCGCCACGAAGAGTGGCCCTCCGCGAGATACAACCAAGACCGCCGAGGGCATCGACGGCAGCGACCCTAGCGCAGGCGTCTGTACACCAGCTACTGAGAGAACACGAGACTCGAACGTGTATGGTTCTCTCATCAAAGATCAGGTTCGTTTGTACGCGACAACGCCGACGAAGCCACTTTCCGGACTGAAGCGCGCCTTCGCTATTTCTCTCGCAAACGCAAAATCTGCCGACGTCACCTATAAGCTGGAAATTATTGATGCATCACATAAAGCATCATTCCGGCAGCAAAGCCCGCAGACCACGGATACCTTGACCGTGCCCGCATTTTCGAGTGCAGCGCGCACTGTATTTATCGATCCATTTGAAGGCGCCGTTACGGTGCGCGCGCTTGACCCCAGCGACAACATAGTTGCGTCTATTCAGCTGGGTAATGTTGGTCAAATGTCGAACCCGGAAAACTGCCTGGCAACCGATCCAGATTGCCAGGTAGATTCTAATGAGACACATCAGCTGTCATTACAAACACTGCTCAATGCGAACCTGCTCAATGCCAACCTGTTGAATCCAGCGCTGGTCGATTTGGCAGTCGACGGCGGTTGCTGTAGCAACGAAACCAGCCCTACGATCGGTAGTGTTATCAGCTGGGCCATCGTAAACCTGGAGCCAACAGCCGAAAATGCAGCACTACTGAATGCAGCACTGTTGAATGCCAACCTGTTGAACGCCAACCTGTTGAACGCTAACCTGTTGAATGCCAACCTGCTCAACGCCGATCTGCTGAATGCCAACCTGCTTAACGCCAGCATGGATGCGCTAAGCCATGAGGTACGTAACGCGTGTCCTACTGAAACGACTGTTGGCGGTGTCATTGTATGCGCGGCTGGTCTCGTGAACGCCAACCTGTTGAATGCGAACCTGCTCAATGCCGCGCTGTTGAACGTCAATCTGCTGAATGCAAATATCGAAGCCGCAGCTCTTTTGAACGCCAACCTCTTGAATGCGAATTTGTTAAACGCCAATTTGTTGAATGCCAACTTGTTGAATGCGGCATTGCTCAATGTCAACTTCGAAAACGCCAACCTGTTGAATGCCAACCTGTTGAATGCGAACCTGTTGAACGCAGCATTGCTGAACGCGGACCTGCTGAACGCCAACCTGCTGAATCCAACATTGGTTGCATTAGCGCTTGAAGGCGCGGTTGCAGATCCGGCCTGCAGTACAAACTATCCCAGCCTGTGCGGTGATCCGACGCAGGCGTCCGGTGCAGAAATTATTGCCTATGCGGTTGGGCATCCGGACAAGATCAATGCCGCATTGCTGAATGCCGCACTACTCAACGCGAACTTGTTGAACGCAAATTTATTAAACGCCAATTTGCTCAACGCCAACTTGTTGAACGCGAACCTGTTAAATGCAGACCTGCTCAATGCCAATCTGTTGAATGCAGACTTGCTGAATGCCA
>JAHEFE010000091.1 GCA_024640365.1 Woeseiaceae bacterium | reverse complement strand
AGCGAACGGCCACTAACGACACCACGCGATATCTCTTCGCGCTCAGCCAGTGACAATGTCCGACTGGACCGGACTCTCTTTGGTGGCCGTATCCCGCCCGTCTGCCGAAGAATGCGGGCTACCGAGCCATGGGTACGGTCAAAGAGTTGTGCGATCTTCTCCAGAGAATCGCCATTTTGCCAGCGATCCCACATCAGCGCCTTGTCTGTTTCGGTGTAATGAATCCTTGGTTTACGAGGCATGGTGCAACACTCCTTCTGTTACTCACAGATAGTAGTGTGTTGCGTTGACCGGTTGAAACCGCAACCCGAAGCGGAAGTTGGTGTGGTACAGTTTTAAACCGCAGCTAATGACCCAAAGCGGACTGTCGTGCATTCAGGCATTGCGACGCTCCACCAATACTCTAGGAGATAACGAGGCAATGATCATTCGCCGCATCACAGATCAGGTCAGAACCCAGAACTGGTCGGCTGTGGGCACTGAACTCGTGATAGTCGTGGTTGGTGTCTTTCTCGGACTGCAGGCTCAGGACTGGAGTACGGCTCGTGTTGAGCGAAGCTCTGAACACACCGCGATTGAACGACTGATTATTGAGTATCAAGAGAATCTCGAGATACTGAAAGCTGATAAAGAGAAAAGCCAAGAGGCATTGGCTGCTACCGAAGGGCTGCTATCAATGATAGCTCTCAGGAGTTATCCGGAGGCGATGGATGTGGATCTCGCACGGACGATTCTGAGCTGCACGCGGAATGCGAAATTCGTTCCAGCACTTGGTGCCACCAATTCATTGATTGCCTCAGGTGACCTAGGATTGATCGCCGATCCGGAAATTCAGAGAGCACTTATCCAATGGCCTACGCTCGCACAAGTGCTAATCGAGTGGCAGGAAATAGAGAGAAATCACGGCGAGGAGCTGATCCTTGACGAAACTTTCGAATACATTTCTTGGCCCACGCTTCTTAGTTTTGTCGATGAGGGCTGGCAAGTTAGTCCGTTGGAAAACGACTTAAAAGGCCTTTTCTCGTCAAGACGCTTTGAAGGTCTGCTTACCAATCGCAGGTACAACACCCGTGCCTCCATCGACCGGATAGAAGGTCTGGAGGCAGCTACGCAAGAGCTTATTGATCGACTGGAACTACGGCTTTCAACCCTTAAGGCGGCTTGACCGTCTGCTTCTGGCCGGAAGCGGAAGTTCGAGTGTTAGACTACTGAACGACGGCTGCTGACCCGAAGCAGCCATCTAGTTTGCCGCTTGCCACTAATAAGTTTTTCACAGAGGGACCGACGTGGATTCAGCTAAGTTAAACGATTGGATGCAAGTTGTTGGTATCTTCGCTGTGGTTGCATCATTAGTTTTCGTCGGTCTTCAGATGAAACAGGATCGGCAAATTGCACTTGCGGGGCAATATCAAGACCGTTCTGCTGTGGCGGTAGAAGTTTGGAATGGAATGGCTCAAAGCGAGTACGACATTCGGCTAGTAGGCGACAATGCTATTGCACGTCCGAGGTGGGCCGAAATTTTCGGAGATTCTTTGACATCGCAGGAGGCTGGAGCGGCCATTATTAGCGCCAGGAGATCGTTCGCAGTTCTGGACAATCACCATTATCAGTACGAGTTGGATTTCTACGACGAAGAAACTTGGCAATCATTTCTTGGGCATTTACAGGATTTTTTGTCGAGAAATTCAGTGGCGCGTTGGATGGTTCGAAATCAACCTGAAATATTCCGCCCGACATTTCATGCTGTTTGTGTGCAGATAGTCGATGCAATTGAACAAATTGAATAAGGTGGTCGCAGATTTGTCTGCTCTTGGCCGAACTGAGAGCAAGTCTGCCCTGGAATTAGAATCTGAATAGATTCCGCTGATCACTTGAAAGCGGAACTGAGCCTCTTACTGGCAAAAATCTCCGAGATCGACCCAGAGCAGAGATTTACTAACCGTGGTAATGAAGTAAAGTTTTATCCGATTAGGGCTTGCATATGTAAACAGGCAGCTTAAGCTATGTATTTTCAACGAGATGAGACAACTCCACCAAAGGTTTGAGGAAAAATGCAAAGCCACACAAAGAAAATAAAGTTTATAACAGCGTTGCTATTGTCGCTTATGTCAGTTGGTGTCTGCGCGGAGAATATGCTGCCGGCAAAGGACAAAGCTGTCCTTGAACAGGCTGGTGTCCCGCTATATCCGGGATTGCAGTTCGTTAATGGTGCGATACAGGGCGAAATGGGCGTCCGCTTCGCCACTGCCGATGACGTGGAAAAGGTGCGAGAATTCTATCGCAAGGCCTTTCCCAGCTGGGCCCTCAACGACGAGTACGGGTCATGGATTCTCTACAACGGGGAATCCGGTGGCGGGCCGATGGCATACATGTCCAAGAACCAGGTGATGGTTGCTGAGAACGAGAACCTGCAGGCGTGGTTTGGCGTGCCCGAGGACATGAAGACCGAAGTGGTTATAGCGCTACCGGAAGTGGCGAATTAGGCGTTCGCCTAAAGAAAAGTTATGGCAATGAATGATTGGGCTTAGGACCGCTCCTGGCCGAACTGAGAACTAAAACCTACCGCGAATAGGCTATTGGGGAGTACCGCTTCGCACCTGATTGCGGAACTCATCCAGCCCGACTCGAATCTGCAGTCAAAAACAACCCCCGAAACTTGTCAGAAAGCTTGAATAGGTGTTAAAAACTTCCTCTACCAGATGGATTGTTCAATCTTTACATAAATTACAACAAGGCTCCCATCATGCATGCAAAAGATTTAACTACCGACGTACTAATTCGTCTGACTGGCGACGCGCTCCTTATGTTTTACAGCTGCGCAGAGCATTTCCACGCTGAGGCCTGCCAGGGTTCAGCTATGGCTGTTTCGGGCGAGCCGGTAGCCGACCTGAATTACCTGATGTTGGATAGCGGAGACAGCGCGGCACTTGCGGCATTCAGTCGTTATGTGGGCTGGTGTGACGAGCGCGAATTGCCATTTGCCTGCATGGTCGCGCCCGATGCCAGCGAGGCTGCCGCTCCGGTATGCGAACAGTTGGGCTTGGTCTATGCCACCGACTGGCCTTTGATGGTGTGTCCGGGAGAAGCAGCAGCAGATTTTCAGGTCCAGGGCGTCGAAATTCGCAAAATGCAATCTGAAGACGACTATAACGGCATGGTAGAAGTAATGGCGAGTGCGTACCAGATGCCAGCAACCAGTGTGCGTCGGGCTATGCCGTTACGCCTGATCCAATCACCTTCGCTGGATATTTACCTGGCTGAACGCGACGGCAAAATACTGTCTACCGTAACAGTCACCAGGCACGGCGAGGTGATTGGTGTTTGGGCCATGGGAACTCACGTTGATGCACAAGGGCAGAAAATAGGAAAGGCCCTGCTTTCACGGGTCATGTTTGGTGCCAGGCAAGCCGGAGCTACTGCATTTTTCCTCGGCGCTACGCCTGCCGGATTTCCACTTTATCAGCGACTTGGCTATGAAACGTTGTACACGGCAAAAGTCTGGGTGCGAGGTGAAACCCACCAGGCCTGATCCCGGCTCGGTCGACTGCTGCTACCGGATTGGCGGCTTAATTTTGTTCTGTTAACCATCCCATTGCGGAAATGGACCTGCTAGGGTCGCTTACAACCGCTTCCGACCCATAACGGCCAGCAGGGTGCATAACGCAAGAGCCCCGCTACATTACGGGGCCCGTATTAGGCGTGAAATCAACGCTGATTTGAGCTAGACAAATTCGGGAAGCGATTCTTCCGCTTTAAGTAATATCAAGCCCAGTAAAATCATTCCTACCATGAGAGTCAGTAATCCTACTGGCGCAAGAACGACCGTCATGAAACACAGCGGCGCAACTATTTGAGTCCAACAGAAGGGTCCCTTCAAACCTGCCAGATCGGCATTGGCTTGCAGTAAACGCCAGCCAAACTGAATGCTGACAAATCCAATAGGCAGGCCTATCGCGAGCAACAGAATCATGACTAGCTGTGTGGAGACCAAGCCTGGATACCTGGCCAAAGTCAGAGCCATCCAAAGCGCAAATCCCCCAGCGATGAGCAGGCTGATCTGACGATCAGCT
>JAHEFE010000090.1 GCA_024640365.1 Woeseiaceae bacterium | reverse complement strand
ATGGCGACGTGGTCGATGTGCAACTGCACACCGTCAAAGTGCAGAACTGGGACAAGACCATCACGACGATCCCGACGCATCGACTAATCACGGACTCATTCAAGAACTGGCGCGGCATGTCGCAAACGGGCGCGCGGCGAATCAAGCGTTCAATTTTTATCGACGTATCGTCGATCCGCTTCCAGACGCCGAGCGAAGTTGAGCACTTCACGCGTTTCGCGCTGCTGAGAGACTACATCGCAGCCAAGAAGCAGGAGCTCGCCGACTACAATAGGGCACTCGCGACGGAAGTGGACTCCGAGGTGAATGCGCGGCGCTTGACCAACATTGGCACCTTCCGCGCCTATGCGTACAACTACCTGAAAAACCACCCAAAAGTTCACAAAGGCATGACGCTGATTGTTCGTCAGCTCGGGCCGGGTCCGGAGGGGCTGCCGCTGGAAATCTACTGTTTCACAAACACAACCGAGTGGGCGGTTTACGAAGACATCCAGTCAGATATCTTCGATCATTTGCTCGCCGTCGTTCCGGAGTTCGGATTGCGCCTGTTTCAGAAGCCGGCAGGTTCGGATCTGGCGAACCTCAAATCATAGTCACCATATAAAACCAACCACGGAGAATGGGATGAAACGATCACTCGCAGTTGCGGCCATGTTGCTATCTGTTGTTGCCATCACTGCCGCAAGTGCACAGGAGCAGGGGCCGTTGCTGGGCGATAAAGAGACCATGCTGCTGACCGTGTTTCTCAAACACGATCAGTCCATGAACAATATTGAGCGGCGCGCACTGATCGAAAAAACCGGATTTAACGACATGTTTCCACCCGAAGGTGTCGAAATCGTCGATCACTATGTAATGATGGGCATCGGCCAGGTAATCGTGCTGCGGTTTCCGCCCGATCACTTGCGCCGGGTGAATATCGCGATAGAAAACGGCGCATGGGGCGCGTATCAGACCGAGTTCTATGTGACCTATGACCTACGTGCTGCGAGAGCTGCGCAAGGCGAGCTACAAAAATAACGATTAACCAACTTCCGGAAACCAGTGGCGAGAAAGCCGACGAGGGGAGGCAGGCCGATCAGTTGCGAGCAAAAGCCAAGAGCAAAGGCCAGAGTAATCCAAGCGACGTCGCCGAGAGCTATGGCTACCCACTCAAAATCCATATTTCACATGTTCCGGATGATTGTCCAGCTAGTGCTACCCTATGAGATGACTAGTGTAAGTGAGCGGTCACGGCAGTAGAAGTCGAAACGTTAGCCGAATTCGACGGGCCTGGCAAAACGATGGATGGGCCGGCATCGTGTCGATGCCGATTTAGTTAATTATTGCTCCGCCGGCGCCCCAAAAGCAGAATCCGCGAGCCACCTGGATGAAGTACCTGGGCTTTGTAGCGGCCAGGGCGCGACCGTTCTGGACTATCTTGCATTGCTACTGTTCTATATTCTGATTACTCCTTTCGTATTTGTGCTGGCATTCTCTCCGCCGCCACGACTCCTGTTTGCGTTGAACGGCGCTTGTTGGGCCTTCGCGTGTTGGGCCATATGGAAAGCCTGTCACAGGGTTCAACAAAAGAAGAGCTAGCGTACAACTCGCCGCCAGACCATGACCGGCCGTATCCAGCCGGTCGAGTGATAAACTAATGAGACACTGCTCTTGAACTGGAATCGATAATCATGCTGACCGAATTGACGATAAATGTGCTTGCTTCATTGATCCTGCTTTCAGCGGGCTATTTCGGTGGAATGTATCGTGAACGACAAGCGCAAAAGGGTACTAATCTCGAGGACTACGATTTCTACCCATTTGGAACCAACGAGCTTGACCACGTTATTTTTGATCAGGAAAAGTTCGTCAAGGCAGTGGATTATTTGCGTCGGCATCGAAACCATGTTGCAGCCCGTCAACTGATTATTGTCGGTGAGCAAAACGATGTCAGAAACTCTCTGCCAGCCGACGATCGCCTGCGTTATAGAAAGCTGTACAAGAAATATCGGGGAGACGAAATTCGTACCGATACGGACAAATTCTTAAGAAACTTCAAACGAATCGTTAGGTTGATTGGCGATAGTTTTCCAGACTCCGGCATAGAGATATTACTGCACGATCTGACAAATCCAACGACAGCACTTTGCATGATCAAAAACAACGTTACAGGCCGGGATGTCGAGGCTCCTGCGACAAATTTGGTAATGGATCTGAAAACGCGAAAGTTACACAAGCAGGACAAGCTAAATTATGAGCTCAATATTGGGGCGCGCAAATTTAAGTGCACGACAATTCCCATATTTCGCGAAACGGACGGGCTGGTCGGGGCGGTCTGTATCAACGTGGACGTAAACTACCTTAATAACGAGGTATCGCAGCATCCTGATCGATTAAACAGCTTTTTAGAATCGCTTTGTAAGGTTGATATGACCTTGGATGAGAACATCCTGAGTAAAGATGAGTACCAGAAGGCAATCGCCGGTAAGAGGCACTTTCGCGATTTCTCTGTGACCCCCAGGCAATCGTGAGCGGCTTTCGCCGTTCGGCTCAACTACCTTGTGGTGATAGACAATGCCGGAGACTCTGCTGAAGTTCGTGGTTTAAAGCCCGCGTTGCTGAGGCTTCTACAGGTCGTGGTTCATCGGATGGGACTCGAAAAAGTCCCATATCAAATGTGTAGCGGAATCCGGCCAGATGTGCCCGTCAATTTCTGATCGATAGAACACGATATCGCCACCATTCTGGCACCCCTGATAGGAGACTCGGGTACGAGATTCGCCGACTGGACTTTCGATGGGCGAAGTATCGCATTGATTGCTCGTTACCCAGCCAGCCAGAGAGTCCTCAACACCAAGCAGCCAGTACGACGGCGAATCTGGCTGAACCTCATAGTGGTTAACGCCGTCCTGTTTTCCATGGAAAGTGATAATCGGTACCGGGCGGACAGGATCGCAAACTTCAGGCCAACGAATACCCGCAACAGGAGCGACCGCAGCTACGATATCGGCGAGGCTGCAGGCAACCCGACTACTCATTCTCCCCCCGCCAGAGTGGCCCGTGGCGAATATTCGATCTGCATCAACAGAGTATTGTTCACTGAGTTTTTCAATCAGCGCTCTTACAAATGTGACGTCGTCGGGGTCGCCGGGCAACAGATCCACATTCCAGGAATTTCTGCCGCCATTGCTCGGCACGGGCGCACCTACAGGAGTCGCCACCAAAAACCCTTCTCTAGCGGCAAGCGCCTCAAACTGCGTTTTCTCTGCCTGCCGGGCGGGGTTGCTGCCGCTGCCGTGGAAATCGAATACGAGAGGCACAGGCGTGCCTTCCTCATAGGAGTCCGGAACGTACATCCGCCAGTAGCGAATCGCCCCATCTATATTTATTGATTCCAGGTTTTCTGACCGGCCATCCTGTGCCATGCCCTGGCCGCAACAAACCATAGCCGATAAGACGGCCAGCTTTACAAGCATTTGAACATTCACCATTGGCGCGCCTGTCAATTAATCCACATTCTTTTGATGGAGCTGAGAAAGTATAAAGACAAATGGGAGAGAAATGGGAACCAGGGTCCTTTATTCAGGGCCCGGATCACCAGGCCAGAATAACGACTGAGACAGTTACCCGATTGTTGCGGCTTGCTATCTTGCCGCCCGGGAAAATTGCGGCCGATCAACAACCCCCAAGAGCAATGTCGCTTAACGAGACGAAGCGCCCATAGCGGTCATCCCAAGGTATCGACATCGTCGATTACTATGTAATGATGGGCATCGGCCAGCACCAACGTACCGGGGGCAGGGTTATGCACATCATCAATTCGATAGAGAATCCAAAGCTCGATGGTGACCTGAGTACCGTGCAAAAAACATACGTTGAAAAGATGCGAGCCCAATTCACCCCGGCGCCGAAAAGCGATGGTACCTGGTGAACATAGCCAAGCCGGCCAACAGCCGCCAGCTCGTACGAGCGCTCACCCTGATACCGGCAGCCGCGGTGGTTCTGGCCAACGTCATTGGCACGGGAGTATTCGTAAAAGCGCGCGTCATGACCTGCAATGTCGGCAGCCCGGAAATGGTGTTGACGGTGTGGTTCGTGGCGGGTTTGCTGACGCTGGCTG
>JAHEFE010000089.1 GCA_024640365.1 Woeseiaceae bacterium | reverse complement strand
AGTAAAGTGAATAAAATGCTGGTACTGGGCCCCAATTCCAAATATTCCGCTTTTGGCCGAACTTAGAACAAGTCTGTCCTGGAATTAGAATCTGAACTTGTGCCGCTCTTCGACTGAAAGGAGAACTGAGCCGCCAGCTGTTTAGAATGTCCGTTAACGACCCAAAGCAGCCATTGAGCACGACACTGATGAACGGGAAAAAAATGCCTCCAGCTCGCGTTCGCCATCAACATTGAGACTTTTCCCAAGTGTGGTGGCAAGCTGCGGTTAATTGCCTGCATCGAAGACCCGCCGCTGGTTGCGAAGATTCTCGCACACATCCAACGGCGCGAGGCACTGAACGAACCCCTGGCCCGGGTCCCGCCCGGGCACCATGAATACACTTTCGACCTGATTTGATGTCCCGTGGGCACTCGGCCCAGGGCCGGGTTTGGCTGCGCGACGGGAATGAAGCCATTTGGGGCCGACGGGGAAGGCTCGAGGCGCACGGATGGCCAGCACACCGCTGGCTCGGGGGCTGCAAGGGTCAAATAACCACCCGGTCAACGATCACTGATACTTTGATGAATTCCAAAAAAAGGGGTTTGTACTTCCTTTCCACGACCCCACCTCATCGCTTGGCGAGATAGTCCCTGATTTCCGAGCGAATGCGTTCTTCCTGCTTCTCCCAGCGTTGCAAGGCCGCCTGTATTCGAGGGTCGCTCATGAATTCCTGCATAAATGGCCGTGCGAAGCGCAGTCGCCATAGCCTAACCGAGGTGACGGGATTCGAAAAGACATCATCAAGCGCCAGCTTTATTGCAACATCGGTGTTGCCGAAAAATATTGCCCAGTCCAGATATTCTTCCGGAATGGCATCCTTTCCGATGTTCCTTTGCTGATACAGTTCGTCCAGCCGCCTGGTGAATGTTTGCAGTTCGGCTTCCGTTTTTACAGAGGCCAGCACGTCGATGGTATTGCCACGAAAGAGGTTAACGGCATAAGAAACCTCCAGTTTGTCGAGATCTGAAAAATCCTGCACATAAGCATCCATCAGGGCGATGTCTTCTTTCTCTGTGCCCCGCCCGACCGACGTAAACAATAGAATTTTCCATGCATTTTTCCAGGCAGTCGGACGCTCCGGCTCAGACTCAATAATATCGCGCGCAAATTGAACGGCCTGTTCGATTTCACCTGCGCTCACCGCGCGAAGCATTTCCAGGTTACGCGCGTCTTGAGCGTTGGGTGCCAGGTTGAGCACGCGTTGATGAAATTCATTTGCCTGCTCAGGTAAGCCTAGCAAGTACAACTCTTCTGCAACGCGTCCCGGCATCTCCGGATCGAGCGAATCGCTGGCCACCGCATGCAGATAACTGTCGACGGCCAGAGTACCATCGCCCAGTTGTAAAGCGGCATCGCCGAGGTACCGCCAGGCATTCGGTGCCGCAGGTTCAATTTCGACGGAGTGAAGAAGGGCATCGCGGGCGGCCGCATAGTTCCTGGTGTCGCTGTAAAGCCCAGCAAGTAGTTCGTGAAGGTAGGCATTTAATGGGTCAATTTCCAGCACGTCCCTTTGAATCGTGATCGCTTCTTCAAAATTACCTGTTCTTCGAAGGGCCGATACCAGGCTCAGGCGTACCTCGATGTCATTTGGCGCCTCGGTGACGATCGCGCGTAACTCAACTGCCGCATTTTGCCAAGCCGAATTATCGCCGCCCGCGGATGCCAGGTGCGCCTGCAGCTCAATGCGCTGCGATCTGGCCCAGGTGTGCTGCGGATCGCTGGCCAGCACTTCATCGAGCAAGGACGTGATTTTCTGCAAGCTTTCAGGAAACGGTCGCATACCGGTATCGGCCTGTGTGCGCACCAGCAAGACGAGTTGCACTTTGGCATCGAGAAAATCCGGATCTTCATTGAGTGCGGCGTTGAGATATTGCTCCGCCAATTGCAGTGCCTCAAACGACGCTTTTAGCAGCTCGGCACGGCCTTGCAAATAGAAATCGTATGCCTTGAAATTTGTTGTATCGATGGCACGGCGACGAGTGGCCTCGGCTGGATTCAAGACATTCGCCAGTAGCATGACGCCAACCGTCGATGCAATTTCATCCTGGATGGCAAAAACGTCAGTGAGATCACGGTCGTACGTCTCAGACCAGACATGAAATCCGTCATTTGCGCGTATCAACTGTGCGGTGATGCGAATTCGATCCATGTCGCGTCGCACGCTGCCTTCGAGGACATGAGCAACGCCCAGAGCGGCACCAATGTCACGGATGTCTGTGTCTTTACCTTTAAATGCGAAACTCGAAGTACGTGCCGCTACTTTCAGCTCTTGAACCTGCGCCAACAGATGTAACAGCGTCTCGGACAACCCGTCGGAAAAGTACTCATTTTGCGGATCGGCGCTCATATTGGCGAAGGGCAATACGGCAATCGAATTCTTCGCAACAGACTGTACCGGCACCGGCATCTCTACCGTCGTTTCGTTACCGTCCCTGGTCCAGGCAAAGAGCGCAGTTCCTATGATTGCAGCGACAACCGTGAGGGAGATTAACTGATGACCTGCTTTTTCGGTACGCGATTGACCATCGCCAACTTCGGCATCGCGCTTAAATCCATCAGCCGTCAGTTCGTAGGACCACGCGAACAACAGTACAGGCACAACGCCCAGAGCAAGCAAAACTATCAGTGCCTGGCCGGGCCATACCGGTATCTCCGGAAACAGCTCCCTTAGCGTTACGACAACCTGAACAATCGCCCAGGCGACCACGACATAGGCCGTCGCTACGCGCAGAACGTTTCGCCGCTTCAACTCGCTGAAAAAAGACACCGATACTCTCCGGATTACTTGAATAAAATATCAGTTGGCTTGCTGCGGGCTGCCGTTCATCTGGTCGCCACTGATTTCCTGGCCGGACTCCAAATTGTCCAAATACCTGGTTTAACTGAGTATAGAAAAATATGAATACCCCCGTCCTTAGTTGAGCCGATGGGTTTCCATCAACGATGAATACCTGAAATTGGTAAGCTGTAATGCTACAACCATGAAACAAAATATAATGCACATCACCCGTGATGTCGATGACACCCGGTACCACGGATCGGCACTCAACACAGATACCGTTGAAGTTGTTGAATTCAAGTTCCGTCCCACGCTGAAGGGACTGTTGCAGCACATGGATAGGACGGCGCGGCATTTTAAAGAACTTAAATTCGAGCTGTGCTTCAGATGTGTTGCTTCAGAGCTTACATAATCATCCAGGTACGCGAGTATTTTTCTGAATCGCTGCCTCATCATCAAGCAGCAAAGCTTGCGAGTTTGTAAAAAACCTGGTCTCCGTCGGAGACTCCGGCTATGTGGCCGTACCGGGTATCTGTTACCAACACTTCCCAGACAGTCAGGATATGTCTATATCACGCTCCAAAGCTTTATCGGTTCCGCTACAGCTAAGAGCCGCCCCAAAACCACGACGGTCAGATCCAGTTTGAAAGGCATATAAACAATTATTGGTTCAACACCAGGAATTTGCAGTGGGTAGCTCAGCTGGGTTATCAGGCATGTCTCCGAACCTTCGATAGTCCATGTGTTTTCATTCGTTCGGGTGATCAATGCCCGGAGTTCAGGACGGAGGTAAGTCTAGTCAAGGAACCGGGCCTGGCACCCATAGCTCAACTTCAACGGCTGTCGATCGATGGCCAAGGGCCTGTCGTGTATCGCTACAAACAACCGTTTCATGATGGAACGATCCATGTCGTGCTGGAACCGCTGGACTTCATCACCCGCCTCACCGCTCTGGTCCCCAGGCCAAGACTGAATCTCACTCGATTTCATGGCGTGTTCGCGCCCAACTTCAAACACCGGGCCGGTATCGTACCGCGGCTCGCGCGGGGTCGGATGAATGCCGACAGGCCCTTGGCTCTAATGACCTGGGCACAGCGCCTGAAACGTGCCTTCGCAATCGATAATGAGGTTTACCAGATAAGATATCACTCGGAATTTGCAGTCTTTGGTAGTTCCCTTTCTGGCCGAACTGAGAACAAGTCCGCCCTGGAATTAGAATCTGAATTGGTTCCGCTGATCACTTGAAAGCGGAACTGATGCGCTGATTGCATAGAATCTCCGTTAA
>JAHEFE010000051.1:11482-14755 GCA_024640365.1 Woeseiaceae bacterium | reverse complement strand
AATCAACGCCTGTGATTTTTGGTCATTACTGGCGCAACTTTGGAAACCGTGACAATCAAAGCGTGGGTAAATACGGTCCCGATCTTTTCGAGGGCATTGAACCGCACCACTGGATGGGACTGAGAGATAACGTCTATTGCGTTGACTTCAGCGTTGGCCTGCGGACGGTGAATGCGCACGATGAAATTACCGGTCACCTTGCCGCGGTGCGCTACCCGGAATGCACAGTGCTGCATGACCAGCATAATTATTTGGAGGAGGCGTTTGAGATAGTTAATGGGGTCTGACCCCTTTACCCAGATCACACATAAACATTTTTGGGGTCAGACCCCTTTTTCTTTTATGCGTTACTGGGCTGCGATGACGGCCAGTTCTTTCTTGTCCGCCTCACTTGATGGAGCCGAGCACCCGTTGCAAAAAGCAGGAAACATTCGCTTGTCGCTGATTAATTAACTGCCTTGAACTTGTACCAGATACGGTCAATGTCGGCGACGGCCGGGGGATGCCGCAGGCTCACTCCCCCATCTTGCAGCATCACGACCAGCGAACCGTCCGCTGTCTTGCTGACGTTGGATATATTGAAATTGGGGAACCAGGCATGCACGCCTTCCAGGTGTGGGAAGGTGAACTGGCGACCCGACAACAGGTCCAGCGGGCAGTTGAACCACTGCGCGCGCGTCAGATCTGAATCCTTCCATGCCTCGCTACTGGTAACGGATAATCTCGTGTAGGTGATTGTCGCGATGCGCGTGTCTGACTGCCACGCGGATGCGGTGAGCGTGTCCGGTGTCTGCTCAATGAGCACGTAGTCGCCATCGCTAAGGCCAAGCAGTTCCGTCAGCGTATACACCAGCGCGTTCCCGGGTTCGCTAACACCTGCATTCCAGTACGTACCGGCGATGGCGGGACAGTTTCCAATCTGCTCTCCCTTGACCGTTTGTGGCCAGCTCGCCGGATAGTGGTTGCTGGAAATACAAGCAGGCAGATTCAGGGTAATGACGACACCGGCGACCAGACAGACGAAACGGCGAAGCATCATTTCAACTCCCTTCGACCCCAAAACGGGGTCGGACCGCGGCCAAGACAAGACGCGGTTCCATCATTGGGGTCGGACCGCGGTCCGACCCCCCTCTTCTTTTACGGACTACTGAGCCGCGATGGCGGCCAATTCTTTCTTGTCTGCATCACTTGGCGTGTGGTTAATGCCGAGCAACCCGTCAGCGGCCAGGAAAACGCCTGTCGAAATAAGCCAAAAAAAACCGATGCGAACTTTTCATGTGCCGCTCCTGCAAAAGACGTTAAGTGCCAATTGAGTCTAGTCCTGATTTTGGCTGCTGCCGGGAAATTTGCGGGTTAAAGGAGACGAACCCCAAGCGGTTTTTGGTTAAAGGGGTCGGACCGCACTAATTTAGCGCGGTCCGACCCCAAGCGATTTTTAGACTAGTGCGGTCCGACCCCAATTTCACTCGCTGTGCACTATTCTTAATGACAGGTAAGCAGCAAATAACTCAACCCAGCAGGTGTCGCCATGAAAGGATTCATCAAGAACATTGAAACCATTACGGAGGCGAATAAAAACTTTCGCAAAGTGCTGTACACCGCGAAACACTGTCAGCTCGTCGTGATGTCATTAAAACCCGGTGAGGAAATCGGTGAGGAAGTGCATACGCTCGATCAGTTCTTCCGTATCGAGGAAGGCCATGGCAAAGCCATACTGGATGGCGTGACCAAAAAGATCAGTGCGGGCTTTGCCCTGGTGATCCCGGCCGGCGCTACGCACAACCTGATCAATACCGGCACGTTTCCGATGAAGCTGTACACGCTCTACTCACCGCCGAATCATCGCGACGGGGTCGTGCACAAAACACGTGCGGCGGCGGCAGCCGATGACGAGGAATTTGACGGGGTGACGACGGAGTAAAGACGTCACTACAGGATGGCTTCACTGCCTATAAAAAAGCCCCGCCGAAGCGGGGCGATTCCTGTTCGCGATGGATCAATCGAGAGTGATCCTATGTGTATTGAACCTCAATTGAATTGTAAGCACAAAGCAATCGCATACACGTAGTTACTCTGGTAATAGCTGTCCGATATAGACGCCTGCCACATCCTCCCGTACCCTTCTACAGGATAATTGGTATTAACATATGCAAGATAGTCTGATTCCCAAATATAAGGATACGATTGTAAGACTCCGCCATAGCCGTACGCGGCCCCGCCGGTCAACGCACTCCCAGCTGGGCAAACGGCCTCTGCGTAACAATAGTTGCTACCGTAACAGTAGTTGTAATTATACACTCGCAGTTCGGTGACGGCCGTTGATCCGCCACCATTGTTTGCTGCGCATACGACGCTCCCGTCTGCCTGGATTTGCTGAATCGACTGGTCTGGCAAACAGGACCCAGAAACAATCATCTGCTTCATCGCCAGCGAGGCATTAATTTGGCCAATCTCGGCCTGCATAACACCGATCAGATCGAGGTTGTTATCGATTTGGTCTTGCAGCGATACGCCGAGTTCTTGAATCGACTGGTTGAGGGTTGTTATCAACGTTGAGTTGCTATCTATCGCAACTTGTAGATTTCCATCGGCATCACCAAGGTTATTTATCTGAAGCTGCAGATCAGCGTTGTCCTGCTCCAGGACAAGTACCTGGCCTTGAAGTGAGACCACATCGGCCGCGTTTGCGGTAATCTGTCCCTCAAGTAGCACGTTCGTAGTTTGCAATGCGAGGATTGCGTCTTCATTTGCGCCGACTCGCGCTTCAATCGAATCCACCCGGTCGACAAGAGAGTCGACTTGGTCCTGCAATGTGGATACCGAACCCTCTACCTCAACAATCTGCCCCGCTAATTCGATAAACGGTTTGCCATTGGGGTTAGCACCCTTATTGGTATTACTACCTGCTGATGCCTGCTGAGAGCAAAATGCAATGGCGAGCATTCCAAGCGCAATCTTCGTTATCGATTTTCCAACGCCATTTCTTTTAGTAATCATCGTGATTATTTTCCTTCTTTTTTGTTAGACAAAATGAAATGAATGCACCCCGGTAAGGAGCGCACGATGATTTGCAAGGGAAAGCGACGTCGCCTGGATTCGGCAGACAGTCGTGTTGCAGACATTTATTTGCAACGAGTTATGGTCTTGGGTTGCAAAAAATGATGGGTGCTGCGGACGCAGCGACACTGAGTGACACTTTGATAATCTCCCCCGAAATCGTGTTTGTTTCTTATTCTTTATTATGTAAAGCACGTAACGAGATGATCATCGTCA
>JAHEFE010000051.1:8550-11382 GCA_024640365.1 Woeseiaceae bacterium | reverse complement strand
TAGGCCTTGGCATAAATCTCGGTCGCCTTGGCATCAGCCAGGCCGCGAATCTCTTCCACTTGGCGATAGGCTTCGGACTGGATCTTGTCGAGTTCACGCACGCGATTACCGCTAATACGTGCCGCCTCACCGTTGCCCTCGGAGAGGAAGCGTTCAGCGATCTGGCGCCGTTCACTAATCATACGATCGTATATTTTCGGACGTACGCTTTCGTTGTAGTTGATGCGTTTGAAACGGATATCCAATAGTTCGATACCGAATACTTGCACTTTGCTGGAAGCCGCCGAATATATTTCTTCCTCGACCAACTTCCGACCTTTCTGAATCGGCACCAGCGTACCGAAGTCGCCCTCCTGCTCAGAGCCAGTCAACAACGCGTCGCGTAGTGGCACCCGATCTTTGGTGGTGCGGATGATCTCGATCAACTCGTGCTTGGCAACAGCATTACGGGTCTCGCTGCCGAGGATGTCGTCAAGACGCGATTGCGCGCTACGTTCATCACGCAGGCGCAAGAAATACTGCAGCGGATCGACGATGCGCCAGCGCGCGTACAGGTCGACGGAAATATACAGCTTGTCCTTGGTCGGCATGTCCGACGGGCTGCCATCCCACTCGAGGATGCGTTTATCGATCGGATTAATTTCCTGGATAAACGGCGTCTTCATTTTCAGACCGGCCGTGACAATCGGCTCACCCACTGGCTTGCCAAACTGCGTGATGATCACCTGCTCGACTTCGTTCACCGTGTAGATCGAATTCATCACAACGAAAATCGTCAATCCCACCGCTGCCAATAGGCCTAGTTGTTTATTCTGGCTCATGGCTGCGCTCCTTTTTTGCTGTCGAGATTGAGCAAGGGCAAAATTCCCTGGCCCTGTTCGTCAACGACGATCTTGGACTCGATGCCGGGCATGACTTTTTGCAGTGTCTCGATGTAGATTCTGCGACGCGTCACTTCCGGTGCTTTTTTGTATTCAGTGAGCAATGCGTTGAAACGTGCGGCATCACCTTCGGCTTCGTTGATGCGCTTCAAGCGATAACCATCAGCTTCGCGGATGCGCTGGTCTTTCTCGCCCTGCGCCAGCGGGATCACCTTGTTGTAATCGCGGCGCGCTTCGTTGATCAGTTTTTCTTTTTCCTGCTGCGCCTGGTTGACCTCGTTGAAGGATGCCTGCACCGGCTTCGGCGGGTTAATGTTTTTCAGTTGTACCTGGTCAATACTGATGCCCATGGAGTATTTCGAGGACAGCTCCGCCATCTTCGTCAACGCTTCGGACTCGATTTCCTGACGGCCGATAGTGATGACTTCATCGACGGTACGATCGCCGACCACTTCGCGCATCACCGACTCGGAAACATAACGCAAGGTCTCACGCGGTTCGCGAACTTCGAACAAGAAGGCCTTGGGATCGGAGATGCGATATTGCACCACCCACTCGACCAATGCGGCATTCAGGTCGCCGGTCACCATCTCGGTCTCAAGCTGCGACTCTCGAGCGCGTCGCGAGCCGTCGAAGCGGGGTCCCTGGTATGGGTCGGTTGCGCCGGGCGTCGTGAATCCAAACTCCTGCTTGAGCTGGCGTTTCACAGGCACGACAGTCGCCGCATCAATGCCGAGCGGCAACTTGAAGTGCAGACCCGGCGGCACTTCCTTCAGGTATTTTCCGAAGCGCTGGATCACCGCAACCGAGTCACTGGGCACGGTGTAGTACGCGGTCCATGCTCCGAGCAATACGAGGCCCAGGATGACGAAGGCAATTGGACCACCGCCGCCAGGTATCGAGTTCTTAATTCGCGCCTTGCCTTGCTTGATCAGTGCTTCGAGTTCGGCACCGGGTCGGTCGCCAATATTGTGGGGACCACGATAGCCACCGTTATTATTTTCCCATGACATAGTTATTCTCGCTTGAGCGGGTCAGCAACCACGCTCGGTGATTGCACGTAATGTGAGTCGTTATGAGTTCTATGATAGACCACTGCTCGCGTTAAAGATGACAGAGCGTGCAGTGATGGCAGAGGCACATCGTAACGTAACTGGCCAAAGCCTGCCATTTTCGGCATTTATGGGGTCGGACCGCAGTTTGTGGGGTCGGACCGCAGTTTTGGGCGTCGCAGGGGTCAAGCGTCGCGATTTAGACTGCAAACATGTCTCGTCAATCTCGATATTTCTTGCCCGGAATCCCTCAACATGTCGTGACCCGTGGAGTCAACAGGCAAGCGGTTTTCTTCCAGGACCGAGACTATGCGCTCTATCGCAAGGCGCTGGAGGAAGCAGCGGCCGAACACTTGTGTCAGATACACGCGTACGTGCTCATGACCAATCATGTGCACTTGCTCGTGACACCGGGACGGGCACGATCGCTTCCATTGATGATGCAGGCAATGGGTAGAACTTACGTGCAACGACTAAACTTTCTCTACGGGCGCACCGGGCCATTGTGGAATGGTCGATACAAAGCAAGTCTTGTGCAAACGGATCGCTATTTGTTGGCCTGTCAACGATATATCGAGCTCAACCCAGTTCGCGCCGGTATGGTTGCGACGGCGGATGCGTATCCGCACTCAAGCTACGGACATCATGCACTGGGCGAGCGCGACCAGCTGGTGCAGTCGCACGAACTATATCTACGCCTGGACGCGGATCCGCATAAGCGACGACAAGACTATCGCGACCTCTGCCGGGAAAGAATGAGCGACGCACAATTAACCCACTTTCGCGTGCAGACCAATGCGTGTGCCGTGATCGGCGACAGACGTTTCAAGACACAGATCGCAACGATGCTGGGCCGGGAAGTCGCGTGCGACGTTCGAGACTAAGGCGATGGTGGGGTC
>JAHEFE010000051.1:0-8450 GCA_024640365.1 Woeseiaceae bacterium | reverse complement strand
CTTTCGCGTGCAGACCAATGCGTGTGCCGTGATCGGCGACAGACGTTTCAAGACACAGATCGCAACGATGCTGGGCCGGGAAGTCGCGTGCGACGTTCGAGACTAAGGCGATGGTGGGGTCAGGCGATGGTGGGGTCGGACCGCGGTCCGACCCCAAGGAGTAATTCAGAACAGCCGCACGAACTGTTCCGCGTGGATGCGCCACTCGCCATTAATCTTGCGCCAATAGGCTGAATAGCGGCCGCCCTGGCGTATCTCCCCCTCGGGAGCGCTCCAGGTTCCAACCCAGTGTCCGGTTTCAGCCGCGATAGTCCCTGTAGTGCCCACCTCCACCGTTTCCGTCGTTCGCACATAGAGCAGGTCTTCAAAGCGTGCGAAGCGCTGTACAAAACCTTCGCCCATCGCCTCGCGACTATTGATGAAATCGCCTGCGCCGTTAACCACCTGATAATCGTCATCAAGCACGGCCTGGATACCGGGAACATCATGGCGGGCGATGGCCTCGTTGGAGGCGATACGCACTCGCCGGATCTGCTGCTCATCTGAGACGCTTGCTACCAATATTGTGCTCCATCAGCTTAAGAATTACGGGGTTGAACTACGTTACCTTGCGTTCGCTGCCAAAAATCCGCTCTGGGGTCGGACCGCGGTCTGACCCCATTCAAGGTGAGCTAGCGAAACTTCTCCACCAGTGCATCGCTGAGCTCATACAGCTGACCCCAGTAATAGCCATTGAGATCGCCATCGGCTCGCGGCCAGGTTGAGAACACCGCGATCACGATGCCATCGTCAGGCGCGACCTGCACATGCTGACCATTGATGCCGAAGCCACCAAAAGAGCGGCCCTCGTTGCCTGTCCCCCACCAGTAGGAACGGTAGTACGGTGACCAGCTTTCCGGCTCATCATCGTAAGGCCAGTTGGGATCGCCGGGTTGATCACGAATATCTTTGATGAATGCGGCCGGCACTACTTGTTTACCCAGCGCCTTGCCACCGTTCATGGCAAGCAAGCCAAAGCGACCAAGATCCCGCAGCGTGGCATTCATGCCGCCGTCAGCCAGTACGAAACCACCCTCGTCCACCGTGATATTGGCATCAAACTCGGCGCCCATCGGCTGCCAGATGTATTGCGAAATGAGTTCGGCGAGCGGTTTGCCCGTGGCCGCCTCAAGCACCCAACCCATCACATCGGTCGTCCCGGATTTGTAAACAAACTTGCCGAGGTTGTCCGGATTGCGTCCAATGGTTGGGAAAAATTCATAACCACCACGCGGTCCGTCGTCTGGACAATAATCCGCATCGGTCCACGCCACGGCGCAATCCTGCGCACCCACCGAGCTATTCTTGTCTTCGTAGTCCTCGGTGTAGGCGGATCCGTCTCGCATATCGAGCATGGTGCGGATCGGGTCGGGACCCCAACCGCTCTTCGCCAGCTCCGGCACATAGTGTGCGACCGACTTCGACAAATCGATCACGCCTTTTTCTTCCAGCACGCCGGTCAAAAGTCCGATCACCGATTTGCTTACCGACATCATCAGGTGCGGCAGCTCAGGCTTGAGGTGACCGTAATATTTTTCGAAGACGATCTTGCCGTCCTTGAGTATCAGCAAACCATCGATGTATTGCTGTTCCGCGATCGCATCAATGGGCTGTGCTTTACCTTGCATCACCAATGTAAAATCATCGACCGCAGCGGCACTTCTAACCAGTGGTAAGACTTGGTGGTCATCGTGTCGGATATTTACCGTAGGCAGCACTTCGCGAATATGACTAAAGGCCCACCGATTGTCGGGGCCTACCTGGAAGTTCTCGAGTGTCAGACTCTCCGGTCGGCCACTGTAATCCGCAAAGCCTGCTTTGCAGGCGAGCAAACTCAATACGATCATCGATAACAGCAACGGCATTCTTTTCATTAGTACGCTCCTGGTGTAATCGGTGACGCGGCAACGAGACTGGCAGTGTCACTCAATGACCGCAAGACTATCACGCGTCGAAGCAATTTGGGGTCGGACCGCAGGGGTCGTGGAGAGTGGTGGGGTCGGACCGCGGTCCGACCCCACGACACCAATCAAACCGCTTCCCGATAGGTAACCATGCGCTGACGTTCCTCGTCCCACAGGCAACTGCGAAAGCAATCACGAATGTCACGCAGTGCGAGTGTCGTGACCACCGGTTGCTGTAACTCCGGTATCGCTCGCATGGCATTTGGGAGTCGATAGAACGGGATGCGTACATTGAGATGATGAATGTGGTGATAACCGATATTGCCGGTCATCCATTGCATGAATTTTCCAAGCTTCAGATAACTGGATGACTCCATCGCCGCCTTTTGAAAAGTCCAGACATTCGGCATAAAAACACGCATGCCTTTGAAACTATGCTGGGCGAAAAACAGATAGCTGCCCAGCGCCGATGCGACAGTCATGGGCAAAAACACGACAAAGAACGCCGCATCGAATCCACCCAGTACCCAGACGACTGCAATCAGGCCTGCGTGACCCAGCAACACGAACAATGAGTCCCAATGCCGGAGTGGTTCCTTTAGCAATGGCAGCAACGTAATACTGAAAAAGAAAATCGTCAGGTAACCCGCGAATACTGTAAGCGGATGACGGGTTGCACGATAACTGAATCGCGTTGTGCGTGATGCTTCCCGCCACATGCGTGTCGTCATGATGGGAAACGCGCCAATACTCTCGATTGAAATTTGTCCGACATGGGCGTGGTGATAGTTATGACTCTGCTTCCAGGAACGTGGCGGCGTTAGGGACAGCGCCGAATAAATGCGGAATAACAACCAGGCAAGTCGCGAGCGCGGCAAAATCGCCCGATGCATATAGTCGTGGTAAGTGATGAAAGCTCGAACCATCAAAAGCGCGGCTATTGTGGAGAAAACCAAGCGTAACGGCCACCACGGCGCAAGGCCGGCACCGAGCAGGCAAGCAATCAAGAGGACAAACGTACTGGCGACATTCCACCAGCTCAGCGACACTGATTCCACGGCGAAAGGGATGGTCGCTTTGAGCAATTCGCGACCGGTCCGCACCGCCTTATTGGGTGTCGGCTGAGCCCTGCCACTGTTCTGTTGCGCCTGATCCATGCTGGTTGTCAAACCTGCTTGCCCTACTCTGCATTATAGGCCAACGACCCAAATGGGGTCGGACTGCAAGGACCGCCATTTGGCCTAAAACGCGTCTCTTGCGTAGCGCTACGCCCAAAAGAAAACACCCGCATCAAGTGCGGGTGTTTTCATGGCAAGCGCGGCACGGCCGGCAGCCCGGCGGTCTTGTCCTTCCAGAAAGGTACCGATTAGACACCTCACTGAGAGCAAGGACCCGTGGCGTTGCGCCCCTGCCTTTTGGCAGGTTTGCCTTTATCGACCGTGCAGTCTTTATATAGTGCGTCACCCTGTTTTTACCCATGGTGGTTATCCACTATGGATGGCCAGACGAATCGTGCTTGCGGCAAGTTACCCGCTGCAACGTCAGTAAATACGCCATTGGCAGTTCTATCTGTGGCTTAACTGGTTTATAACTGGGTCGGCTAAAGAAATGCAGCATCCAAAAAGGGGTCGGACCCCATAAACCTAAAAAAATCGGTCTGCTTCTTGAATAAGTGATGGGGTCGGACCCCATTTGTTCTTAATAAGTAATGGGGTCTGACCCCTTTTATTGAGCAAGGGGAATGGATGAGCAGCGAAATGACGAGTGACACTCCGACAACCGGTCTGAAACGAGCCAGGGTCCGGGTGGTTACCGTGTTTTTCATGATTTACATCATGGTGTCTGGTGGTTCCTTTGGCATCGAGGACATGGTCTCGTCATCCGGACCAGGGCTAACTCTGTTGATGTTATTACTGTTGCCGCTGTTCTGGGCGATGCCAATGGCACTGGTATCCAGTGAGCTCGGGTCGGCGATCCCCGGTGAAGGCGGCTTTTACGTCTGGACGCGACGTGCGCTGGGCAACTTCTGGGGCTTTCAGGCCGCCTGGTGGTGGTCTCTCTCGATCTTCGTCGATTCCTCGGTGTACATCGTTCTCACCGTGAACTATCTGCAAAACTGGATCGGTTTCGATCAGTGGACCTTTTATATGATCTGCTGGTCGATCATCGCGGTATTTGCGTTCATGAACATCGTTGGCATCCGACTCGTCGCCTTCAGTTCAACGCTGTTTTCACTCATTGTACTGGCGCCCTTTGTCGCATTGATCTTCGTCGGCTTCGCCCAATGGGAATTCAATCCGTTGACGCCCGTGACGGTGCCGGATGCCCCGCTTGCCGGGACCGGTGGAGTGCTGGCACTCGGGCTATCCATCGGCGTGTGGATGTACTCGGGCTTTGAATCCATGTCGACTTTGTCCGGCGAAATACGCAATCCGCAAAAAATCATACCGCGAGCCCTGATGCTGGTCATGCCCTTCGTTGTCTTGATGTATGTCCTGCCCACCATGGCGGCGCTCGCTGGCTACGGCAACTGGGAGACGTTTGCCGTGGACGCCGGCGAAGGCACGGTCTCTTTTGTTGAAATTGGCCGGGCGCTCGGCGGCTCGGCCCTCGGGGTGGCGATGATGGCATCGGCCCTCCTTGGTAATCTGGCCTTGTATCTTGACTATCTGGCGTCTGGCGCCCGACCCTTGTTCGCGCTCGCCTCGGATCGACTGTTCCCCAAATCCGTCGCCAAAGTCAGCAGCCGCTTCGGCACCCCGATAGTCGCCATCCTGTTAATGGCCGCGGTAAATGCTGTCCTTATTATTGGCTCATTCCAGAAATTGGTAGTCATCGAGGTGTTGATGTTTACGTCAGCGTACGTGCTCATCTACGTGTCGGCTATACGCTTGCGTATCAAAGAACCCGGCCTTAAGCGACCGTTTCGCATTCCACTGGGTACGACCGGTTTGGTCGCGCTATTGACGCCACCCATTCTGATTGTGGCATTCATTATGTATGTCACCGCCATTGACCGCAGCGAAGTATTGTTTGGAATTGACGGGTTCCAGTTACTCGGCCTCGATATCGGCTGGTATGGCATCGCTGGTTTCATCGCTCTCGCCTCCGGCCCATTGCTGTATACCTTCCTTCGAAAAATATACGGCGGACCGACAACACCAGCAGATGAAGCCGGTAACCACGACATCGCGCTGGCGGAATCCGAAGCAATAGAATAGAAATGGGGTCAGACCCCATTTAAGGGTTGGTCTACTAGAAATGGGGTCGGACCGCGGTCCGACCCCATTTTGGTTTAGTCCTTTGCGGTCCGACCCCGCAACCGGACCGGTCGACAACCCCCATCAATTACCGCATCATTGGGTCGGTCTATCGGGGGCTAACTATAAAATGTCATTCTTTGCAGAACTGAAACGCCGTAATGTTTTTCGAGTAGGTGCTGCCTACGTTATCGTCGCGTGGGTCATTCTGCAGGTCTCAGATGTTGTTCTCAGCAATATTGAAGCGCCGGGCTGGGTATTTCGCGCCATCTTGTTATTGCTGGTGATCGGTCTGCCTGTGATTCTGATTTTTGCCTGGGCCTTCGAGCTAACGCCTGAAGGCATCAAACGCGAAACGCAGGTCGACCCGAGCGCAACCATCACCGCTCAGACCGGAGCAAAGCTGAATGTTGTCATTACAGCCGGGCTAATCATTGCAGTCGCCTACATCGCAATCGACAAACTCTATTTGTCCAAAGATGGCGACGAGACGACGACTGTCACGGAACAGTCAGCCGCGGCTCAATCGGAAAAAGCGACAACAGAAAAATCTATCGCCGTACTGCCCTTCAGCAATCGCAGCGCCAATAACGAAAACGCCGAGTTCTTTGCATCCGGTATTCAGGACGAATTGTTAACATTGTTATCGCGCCTTGGTGATCTCAAAGTTATTTCACGCACGTCGGTTGAAAGCCTGGATCCAAACTTAAGCATTCCGAAAATCGGTACGCTGCTCGGCGTCGCAACCATCCTGGAAGGCCAGGTGCAACGTGCCGGCGACAAAGTCCGAATCAACGTGCAACTTATCGATGCCGCCAAAGAAGATCATCTCTGGGCCAATATTTACGATCGCGAATTAACCGCCGATAGTGTCTTCCAGGTGCAAAGCGAGATCGCCACCGCGATTACCGAAGCGCTGCATGTGCAGCTGTCCGCAAGCGATGAAGCACTGATACACGCCGTGCCAACACAAAACACGGAAGCGCTCAATCTCTATATGCTCGGCCAGGATCAATTAAGCCGCGGTTCGTTCGAATCATATCGCAAGGCGGCCAACTACTTTAAAGAAGCGACAACACTTGATCCGCAGTATGCCCAGGCCTGGGTTGCCATTGCCACCGCCGCTAACCGGCTGCAAATAACCGGCAGCATTGATCAGGCAGAATACGAATCAATGGCGGAGGGCCCAATCACTACCGCATTGAAGCTGAATGACAGGTTACCGGGGGCCTACGCCGAATTGGGAACTCTGAAGTGGTTAACTGGCGATTTTGCGGCCGCCGGGGCCGCATTTGAAAAAGCGCTGCAACTCAACCCGCGAGACGGGCTCAGCCTGCTCTCATATGGTCGCTTTTTGCGGTCCACCAATCGCCCCCTGCAAGCATTGCCCTATTTGCAAACCGCGCTGGAGACCGATCCACTCTCTCCCGAATTGCTGTTTGAACTTGGTAAGGTAGAAATGTATTCCGGTCATGCCGACAAGGCAGTCGCCTACGGCAAACAAATTCTTGAAATGAATCCAACGCTGGTCAACGGCACCACTATCCTTCTGCAAGGCTACTACGCCATGGGGCGCTACGACTTGGCATGGCCAGCGTTCGTCAAAGGTATTGCGATGGATCCCGGCGATTACGAAAACTGGTCTCACGCCGGATTATTGGTGGACGCACTGGGCGATCGTGAGTTAGCGGACCGCTATATCGGGCGCGCACTGGCTCTCGGGCCCGGCAAGCCAGCAGTTCTGAAATGCCAGGCACAACTATTAACTCTTCACGGCCAGTCCGCCGAAGCTATAGCGATCGCACGGGATGCGCTTGAAGCCCGCCTGGATGGTCGTTGGGGATCCACGTCAATCTTCCTGCGCCTGGTGCGTGATGAAGCTTTGCGGACCGGCAATTATGATGATGCGGTCCGCTGGTATCGCGAGCGACATCCGGAACTTTTCAGTAAATCACCAACCATTAACGACACTAGTATTCCAACCGTCAACATCGGCAATGTTCAGGACGCTATTGACCTGGCATTGCTACTGCGGCGCTCCGGAGATGCCCAAACAGCAGACTGGCTTCTCGATGAGGCTTTAGAGTTTTATCGCAATACAGGCCCCGACGTTGTGCACGGCTCTATCCAAACGCTCATCGATGTCGAACTATTCGCGATGCGCGGCGACCCAAAAGCGGCGTTAGATGCATTCAGTCAAGCAATTGACGGTGGCTGGTACGCGGATTGGCAGCTCACATTAACGAGTCCGAACCTCGATTCCATTCGGAACGATCCGGAATTCAATGTATTGGTAGACAAGCTCAAAGCGAAAATGGCAACACAGCTCAATATCGTAAAAGCACTACCCTACCAGGGCGAAGCCGACCTGCGCTAAATAGGGGTCGGACCCTTTTATTGGGGTCGGACCGCGGTCCGACCCCATTGCCATCAAAGTACCGGTCGGCAAACTCAGAGCAAAAATGGCAATCCATCTAAACCCTTAAAAGGACTGCCCTACCAGGGCGGGGCCGACCTACGTTAAATAGGGGTCAGACACCTTTTATTGGGGTCGGACCGCGGTCCGACCCCTGCTCTTGCGGAATTTAAATGCGCACTGCGGAACTGCAGCGCCACGTCCCGGTTGGTAATCACCGCTTAGTCCATGTAAGTTTCGACCTACGAAAAAATTCAGGAACACGACAGGGGAAGACAATCATATGGAAGATCCAACCAATCGAGCCGAGGCACGCCTTGATGCATCGGTAAGTTCGTCAGGTTCATCAGGCCTGTCATTTTTGCAATCCGACTCACTAGGCAGCTGGATAGTAACTCTCGTTCTTTTTTGCATACCGCCCGTTAACATCATCTACGCCGTAATGTTGTTAATCGGTGTCGGCGGGTCGGTTGCCAAAGTCAACATGGTGCGAGCCTGCTTAATACTTGCAGTAGCTGGTTTTATTATCGTGGCCGTGTTTTTCGGCTCTCTGGCGAGTATGTTCGCGCGTGGGTACTAGCAATTCAGAGTTCACCAATTACGTGACTTTGAGTGGGACCCCAATAAATCGCCCCCCAAATTTGGGGTCCGACCCCAGTTAATGTTGAAGTGGTGCACACCATTGAAGAATTAAGGTGGTCCGACCACATTAATGTCGATGCTGAGCCGGCAGTGCGGGGCCATCCTCATGCCACTGAATGAACGCACCGGTACCCGGCGCTTCAAATAAGTCGATACGATCCAACTGCGGTATGCATGGCAATAACTCGC
>JAHEFE010000019.1:3144-51226 GCA_024640365.1 Woeseiaceae bacterium | reverse complement strand
ATCATGGCGACTTTGCGACCAACGTCGCCATGCAGCTGGCAAAGCCCGCTCGAAAGAACCCGCGTGAACTGGCACAGGCCATTGTGCGAGAGCTGCCCGCTTCAGACCTGATTGATAAAGTGGAAATAGCTGGTCCGGGGTTTATTAACTTTTACGTCAGCAAGGCGGCTTTTGCTGCGGAAATCAAAACCGTGCTGCAGCAGGGCGATCAATACGGCACACAGGCAACTCGTACAACGCCTCGCTATTTACTGGAGTTTGTCTCCGCCAATCCAACGGGTCCGCTGCACGTAGGGCATGGTCGGCACGCCGCTTTCGGCGCGACGCTTGGCAATCTGCTGCAAGCCGCTGGCTACAACGTAGACCGCGAGTATTACGTCAACGATGCCGGGCGCCAGATGGACATCCTCGGTACCAGCGTCTGGATACGCATGCTGCAAAAGCAGGGCCTTTCGTTGGGAATTCCGGAAGCCGGCTACAAAGGCGACTACATTAACGACATTGCCGCCGCGATTACCGACCTGGGACTGCCCGCTGTAAGCAACGACGAGTTGCACGCGGACTTGCCTAAAGATGCACCCGAAGGCGACAAGGAACTCTACATTTCGGCGCTGATCGCGCGCGCCAAGAGCTTGCTTGGCGAGAAGCCGTTTTTCGAACTACGGCGGCGCTCGCTGACCCTCATTCTCGACGAGATGCGTGATGACCTTAGTGAATTCGGCGTTGATTTTGACCGCTGGTATTCAGAACAGAGTCTGTCTGACAACAATCTGATCGACGCCGCTCTCGCGGTCCTTGAAGAGCGCGGCATGCTGTACAAGGAAGGCGGAGCGACCTGGTTTCGTGCCACCGATTTCGGGGACGAAAAAGATCGCGTCGTCGTGCGTGAAAACGGCGTAAAAACCTACTTTGCGTCAGACATCGCGTATCACTTCGACAAGCGGCAACGCGGTTATGATCATTTGCTCGACGTCCTGGGCGCCGATCACCACGGCTATATCGCCCGGGTACGTGCTGGCTTGCAAGCCATGGGCTTCGAGGGCGACTCGCTGGAAGTTGAACTCGTACAGTTCGTCAGTCTGTTCCGCGGCGGCGAAAAAGTCGCTATGTCTACACGCTCCGGAGAGTTCGTAACGTTACGGCAATTGCGGGAAGAAGTTGGCAACGATGCGGCGCGTCTCTTTTTCGTTATGCGCTCCAACGAGCAACACCTCGATTTTGATCTGGAGCTGGCGAAGTCGCGCTCCAATGACAATCCGGTTTATTACATTCAATACGCACACGCGCGCGTTGCAAGCGTGTTCCGGCAGCTACCCGAAAAAGGTCTGCAATGGAATCGCAAAAATGGGGAAGCGAATCTTGCTCTGCTTGAAGAGCCGCACGAGAAAATGCTTCTGGCGAACATCAGTCGTTACCCGGAGATCATCGAGCTTGGCGCAACCAATCGCGCACCGCAGCACCTCGTACATTACCTGCGCGAACTCGCGAATGATTTTCATGCCTATTACAACGCGCATGTCTTCCTTGTCGACGACGACGCTCTGCGCGACGCGCGCCTCACTTTAATCGCGGCGACTCGTCAGGTTATCGCCAACGGCCTGCGCATACTGGGCGTCTCAACGCCGGATTCGATGTAGCGCGATGCAAACAAAGACGCGAAAACGCAAGCCGGTGCGCCGCAATACGCGATCCACAAATAGAGCGCCCTTGCCCAGTTGGGCCTGGCTTGTTTTTGGATTGGCGATCGGTTTGTCGGTCGCGCTGGCTGTCCACCTGAAAGATAGCCGCAGTGTTGCGCCGTCCAGCGTTACGTCCAAAGAGTCTGCGAGCCAGGCGAGTGACCAGACGCCGGCAGTAAAAAAGCCTGTCAGCAAGCCCGTCGCGAAAAAAGAGCCAAAGTATTCTTTCTACGACATGCTGCCTAAATTCGAAGTAGTCATTCCCGAAGAAGAACGCAACGTTCGTGCGGATGTTGAACCACGTGCAGAAGAAAGAGCCGGCGTCTATGTTCTTCAGGCGGGTTCTTTTTCTACCTTTGGCGATGCCGACCGACGGCGTGCCGAACTGGCAATGCAAGGGATTGAATCCGCCGTTCAGCGCGTCAGCATCGATGACAAGACCTACTTCCGTGTTCGCATCGGTCCCATCGACGACCTTGGTCGGTTAAATACAACGCGCAGTCGTTTGCGCGCTGCCAAGATCGAAGTGCTCGTAATCCGCCTTGGTGACTAACGTCCGAACAGCGGCAGTGTCTTGGGTTGCAACGATACTGCTTGCTGCCTGCGCGGCACAGCCTGTACCTATTGCCACACCCGCCGCGGAAGCAACGGCGCCGAAAATGGAAACGGTTACTACCGTGGCCGCCGAGACTCCGCAACCTCCCGCCGAGCCCGCCATCAACAAAGAAGTATTGCGCATCACTCTCGCGGCCGTCGGTGACATGATGATCGGTACCGATTACCCGCTTAACCACTTGCCGGATAACGACGGCATATCTTTTCTGGGCGCGGTAGCCGAGATCATTAGCGCAGCCGATATCGGGTTCGGCAACCTTGAAGGCGTTTTGCTTGAAGGTGGCGAGCCCGGAAAAAAATGCAGCAACCCTGAAGCCTGCTATTTATTTCGCTCGCCGCCGCGTTACGCCATGCACTATGCCAACGCCGGTTTCGATGTTTTGAGCCTGGCTAATAATCATGCTCGTGACTTTGGTGAGGAAGGTCGCAGCGCCAGCATGCAGCACCTTGAGGAAGTTGGCATTAAGCATTCCGGACGAGTTGGTGACTTTGCGAGTCTTCAGCAGAACGGTCTAAGCATTTGCGTTGCCGCGTTCGCGGTCACCAAGGACTCAAACATGATGCTGGATCTTGAGCTCGCCAAATCGACCATCAGAGAACTTGCCGCCAGCCATGATATTTTGGTTGTTTCATTTCACGGCGGAGCCGAAGGTGCCGATGCCGCGCGTCTGCCATTCGCTGAAGAAGAGTATTTCGGGGAGCCTCGCGGTGACGTTGTCCAGTTCGCACGCACCATGGTCGACAACGGTGCCGACCTGGTTATCGGTCACGGACCGCATGTCATCCGCGCGATGGAGCTTTATAAGGACCGCCTGATCGCATACAGCCTCGGCAACTTTGCGACCTACTACGGCATCAGCGTTAGCGGCGCCAAGGGAACTGCCCCGATCTTGGTCAGCACACTGAATGGAGACGGCCGCTTTGTCGAAGGCACGGTCTACTCAACAGTGCAACTGCGACCCGGCGGCCCTCAACCGGATCCGCAAGAACGAGCATTCAGGCAATTACGCGATTTAAGTATTCAGGACTTTGGCAAGCCCGGGCTGAGCTTTCAGGACGGCGGAAAGTTGCTGCCACTGGAGCGAGCTACTCCGCCCGCCTACTGGCTGGAAGATGAAATCGTGACCGATTAGCAATCAGTCGCTACCGGCTGTTTTGAAATCAATACCCAGTGACCTCAGTTTACGATACAAATGGGTGCGCTCCATGCCAACCCGCTTCGCCAGTTTGCCTACCTTGCCGTCACAAATCACAAGTTGCTGCTGCAAATAAGCGCGTTCAAATTGTTCGCGCGCCTCTCGCAACGGCAATGACAATAAATCCTGCTTAACCAGCGGCTCGCCGCTGCTGACTCTGGCGTTAAGGTCTTGTTCTACTTCGTCCAGAGAGATTTCTTCATCGCCACCGGCCAATAATCGCGAGCGTACAAAGTTCTTCAGCCCTCGTACATTTTCCGGCCATGGATAATTTCGCAGCCGATTTTGTGCCGCGACGCCAAAGCGCCTGAAATTCAATCCCTCTGCTTCCACGAGTTTATCAACGTAGTAAGCCAGCAGCTCAGGAACGTCCTCCGAGTAGTCCCGCAGTGGCGGAATATTCAAGGAAAGCGCATTCAAGCTCGCCAACAGATCTCGTCGCAAACTACCGTCCGCCACGCGTGCTTCGAAATCGCTGTGCACAGACGCAAGCACCTGCGCTTTGATCGGAATCTGTGTAGAGCCTCCCTGACGAACGTAGTGACCTTGCTCTAGCGCACCGAGCAAAAGGCGCTGCGCCTGCGGAGAAAGATCTGTAAGCTCGTCGACATAAAGCGTACCGCGACCTGCTTTTTCAAAAAAACCGGGCTCGCCATCATGACCCTCTTTACCAAACAAAAGTGCTTCGGTATTCGATTCAGTCAGCGATCCGGCAGCAAGTGAAACGAAGTCCTCCTGAGCGCGTGAACTCAGAGCATGCAGATAACGTGCGAACGCGCTCCTGCCTGCACCCGGTTCACCGACGAAAAGTATCGGCGAATCATGAGCCGCGTACTGCCGAATCTGCTCGCGCAGAGCCTTCATCGCCCGACTCTTACCCACTGGCGCCGGCATAGCCGCCATCAACTTGCGACTGTCGCTCTGCTGTTGTCTGCCAGCCTCCAGGGCACGCTCAACCGTACGTAGTAGTTTTGCCAGTGAGAGCGGCTTCTCCACAAAATCAAAAGCGCCCAATCGGGTCGCTTCGACAGCGGTATCGACAGTCCCGTGGCCGGACATGATAACCACCGGCATCTTGAGGCTGCCATTAGCGGACCACTCCCGCAATAAACTAATGCCATCCGTATCCGGCATCCATATATCGAGCAAAATCAAATCAAAATCGGCATTCGCTCGAGCTGTACGTGCCTCGGCAGCGTTTCCGGCAACCGAAACTTCGAAGCCCTCGTCCGAGAGAATATCCTTAATCAGCGACCGTATATCGGCCTCATCATCAACCACTAACACATGGGCCGTACTCATGCCCTTTCCCTCCGTGTGTCCGCTCTGCCAGGCAGCATTGCGATCATTGCTTCACGCGCCACTTCCGTTGCAGGCAAGAAAATTCGAATCATTGCGCCGCCTTCTTTGCGATTGACGGCGTCGATCGTACCGGCGTGTTCCTCAACCAGCTTTTTAACAATCGCCAGACCCAGGCCAGTGCCTTTAGGCTTGGTGGTCACATAAGGATCAAACACCTGGCTAAGCGCACCCGCCTGGAACCCGGGACCGTTGTCTTCGATAATCAACTCAGCCATCGGCACGCCATGCAAGGTCGTATAACGCGTCTTGAATTCAATCCGTCCCTTACCCTGGGTCTCGAGTGCCTCGACAGCGTTGCGCACCAGGTTGTGCAAAATTTGCCGAACACGGCCTACGTCGGCTTCTATATCCGGCATCGTAGGATCCGTATCAATTACCAGCTCTATGTCACTTTCCTGATTTCGATAGAGATCGAACACCTCCTGGATCAATCGTTCCAGACTGAAGCGCGTGATATCCATATTGGGTGCGCGTGCATAGTCACTAAATGCATTCACCATTTCTTTCATTGCCTGCACTTGCTGCACGATTGTATGCGTTGCACGATCAAGCACCTGCGCTTCCTCACTGTCCATAACGCCAAGATACTTGCGGCGTAAACGCTCGGCGGATAGCTGTATCGGCGTTAACGGGTTCTTGATTTCGTGAGCCAGGCGTCGCGCAACCTCACCCCAAGCCGCGTCACGCTGCGCTTGCAACAGCGCGGTAATGTCATCAAAAACCACAACAATGCCAGGGGCTTCGCCATTTTCTTCCGGCAGCGTTGTACACGCGCACGTTAATACCCGACGACCCACTTCGCCACGTAAGACGATTTGTTCACGCCACTCGGTTTCTCCAGCATCCAAATGTTTCTTAGCAACCTCCACAAACTGTTGCAACAACGGTTTACCGTCCGCCATTTCCTGCAATGATTCGCCAACGCTATTTTCCAGATCAACGTTTAGAATGGCACCGGCTGCCTGATTAGCAGTACGGATGCGCAAATCTTTTTCAAGCGCAACCACGCCAGTTGAAAGACGTGCAAGAATAATTTCCAGGCTGGCGCGCTCCGCCTCAACCTGGGCCTGACTCAAACTCGCTTGCTGACTGGCAACAGATAGTCGTCGCGTCATCTCATTAAAGGAATTGATCAGGAAACCGATTTCATCGCGAGACGGTGTTTCAAGCTGAGTATCGAAGTCGCCTTCGGCCACCGCGCGTGTTCCTGCAACGAGGTCCTGAATCGGCGCCACCAAACGTCGCGAGAAAAAGAAGGCGCCGTAAATTGAAGCAAGCATCGAAATCATAAAGACAACGGAAAGCGTTACTGTAAACGTACGTTTCAAAGGTTCGCGCAAATAGACCAGGCGCTTGTAATCGCTGTAAGAGGTATCAACGCTATTCGCCATGCGGCCAATTCGTTCAGGCACCGGGTACAGCGCTTGCAACACGCCACTGATACCAAGTCGCGTTTGATCACCGAAGGGCACTGCAGCGCGAATTACATAGCTGCCCATTTCCAGCGGTTCGAGACTAACGTACGGGCGGCCCTGTCGTGTCTGCAACAAAACCTCCTCGCGCGGCGCCGCGGGCAATGTATTTGCAGACTGATCGAAACTCGTTGCGAGAATCTGGTTATTGCTGGCGTAAATGGTCAGCTCATGTGCGGCACTTTCGCCCCGCAACTTACTGAGCTCAAAGACCATTTGACGACCGCTGGTTTCCCGCAGTGTGTCAGCAATTCGAATCGTGGTTGTAAGTCGATCACGCATTTGCATATCGAGCGCAGCCCGGCTTAATTGCAAAGCATTTTCGAGACCAGCCTCAACCTTGACGTTAAACCAACTATCAATACTGCGATTAATAAACTGAATCGAAAAATAAAAAACAATAAACAATGGCAACACGGCAAGCCCAACAAACATGGCAACCATGCGTGCTTTTAAACGCGAGCCAGGCACGTGCTGCCGATAGTCCTTTATCAGACGTGCGAGATTGCCGATCAACAGCAGTGTCAACAGAACGATGCCAATACCGTTCGCCGACAAAATAGCAAGGTGCAGACGATCGAAGTCAGATGAATTTTGCGCAGTGCGACTCAGCGTGAACAACGCAACCACGCACAGCCCAATTCCGGCAATGATAGCGGCCGCGTAGAGAGTACGTTTTAGCGTTCGAGTTGCCATTCGTACCACTCACTAGCAAGCTGCCATTGTCCGCGCCAAAAAAACAGCAGGCGCAATGGCGCGGAATATTGATGCAAAGCCAGCCCGGCACGTAATCGAACCCGGTAATCGCCGTCCGGTTCCAGGACACTGTTGTCGATGATTGGTAGGTTTTGGATACGACCAAGATTGTTCAGCGCCGAATACAAGGTCGCGAATGAGTCCTGATGACCGCTGTTCAAACTGCGGACTATGTAACGCTGAGTAAGCGGGTGGTATTCCAGTTGATAGTGGTATTCCAGTGCCGCATCCGTTGTGTCCAATAGAAAGCGCCGACTGCGAATAAATTCGATATCAAGCTCAATCGTCAGTGGCACGCCACTATCAAGAGCATCAAGGGCTTCGTCACTCAGAACCAACTGCAGTCGAGCGTCAAGATGGAAGACACCATCAACAAGTTCGGTCGAGGCCGATCGCACCTCGAATGACCCATTGTGGCGCGCATCCGTCTGCGACCATGCTGACAGCGGCAACAACGACAGCACAGCCAGGAGCAGGCCGAGATATCTCGCTGTCTTTGTTTTTACTACTGTCATCATTGATTTATGGCTTGTCAAAACAGGCATAGAAAAAGCCGTCGAGGCCCTTCATGCCGGGCAGGATCTGGTACCCAGTTCGTCTAGGCTGCATTACATCGTGGATGTTGTAATTACGCAACTCTTTATGTTGGGCGGCGTCTGGGTTGCGTCGCACGAAGGCTTCGACCACCGCATCGTTCTCTTGTTCCAACACGGAGCAAGTTACATACAATAACCGCCCTCCGGGAGCCAATAAGGGCCACAGTTTCTGCAAAATCTCGCCTTGCAGGGCTGCCAGCACCGCAATATCGGTATCCTGACGAAGCAATTTGATATCCGGATGGCGACGAATCACACCTGTCGCTGAGCAGGGTGCATCTATAAGAATGCGATCAAACGGTCGGCCATCCCACCATTCCTGCGGATTCTTCGCATCGCCAGCGACCAGCGTGGCCGCCAAACTCAATCGATCAAGATTTTCTTGCACGCGCTCAAGTCGCGCCGGATCGTTGTCGATAGCGATTAGATCGAGGTCGTTGGCCGCCAACTCGAGCAAGTGGGCGGTTTTGCCGCCAGGAGCTGCACAGGCGTCCAGAACGCGCATACCGGGGCGAGCATCCAGCCATGCGGCCGGAATTTGTGCCGCGCCATCCTGTACGGAAACCGCGCCCACGTAAAAGCCGGGTAAGTCTTCAACCAATACGGGCGTCGCGAGACGTACAGCCTGGGGCAAAGTCTCTTCAACACTTGACTCGATTCCATGCTCGGCGAGTGTTGCCACATATTGTTCAGGGGTTGACTGCATTGCGTTGACGCGCAGCCACATCGGAGCCTGCTCATTGTTTTCAGCAACTATCTGCTGCCAATTTTCAGGCCAATCTGTCTGCAGGCGCTTAAGCAACCAGGCAGGATGGTTGTGGCGTACCTCGCCACTCGCCTTCTGTAGGTCCGGCTCGCCCTGGCGACGATAATTTCGAAGAACCGCATTCACCAGGCCGGCATGCTGCGGATGACGTAATCGACGGGCAGCCTCAACGGTCGCCGACACCACAGCATGATCAGGAATACGCATGCTCTGCATTTGGTAGACACCGATCGCCAGCAGGGTGCTTATGATGCGGTCACGATTTTTTATCGGCTTCTGCAACAGGGATTGCACGACAGCCTGCAGCTGCCAGTGATTTCGAATGCAACCGTAGACCATGACACTGACCAGCCCACGATCGCGCAGTGGCACATCATCGCTGACCGCAGCGAGTGCGGCATCCATTGAGCGTCCAGCGAGAACAGCCTCCACCGCCTTTGCGGCCTCGGCTCGAATCATGGCCGCGGTTTTTTGTTTTGCCATGAGCCGTTACTCGAAGCGGCGACCGGGCAGCGACACCCGCCCCGCAAATTCAGCAGCGCTTACACGTTTCTTGCCTGGGCGCTGCAGCTCCAGCATACGTAACAGACCTTTACCACAAACGACATCAATGCCCGTCTTACCAACGGCAATCACAGTACCGGCGGCCTCATCGAGCGTGGCCGCCTTAATGGCTATAGCGCGCCAGCACTTGATCCGGTCACCGTTAAACTCAAAAGACGCGCCAGGCGCCGGGTTATAGGCACGCACTACTCGCGCCAGATCCTCAGCTGCCGAGGCCCAATCCATACGTGCGTCCCGCGTTTTGATTTTAGGGGCGTAAGTGACTTGCTGCTCATCCTGGGTCAGCGCAACCTCCGAACCGGCAAGTATTGCGGGTAGCTCCTGCGCCAACAGTTCGCCACCAAGCACGGCCAGTCGGCCGAACAAATCGCCGGCCGTCTCTTGCTCGCCGATAACAATAGCTGCCTTTTTCAGTATCGGACCCTCGTCCATACCAATCGTCATCCGCATCAGACTGATTCCCGTTTCCGTGTCGCCCGCCAGAATGGCAGCCTGTATCGGCGCTGCACCACGCCAGCGAGGCAGCAAAGAGGCGTGCACGTTTATGCACCCAAGGCGCGGCAGGTCAAGAATTGCTTGCGGCAATAGCAAGCCATAAGCGGCAACAATCATCAGGTCGAGATTGAGCGCCCGCAATCTTTCCACTGCGTCGGCGCCGCGCAAATTTTCGGGCTGCCAGACAGGGATTTCGTGTTGCAACGCGAATTCTTTTACCGGGCTGGCCGTCAAATTCCGACCCCTGCCGGCCGGCCTGTCCGGCTGGGTTAGGACCAGTTCAGGCACGACACCGCTCGCAACCAGAGCACGAAGAGACTCCCGAGCGAAATCGGGAGTGCCGGCGAATAACACTCTTGCAGAAGTCATGATTGAGTAGTGTCCGTAAACAGGGTGCAAGCGTTGTTGATCACAACCTCGCCGGCACTGGTTCGTCAGCCGTCTGGCGACGCTCCTTTTGTAATTTCTTGCGAATGCGCTGGCGTTTTACCTCTGATAGATAATCAACGAACAACTTGCCCTCGAGATGATCCATTTCGTGTTGAATGCAAACCGCCAGCAAACCGTGAGCATCCATTTCAAAAGCCTTGCCGTCACGATCGAGCGCACGCACGCGGACATGCTCGGCACGCTCCACTTCCTCATAGAAACCCGGTACTGACAGGCAGCCTTCCTCACTTACTTCAACGCCGTCCCGCTCAATGATCTCAGGATTAATAAGAACCACCGGAGCGGTCTTTTCAGCGGACACGTCGGCAACCAGCAGGCGCTGGTGAAAATCGACCTGGGTTGCGGCCAACCCTATACCAGGTGCTGCATACATGGTCTCGAACATGTCATCTATAAGCTTCCGGAGGTCATCATTGACGTCTTTAACCGGAACCGCCCTGGTTCGCAGTCGCGGGTCCGGAAATTCCAAAATTGTAAGTATTGCCATGGTTTCTCGATTGAAATTTCGTGTAAATTGCTACAAATTACGCCTAAATTTTTGACTTTATTGAATAAGATGTCAGACAATGCCGCCAGCCAAGGGCACAATTAATACTCGTTCAAGAGGCTAATCTGTGACGTACTTGGCAGCCCGAGAGGTGTCGGATTGACGTATTATAGCAATGCTTGGGACCCGAATGATGGCCTTAATCAACAGGATGGAGCAATCGTTAAACATGTCTCTCCATAAAAAAGAATTTATTAGCGGGCTAAAACTGTCCGTATCCGCCTTGGCGGTCTTCGCTGCCGGCTCTTTGTTTAGCCCGGCCTCAATGGATGCCGAGGCATCGACATTACAGTCGATCGCCGCACCAGGACTTTCACTAGCGGCTTACGCGGCTGGTACAGAAACCGGCGGTACGCAGGTTGTATTGGCGGAAAACCACCCTGACGAATATATCGTCAAGAAAGGTGACACGCTGTGGGATATTTCCGGGATGTTTCTCAAGGACCCCTGGTATTGGCCGGAAATCTGGCAGATCAACCCGCAGATCGAGAATCCACACCTGATCTATCCTGGCGACGTGTTGGCACTGGTTTACATCGACGGTCAGCCACGACTGATTAATCGCGGCTCAGCGACGCGCCTGTCGCCCCAGGCCCGTGTTACCAAGCTCGAGGCTGCAATCGATGTAATTCCGCACCAGCAGATCGCAGCATTTCTATCCAAGGGATTGGTCATAGCTGGCAGCGAAATCGACGAACTACCGTATATGCTGGCGAGTCGAGGCGATCACATGATTGCAGCGGCAGGCAACGATATTTATGTGCGCGGCGCTACCGGCGCACCAGGTTCACACTATAGTGTGGTGCATATCGGGGATAAGCTGGTCGACCCGGACGACGGTAAAGTAGTTGGCTACCAGGGCATTTACGTAGGTAACGGCGTCGTTAAACGCGACGGTGATCCGACGACATTCTCACTCACTGATACCAATCGCGAAGCGCTGCAAGGTGATCGATTGGTCCCGGAGGCAGTCAGCCTGCCACAGAGTTTCTATCCAAAAGCCCCGGATTCGATGGTTGATGGGCAAATCATTTCAGTTGTAGATGGTGTATCACTGATCGGTCAATATCAGGTGGTGGTTCTGAATCGCGGCGACCGCAACGGCCTTTCAGCAGGCGATGTACTTACTGTATTCCGTGCGGGCGAGGTCGTTAAAGATCGACACGCCGGGCGCAAGGTAAAGAAGATCAAGCTTCCTGATGAGATCGCCGGCACGATCATGGTATTCAAAGTATACGATCGCATATCGTATGCATTGGTTATGGAAGCCACCAGCGATATCCACGTACTGGACGCCGTACGTAACCCTTCCTGACACAGTCCCGACAGCGGGCCGGCGTTCGGAAGAACGCCGGCCCGTTTTTTTTGCAACAATATTGCCCGGGATGAACTATGAACAATCTTGATCGAGCGTGGCTGATTATGTCGCGGGTGCCCGGACTCACTGTCACCGATGCTGACGAGATACTGCGCCATGTGGGATCGGCTGAGGCGTTGCACTCGGCCACGCGCTCCGATTTACGCCGCGCCGGTGTTGCGGATGCCGCGCTGGAGGCCATAATCCGGCCCGATGAAGCTCTGCTCGAACTGGATGCCGAGTGGCTGTCCAAACCGAATCGACACCTTATTAGCAGCCACTCACCGTTTTACCCACCTTTGCTGCAAGAAATAGCGGATCGGCCACTACTGCTCTATGTGGTCGGCAACCCCGAGGCCCTTGTAATGCCGTCACTTGCCATCGTTGGCAGTCGCAACCCCACCCGCGGTGGTGCGAAAAACGCGTATGAATTCGCGCGCCACCTGGGAAAGACCGGATTCTGCATTAACAGCGGGCTCGCCCAGGGCATTGATACCGCCGCCCACCAAGGAGCTCTTGATGCTGGCGCCATGACCGTAGCCTACCTGGGCCACGGCATAGATCGCGTCTACCCCGCCGCCAATCATGACCTTGCCCACCGCATTGCAGAGCAAGGGGCGCTCGTCTCCGAGTTCGCGCTCGGTAGCCCACCGCGGCGCAGCCACTTTCCGCAGCGCAACCGGCTGATTAGCGGCGCCAGTCTTGGCACGCTGGTGGTCGAGGCCGCGCGCCGCAGCGGATCACTAATTACCGCGCGCTTGTCCTCGGAACAAGGTCGCGAGGTCTTTGCAATCCCCGGTTCCATCCACAACCCGTTAACCCGCGGAACTCATCAGCTCATTCGCCAAGGGGCAAAGCTGGTCGAAAGCGCTGATGACATATTCACCGAGCTCGGACCCCTTGTCGGCCACCTGCTGCAGCAAGATATTAAGGAAAATGCCGAAGAGTCGGCCAACGCGCAGCTCGATCCCGATTATGAACTGCTAATAAAGGCTCTGGGCTATGATCCCGTTAGCATTGATGAGCTTGTAGAGGTTTCCGGATTGACGATCGAACAGGTTTCCTCCATGCTCCTGATCCTGGAGCTCGAGGGGAAAGTCGAGGCGCTGGCTGGCGGCTCATACTTGAAGCATAAATAAGGAGTAGCCGCAGGTATGAAAGAAAACGTACTCGACGTGTTGATGTATTTGTTTGAAAACTACATCGATGCCGAGGAACAGCCAGAACCGGATCAGAGTGAAATTCGCGACGAACTTTCGGGCGCCGGCTTTGCCGACACTGAAATTGATCATGCCCTGGATTGGCTGGACGCATTAGCGGCCAACCAGGACAACTTCGCATTTCAACCGCAAACCGAACACGGGACGCGGATATTTCACAAGACCGAAGTCGCCCGCCTTGACGCAAGTTGTCGCGGTTTCATAATCTATCTGGAACAGATCAGCATACTGTCGCCACCGCAACGCGAAATCCTTATCGACCGTTTGATGGCGCTGGAATCGGCTGACATTGATGTCGAACAGATCAAATGGGTTGTCCTGATGGTGCTGTTTAGTCAGCCCGGCCAGGAACAAGCATACGCCCGTATGGAAGACCTGGTTTTCGAAGAGAGTTCAGGCGTACTGCATTAAAGGTAACGCCGCCAATAGCGACGCTGCCTAAATTAAGAACAGGCTAACCGCGGCAACAACCGCGGTTTTATTTTGTAGACAATTGGAAGTGCTTTTGAAATGACAAAAAATCTGGTCATTGTTGAGTCACCGGCAAAAGCAAAAACGATCGGTAAATATCTGGGCGACAACTTTACTGTCCTGGCCTCTTACGGGCACGTACGCGACCTTATCCCAAAGGGCGGTGCCGTAGATACGGACGATAATTTTGCCATGCATTACCGCATCATCGAGCGTAATGAAAAGCATGTAAATGCCATCATTCGAGCGCTCAAGAAATGTGATGCACTGTACCTCGCAACTGACCCCGATCGCGAAGGTGAGGCCATTTCCTGGCACCTGATCGAGTTGCTAAAAGAAAAGAAAGCGCTGGGCGACAAGCCGGTGCACCGCGTCGTGTTTCATGAAATCACCAAGAACGCGATTCGTGAAGCAATAGAAAACCCTCGAGGGATTTCAAACGAAATGGTGGATGCCCAGCAAGCGCGTCGGGCACTCGACTACCTGGTGGGCTTTAACCTTTCGCCGTTGCTTTGGAAGAAAGTGCAGCCTGGTCTGTCCGCAGGGCGCGTACAAAGTCCGGCACTGCGCCTGATCGCTGAGCGCGAGCTGGAAATTGAGGCATTCAAGGCCCGCGAATACTGGTCCATCGAAGCCGATGTCAGCAAAGACAGCCAAGCTTTTCCTGCTCGCCTCGTGCTTTACAAGGGCATTAAGGTCGAGCAGTTCAGCTTCACCGATGAAGCCGCGGCGCGCGATGTGGAAGGCACAATTACTTCAGCGGCGGCTGGCTCACTTACGGCAGTAAGCCTGGAAAAGAAACAACGCAAGCGCCACCCATCTCCACCATTTACAACGTCGACGCTGCAACAGGAAGCGTCTCGTAAGCTTGGTTTCAACACCCAGAGAACCATGCGGGTTGCACAAAAGCTCTACGAAGGTATCGAGTTATCCAGCGAGGGAAACGTCGGTTTGATCAGCTATATGCGTACTGACTCGGTGACGCTCGCTACAGTAGCTGTCGAAGAAATTCGTGACGTCATCAAGGAGCGCTACGGCAAAGAAAACCTGCCGGCGCATGCGCTTACCTATAAGACTAAAGCAAAAAATGCTCAGGAAGCGCACGAAGCGATACGGCCGACTTCTGCCGCACGTACGCCGGAATCACTGCGTGGCTTGCTCGACGAAGATCAAATCAAGCTCTACACCCTGATCTGGCAACGGACGATGGCTTGTCAGATGGCCTTTGCCATTTTTGACACGGTCAAACTTGAATTGGCTGCCGGACCAGATAGTCCGAAAGGCCACCGCTTCCGCGCCAACGGCTCAATACTCGTCAAGCCTGGCTTCATGGCCGTCTATAAAGAAGGTAAGGACGATAACGGCGAAGACGAGAACGACCGCATCCTGCCCGACATCAACGAAGGCGACAAAATCAGTCTCGATAAACTGCGGCCCGAACAGCACTTCACCGAGCCACCACCACGCTTCACGGAAGCCAGCCTCGTCAAGGTTCTTGAAGAGTATGGCATTGGTCGCCCATCAACCTACGCCAACATTATTTCGACACTGAAAAATCGCGAATACGTCGAGATGGATGGCAAGCGCTTCATACCTACCGACATCGGACGTATCGTGAACGGCTTCCTGACCGAGCATTTCACGCAGTACGTTGATTACGACTTCACCGCTCGTCTGGAAGATGACCTCGATGCCGTATCGCTTGGAGACAAGGAATGGATTCCGTTGCTGGAGGGCTTTTGGAAGCCCTTTTCTGACCTGGTCGACCACAAGGAAGAAAACGTTACCCGTGAGCAAGTCGCCCAGGCTCGCGAGCTTGGAACAGACCCAAAAAGCGGTAAGCCGGTTTCAGTACGTATGGGCCGCTTCGGTCCTTTCGTACAGATCGGCACCAAGGATGACGAAGAAAAACCGAAATTTGCAGGCCTGCGCCCGGGCCAGAAAATGAACGATGTTTCTTTGGAAGAAGCGCTGGAGCTTTTCAAACTGCCACGCAAACTTGGCAAGACCGAAGATGGCCTATCCGTTTCTGCCAGCGTTGGCCGCTTTGGTCCCTATGTACGCTATGGTGATAAATACGTTTCTATTCGTGGTGAGGACGACCCTTACACGATCACGCTACCGCGCGCACTCGAATTAATCGAAGAGAAAAAAATCGAAGACGCCAATCGCATCATTCAGGATTTCGTCGAAGACGGCATTCAGGTTCTAAATGGACGTTATGGTCCGTATATTACCGACAAAGCCAAAAACGCACGCATTCCGAAAGATCGCGAACCCACCAGCCTAACGCTCGAAGAGTGTAAGGAATTGTTGGCTGCGGCCCCAGTGCGCGGCAAACGCGGCAGCAAAAAGAAGACCAGCAAAGCGGCAGACAAGAAGGCTGCCAAAAAGAAACCAGCCAAGAAAAAGGCTAAAAAGAAGACCAAGAAGAAAGCCACAAAGAAAAAAGTAGCCAAGAAAAAGGTTACCAAGAAGAAAGCAGCAAAGAAGAAACCTGCTGCTGACAACGAGACCTGATTGTCGCAATGAGCGAGGCTGCGTAGCAGCATGATTTTGTCTATGCCAATTGCCAAAGCGGTCGCCATAATGAACGAAGGCGGCATAATCGCTTACCCAACAGAGGGGGTATTCGGTTTCGGCTGTTTACCCGACTCACAGCGAGCGGTCGAACGGATTTTGGCCATCAAAGGTCGCAGCGCCGCCGCCGGTCTGGTATTGATCGCAGCAAACGTAGAGCAGCTGGATGGCTGGGCAGTCCTTCCCGACGATCTTGATCCTGAGCGACTCAAGTGCACTCTTGAAAAGCCGGTTACCTGGCTGCTGCCGGCATCGCCAGAGGTGCCTTTCTGGATTCGCGGCGCTCACCAGACCATAGCCATGCGCTTGACCGCGCACCCGGTGGCGAAGGCTTTGTGCGAGGCCGCAGCGGCTCCACTGGTATCAACCAGTGCTAATAAGTCAGGCCGGCCACCCGCTCGTAATCAATTCATACTGCGACGCCAGTTCCACGAGCTTGTCGATTATTTTGTGCCGGGCAAAACGGGCACGGGCGGCGCCTCAGAGATTCGTGACCTGCAAAGCGGGAAAGTCCTACGACCAGGAGCAACATGAGTAACTTCGCGACATCAATTAATCAGGTTGAGCAATTTTTGCGCCACCTCCAAAATGAAATCGTTTCGGCTCTCGAAGAGGTCGACGGCAAAGCGAAATTCCGTCGCGACGCATGGCAACGAGCCGGTGGTGGTGGTGGCGAAAGCCGAGTTTTAATTGATGGAGGCGTATTCGAACAGGCGGGTGTCAGTTTTTCACATGTGTTTGGGGAACAAATGCCACCCTCCGCTACGAAAAGCAGACCCGAGCTCGCCGGTCGAAAGTTTCAAGCGATGGGCGTGTCGTTGGTACTGCACCCACGGAATCCGTACATACCTACAACGCATGCCAACTTTCGTTTCTTTGTGGCCGAAAGCGAATCCGTAGAACCTATCTGGTGGTTCGGCGGCGGTTTTGACCTGACCCCTTACTACGCGTTTCCCGAAGACATTGTGCATTGGCATCACACTGCACGCGCTGCGTGCATCCCTTTCGGAGACGACGTTTATCCTCGCTATAAGAAGTGGTGTGACGAGTATTTTTATCTGAAACACCGCAATGAACCTCGTGGTGTGGGCGGGCTGTTCTTTGACGATTTGAATGAAGGCGGCTTCGAACACTGCCTTGCCTTCACCAAATCCGCAGCAGCTCACTTCTTGCCAGCCTATTTGCCGACAGTCGAGGCGCATCGCAATGACGAATACGGCGAGCGTGAACGCGAGTTCCAGCTTTATCGTCGTGGACGTTACGTTGAGTTCAACCTGCTATATGACCGCGGTACCTTGTTCGGTATTCAGTCGGGCGGGCGAACCGAATCGATTTTGATGTCCCTACCACCGCGAGTTCGCTGGGAATACGATTGGCATGCGAAACCAGGTTCACGAGAAGAAGAGCTCACGAGCTACTATCTCGTACCACGCGACTGGCTCGCGGAACATTAAGCACCAGCGGAGAATTTTATGAGCGGCCTCAGACCTTTTCATCTCGCCCTTCCGGTTGCTGACCTCGAGGCCTCGCGTGAGTTTTACTGCGGCCTGCTCGGTTGCGACACGGGTCGTGAAGACGAGCGCTGGCTCGATCTTAATTTTCTCGGCCACCAGGTAACGTTGCATTTGGTTGATAATTACGAGCTAACCATAGGCACCAATCCAGTCGACGGGGACGCTATTCCTGCGCGTCATTTTGGCGTGGTGCTCGATATGCAAGACTGGGAGGCGCTTGCGGCTCGGCTCACCGATGCCGGTGCTCAATTTCTGGTCAAACCAAAAATTCGATTTCAGGGTGAGGTCGGCGAGCAAGCTACATTATTTCTCAGAGATCCCAGCGGCAACGCGCTGGAGTTCAAGAGTTTCGCAGATCCCACAAAACTTTTTGCACATTAACCACGCGCTTTGCGCTTCCTAAATGGAGGCATACATGCTGGAGCTCAGGCCAAACTGTGAGTACTGCGACAGAGATCTTCCGCACGATTCGATGGAAGCGCTGATTTGCAGTTTCGAGTGTACGTTTTGTAAGACCTGTGCGGAAAACATCCTGCATAACGTTTGCCCGAATTGTGGCGGAAACCTGGTGCAGCGGCCGATCCGGCCGGCGACAGCTCTCGCGAAAAACCCTGCGTCAACGAATCGTGTTGTGAGGAAAGGTCGCCGTAATTGAGCTAAATATTTGCTCGGGCCTCAAAATTCAGCACCGTTCATTTGACAACCCCTCTAACAAAATAGAAAGAGAACTGCACGATGCCAGATATCAAATGGGCTGACTTTCAGAAAGTGGATATTCGAGTCGGCACGATTATCGATGTACAAGATTTCGTGGAGGCCAAACGGCCAGCGTTCAAACTGACTGTCGACTTCGGTACAGAGATCGGTATCAAGAAATCGAGCGCTCAAGTCACCGAGCTGTATACGAAGGAATCGCTGCTCGGTAAACAGGTACTGGGAGTCGTAAATTTTCCTCCGAAACAAATTGGCCCGTTTATGTCGGAGTGCCTGATTACAGGTCTGCACCGCGACGATGGCAATGTCGTCCTCGCGACAGTCGACATGGTTCTACCGAACGGCGCAAAGTTAGCGTAGTACAACCTGCAACCTCACTCGTCAATAACAGCTGCCCCTAACTCCGCTGTCCGAATTCATTAATATCCAGCGAGAAATTCTTGCCGTCTGTCGCAACCATGCCAGCGCTTTGCAGATACTTGTAGCTTACCTCGTCAATCTCAACATTCGAATCAATGATATTGACAACATAGCCACTCTCCGCGAGATCGATAACGGTTTTGCGCTTTTCCGGCTTGCGCTTGTATGTTCCCAGCTTTGTATCATGCACAAACGCATAGCCCTGCAAGAGACAGACTACGCCATCACACTCCATGACTTCGCCCAGAAAGTGCCGTCGCGTTGAATCTTCGTAGAGAGCCCGATAAACAATGTGCAGTTTTGTGCCTTTGTCGATAAGCATTGGCTTTTTAGCTCCTTCAAATCAAAATTCTGTAAAACGCGAGTCGTCTGGATGGCGGCCCACCGTCAGTCTAACATCCGGATGGTGCCTGTTCTCCGTTCGCGGGTATTTTGCGGACCCCGCTCGTTCTCCGGATCATATTATTCCCAGGGCTCGCAATGACCTGAGTGAGAGCTCCTCGCGAAGCTTTGCCTGCTCCGGCCGATCAACGCGCATATTCATTGCGAATAGCCACGGCCCTTTCGCTGACTCTACGAACCCCACATACCAGGCGACCTGAGGACTGGTTGTGGCCCAGCCGGTCTTGGCGTAAATAGTGTACTGCTCTGTGGCGCGTGTAACCATTATCTGCCGCAAAATCTCGATATGCTCCGCCTGGAATGGAAGCTCATGGTTATAAAGCCGTCTGAGGAAAGCTATCTGTTCAACGGCCGAAATTTTGAGGCTGCCGTCCAGCCAAAAAGAATCGACCTGGCCGCCGATGGATTGGTTGCCGTAGTCAAGTGCGGCAAGCTCTTCTGTATATTTTTCGGCGCCCACTTTTCTGGCAATTTCTTGATAGCACCACACGCACGAGACCTTGAATGCGGTCGCCAGTGTCTGGTCTCTATTCCAACTTTCTATTCCTCGGTCGACGCCGTCCCAGGTGAATATGGACGACCTGGAATCGACAATACCCGAATCCAGAGCAATCAACGTATTTGGAATCTTAAAGGTCGACGCGGGCGAGAAACGCAGCACCGACCGCTCCGCATTGTGGGTAATGACGATATGGCCATCGACTGATGCAACGACCAACGTTGCGGTTACGCCTTCCGCCAGAAAAATATCTCCGACCGCATCGATTCCAGTAGTCGCCGCCTCTCTTGCTACACAACCGCCACAAACAACAGTCGCAAGTGCGGAAAAAACAATGACAAGACGTCGCATTCCTCAGTCCCCCGGTAACCTGTCAATTGAGATTCCGTTTGATGTTCGCGGAATACACAAAGCCCTGCCATCTAAGACCAGTCTTGGGCCCTGCTAACTATTTCTTGCCAAATATCTTCTCAATTTCTTCGAGGACATCAGGCGTAAACTTGTCCACAAACTCCATCGCTTTCATATTTTCGTGAACCTGTTCAACTCGACTCGCACCGGTTAGCACGGTGCTGACTTGCTCGTTCTGCAAGCACCAGGCAAGTGAAAACTGAGCGAGTGTTGCCCCCATCTGTTTGGCAATAGGCTCAAGCCTTGCAACTTGTGCGAGCCGGTCTTTATTAGTCAGGTGCTTTTGTAGCCAGGAGAGACTTTCCAGCGATCCACGACTCCCTTCTGGAATGCCCGATTGGTACTTACCCGTTAACAGGCCGGACGCGAGTGGACTCCAGGTCGTGGAGCCATAGCCGTAGTCTTCGTAGACGCGCTGGTACGCTGGAGCAAAGCGATGGCGTTCGAAAAGATTGTAGACGGGCTGTTCGGCGACGGGCTTATGCAGGTGATGGCGTTCGGCTATTTCAATCGCGGCAATAACTTCGGCAGCCTCCCACTCCGAGGTGCCCCAATACAACGCTTTGCCGCTTTCGATGATGTTGTGCATCGCCCAGACGGTTTCTTCGATTGGCGTGTTTGGGTCGGCGCGATGACAGAACAGGATGTCGACATATTCGAGATCAAGCCGTTGCAAAGACGCGTTTGTCGCTTCAATAAGGTACTTACGATTAAGGGTGTTACGCTCATTGGGGCTGTTGTGAAGCCCCCAAAAAAGCTTCGTCGAAACGAGGTAGCTGCCACGGCGCCAGCCGAGGCGCTTGATCGCGGCGCCCATGATTTCCTCAGACTTACCGGCCGCGTAGGCTTCGGCGTTATCAAAGAAATTGACGCCGGCGTCGTAAGCCGCGGCCATCATGGTCACCGCATCTTCGATACCAGACTGAGTATGAAAAGTAACCCAGGAGCCAAAAGAGAGTTCGCTGACCTGAATGCCCGCTTTACCAAGATGTCGATATTTCATTCTCTGCGCCTCAACAAGAATTTGTATTCAAGTTTACGCGCAACAGCTACGCGCAGAAAGCTTAAACAGATTTTTGGCGCGCTCTGCGTTTACGCCAAACTTCTAAACTAAAACAGGTCGCGGCCATGGAAAGCGCCCACAGAGCCAGGTGCCACACCAGCTCAAACCAGGTCCAGCCCCATGAAACATCCCCGTTTTCGGAGAAATTGAGAAACGGTGTCGCAACCCCGGCGCTGAACATGCAGGTCTTGCCCAAATCATCAGTCCAGGGAAGAAGCGCCTGCAAAGCCTCCGTCACGGTACAGTTATCAAGTTGGACATTCGGATGGAGCACCAAAATCATTGCCCACAAGATGCCCAACCCGAACCATTTCGCTGCGCCAGTCAGTGTCTTCAATAGTCGCATCACATACCCCTACCCAATTGAAACAATTGTAAAACATTGTCCGTAAAGCCATTGGCAGTCGCCAACCCATCATGCCCTTACATCAGCCTGTTGGGTCGCGGGCCTCTTTCACTTAGCAGAAATAGAAGCCGGTCCGCTCTGCCAACCAGATTATCCCGTTAATGAAAGAGAACGCGTACACGGCACCCATCACCAGAACGCTCGTCTCAATATTTTGGCTTATTGTCTGCTCAGTCATTTTTCTGCTCCAACTCGTTATTCCGAGGTTTAATCATGGAGCGTGAGCAACGCGGCTGCCTGAGGCGGAGCGGATGTTACCCTGAGGTTACTCTGATGAAGTCAAAATGGGGAACTTCCCGGTCGGCCATACACTTTTGCGCCTCGGTTTGTCGAGACGGCCGTCTTTCCCCGCTACACGCACACCCAAAACATCGCCTATGCGGATGGGGAGCCTCGAATTTGACCCTCGCAGACACCCAGTTCCCGCCAATTATTAGCAACCGGCGCTTCGAACCAAGCTAGAATGCGGTATTCTTGATCTCTGTACTAGACTTGGAGCGTACCCCGCCCGAAAGGAAAAAAACATGGCTACTTATGAATGTAAAAAATGCGGCATGGCCGTAAACGCAACCTGCGCCCACTGCGATTCCCCCCTTGAGAATGACGCGATCAAGAAGGACGACGGGTCTTCCGTACAGATTTCAAAATGTCCTAACGGCCACGGCAAAATCAAATCGCCGATGTGCTGCGGCCAAGACATGAGTTGCTCGCTGGAATAATCGGCTAAATACATTCCTGGCCTGATAGCTGGTGGCCGCCGGCTCTGGAAACGCCTTGATACGAACTCCACTCATTATTTTCGCCTCACTGGTATTCGCCAGCGCCGCTTTCGCAGATAACGAAAGTGAACTGCGCGCATCCAGTGATACGAGTGGCATTCGATACTCCGACGAGTACGGTAATGCCGAAGCACCGCGAGTGTATATCGTGCAATTACGCACTCCCGCCGTCGCCGAACAGCAGGCGGCAATGCAAGCGAATTTTGTGAGCACGAAGCCCGGCCAACGTCAGTCCTTCAACAAGAACAATCCCTCGTCGCAACAATACGCACAGCAAATCTCGCTTGAGCAGGAAAGGGTCCTGGGAAAGGCCGGTGGCGGCGTTCGAAAAATTTATAGCTACCGCTATAGCCTAAACGGTTTCGCGGCGGCTATGACGCCGGCCCAGGCGCACAAGCTTGAACACCTGGCTGAAGTGAAAGCCGTCTGGGAAGATGAAATCCGACCGCTGCAAACAAATTACAGCCCGGAGTTTCTTGGTTTGTTTGAGTCTGGCGTCGGTTTGCGCGGCGCTCTGGGCCTCGATGGCGAAAACATCATCATTGGCGTCATCGATAGTGGCATTACACCCGAGCACCCATCCCTGACTGACACCGTCAAGGCGGACGCACCGCAATTGTGTCAAAGCAACTGGGCCGCAAGCAGCATCCTGGGCAAATGGCTATGCGCGCGTTATAACAGAGCAGATGACAAGGTCGTTTTCGAACCACCGGAAAACTGGCTGGGCAGTTGCGAAGCAGGCGAGCAGTTTTTGGAGACGGACTGCAACAACAAGCTGATAGGCGCGCGGTATTTCAATACCGGTGCGTTGGAAACCGGGATAATTGATAGTGGTGAGTTTCTCTCCGCTCGCGATGCTGCCGGCCACGGCACACATACTGCAACGATTGCCGCGGGCAATCGAGTAAGCGCCTCAAGCTATGGCACTTACCTCGGACGCATCGAGGGTATGGCCCCGCGTGCCCGTGTCGCCGCGTACAAAGCGTGTTGGGTACGGCCCGGTGATATTCGTGCCAGCTGCAATACCTCCGATCTTACCCAAGCGATCGACGCTGCCGTTGGCGATGGCGTCGACATCATTAATTTCTCTGTGGGTAACAGCCTTTCTACTGTAATCACTGCGGATGATGTCGCCCTGATGGCTGCCGCGAAAGCTGGCATATTCACCGCCGTCTCGGCCGGTAACGATGGCCCAAACCTGACCACTATTGGTTCGCCCGCCGGCAGTCCCTGGGTGATGACCGTCGCGGCCTCGAGTCGCGATGGACAGCATTCACTGGAAGCGATGCAGGTTTCGGCCCCGCCCTCTGTTGCCGGCAAGTACGCCGTGCGCGAAGCAAATTTTACGCCGCCGCTGCAAGATCGTGACCCCATTGAAGGCAGCCTGATTCTCGTCGACGACAATGACGTAACGTTCGACAACGGCGCAAGCGGCTCGCGAATGGATGCCTGCGAGCCTCTGGTGAACGGCAATGAAGTATCTGGTCAGATCGCGCTCATTGAGCGTGGTGGCTGTTTATTCGAAACCAAAATTGGCCATGCGGAGGATGCCGGCGCAATTGCCGTTGTGGTTTTCAACATCGCTGGCGACCCCATCGTCATGACCGGAAATGGCGCTTTCATTGACATACCGGCACTAATGATCGGCCAGGCCGACGGCAACTTGCTGGTTAGCGAGATCGATGCCAACAACACAGTAGACGTGGTTCTGGATAAAGGGTTTTTCCTCACCAAAAACGAAACCGGCAATATCATGGGATCGTTTTCATCGCGCGGGCCGGGCCCCGTGAAGGACATTCTAAAACCGGACGTCACCGCGCCGGGCATTAATATCCTCGCTGGGTTTTCACCGGATACCGCGAACTCCGTCAGTGGTGAGAGCTTTGCTTACCAGAGCGGAACTTCGATGGCAGCACCACACGTAGCAGGTGTCGCGGCGCTCTTGCTTGAAGCGCATCCTGAGTGGAGTCCCGCAACGATCAAATCAGCACTCATGACCACCGCCTATCAGGACGTATTTCAGCCGGATGGCGAGAATGATGCGATCCCTTTTGATTTTGGCAGCGGCCACATCAAACCAAACCTGGCCACGGATCCGGGCCTTGTCTTCGATGCCGGTGCTGATGATTACGATGCATTCGCCTGCGGCGTTGAGTCTACGGGCGTTGATGCCGCTCGCTGCGACCAGCTGGTCGCCGCCGGCTGGTCTCTACAGGCAGCCGACTTCAACCTGCCTTCTATCTCGTTGTCACGATTAGCCAATAATCGAAGCGTTACGCGTCGCGTGAGCAATCCGGGTAATACGGCGGAAACGTATACCGCTAACGTCGTGGCCCCTGCCGGAGTCAATGTAGCCGTTACGCCGAGCACTTTATCGGTCGCGCCAGGACAAACAGAAAGCTTCGATGTCACCTTTACTTATGGAGGTGGCGCTATGAATTACTGGCAGTTCGGCTCGCTAACCTGGCAAAGCGAAAATCATTCCGTTTATATGCCAATCGCAACCCGACCCGTGGCTCTAACGGCGCCTGAAGAACTCAAGTCATTCGGCGGCAGTGGCACGCTCAGCTTTCCAGTCGAGTTTGGCTATAGTGGCAACTACACCGCGGGCATCCACGGGCTACGCAAACCCCTGGTAGTCAATGGCTTCGTTGACCAGGACCCGGATAGGACATTTACGTTTAGAAACACCAACGGCGTGACGGCGCACCTGATCGACGTCCCTGCCAACCAGCTCTATATGCGCTTTGCCCTGTTTGATGAATTCACGGACGGCAATGACGATCTGGATTTATATGTTTATTACTGCGCCGATAACGTCAACTGCGTCAAGATCGGCGAGAGCGGCGAACTTACCTCCAACGAGGAGTTCAGTCAGGCGCTCCCCAGCGCGGGTCGTTACGCGGTGCTCGTGCACGGCTTTGAGGCGGACCCGGTGGCCGGGGGACCAGGCGCCAACTACCAGCTATTTGGCTGGGCATTTGGCCTCATAGATAACCGCGGCAACATGACTGTCGACGCTCCCTCTCTGGTCGGTGCTGGTGCCACTGAAACAGTGACCGTTAACTGGACCACGCTTGAAGCTGACTCAATTTATCTCGGTGGCATTTCGCACAACACGCCGATGGGGCTGGCCGGGCTTACTGTCATACAAATCAGAAACTAGTCTCACTAGCGCGTGCAGTTCGCGTTGGATAACAACGACAAGGTTTGGGGGAGAATAGTATGACGCTGCCGCTCATCGGTCCTGAACAAGACTTTGCTTTGTGGGCCGCATTAATCGGGCTCGCTGCTTTTGGTTTCTGGTGCGAGCGTTTTCACTGGGGCCGAAAATACTCGGGCGTCATGTTACTAATGACTGCAGCGATCGTTCTGGCCAACCTTCGCATCCTGCCAACGGCAGCACCCGTTTACGATTTAACCTGGGATTATCTGGTTCCTATCGCCATACCCCTGCTTTTATTCAAGGCAAACCTCGGAAAGATTTTGCGAGAAACCGGGCCGATGTTGATTGCATTTCTAATCGGCAGCGTCACTGTAGTAATCGGCGTCATCGCAGGCACCTGGCTACTGGATCTTGGCGCGGCGGAGCCACAACTGGCCGGCATTTTCACCGGAACATACATTGGTGGCTCACTAAACTTTGCAGCCGTTGCTGAAGCAACGGGGTTCCGCGAAAGCAGCATGCTTACGGCCGCCGTCGCGGCCGACAATGTGGCAACCAACCTGCACTTTCTGCTAATCATTTTTTTACCGGGGGTTGGCTGGATAAGCCGCCGCTTCGCCAGCAAACATATCGAAGATGCTGCACCTGTAGATATGAGCGTCGACCTGGGCCGTCATACCGTTGCCAACCTCGATTTGGCCGGGCTGTTAATGTCACTGGCCACTGCTTTTGCGATCGCGGCAATCGGAACATGGGTCGCGACAATCGCCGGCGCTCCGCAATTCAGCATCCTTGCGATTACAGTGTTGGCAGTTCTGTTCGGCAGTTTGTTACCCAATCAAGTTGCCAAGCTATCCGGCTACGATGAAGCCGGCAATGCGCTAATGTTTATTTTCCTGGCCGGAATCGGCGCGACCTGCGACATCTGGTTACTGGTTCAAATGGCACCCATACTCTTCGTCTTCGCGGCAATCATTATTACGGTCCACATGACGCTGCTACTCGCCATCGGCAAGCTGTTCAAGCTCGATATCGCAGAAATGTTAATGGCATCAGCCATGTGTATAAGTGGCCCATCAGCTGCGCCCGCACTTGGGGCCGCTCTCGGCTGGCGAACCTTGATTATTCCTGCTGTGCTACTTGGCTGTCTTGGCTATGTAATCGGCAGTTTCGCCGGCCTCGCTGTCGTTGCGTGGCTGCAATAGCGCTTATGCCATTGCTTTGCATTCGCCATGCCTGAAACAGCTGACGAGATGATCATTGACCATACCAGTCGCCTGCATGTGCGCATAAATTATTGTACTGCCAACAAACTTGAAGCCGCGCTTTTTGAGGTCCTTGCTTAACGCATCGGACTCTGGCGACGTGGCGGGCACCTCCGATTGGCTCTTGCGGCGATGTTGCAGTGGCTTGTCGCCAACGAAGCTCCAGATGTAATTACTGAACCCATCGAATTCTTCCTGAACCTTCAGAAACGCCTGCGCGTTACTAACGGCCGCATTCACCTTCAGGCGATTTCTGACAATGCCCGGATCCAGCAACATTTTTTCAATGCGCTTTTCGGTAAAGCGGGCAACTTTGTTGACATCAAAGTCAGCAAACAAGCGGCGATAGCCATCACGCTTGTTCAATATTGTTGACCAACTTAGCCCTGCCTGAGCACTTTCCAGCACCAGGAACTCGAACTGTTTTTTATCATCGCGAACGGGGACACCCCATTCCTGATCATGGTAGTTGATGTACGAATCACTGGACGTGCCAGCCCAATCGCATCTTTTTTTGGTTGCCATCATTATTAATGACTCCGCGAAACAAAAATCCCAGGAAGGGAATTCTAGCAGCTTCGGCGCTAGGCCTTTACACGCGTTTTTGGGGCAATCATAAAAAAAGCCCGCGAATTTCGCGGGCTCTTCACTGCGAGTCGCCTGGCATCAGGCCCGTACTAAAAGGCCATGATGTCTGGCGCGTCAGAATTAACTAACGTCCTATGAGCTCGTTTTATTAGAACGACTGGAGTTGTGGTCCTGTGCTTTTTCAGCACCGCACTTACCTTCGGCGTCTTTCGCTTTTTCGGCGCCGCACTTGCCTTCAGCATCTTTAGCTTTGCCTTCGCCGCACTTACCTTCAGCGCCCTTGGCTTTGTCAGCTCCGCACTTGCCTTCGCCGCACTTACCTTCAGCACCCTTGGCTTTGTCAGCTCCGCACTTGCCTTCGCCGCATTTACCCTCGCCACATTTGCCTTCAGCATGCTTGGCCATATTTTCGCCGCACTTACCCTCAGCTTCTTTGGCTTTATCGCCGCCGCATTTGCCTTCGCTACCCTTTTCCTGGTCCCCGCCAGCTGCGCCCAGTAAGTAGCCAGCGCTCAAGTGCGTCATTGCAAACGGACTTGCTCCTGTTTCAGCATGCGCGGCACCTGCCGCGAAAAAAGAACTCGCCAGCGCCGCTCCTACTGCAACAGCGATGGGTTTTGCCAAGTGTTTTTTAGACATGTATATCTCCTGCCAGGTTATTGATTGCCCAGAGTGGGCATTAGTTAATTCAGTGTTCAGGTTTTCCAGTGTACTTTTTCGAGCACCTGCTGATGCCAATGTTCCAGCGCTTCCCCACGCGTACCGATGATAGCGATGCTGCCTTTGCCAACCGGCAAAATCATGCCTGCTATCGAGGCACCCTCAATGGCAGTTGCCGCCGCAACGAACTCTTCTGGCATTAACAGAATAGTGATTGGGCCTTTCGCCCCCTGGACAACGAGGTGCGGAACTTCGTGGCCATTAATTTTGCAACTCATCGCGTAACTAATGAGTCCAATGCTGCGATCCATGTCGACCAACGCCGGCCGGGCCACCGCGGCAAAGCGACGGTCAGAAATCGCGACGTCTGTAACCACCAGGGCACCTGGTTCATGGTCCAGGTGAGCAATAATCTGCTCGGTCAACGATTGCGGCGAAGCGCCAATTTGCAACCAGTTAATAGCGAACACCGCCAGCAAAGCAACACTCGCGGCAAGGCCAAGCCATACGGGGTTGCGCCAGATTCTTTGCCTGGTGAGCGGCACGACCGTATCCGCTAAATCCGGCAATTTCAGCGCAGGCACGGCAACTTCCAGCGCGCCTAGAATTTGATTGTCAAAGCGCTGCAACCGAGACCGATAAGCGCGACATTCAGCACAATCCGCGGCGTGCTCAGGCTCACCGGCAAAACCACCCGCCGGGTCCTCAGCTACAGCTTGTCTAAATTCATCACAGTTCATGGTTTTAAAGTCTCTGTAATTGCGCTCTCGCCAAACCGCTCTACAAGTTGTTGGCGCGCGCGGTGTAATCTCGTTAACACTGCACCGGTCTTGATGCCCATATGCTCCGCAATCTCTGCGCTGCTGTAGCCCATCAAGACCTGCAGCACTAGCGGTTCCCGATAATCGTCTTGCAACTGAAAAATTGCCCTGCGCAAGTCATCGATATCAGTGTTATGCCCGGTAGCCAGCAACGCCGATTGTGCTGGGGTCAGGTCATCAATATCCACCGACTCCAGTTTGCGGCGCTCAAAATAACGCGCGTTTTCGCGCCGAACGATAGTCAGCAACCATGGTTTTGCCGCCGCATCATCGCGCAACGATGCAAAAGACCGCCAGGCACGTATCAGCGCCTCCTGCACGACGTCTTCAGCAATTGCCTTGTCCCGACTGAGCCAGACCGCATAACGAAAGAGATCCGGGTGTAACTCGTGCGCAATTTCTGTAAAACGCTCACGCTGGTTGCGAGCATAAGTATCGCTACTCATAGAAGATGACCCGATAAGCTGGAAAAATATTACCGTCTCAACGCAAATATGTGCGTTATTCGTGGAAACCCTACCTGAATACAGGGAAAATCCAAGTAATGGAATATTAATGGCTAATTATTATGAGTAAAAACAGATCTGGACAATTTCCCGCTACCCGCCTGCGTCGCGGCCGTCGCACGGATGCGCTTCGTCGATTGGTGGCCGAAACAACTCTGTCAGCGGCAGACTTTATCTATCCGGTATTCGTTCTTGATGGCAAAGGGAGAGAGGAAGCCGTGCCCTCAATGCCGGGTATTTCTCGCCGCAGCATAGACGGCCTTTTACAACACCTGGAACAGGTGGTTGCGCTCGGCATCCCTGCTATTGCGCTTTTTCCCGTCATTGACGCGGACAAGAAAAGCCTCGACGGCGGCGAGTCGGCAAATCCAGACGGCCTGGTACAACGCACAATTATGGCCGTCAAGAAGCGCTTTCCCGAACTAGCCATCATGAGCGACGTTGCTCTGGATCCTTACACAACACACGGTCAGGACGGCATCATTGACGAGTCCGGCTATGTTCTCAACGACGTTACTGTCGCGGCACTCGTTAGCCAGGCTGTTTCCCATGCGAAAGCTGGCGTGGATATCGTTGCGCCTTCGGACATGATGGATGGTCGCATCGGCGCAATTCGCAGCGCACTGGAAAATGCCGGATTCAGCAATACCGTCATTTTGTCCTATGCCGCGAAATACGCGTCGTGTTACTACGGGCCTTTTCGCGACGCGGTTGGCTCCACCGCCAACCTTGGCGGCGGCGACAAGCGCAATTATCAGATGAACCCGGCCAACACCGATGAGGCGTTGCGCGAAGTCGCTCTCGACCTCGCTGAGGGCGCCGACTTCGTCATGGTCAAGCCCGGCCTGCCGTACCTGGACATCATTCGTCGCGTTCGGGAGGAATTCCAGGTCCCTACGTTCGCCTACCAGGTCAGCGGGGAGTATTCGATGATCAAGGCGGCGGCACAGAACGGCTGGCTCGATAATCGCGCGACCGTGCTCGAATCTCTACTGAGCATCAAACGTGCCGGAGCATCAGCGATTCTGACTTATTCGGCCATTGAAGCCGCCACCTGGCTAGCGGAGTAATCTGCAACCACCAGTGTCAGAAGCCCACTTTCGCGTTAAACTGCGAATCACGTGGGCGCGCGCCTGAACAGGGTAGCTGAATGTTGGGAGAGTACGGCGAGATTGACAAATACGGTGTCATTGGTTATCCGATATCGCACAGCCGCTCGCCTGTAATTCACCGGCTCTTTGCCTTGCAAACCGGGCATCCAATCCAATACGACCTGTATAAGGTGGCCCCTTTCGAACTGGCAACTTGTATTCGCATGTACCAGACCCAGGGAATCAAGGGCTTGAACGTAACGGTTCCACACAAGAGCAAAGTCGCAGAGTTGGTTGATCACCTCAGCGACCGGGCCGCGAAAGCAGGTGCAGTCAATACGCTGGTTATTAAGCACGACGAAATTTACGGCGATAACACTGACGGCTCAGGCCTGGTTCAAGACCTTGTGCACAACCTTCAGTTGCACGTCAAGGGCTGCAACATTCTAATCCTCGGTGCCGGTGGTGCTACACGCGGCATACTGCATCCATTGCTGGGGCTGCAACCTGCCAGAATCATGATCGCCAATCGCACGATTGAAAAAGCACAGGCACTGGTAGAGGCCGCGCCTGAGGGCGCCGCGGTCGCCGCGGTCGCCGCCTGCCGTTTTGACGATGTTCCAACTGATCGACCTTGGCACCTTGTTATCAACGCCACCTCAGCGGGATTGAAAGGACAAGCGCCGCCCTATCCTGCCGCAGCAATTAACAGTGAAACGATTTGCTATGACTTGTCCTATGGTCTGACGCCCACGCCTTTCAGCCTTTGGGCCCACGAGCATGGGGCCGGAAAGTCTGTAATGGGCTGGGGCATGCTGGTCGAACAAGCCGCGGACTCGTTTGAGATATGGCGCGGCGTGCGCCCCAATACGGCTTCGGTATTGAAGCAGCTGAAAATCAGCGCAACGTAACCAGCTCCTCTGCGCTGGTCGGGTGGATCGCGACCGTATCATCAAAGTCTTTCTTCGTGGCGCCCATGCGGATGGCAACGGCAAAGCCTTGCAACATTTCGTCCGCGCCTTCCCCAATGATGTGACAACCGACAATTCGTTCATCAGCACCAACAACAATCAGTTTCATTGAACTGCGCTGCTTCTTTTCACCCAACGCGTAATACATTCCCGTAAAGTCAGACTCGTAAATACGAACGGCATCGCCATGCGCGTCCCGCGCCTCACTTTCTGTCATGCCGACGGTGCCAATAGGCGGGTGCGTAAAAATCACCGTTGGGATGCATCGATACTCCAGATGCCGCCCTGGTTTATCGCCATACAACCGGTCAGCCAGCCGCCTGCCCGCTGCAATCGCAACCGGGGTAAGCGCGTCGCGCCCGGTCACATCACCAATCGCAGTAATGTTCGGCACGTTGGTTATCTGGTAGTCATCCACGGGTATGAAGCCGTCCGCATCTGTAACCAGACCGGTTACAGTGAGATTCAGTCCGTCCGTATTGGCACCACGACCAATTGCCCATACAACCGCGTCGAAAGGCCCAATGTTGCGACCGTCAACCGTCGTCAGTCGCAGACCATCACTACTTTTTTGCAAGCTCGCCGGTATCGCACCCGTCACCAGCTGCATGCCGCTTTTGGTCATCGCCGCCTGCAGCTCAGCCGACAGCATGGTATCGAAGTCACGTAATACTTTATCTTTGCGAACGATCACCGTTGTATCGCTGCCAAGCGCGTTAAATACTCCAGCCAGCTCAACGGCAATATAACCGCTACCAACCAGCGCAACACGCTGTGGACGGTCTTCCAATTCAAAGAATCCGTCGGAGGTAATACCATGTTCGGCGCCAGGGATGTCCGGTACAAGCGGATAGCCGCCGGTAGCAATTGAAAAGTTCCTGGCTCGATAGATCACACCCTCAACCGCAATGCTTTCGGCATCTATAAAGCTCGCGTGCCCCAGTATGTGCTGTACCGAACGCTTGTCCAGATTGCGTGCGTATATTCCATTCAGGCGCTCCACGTAAGCATCGCGGCGTTGTTTGAGTCCGGCCCAGTCATGGTCCTCCCAGCTCACTGTAAAGCCGTAGTCCGCCATGTGCTGCAGGTGTTCTGCGTGGCTGGCGGCGTACCACATGACTTTCTTGGGAACGCAACCCACATTCACGCAAGTGCCGCCCAGGCGGCCTTTTTCAACAACCGCGACTCGCAGCCCATACTCAGCTGCCCGTTGCGCATGCGCCAGACCACCACTGCCACCGCCAATCACTATCAAATCAAATTGCTCAGTCAAGAATTCTTCCTCGTCTATCGGCAGGCCTCATTCGACGGAGAAAAGGCCGCGCTGTGATACCATCCTGCGCTTCATTAATTGCCCGCGAATGCTATGTCAAACCCATTACTCGATACCACATCATTACCTCGTTTCGCAGAAATACAACCCCGCGACGTCATTCCGGCGATCTCGGGGATTATTGCTGAGCAACGAGAACAACTTGAAAAGCTGCTTGCTGACGAAGCTAATGCCAGCTTCGACGGTCTCGTCGTCCCGCTTGAGGACATGAATCACTTTCTCACCCGTGTGTGGTCTCCCGTAAGCCACCTGCAGTCGGTTACGAGCGATAGTGGTTGGCGCGACGCCTACAATGAAGCGCTTCCTGTGTTGAGCGCATTCGGCACGGAGGTGGCGCAAAACAAAAATCTGCACGATGCATTCGCGCGCATTGCGGCATCCCTCGGCGAGGGCAGCACTGAGGCGCAGCGTAGTCTGGTCGAACAGGCGCTGCGTGATTTTCGGCTGGCAGGCGTTGCTTTACCTGAAGATCGCAAACAACAATTTGGCAAGGCCGTGCAGGAGCTCGCGACAACCCAGGCAAACTTCGACCAGCAACTACAGGATGCCAGCGACAACTGGCAGCTCCACATTGTCGATGAGGCCCAACTGAAAGGCCTGCCCGAACAAGCCGTCGCTCGCGCAGCAACTCAAGCGCGAGAAGCAAACCTTGAAGGCTGGCGTTTAACGCTCGACTACCCGAACTATCACGCCGTTATGACCCATGCACAAGATCGCAAGCTGCGCGAATCTTTTTATCGCGCCTGGGCGACACGTGCGTCGGATCAGGCAGACAATCCACAGTGGGATAACTCCGCGAATATTGAACGCATACTCACTTTGCGGCAGGAAGTTTCCGAGCTGGTGGGTTTCAATAACTATGCTGAGTACTCCATCGCCACCAAGATGGCCGGAACGGTTCCGGAAGTACTCGATTTTCTGCGTGAACTTGCAGAACGCTCGAAAGCAGCAGCTGTAGCTGACCTCGCCGAGATCGAGGCGCTGGCTGGGCAGCCGCTACAACCCTGGGACATCACTTTCTACCTCGAAAAGCTGAAAGAACAGAAGTACGCCGTATCAGATGAGGCGCTGCGGCAGTATTTTCCAGCCCACAAAGTCATGCAGGGTCTATTCGAGCTCGCGGGACAGCTTTTCAATATCAGCCTCGAGAAATCAATCTGCAATGGCAGCTGGCATGAGTCAGTCGACTACCTGATCGTACGTAACGAGAAGGGCGAGACTATCGGCGGGTTCTATATCGACCTGTATGCGCGTAGCGGCAAGCGCAGCGGAGCGTGGGTTGATGAGTGCGTTATTCGCAAGAGCTTTGGGGGCAAGACCGAACTACCCATCGGCTATCTGGTGTGCAATTTTTCCCCACCCAGTGAGAGCAGCCCGTCTTTATTAACTCATGATGAAGTAGTGACGTTGTTCCACGAATTCGGTCACATGCTGCATCACCTGCTTACGCGGGTCGACTACCCGAGCATTGCTGGAATTAATGGCGTTCCATGGGATGCCGTTGAATTACCCAGCCAGTTCCTTGAGAACTTCGCCTGGTGTTATGACGTGCTGGAAAGAACATCAGGTCATTACAAAACCGGTGAGAGCTTGCCTCGCGAACTGTTCGATCGACTGGAAAAAAGTCGTACCCTCGGGGCGGGCCTTGCGATGGTAAGACAACTGGAATTGGCGTTGTTCGATTTTCGGCTGCATGCAGAATTCGCACCCGGCAAAACAAACGTACTGAAACTACTCGACGAAGTCAGGAAAGAAACCGCGGTGGTCTCCCATCCGGCCTACAATCGTTTGCCGCACAGCTTTTCGCATATTTTCGCTGGAGGTTATGCGGCTGGATATTACAGCTACAAATGGGCGGAGGTATTAGCCGCTGACGCATTCTCGGCGTTTGAAGAGGAAGGCATCTTCAATTCTGCGACCGCGAGGCGCTTCCGCCAGGAAATACTGGAGATCGGGGGAAGTCGCGATATTATGACTGCCTATGTCGCATTTCGTGGCCGCAGGCCCACGCTGGATGCGCTTCTCAAGCAAAGCGGGATCACTTCCTGATGATGAAAATTGCTACCTGGAACGTAAATTCTTTGAATGTCCGGCTGCCGCATGTCCTGGAGTGGCTTGCAGCACATGAAACAGATGTCCTGGTATTGCAGGAAATCAAACAGACAACCGAGGCGTTCCCGCAAGAGGCTTTTAGCGAAGCTGGCTACCACTCGGTCGCCAGTGGCCAAAAGACCTATAACGGAGTCGCGGTCCTTAGTCGGGAGGAAATCTCGGAAGTGGTAACCGACATGCCGAATTTCGACGACCCGCAACGACGGGTCCTTGCGTGCACGATTGACGGAGTTCGCATCATCAACCTGTATATTCCCAATGGGCAAAGCCTCGATTCCGATAAATATATCTACAAACTGAACTGGCTCGTATCCCTGCGCAAGTTTCTCGCGGCGGAGTTAAAAAAATACCCCCGTCTGGCCGTGCTTGGCGACTTCAACATCGCCCCTCAAGACGAGGACGTTTATGATCCTGCGAAGTGGGTTAATGATGTTCTCTGTAGTCCGAAAGAACGTGCCGCGCTGCAGGAATTGCTCGACCTCGGACTGTCCGATGTATTTCGGCAATTTGAACAACCCGAAAAGAGCTTCAGCTGGTGGGATTATCGGGCGGCGGGTTTTCGACGCAACGCGGGTCTGCGCATCGATCTGATTCTGGCCAGCGAGCTGTTGAGCAAGGCCTGTAAAGCCAGTTATATCGACAAAGAGCCCCGTGCCTGGGACCGTCCTTCAGATCACACGCCGGTAATTGCGGAATTTTCTATTTAACATATTGTCTAAATTGCTGCTTTTTGGCCTAAACCTCGGAGTGTATGATGGTTTTCCGTCAATACATTTCATCTGGATTTCAAATCGTTATGACTGGCGGGGAAGATGATCAATAACGATGATCGACAGGATCCGTCTCGAATTGCGGATCGGCAACTGGCACATAAGAATAACAATATGCAACAGGATCGCCGAAGTGACTATGACGTTACAAATACTGTACAGGTAAGTAATCCTGTCGCAGTGCGGTCTGCTGTGCACGACCTGTTTGCAGATACGTGGCCGAGTTTTTCGTTCGATAAAGTATGGCTTGCTTTCTACGATTTTGAACGCCTGTTCACTGGGCGCCTACCGGATTACATTGGCTGCGATACAACCTACCACGACATGCAGCACACACTGGATATGACGCTGGCGCTCGCTCGCCTGGTGGTCGGTTACGAACGTAGCGCCGAGGCCAGTGAGCGCATTGGTGGTGAGCGCGCGCAGATGGCAATTATCACCTCGCTGTTTCACGACTCCGGTTACATCCGCCACAAGGAGCGTGACCGAGGCTACAACAACGGTGCGGAATTAACTCTTTATCATGTATCGCGCAGCGCCGATTTTTTACGCCGCTATTTGCCAACAATTGGCTTGTCCAAAGATGTCGCCATTAGCAGCATCATCGTGCATTACACCGGTTATGAAGTAGATCTCAATGAAATTGAGCTTGATGATCCACGTGACACCGTTTGCGGTCACCTGTTAGGTACCGCTGACCTTATCGCCCAAATGGCGGATCGTTGCTACCTGGAAAAGTGCCGCGATTATTTATACAGCGAATTCGTACTAGGCGGGATCGCCATCGAAAATGCAACGCCTGGCCATTACATGATTCGATACAAATCAGGGGTCGACCTTCTGAAGCAGACACCAGACTTTTTTGAACACGTAACCAAGGGCCGGTTGGAAAGACAGTTCGGAAGATCCTATCGCTACCTTGAGGTTCTGTTTGACGGTGGCAACCCCTACCTGGTCGCCATCAAAAACAATATGCGTTATTTACAGCGTCTCAACCAATCAGGTGACTGGGCATTATTGCGTCGCCAGCCAGAATGCATAAGCGTTAAGGGTACTCGCGAGATGGTATCCAAAATGGTGCAAAGCCAGTTAGACGCGCTGTCGGGAATGTTCGAAATGAAAGGCGAGCTATCAACGGCCGTGGTCGGCGGTTAGGACCTGATCAGATCCACTTCCTCCATTTGAAGAACGCGACCAAAAGCACTCCAAGCACGCCCATAGTTATTACAGAGATTGCGAAAGCGCTCTTATCATCCAGCCCAGGCAACCCCCCAACATTCATGCCAAGCAATCCTGTTACAAAAGTAAGCGGCAAAAATATCGACGCAATCACCGACAACAAGTACATGCGGCTGTTCTGTTCTTCCACGACGCGGTTCATGAGCTCCTCTTGCGTGACCATCGCTTGTTCACGGGCCAATTCGAGGTCTTCGTGATAGCGCGTAAAATGATCCGCCTGCTCGCGCAGTCGAAGGTACTCAGCGTCTGAAATCAAGGGTGCCGGTTGCCTGCAAATACGATCAAGCGCATCCCGTTGTGGGCCGAGAAAGCGGCGTAGTGACGCGACCTGGCGGCGATACTCAGCCAGTTTGCCGCGCAGATCCTGGAGCTTTTCGACCGCCAGGTTCTCTTCTACTTCTTCCAGTGCGTCCTCGATTTTCGCCACCACGGTACCAATACGAGTCGACAACCGATCTATGAGCATGATCAGGAATTCACCGGCTGTCTTCGGGCCAGTGCCGCTGGCGAGCGCTTCGCGAATATCGATAATGGATAAAACACGGCGCCTGTGCGAAGTAATGATCATTGTTGGACTGATCCAGATGCGAACCGCCACCATGTCGTCTGCGTCTGCACCCGGATTCATGTTTACGCCACGCAACACAACGATGATTCCGTCGCCAATATTGGAGCTGCGTGGGCGTGTTTCACCCGCACACAAAGACGCTATGACGTGCTTGTCGATGCCAATGTCGCCGCGCACCCACTTTTTTGCCGCCTCGTCATCCTTGCCGATATCAACCCAGGTCAGAGCGCCTGATGCCGCCGCATCCGGGCGCGAGATAACTTTGCCACCACCCGCACCATCGAATTCGCAAACATAGTCGAACGCATTGGTTTCTATCTTCATCAGCTATGGCCTTGTTGTCGGTTATTTGTCCATCAGCCGTATTTCTATTGGAGACAACGAATCCAGGTGTACATCGCGCTGTGGAAACGAAATTACAATTTTGTTTTCATCAAACAGATCGCTGATTCGGAAGCGAATTTCGCTACGGATGCTGCGCAATTCTTTTTCGCCCGAAACCTGGGCCCAGAAGTACGCATCGAATATCAGCGCGTTGTCGCCGAAATCTTCGAACACAACTATAGGCGCCGGATCTTTCATGCAACTTTCATGCTCTGCAATAGCCTGGTGAATTAGCTTCGCCACCAATCGTGGCGGTGAGCCATAAGCAACGCCGACCCGGAAAGTGTTACGTATGTCTTTATCGACCAGCGTCCAGTTAACCACTTTTTCCTGCAGCAACTGACTATTCGGAACCAGCAGGTGTACGCCGTCCGTCCGGCGTATGCGTGTTGAACGATTACCGACCTGCTCTACGACTCCCTGGGCACCGTCGACCTCCACAAAATCTCCGATTCGTATGGGCCGCTCCAACATCAGTATCCAGCCGCTGATAAAATTATTGACAATATTCTGGGCGCCAAAACCGACACCAATCGCGATGGCACCGGAAACGAAAGCGAATGCGGTCAGCGGTATGTTCAACAAACTTAGCGCCGCCATCGCTACAAGTATTAACAGTGAGTAATAAATGATCCGCTTAATCACATGAGCGGCATCTGGACGCATATCCGTTTTTGCAAGACGTCGGCTGATCAAACGCTCGGCAACTTTGCTGGCTATATAGCCGAGAAGCAAAACGACGAGCACCAGAATGATTTGGCTCACATGGACGGCGCCGCCATGAGTCAAGTCAATTAGCGGGTATCGCCAAAATTTTTCGAAATCTGTCACCATGCCGATCTACTCCCGCGCCGCGAGCTCCAATTTGACGTGCAAAGGCACGCGTTTGATTGTCGAGCATTTAGCAATTAATTGCCAAGCCAATATACTAAAGAAGGCACGAATTGGGCGTTAAACCGCGTATTATGGGAAGTCTGCAGCAATAAGTCTGTGCGTCGCAAATTCGCGGGATAACTTGCACAATTCTCGGAAACTGCTCAGGACAGTAAACAGCGTCGCATAACAGGAAACCAAACTTGCCATTATCGTCACCATCAATACGCCTGCCATGGTTGCTGCTGCCGTTTTTCGGCGCGGTAGTGCCAGCACATGCTGAGGTGGTGTTCGAAGGCCTCAATCAGCAGCAGGAATTGAATGCCCGAGTATTGACGCCACTCGCATCCGCCACCTGCGAAACTGCCCGCTGGCGAGTTGAGCGGTTGTTTCGAGACGCAGACAAAGACATACGCAAGTCGCTGGAGGCGCTGGGCTATTATCAACCGCAAATCGACAAAAACCTGAGCTTCCCAGATCAGGGCTGCTGGCATGCGGATTTTAAAATAGAAGTTGGCGAGCCCGTTCTGCTACGAAATGTCGATGTAGAATTGTTAGGGGGTATTGGTGAGGACCAGGCGTTCTTAAAACGCGTAGAGCCCCCGATGTTGTCGGCGGGCGCCATTCTCGATCATGGCCGCTACGAAAGTTATAAGCGACAGCTATTAGGTGGCGCTCTGGCTAGCGGCTATTTCGATGCGGATCTTACGGCGAATGAGGTCATTGTCGACGTACCAGCTAAAGCCGCCGACGTGAACCTGCAAATCACCGGTGGTGATCGCTATCGCTTCGGCCCGACCACCTTTTCGAGCGGCATTCTGACCGACTCGTTGCTGCAAGGCTACAACGACATAAAGCAGGGAGCTTGGTACGACGCGAGCGCTATCAATGATCTGTATGAAGCCTTAAGTGGCAGCAACTATTTTAGCTCAGTGTCTATCCGTGCCGAACCAGATGAAACGACCCCGGGAGAGGTCCCGGTCACGGTGTCCTTACTTCCCGCATCACGCAAGCAATACAGTGCCGGCGTTGGCTTCAGTTCGAATACCGGCCCGCAGGGAAAGCTCAGCTACATGGATGTTCGCCGCAACATGAAGGGCCATCAACTTGAGGCGCGGCTGTTTGTTTCTGATGTCAATCAAGAGCTTTCATCGTCTTATCGCTGGCCGCGCCGCAATCCGCGATCAGAGTGGATAACATTATTCGGTGGCTTCCAGCGTGAACAGACAGATACCAGTGACCTGGATAAATTCAACATTGGTATTCGGCATGTACACAGCTTTGCGGCAAACTGGCTGGAAACACGCTATATCACGGCGGCTGCTGAAAAATACCGCGTTGGACTACAAGACTCGATCAGTCGCCTGATCATACCGGGGATTACGTGGAACAACACTGAGGGTCGAATCATTGGCCGGGTGCTCCGCGGCAGGAGCCTTAATCTTGATATCCGGGGGGCCAGTCAGATACTGGCGTCGGATACGAGTTTTCTACAAGTAACCAGCTCCGCAAAAATAATCTTCCCGGCCGGTAAGAAGGGGCGGTTTTTGGCAAGGTTCAGCGCAGGCACGACACTTAAGGAAAGCTTTAACGAATTGCCGGCCTCGGTACGTTACTTTACGGGCGGTGACAGCAGCGTGCGCGGCTACGGCTACGAAACCCTGGGCCCAAAAGACAGCCTCGGCAATGTTATTGGTGGTAGCCACCTGGCTACAGCCAGCCTGGAGTACGACCACCTGATCGCTCAGAAATGGTCTGTTGCGGGTTTTGTGGATACCGGTAGTGCGTTTGATAACAGTGATTTTTCGCTGGCCACTGGCGTTGGGCTTGGGCTGCGCTGGTATTCGCCGGTGGGTCCTATTCGAATCGATATCGCACATCCGCTGAATGATCCAAGTCGGCAAATGCGCTTGCACATTACGCTGGGGCCCGACCTGTGATGCGACTCCTAAAAATCTGGTTGATCTACAGCGTGTCGCTTGTCCTCGGGATAGTACTGATCCTGTTTATCGCGCTAGCTGCCGTGCTGAGCACTCAGTCCGGAACTCGCTGGGCACTGGACAAGGCCGACTCGCTACTTGAAGCGGAATTACTGGTGCCCGATTTTTCGGGCGATCTGTGGCGCGGGCTATCTGTTGCCGAATTCACTTATCGTGACGACAAGCTTGAAATCGTGGCCAGCAATCTTGAGCTGGCGCTCGACTGGCGCGTATTGCTCGCGGGTCAGATTACGATCGATCACGTTAATTCCCGCTCTCTGGTGTTGCGCCCTCTTGGACCGGAGACCGAAGCGCAGCCCTTTGAGCTGAGCATGGATCCGTCATCGTTGCGGCTGAATGTACGCTCTATCAATATCGCTCAGTTGGAATACCGGTCTGGCGAAAACCCAACCACCGTGACCAACATTCGAGGCAAAAACTTCGCCTTGCGTAGCAACCGACTCGGAGTCGACTTGGCTGCGCTCGACGTTGGTGACATCCATGTCGACCTGAAGCGCGTAGGTACAAGGCTCGGTGGCGACGTTCCACTGGTGGCCGACGTTGCCTGGCAACTGCAGGATTCGCCGTGGTCGGGACAGGGAGAATTACGCGGCAACCTGGCCAAGCTTGAGTTTAGACACTTGCTCCATGGAGACCTCGAAGCAACGGTGGCTGGTTCCGCGCGCGTGTTGCATGAGCTAAATCCCGTCGTTGACGCTACCATTCGCTGGCAGGAATGGACCGTTGCCGATATCCGCAGCAATGTTGCAAGCATTCGTGTCACTGGTACAAAAGACGATTATCAGCTCGAATACCGACTCAATGTTGAAGACGCTGCCGGTCGCTCCGCCGATATTGACGGCTCTGCCCAGGGTAACTTGCTCGGGGTTCAGGCATTCAGGGCAACAGCTGCCAGCGTCGTCGGCACTATTGATGCCGAGGGCAGCCTGGCCTGGTCACATGAGTTCGCTCTTCAAGTTCGGTTGCGCGGCACAGCACTCGACCTGTCCGGTATTGATGCCCGCATTGAAAGCGCACTGGATGCGGACGTTTCACTGCGACTGCGCGGTGACGATTACATCGGCATTGATGTGCATAGCATAAAGGGTACCTACGCCCAGCTCGAAGCCCAGGCATCCGGTTCAATAGAGCGTATTGCCAATGCCTGGCTCTGCAAAGATTGCGTGGCTCAATTGGGGCACAACCAGCTTTCGGCAAGCGGCTCTATGGAAGGAGACAGCGTGGCGCTGCAGTGGTCAGTTATGGCCCCCGCCCTGGACGAGCTTTGGCCGGGCCTTGCAGGTAGTCTCGACGCAACCGGCGTTATTGGTGGGACGATGCAAATTCCGCACGTTGCTCTAGATGCGACAGCCACCAATCTCACCATGTTCGGCGGTCATATATCCGAATTGGTTGTGCATGCGAAGCCGACTTCGATGCGCCACATTGACGTTGACCTCACTGCTACGCAGGCGGGTTATGCCGATCAGGCGCTCGGCGATTTGACGCTTGCTCTGCGGGGTGACAGCGACAAGCAGCAAAGTACGATTCACTGGGTCATGGACAGTATTACTGCGGACCTGCAACTAACGACGACAATTACTGACGCGAACGTTGCCGGAGTGCTTGAACAGGGCTCGATACAATTACCGGTCGTCGGCACATGGTCGCTTTTGCAGCCTGCATCGTTTGGTGTCGCCGGCAGCGACGTTACTCTTGCTCAACAAGCCTGGCGTAATGGGGAAAGCGCCCTGGATCTGGAAAGCCTTGCCGTCAGCGCTGGCAATCTGTCAGTTAACGCCACGCTCAATCATTTACCCCTGAGCCTTCTTGAAAGTTATATGCCACAGGACGGCGATATTTCCGGAACGGCTAATGTCGCCGTGCATTTGCGGCAAGAGGACACCGCGTGGTTCGGCGACGCCCATGTCCATCTTGATGGCGCAATGGTACGCATCACGGATCATGTGGAGGACGCAATTGAAATAGCGGTCCCGGTCGCCGAGATTAGTGCCGAGTTCCTCGGCAAGGGCGCGAAGCTCCACGCCGCGACATCCATCTCCGGCGGTTTCACGAGCGAGGTTGACGCTACTCTGTCAGCACTTGATGCATCGGCAAACATCGAAGGGCGGTTACAACTTCAAGGTAATGATTGGTATTGGATAAATTCCTTTGTGCCGAGTCTCGACGACGTCAAAGGAGTCATCAGCGCCGACATTAGCGCCAGTGGCCCTCTTCTAAAACCGGCGTTGACGGGCAGCCTTACTCTAAGTGACGGAGCACTCGTCGTACCATCGCTCAATGTTCCTCTTCAGGACATCAACATCCGTGTTACAGGGTCAGCTGATGGCAGCGCCAGCATTACTGGCAGCACAAAAGCCGGCTCTGGATCTCTCCAGGTTGCCGGTCAGGCTTCCGACCTGTTCTTGCCCAGCCGCAAGCTTGAGGTGCGCATCAGCGGGACAGAGGCGGAGATCATCGACTGGCCGGAATACCATGCCTGGGCAACACCGGACATTACGCTAATCGGAAACCAAAAAGGCTGGACCGTGAAAGGTTCGCTGGAAGTGCCAAGGGCCGAGATTACCGTGCGGGAGATCCCAGAGGGTTCAGTCTCCCCGTCTCCGGATGTCATTGTGATTGGTCGCGACGAGTCCAACGGGCAGACACTGCCCATTAGCGGCAAGATCACACTGATCATTGGTACATCGGTGCACGTGCAAGCCCTGGGCCTGGATACCAAAGTGGACGGTAAGCTGGATGCTTCCATGCCGCGCAAGGGGGCTCCGAAGCTGGTGGGTCGCCTCAACTTGCGTGAAGGTAAATTTGCTGCCTATGGCCAGAAACTCACTATCGATAATGGCTCGCTGACTTTTACAGGACCAATCGATGATCCCCTTGTCGAAGTCCGAGCCTCCAAGAGCATCGATGCGGTGGGCGGAAAAGTAGAAGCCGGTATCGAGCTTCGCGGACGCGCCCAAAACCTGGAGTCTTCGGTCTACTCTGTTCCCAAAATGTCCGAGTCCGACGCTCTTGCTTATCTCGTGCTCGGGCATCCACTGGATCAAGCCAGCAGTTCTGACGGCAGCCAGCTTAACAATGCCGCGATTGCCCTCGGTCTTGGCCAGGCTACGCGCATCACCAACCAGATCGGTCAATCCGTCGGGCTGGACCAGCTCGCAGTGTCTGGCAGCTCAAACGAAACAGCTGCGCTGGTCGCTGGCAAGCAACTTAACTCGCACCTGTATGTTCGTTATGCTTATGGAGTTTTCAGCCAGGTTGGGTCGTTGCTGATACGCTATAGACTATCCAAAAGACTGGTCCTTGAAGCCGGCGCCGCGGAAGGACAATCTATGGAGTTGTTGTACACGGTAGAAAAAGACTAAGCACTGTACAACGCATCGACATACCCCAGGACCATTTGAAACAATGACCAGTAAATCTGGTCACGGACAATTATTGGCTGCAGTGGCAGCTCCTACATATGCAATCGACGAAGAGAGCATTTACTACGGCACCGAACTGGTGCCGGGCAATAGAGATTCACAAACATGAAAATTCTTGTACTTGGCGCAAGCGGCAGAAGTGGCTTTCAAATTATTCGCAGGGGCATTGCCGAGGGTCATGAGATCACCGCGTTCGTCCGAAGCAGGGACAAACTGGTCGGGCAGTTTGCGGGCAAACTTCCTTCCGGATTAACCGTAATAACCGGCGACGCAAGCGAAGAGACTGCATTGACCGCTGCGATGACAGGAAAAGATATCGTCATCAATGCCGCCGGCAACGCCTGGAAACCTGAGGGCTACGCGGATCTCGTAGCGGGCATCATCCGCGCGGCCGATAAAACACTGGGCCCCAACGGGCGCTTTTGGTTTTTTGGCAGCTCATCGGCACTGGATGTTCCTGGAACCCGGATCATGAGCGCCGACCTGCCGAGAATGCCCGCATTGCTGCAAGCTCACAAAAGCAATTACGAAACGGCCCTTGCGACCGGACTCGACTGGTCGATGATTTGTCCTGGCCCGATGACGACATCCGCGAGCGGTGCGCCGCATACAAGCCTGCAACTGTCCCAGGACGTCTGGCCATTTGAGCGACCGGGCATTACGAAATTTTTGCCGCGTATTGCATTGTCGATCGCGCTGAAGAACAAGACACCAGCCCTGACTGTGTATTACGAAGATGCGGCGAAGGTCATACTCGATAATCTCGAATCAAACGGGCCACTGAGTCGCAAGCGGGTCGGAATTGCCTGGTCAGCAGCAAACTCTGCCAACTAGCTTGCAACGATAATTGGATCGTGACTTCTCGAATACTTACATCGCACTGGCGATGCTGCCGTTTCTGACGCTAGCGAGCTTTCGCCTCGTTAATGCGCATTGCGCGGCCTTGTAACTCGGTACCATTAAGTCCCTCGACTGCGGCCTGCGCTTGCGCGGAATTTTTTATTTCAACAAAGCCAAATCCTTTCGAGCGCCCGGTATCGTTATCAATAACAATACGCGCCGATGCGACATCACCGTAGTTTGCAAAGGCCATACGTAAATCATCAGCCGTGACTTTAAATGACAAATTGCCGACGTAAATATTCATGGTCTCTGTTCCGATTGTTGTCTGGGCTGTGTGGCACGATTTACGCGGCCCGCACGGCCGCTTTTAATGGGCGTTTTTCAGTTCATGTTTATGTAAGGCGTTGGCCTGCGCCCGCGTAAGCCTCCGCTTGGCAAAAAACGTCGCCAACGCGATGCTGCAGAGCGCAAAAATTATATCCACACCACTGATCGTTTGCCCAAAGAATTTCTGCAGTGAACTGACAGAAAGACCAGCAAGCACATCAAAAAAACCAACGGCAGCGGCATTTGCTGTCAAACTCAGCGCCACCACCAGGTTACCGGTGAACGCCGCTGGAAACGACCATAACGCGGCTATCAATGGGAACCGCCAGTCAATACCACGGCCCAGTCGTTGCACGCCCATGCCAATGACTGCGCCCTGTACGATTGTCATCCAGGGAAATACTTTGTCGAGCAACACCGCGCTGTAAGCCCAAAACAGATGGACAATCAGCAAAGCCCCCAAGCCACCAAGGACAGCTCCGCGCACTGACTGATCATCCAGCAAGGCCGTAACCGAAACTTCGGCGGGCTTCGCTGCGGCGGGATGACGAGAATGTTTTTGTTTTAGTCTAAACACGTGTTAAGGGTATCAATTAAATCTGCGGTGGCTGCATGTGGGCGGCACGACTTTCGTTGAGGTGTGTGAAATATTATGACCGTTTGCCGTCGTATATTCTAATCATCAAATTAATTGGCGGCTTTGTTTTTTGTCAGCTGCCAGTCATTTTTCGTCAGCAAATACAAATACCGGCCGGTCTTTTGCAGCTGCAATTGTTTGGCACCAAGTTTTTCGGTCGCTTTTTGCGAACGGTAATTATGTTCCCATATATCAAAATAAACATTTTCAACGAATTTAAAAGCATGGTCTAACATCAATTCTTTCAAATGAGAGTTCATTGATGTCCCCCAGTACTCTGTGCTGATAAATGTATATCCAATTTTTACCGACGGCTCATCCGAATCATAAGCATAATATCGGGTGGAGCCGATTATTTTATTCAGCGTCTTATCAACGATAGAGAAGCAGCCCTCAGGATTCGCCAGCCCCATCGCGAAGAAAGTTTTGAATTTGTCGATATGCCCACGGTCATGATCGTCATGCTGCTCCCACATGGCCGGTTCGCTGGCAACTGCGTGGAGCACAACAAAATGCTCGTCGAGCATTGGACTCAAACGAATCTTGTCGTTTTCTAAAGGGGCTTTGAAATTATGCATCGACAGATATTAACTGAATGAGAAGCGCAATCCAGCGGTGTCGTTGCGCCAGGGACGTCTCTCGCCGCTTCCGCTAACGACAGCGGCCATGTAAGGCCGATGTTGATGCTGTCTCGTCGCGGTGCGGCCATGTGCCAATCACAATTTCTCTACGACCACCCGTCCTTGTGCATTCACAAAGACACGATATTTATTGCCGTCCTTGCAGCTCACCGAGTAATCACTATCGGCGTTGCGCTTCGTGTTTGCAATTTCGTCGCAAGGATATCCCTGCAGGGCTATGGTCACCTTCAGGTCCTTGACAATAGCATCATCCTCGGCAGCCAACGTGGCGCCCCCAATGAAGGGAAGCATCAACGCGAAAGCGAACAGTGGCAGTTTCTTCATGACTTTCTCCGGTATTACAAATTAGATTTTAGCGAACTCTTGCGGATCGGCGAGAACTCCCCAGATCGCTTCCCGCGACGTGCGAATGGCGCCCGCCAGTTGTTGATCGGAATCCTGCACGAGGGTAAGCACTTTCATTAACAATGTTTCGTAGCGCTGCCTAAGCTCAGCCAGTTCGACTTTAAGCTGACCCTGGTAGAACTTCTTGAATGCACCAAGCAAATCGTCGACCTGATTCTTCAACGACAACTTGGTAAACATGCCGATAGCTTTCGTATCCCGCAAGCGCTGCTCCATTTCAGCAAAGCTCATTGTCGGTTGCGGCGGCGGCATCTTTGGCGACGCCGCTGCGCTTGGTGGAATCGGAGGCGGCGTCGTATCTTTTGTCGACGGCGCTGCAGCTACCGGTACAGCCACCAGTGGCGTTACAGGTGCAGCGCTGGCTGCAGATGGTTGGCTGGGTGGTGCAACGGGCGCTTTCTCTTTCGGCCGTACCGGCATGGGAGCTGTCGCAACGGTGGCTGCCTCGACAGAGCTTGTCGTCGCAGGTGCCGCAGGCGCGACCACTGTCGATGGGGCGGTCGCCAGCTCCGTGACTGCTACCGGTACTAATTCGCGGACCGGCTCTGCGACCGGCAATTTCGGTTCCGCTTGCACTTGAGATTCCGGCTGCGGCTGTGACGCCACGTCCGGTAGCGATTCTGGCTGGGTGCAACCACCTAGCGTAATGATCGCGGAGAGAACGACTATCAATAGACCGTACACGAGTGGCTTCCTGCAGTGAATGATCAGAAATCAGTATAGCTCAAACACATTAACCAGAGATGAACGGCTGAAGTTTCGTAGGGGGGCGGACTAACAAAATGTTTTTACTCCGACCCCAAGACACATATATTTGCCGGCATTCTTACTATGTACTTAGGCCTTCCGCTCGCGCCCGAAGTTATCCTGGAAGCGCAATAAAAAAGACCAAACAACAGCGTCACTATTACGTCGCTGTGATGACGTTTTCCCGACACCGTCTGCTACGAGAAGAACCACCAGATAATCGAGCCAACAAACCCCCAAACAGTGGTGTTTCTGGACTTGGGTTCTTGATCTGGCGCATCGTCCGTTTGTTGTGCGTCAGCATTGATCGCGTCGGAACCTTGTGAGCTTAGCCAACCAATTAGCGAAATAACCGTAATGATGGCGCCAGGTATGA
>JAHEFE010000019.1:0-3044 GCA_024640365.1 Woeseiaceae bacterium | reverse complement strand
CGTGGTTGATCGACGTCGGTGCCCTTGAGTACAGCGACGTGATACGCCAGCAACTGCAACGGAATCGTATACAAAATCGGTGCCTGAAAATCCTGGATTAACGCCGGCATGCGCATGGTGTGGATGCCCACGCGATCGCCGAACTGCACCCGCGGATCGGCAAACACGAATAGCTGACCGCCACGTGCACGCACTTCCTGCAAATTGCTTTTGAGTTTTTCCAGCAAATCGTCATCAGGTGCGACCGCCACCACCGGCATGTCCTCGTCAACGAGTGCCAGTGGTCCGTGTTTAAGCTCGCCGGCCGCGTAGGCTTCCGCGTGGATGTAAGAAATTTCCTTGAGCTTGAGCGCACCCTCCATCGCCACGGGATTTTGCACACCGCGACCGAGGAACAGCGCGTGGTGTTTATCAACAAAGTGCTGCGCCAGCGCTTCGATCGATTCGTCGAGTGCCAGCGTTTCTTCAATCAAGCCCGGAAGCTCCGCGAGCTGAGCGACGAGGTGGTGCTCTTGTTTTTCCTCGAGACCGTTACGGCGTGCGAGCGCGATGGTCAGTAATGCCAACGCCGTCAGCTGCGTGGTAAATGCCTTGGTCGAAGCGACGCCAATCTCCGGACCGGCACGCGTCATCATCACCAGTTCAGACTCGCGCACCATCGAACTTTCGGGAACGTTACAAATGGCGAGTGTCGAAATGTAGCCGATATTTTTTGCTTCGCGTAATGCCGCAAGCGTGTCGGCCGTTTCTCCCGACTGACTGATGGTGACGAACAAGGTGCCTTCGGGAACGACTGGCGAGCGATAACGATACTCGCTGGCGATCTCGACGGTGCAGGGTACGCGACAAAGCTGTTCTATCCAGTAACGTGCAACAAGCCCTGCATGGTAGCTCGTGCCACAAGCGACGATATGCACGCCGCGAGTACGATCCAGTACGTCATTGGCAGTCGCACCAAACGCTTCGTCAAGAACGCGGCCCTGAGCGATACGATTTTCGAGCGTGCGCGCAACGGCCTGGCCTTGCTCGTGAATTTCTTTTTGCATGTAGTGGCGAAAACTGCCGCGCTCGGCCGCGTCCGCGCTTAACTCACTTTCTTTAACGCGGCGTGCCACTTCGTTGCCCTCGACATCAAAAACAGCGACATTGCTGCGTTCGACAACCGCTACGTCACCTTCTTCGAGAAACATAAATTTGCGCGTGACCGGTAACAAGGCGGCAACATCGGACGCAACAAAATTCTCTTCGATGCCCAAACCGATTACTACCGGGCAGCCCTCTCTCGCGAGTATGATCTTGTTGGGCTCGCTGGTGCTCACAATTGCCAGGGCGTACGCCCCTTCAAGCTCGGCCACGGTCTTGCGAACCGCATCCAATAAACTGTCGCTGCTACGCTGGTGGTAGTCGATGCGATGGGCAATCACCTCAGTATCCGTTTCAGACGTGAACGCATAACCCTTTTCAAGCAGGTCCGCTCGTAATTCCATAAAGTTTTCGATAATGCCGTTATGCACCACGGCAACAGAGTCCGAAGACATATGTGGATGAGCATTATTTTCGCTGGGCGCTCCATGAGTAGCCCAACGGGTATGGGAAATACCGACGGTGCCGCGCAACGGCGTTTGTTCGAGAGCATTCTGTAGCTCCTGCACCTTGCCCAGGCGTCGAACGCGATTAATGACGCCACCATCCATAACCGCCATGCCCGCAGAGTCATAGCCGCGATACTCAAGCCGGCGCAAGCCCTCGATCAGAATGGGTTCTATGTTTCTTTCGGCGATAGCGCCGACAATTCCGCACATCTGGTGAGCCTCCGTGGTTTGCTCGTTACTGTACCGCTGTCCGCTGCGGCAGTGCCCTGAGTTATCCACAGGGCCTTGCGTCAAAAATCGTTGGGCAAAACAGGTTGCACTAGTTAGCGTGGCGGGGCAAGCCCCATCCCACTAATTATGTAACATACTGTTTATATTGGTATTATTTGTTCTTTGTCGGTCTTTTCCAGCCTGGCAGACTGACTTGCTTGGAACGCTCAATCGTTAACTGGTCAGCAGGCGTGTCTTTGGATATTGTCGAGCCCGCTCCAATGGTCGCACCGGCACCGACCGTTACCGGGGCGACCAGCTCGACGCCGGAACCGATAAAGGCGTTATCGCCAATCACCGTGCGATGCTTGTTAACCCCATCGTAATTGCAGGTAATGGTGCCCGCTCCCACGTTGACGTTCTTGCCGATGGTGGTATCGCCGATGTAGGTCAGGTGATTGACCTTGCTGCCCGTGGCGATCTCACTCTTCTTGATCTCAACAAAATTGCCCACTTTGACGCTATCAGCCAACAAAGCGCCGGGGCGCAAGCGGGCAAACGGACCAATTTCGCAATCGGCACCGGTAGTGGCCCCTTCAATATGGCAATTGGAGTGAATCACGGTACCCCGGCCGATTTCGCTGTTCCTGATCAGATTGTTGGATTCGACCCGAACCTCATCTCCCAGGACCGTATCTCCCTCGAAAACGGCATTAACGTCGATAAAAACGTCGCGACCACAACGCAGGCTACCGCGGATGTCGACCCGCTCCGGATCCGCGAAACCCACACCGGCAACCATCAGCTCATCGACCAGCCGACGCTGTAGCGCGCGCTCTGCCTCGGCCAACTGTTTCTTGTCATTGATACCCATAACTTCCACCCAGCTGTCTGCTTTAACGCTGTGAACCGTGCCCTCTTTCGCGGCCAGCCCAATGACGTCGGTCAGATAATACTCGCCCTGGCTGTTATTGTTATCCAGGCCTGCCAACCATTTACGCAACTTGGAGGCCGGACACACCAGCACCCCGGTGTTCACTAATTTTATTTTCTTCTGCACCGCGCTCGCGTCTTTTTCTTCGACGCTCGCAACCACGCGACCGTGATCGCTAATGATCCTTCCATAACCGGTGGGGTTGTCGAGTTCGACTGTCAGCACGGCCACGTCGCCACCGGCACAAGTCGCAAGCAATCGTCTTAGAGTCGCGGGTCGCAGCAACGGCACATCGCCGTACAAGACCA
>JAHEFE010000088.1 GCA_024640365.1 Woeseiaceae bacterium | reverse complement strand
TTCTTCTTGAAGTCTGCCAGCTTGGTCTCAACTAATGTTAGCTCGTTTCCCAGCTCATCCAATTGCTTTCGTAGAAATTCCTGCGCCTGCTCAGACCCTTGTCGATTTGCCCCTAGGGAGTCCTCAACAAACAAGTTCAATAAAATAGTGACTACCTTCTGAGCCATTAAAGGATCTTTATCTACAAAACCGATCTCGTACATGTTTTTGCCCAATCGAGAATTGGGAGCAATTGAGACCTTTTTTGCCATTCCAGCTATCAACCACTCCAATTCCTTTGGAGTTTCCGCGCGTATCGCCAGACCGGATTCGTTAGCCAATCGCTCCAACTGTGGTCGGCTTTGCAGCGCCTGCGTCATCTGATCCGCCTGCCGAACTACATCAGCACTAACCGTCAGTTGGTTAAGAAGCGGTTGCAGCGCAGAGTTAGTATCAACGTACACAGTAGCATTCGACTCATACGCATCTGGCAAGGCATAGACTGTCAACCAACCGCCAACGCATAGGATCCATGCAACAGCCATCGCCTGCCAACGGAAACGCCACGCTCCCTTTAGCTCACCAATAATTTTAAGAATAATGTCATGCATGGAAACAGATCAGCCCCGTTAATTTTAGTTGCAGCGCCATTGCACTACGTTTCTATTAAGCCTTCCGCTTTGACTAGAAATAAGCTTCCGGAATGATGACCACATCACCCGGTCTTATCGCGATGTTCTGGTCAATATCACCGTCATTCAGCAAGTCATTCAATCGAACTCTGTACTCAACCGTCTTGCCATTTTCTTTTCGAACGAGCTTGGCACGATTACCGGCCGCAAATTCACCTAATCCACCCACCGAAATCATGACATCCAGCAATGTCATACCTTCTCGAAATGGAATCGATTGTGGATTGGCCGCTTGTCCCACTACTCTAACCTGTTCTGAAAACGCGCCTTTGAATTCAGAGACAATCACGTTGACTGACGGTGCCTTGATAAACTTGGCCAACACGACTTCCATATCCCTTGCGAGCTGAGATGGCGTCTTGCCAACTGCAACCATGTCCTCCACCAACGGCGTCGATATCTTTCCATCTGGACGGACAGGTACCGTGGCCGATATTTCGGGATTACGCCAAACAAAAACCTCGAGCATGTCGCCCGGCCCTATCCGGTAGTTTGACTGGTCTGTGGCAGCAACCGGTGTCGCCGTCTGCGCCGACGGCAATGTTTGGCCACCACCGCAAGCTGCAACCAATAAGCTTGCCAGTAACATGCAAATCAAATTAAGAGCAATTCCGCTCGCCCTTCGCTCTGTCATTTCCGTATCTCCACTATGATCCTTGTTCTTCAACAGACGCCGCGGCACAACAGGTACCTGTAACTGCCGACCCACTATCAGACAACAATTTTGGCTCATAAGCCAATCGTGACCATCGGACTCGATTTAGCTCCCTGGCACCCTGTCAGGCGCCAACTTATTCAAGACTTGAAGGCATCCCTTACACTGCCACTGGACAACCGTTCGAGTATTCTTTTGAGGCGTCAATCGCCCAAAACGTTGAGGTTAAGCCAATTATAGCGACCTTCCCTCAACCCGACCCATCCGTGGTTCCGGTCTAAAACCGTGCATACGTCACATTTTCTGATTGTAGATTATGTCAAAAATATAGCCGCCATGTACTGACGTTTCTCAAGCCTGCCGGGATAACACAATTCGAAACAATGTCCCTTGGCCAACTGTGCTCTCTACCTCAACTCGACCACCATTCGCCCGCACCGTTTCACGCACCTGGTAAGCCCCGATACCCATGCCCTGGGTACCTTTGGTGCTATCAAACGGGCGAAACAGGCGATCCCGAATGAACTCCGAGGTCATGCCACGCCCCGTATCGCGAATTTCGACGCAGCACTCCTGATCACTGACCACCACTGTGACTGAAACCTGGCCATCTTGGGCGGTTGCGTCCTGCGCATTGCGAATCGTATGTACCAGCGCCATCAGCAGGCGATCCGCCTCAGACAACACCCATACCTGTTCGTCCCCCATAATAACCTTGGGCTGAGGACTACGATCAGCACATCTGGACGCTGCCTTGAGTACGATTTTCCCCAGCTCCACTTTCTCCACCGGTTGCTGCGACGTCGTCTGCTGCAATTGCTCTATCACCCGCCGCATCCGCACCACTCCGCTTTCAATGGTCGCTACTGCGTCATCGATGAACTCCGGCTTGTCTTTATGCTTGCGAGCGTTCTGTACGACTAGCGACTGTTGCGAAATCAGGTTCTTGAGGTCGTGCATGATGTACGCCGTCAATCGATTAAACGCTTCGAACTGACGACTCTCCGCCAGCAGTTCGGTGGACGATTCCTGGGTCAGGTAGCTGGCGATCTGGTGCCCGGCCGTTTTAAGCAAATCCCGATCCTCGTAATTGAGTTCTGTTTTAACGGCTGGTCGTGCAAGAACAACAAGACCAATCAACTCGTTTTCAGAAAACAGGGGTACAACAAAGGCAGCATCGTCCATCAAACCGCTGAGCTCATTCTTGTCCAAGCCCTCATAACGCCCGGGACGCTTTCTATACTCGTCCAGATCTACTACCCAGCCGGACTCGTTCAGAAATTGCACCAACGTCGTATCAGCGGCCAGTTCGCCGGCACACTCCCGAATATTCCACCCCGCCGAACAGCGATACGCACCCGCATCCGGCTCTTTCAGCCAGAGCCGTCCAACTGGAGAATCGACGATCTGAGCGACAGCTTTTATCGCCCTCTTTTTCAGCGGTAATCCGTCTTCATCCGAGGTCAGCGTCAGAATTAATCGTAGCCATTCTTTGCGATAGTCATATTTATTGGCAAAGAAGTGTTTACTAACGAAGACTCTGACCTTGCCACGCACCACTTCCGAAAACAGAATAGTCAGTAACGCCAGAATGGCTGCGTAAATAAACAACAGGCGGCCAACCTCGCCCCAACTCTTGCCAAGCTCGTGCACGTAATACCCGGCAAGCGAAATTATCGCCAGATAGATCAACGTAAATACAGTGGTCGTCGCGTAGAAAACCACCTTTCGAGACACGAACACGCGAGTCGACCAGGTATTGCTTCGGCGAACGCCTAGCGCAATAAAAGGCGCGCACATGGCAACAACAAATCCGCGTGCATCCCAATACAGGGAACTTATCTGACCCGACAGAATGGCATCCGAGTAGAGGAACGCCTGGTAGAGGAATATTCCCGCTACCGCAATGCAGAGGTATTTGAGCCCAATACGCTCTGACTCTCTGGCATTGCGATACAACTGCTCCAGACTTACGAGAACGAATAATGCGGTTACCAATGAACCGTAAATCAATAACGTCGCTATCCGCTCGGTATCGCCAGACCCAAAGCTTCGGAATTCCAATAGCAGCCCAGCGGCAATAAATGCGCAGGCTGTCAGAAAACCGCCATAACGGGTCACCCATTGTCCGGAACGGTTGGCGCTACCACCAATCGACGCCGCTAAGAATACTAACCAGATGGCATCGTGACCCAACTCGATCAGGAACACGTAAAAAGGAGGAACATCTACCGAGATGGAGCTATAGGCCAACCCGACGCTCCAGGCAGCCGTGACGAACGTCGTCGCTGCCAATAGCCTACCGCGAAGGCGGCCGCGCCAGTTGGCTAAAACAAAGATGGATAAAACCAGAAAGACAGCTGCTGAGAAACCGTAACCGTATAGCGGCAAATTCTCATTCAGGATTGACATGCAATTGGGACCCTAGCGGGCACCTTTCCCCCACAGTACTACTTCGGCAGTCTGCAAGATGATCATCAGATCCAACGTAATATTATGGTTCTTTACGTAGTATAAATCGTACTGCAGTTTTTCCAGCGCATCTTCTTCTGACGAACCATACGCATATTTGAGTTGGGCCCAACCGGTCACACCGGGTTTAACCGTATGCCTTTCGCTGTAGAACGGAATTGTTTTCTTCAGCTCATCGACAAATTCCGGACGTTCTGGGCGAGGGCCAACCAGGCTCATCTGCCCCCCCACTACATTCAGAATCTGTGGTAATTCATCCAGACGAAGCTTGCGAATAATGCGCCCCACTCTGGTTATTCGATCATCGTCTACCTGTGCCCAGACAGCTTCGCCGTCAGATTCGGCATTTTCTCGCATGCTGCGAAATTTCAATATTGAAAAACGCTCGCCATGAAAGCCAACGCGATCTTGCCTATAAAACACAGACGCACTCAGGCCATCCTCCAGTTTTATTGCAA
>JAHEFE010000087.1 GCA_024640365.1 Woeseiaceae bacterium | reverse complement strand
CGCGCGATAGGAGTGCCAGGTTGCATAGGCTAACCACGGGATGATTACGATCAGTCCCACAAACGCGGTGGCGAAACCAATCAGTGTGAGCACTACGATTGTCGCAGCCCATAGCGCCATGGTGGGCTTGTTGCGCAGCACTGCGTTGATACTCGACACTACCGCGGTGACGATGTCGACATCACGATTGGCCAGCATTGGCAGTGATGTAGCGACGGCAGCAAAGGTGAAGGCAGCGAACATTGCACCGACCGTCGAACCGATAGCCAGAAAAGTCGCCACATCTATCCAGCGAGGGTGTCCCTCCAGGGGGAAGAACACGTGCACCATCAATCCGGCACGCGTCCAGATGAGAAATACAATCAGCAGCACCAGGGCAAACACCATCGCATTGCCCATCGGGGCTCGCATGGAACGTAGTGTTTGGCGCAGCGACGGCTCGCGTCCTTCGGACAGTTGCCGACTAACCGAGTAGAGCGCAAAAGCCAACAGGGGCGCGATAAAAATAAATCCTGACAGCGTGCTGAGTAGCAATACCAAACCGCCGAGCCGATACGTCAGCCAGGCCATCAATACGCTGCCGGCGAATATCATCAGCCCGTAAGTCAGGCTGACGCGCGCGGCCTTGCGGAAGTCTTGCCACCCCAAAGCCAGCCACTCGAATACGGCGGATGGTTTAACCTCCCGGTGCGGCGCAATGAATGGCTGATGCGGCTCGTCGTTCGGTGACTCTGACGCGTTGCTCGTGCTCATACCATGCTCCCCTATGCAATGGCGCTGCCGGTAATTGGGTCGATTATAAGAAAGTGGGTGCGAATTGCTAACAATCCTGCCTCGCTGACGGATATTTGCCTCCACCGTATAGGCGTGGCGGACATATTCTGTAAAAATGAAGACATTAATTACCTACCGCCGATAGCGGCAATTACCTACCGCCGATAGCGGCGACTGAGCGGAACCACTATGAGTAAAAAGACCGGAAGTACAAATGCGAAAGCGAGGAGCGGATTTAGTCGTAACGGCCTCTTCATTGTGATCGCAGTAATTGTGTTCGCCTCCATGGCAGCAATATTGTTGTATGAGAGTGACGACTCCCAGTCTTCACAATCCGAGGCTGCTGCCTGGCAAGCCGCTCTTGTCAGTGAGCAGTCACCGTCAATCGGTAACCCGAACGCCAAAGTGCGGATCGTAGAATTTCTTGATCCCGCGTGCGGAACCTGCGCGATGTTTTATCCGATGGTCAAGAGCTGGATGGCGCAAGTGCCTGGTGATATCCATTTGTCCGTGCGTCACCTGGCCTTCCATGACGGCTCTGAACAGGCCGTGAAAATTTTGGAGGCGAGTCGTAAACAAGACAAATACTGGGAAACCCTGGAAGTGTTGTTGAAATCACAAAGTTACTGGGTGCAAAACCATGTCGTTCAGGCTGACAAAATCCTTCCCGCAATTAAGGGAGTAGGTCTCGATATAGAGCAGTTGCAAACCGACATGAATGCCCCTGAAGTGCTGCAGCGTATTGAAAAGGACAAGCAGGACTCGGTCACTCTGAAAGTCACGGCGACGCCCGAGTATTTTGTGAACGGCAGACCTTTACCTAGTTTTGGTCAGCAGCAGTTAGCAGATTTGATTCGTGAAGAGCTGGGAAAGTAATACCAATAACAATTTGAAACGAACATCCCTTGTTGTTCTATTGATTACAGTGGTCTGATCCACTTGCCTGGAAGTTGGCTCAATCCGGTAATCGACAGATTGCGGCATAGGCCCCCGATCCAAAAGTCATTTGTCGCGTCAGCACATGTGCAGGGCTCGAACAATAAGCACCTGCGTCAAAGTCTCAGCATTGATGGTGATGTAACACTTTCCCTTTTTTAGCGCGGTTGGTAATTAACCCTCACTAACGCTGTCACTGGCCGCTATCAATCTGTTAGATTGGCCCTTCAAGCACGCGGGGGGGTGCCCGTGGTGCCGGCTTATATCATGGGGACTATTCGCATGAAGGGTATATTGAATTTCCGGTTTCTATCTTCTCAGCGCATTGGCGCCAGCATTTTTTTATTGGTCGTTTCATCGGCATGTCTCGCGCAGGCGCCGATATTCCAGCCGGGTGCGCCTGGCGAAGACGGTCGAATTTTGAGCGCGGATGAAGCGATCTCGATTGCTAATTCAAGTTTTTCGCCTGCAGATGTACGCTTCATGCAGGACATGATTCCGCATCATCACCAGGCCGTTCAAATGGCCGCACTGGTTGCGGATCGGACCAATCGCAAAGAGTTAATTGATGTCGCCGGGCGAATCGACGCCTCGCAGGCAGATGAAATTGCATTCATGCAGCGCTGGCTAAGCGAGCGCGGTCAACAGGTTCCCGAACCCACCGCGCACGACGCGATGCACATGACACATAAAATGGCCGGCATGGCGACACCTGAGCAGATGGCTGAACTGGCTGCCGCCAAAGGCCCCGAATTTGACAGGCTGTTTCTGACATTGATGATCGCGCATCATAAGGGTGCGATAACCATGGTGAAGGAGTTGTTGAAACAAAGTGGCGCCGCGTTTGATCCTGTGCTGTTCGAGTTTACGAATGATGTAACCAATTCACAGTCGCTGGAAATCGAGCGCATGAACGGCTTGCTGGTTACGTTGTCTTCGGACCCTCGTTCCGGACTTAAGGCCGGCGCGGACGATGCGGGCGAAGTTATTTTGAATCTGAAGCACATTGGTATCTTACCAAGGCCGACCGGATTTTTTGATCCGGAGAATCCATTGCCGTTGCCACCAGGCTCGGATAAACAGAGCGAAGACGATACGGATGATGAGGCTGATCCTCGTTACCCGATGATGAGTTTTGACAACACGGATATGGCATTTGATAAAGATGTCCTCGTCACCGGTAGCTACCATGGTTTCAATATCTATCGTCTGCTAAAGGAAGGCATGCCGAAACTGATGAGTTCTATCGTTTGTCCTGGCGGGCAAGGCGACGTATCGATCGTCGGTGACCTACTTATCATGTCGGTTGAAGAAACACGCGGCCGACTTGATTGTGATCGGCAGGGCATTACAGAAGACGTCAGTGCCGAGCGTATGCGTGGCATTCGTATTTTTGACATCAGTGACCTGACGCGCCCTAAACAAGTTGGCGCAGTGCAGACCTGCCGTGGCTCACATACACACTCCGTTATTTCCGGGTCTGGTGATGATGCCAAGATTGTTGTGTACGTCTCCGGCACGTCTGGCGTGCGCGATGAAGAAGAAATGGCAGGCTGTATCGATGAGTCACCGGGTGATTTGCGAACAGCCCTGTTTCGCATTGATGTCGTGGAAATTCCCGTTGCCGATCCTGGCAGTGCGCGGATAGTTGATAGCCCGGCAGTTTTCGCTGATGCCGATGGAGAAACGCTGGCGGGTTTGTGGCGCGGTGAGCTTCATGGTGATGACGATCATTCAACCGAACGGACGGATCAATGCCATGACATTACTGCATTTCCTGAGAAAGGGTTTGCGGCCGGGGCGTGTTCCGGCAACGGCGTCCTTTTTGACATTTCCGATCCGCTGAAACCAAAGCGTATTGATGACGTATTCGATGAAGGGTTCGCTTATTGGCATTCCGCTATGTTTAACGTAGACGGTACCAAGGTCATATTTTCCGATGAGTGGGGCGGCGGAATGCAGCCACGCTGTCGTGCACATGACCCTCTGAACTGGGGCGCTGATGCCATTTACGATATCGTCGATCGCAAGCTCGTGCCACGGGGACATTTTAAAATGTCAGCGGCACAGATGGACACCGAAAATTGCGTGGCACATAACGGCTCCATCGTGCCGGTTCCAGGTCGGGATATCCTTGTGCAGGCCTGGTACCAGGGTGGTATTACGCTGATTGATTTCACAGATTCAGCGAACCCTGTCGAGATTGGTTACTTCGATCGTGGACCTATGAATGAAGAGCACCTGGTCCTCGGCGGTTTCTGGTCGGCCTATTGGTACAACGGCCGCATTTATGGCACCGAAATTCTTCGCGGGCTCGATTTGCTGGAGCTAATCCCCAGCGAGTATTTATCAGCCAATGAAGTTGCGGCTGCAGCGCTGGCAGATCAGGGCGAGACATTTAATCCGCAACAACAGTTCAGCTTCAAGTGGCCTGCTGAACCCGTGGTCGCTCGCGCCTATATTGATCAGCTGACCCGCAGCAAGTCGCTAGGAAGTTCAACACGAAATGATCTGGGTGCGGCGCTGGATGCGGCGACCACAGCGCTTGGTAAAAATGAAAAAGATAAGGGGCTCGCGAGGCAATTGGCGAAGCTGGCTAAAGCCGTTCAGGAAGGTAGT
>JAHEFE010000050.1 GCA_024640365.1 Woeseiaceae bacterium | reverse complement strand
CGCCTGGGCGGCAAGATTCCCAAGGGCGTGCTGATGGTAGGTTCGCCGGGTACTGGTAAAACGCTGTTGGCGCGCGCTATTGCGGGTGAAGCGAAGGTACCGTTCTTTACCATCTCCGGTTCCGATTTCGTGGAAATGTTTGTCGGTGTTGGCGCGTCTCGCGTACGTGACATGTTTGAGCAGGCCAAGAAGCATGCTCCTTGCATTATTTTCATCGACGAAATCGACGCCGTGGGTAGACATCGTGGCGCAGGTCTTGGTGGCGGTCATGATGAGCGCGAGCAGACCCTGAATCAGTTACTGGTCGAGATGGACGGCTTCGAAGGCAACGAGGGCATTATTGTCATCGCCGCGACTAACCGTCCCGACGTGCTGGATCCGGCGTTGTTACGTCCGGGTCGATTCGATCGCCAGGTCGTTGTGCCGTTGCCGGATGTTCGGGGACGCGAGCAGATTCTTAAAGTGCACATGCGCAAAGTACCGCTGGGCGATGACGTAGAACCACGGATCATTGCTCGCGGCACGCCTGGATTCTCTGGAGCTGATCTTGCCAATCTGGTTAATGAGGCCGCTTTGTTTGCGGCACGCGGGAACCGGCGTGTGGTTGGTATGGATGATTTTGAGCGTGCCAAGGACAAGATCTTGATGGGTGCGGAACGCCGCTCCATGGTTATGAGCGAAGAAGAGAAGAAGCTTACGGCCTTTCACGAAGCGGGCCACGCAATTGTGGGCTTGAGTGTTCCTGATCATGACCCCGTCTACAAAGTGACTATTATTCCGCGTGGACGAGCTTTGGGTGTGACGATGTTTTTGCCGGAGGCGGATCGCTACAGTTACAGCAAGCAGCGTCTGGAGAGCCAGATATCCAGTTTGTTTGGTGGCCGCATAGCCGAAGAAATTATTTTCGGACCGGCTGCGGTTACTACTGGCGCGTCCAATGACATTGAACGGGCGACCGAGCTTGCCCGCAATATGGTAACCAAGTGGGGCTTGTCGGAAAGACTCGGCCCGCTGACCTACACGGAAGACGACGGCGAAGTATTCCTCGGTCGGCAGGTTACGCAGCACAAAAATGTTTCAGATGTGACGGCGCATGCGATCGACGAAGAAATACGTTCAATCATTGATCGCAATTACAGTCGTGCAGAAAAGATTCTGACCGATCAAAGCGATAAATTACACGCTATGGCCAAGGCGCTGATCAAGTACGAAACGATTAATCAGGAACAGATCGCCGCTATCATGGCTGGCCGCGAGCCCAAGCCCCCCGAGGATTGGGAGGATGCGGGTGACAAGGGTAAGGGCGGCAGCTCGACAGGTGGCGCGTCATCTGCAGCGCCCCCCATTGGTGATCCCGCTGGAGAGCACTAAAACTAGCGGATGTTGGATTTAAGTCAGCGGCAGCCATCAGGCTGCCGCTTTTGTATAGGCATGCGTAGTGGACGAGGAAACGGTGTCATATCTCCGACTAAGAAACGGCAAGTTTGACCTCAGTCGCCCGAAAATCATGGGGATTTTGAACGTCACGCCGGATTCATTTTCGGATGGCGGGCAGTTTTTCGATTTAGACAAAGCGCTGAAACATGCCAGAGAGATGATTGCTGATGGTGCTGATATTCTGGATATCGGCGGCGAATCCACGCGGCCGGGAGCACAGGAAGTCTCGGCTGAGCAGGAGTTGGCGCGAATAATTCCGGTTATCCAAGCGGTGCGAGCGATATCCGATATTCCGTTATCCGTGGATACCCAAAAAGCGGAAGTTATGCAGGCGGCGATTGCGGCCGGTGTAGACATCATTAATGATGTCCGTGCGCTACAAAATGACGGAGCACTCGCCATCGTAGCGTCGAGCAAAGTAGCGGTTTGCCTGATGCATATGCAGGGGGAGCCGGACACGATGCAAATCGCCCCGCATTACGTTGATGTTGTTGGTGAAGTGATCAGTTTTCTTGCTGATCGGGTGGAAGCTTGTCGCCTGGCTGGGATTAGCGACGATCGCATAATCGTCGACCCAGGCTTCGGTTTCGGCAAGACCTTGCAGCACAATCTCGAGTTGCTGAAGCATCTTGGGCGGCTCACTTCGTTGGGCGTACCAGTACTCGCAGGCATGTCGCGCAAGAAAATGATCCGCGAATTGACCGATTGCCACAACGAGAGCAGCGCGGCAGGCAGTGTGGCAGCGGCCGTACTGGCTGCGATCCGGGGAGCGCGTATACTGCGCGTGCATGATGTTAAGCCGACAGTGCAGGCTTTGAAATTAGTTACTGCCATAGAGTGGATGGATAGTTAAAGATGAGCAGACGGTATTTTGGAACGGATGGTGTGCGCGGAAAGGTCGGCAAGGAGCCTATGACCGTTGATTTTGCGATGCGCCTTGCCAGTGCGGCCGCACAGGTCCTGATGCCGACCGGTGGTACGGTCCTAATTGGTAAGGACACTCGCCTGTCAGGTTACCTGTTTGAGTCAGCGCTGGAGGCTGGCTTTGTGGCCGCCGGCATGGACGTCCTCATGGTGGGGCCATTGCCGACGCCAGGCATTGCCTACCTCACTCAGTCGTTTCAGGCCGAACTTGGCGTGGTGATCAGTGCCTCGCACAACCCTTATTACGACAATGGCATCAAGTTTTTTGACGCAAATGGCGCCAAGTTATCTGATCAAGTTGAACTCGAAATCGAGCGGTGCTTGCAAAAACCCGCGATTACTCTTGAGTCACAGGACTTGGGAAAAGCACTTCGAATTGATACGGCGATTGCTCGATATGGTGATTTTTGCCGTTCGACCTTTCCGCGCGATCTCAACCTTGAGGGTATGAAGATAGTGCTCGATAGTGCCAACGGTGCCGCTTACAAAGTGGCTCCGCGGACTTTGTCAGCCTTGGGGGCCGAATTGATTCCGCTGGGCAGTTCACCTAATGGTCGTAATATTAATGACGGTTGTGGTTCTACTCATCCAGAGTTGGTTCGTCTCACAGTACAGGGAGTAAAGGCCGACGTTGGAATTGCCCTGGATGGCGACGGCGATCGATTGCTGATGATTGATGAGAAAGGCACGGTCATCGATGGCGACCAAATTTTGTACGTCATGGCTATGGCGCGCAAAGAGGCAAATGAACTCACAGGGCCCGTGGTTGGTACGGTAATGAGCAATCTTGGGTTGCAGCGGGCGTTGGAAGCGGCGGACATTTCTTTTATTCGGGCCAATGTTGGCGATCGCTATGTCCTGGAAATGCTCCGCGCGAATGGTGGTGTACTTGGGGGTGAGACGTCGGGACATATTTTGTGTCTTGACAAGACGACTACTGGCGACGGGCTCGTCAGTGCTCTGCAAGTCCTTGCGATCATGAAGAAGTCAGGCAAAAAGCTGTCTGAGCTGGTTGCGGGTATGAAGCGCTTTCCGCAGACGATGCTTAATGTGCGTACTGAGACGAAAGTCGACCTCAATGGTTCTGAGTCCGTGCGTGCCGCGGTATCCGCCGCCGAGCGCGAGTTGGCCGACAGCGGCCGCGTGGTTCTTCGTGCTTCCGGTACAGAGCCTGTAATTCGGGTAATGGTTGAGGGTGAAAGCGAGTCACTGGTGCTCAAGGTTGCGCAGCGGCTGGCCGCAGTTGTGGAGGAAGCATCGGTCTGATTGGCCCTTGGCGGCTACTGTTATGACAGTTCGGCAGGCCGGACTGACCTTTAAGCGTCATTTTGCGTTGATTTGCGGGGCCTGCACCGGTATCCTTGCGCGCCTTTTACGACAGCAGAGAAGCGATTGACTATGCGCGGATTTCTGGTAGCGGGAAACTGGAAGATGAACGGCCGTAATGCCGTTAATGAGCAGTTGGCCGGCGAGATTATTGCAGGCATGCCGCACAGCGACTCTGTTGAGCTGCTGATTTGTCCTCCATATCCCTATTTGGCGAGCATGGCCGCCAAGGTGGATGGGACAGCTTTGGCGCTTGGAGCACAAAATCTGTCGGAATTTGAGTCCGGCGCACATACCGGCGAAATTGCTCCAGGTATGTTGCTGGATGTTGGTTGCAAGTACGTGATCGTAGGCCACTCAGAGCGGCGCGCAATGTACGGTGAGAGTAATGAGTGTGTTGCCCGAAAATTTGCAGCCGCGTCAAAGGCTGGGCTGCAGCCCATTCTGTGCGTCGGTGAGACGCTGGAAGACAGGGAAGCGGGGCGGACAGAAAAAGTGATCGAGAGCCAGTTGGGTGCGGTTTTGGAATTGGTAGGTATTGAGACGTTTGCAACGGCCGTACTCGCGTACGAACCGGTTTGGGCAATCGGTACAGGAAAGACTGCAAGCCCGGATCAGGCGCAGGATGTGCATAAGCACATTCGAAGCATCCTGGCGGCGCAGGATGATAATATTGCGAGTCAGGTTCGTATTCTTTATGGCGGAAGTGTTAATGGCAGTAATGCCGATGGCTTATTCGCGATGACGGACATTGATGGTGGTTTGATAGGCGGCGCTTCTTTGAAGTCGGCTGATTTTCTGGCGATTGCTGCAGCTGCAGCATCGCAGGGTTGAGTATAAATAATGAGTACAATGCATTCAGTTATATTGGTGGCGCATACAGTAATTGCAGCACTGATTATCATTTTGGTTCTGTTACAGCGTGGTAAGGGTGCAGAGGCCGGTGCGGCTTTTGGTTCCGGTGCCTCTGGCACAGTATTTGGCGCGCGCGGCTCGTCGAATTTTTTCTCGCGGGCAACGGCAGTGCTGGCAACAGCCTTTTTCATAAGTAGCCTGACGCTGGCATACCTAAGCAGCCAGACTACGCAAGTATCCAGTATCATGGATAATGCTGTAATTACTGAAGAGCCTGCTGGTGAAGTTACTGCGCCGGCGCCGAATGCTTCCAGTGACCTGCCAACATTGCCAGATGCTGATCAGCCAGCTCAGCCTGAAGTATTGCCTGCACTGGATGCTGCAGATGAGGAGTCACCTCCTAAAGAATGATCAGGTGTGGCTGGCCCTCAGCGCACCCATAGAATTGCCGACGTGGTGGAATTGGTAGACACGCTGTCTTGAGGGGGCAGTGGCGCAAGCTGTGCCGGTTCGAGTCCGGCCGTCGGCACCATTTCAGAAAAAGGCCTGTTTCGCTGAAACGGGCCTTTTTTGTTGATGGTCAATTCGTTGCTAGTCTTTTCTCGCGAAAAATTAGCAAGAGCCTTTGTGCGCATGCGGTCGTGCATCCCCTACGTCAGGCTAGGTATAAATCACGACTCAATTGGGGGTGTTATCGGGAGCCACTCCACTGATACAATGCGCCGCGACGAATGGTTGATTGGCAGCCAATTCCAATCCGATAAAAATAAAGCGGTAAACATGCTCCAAAATTACCTCCCAGTTCTAATATTCCTCGGTATATCAACAGTTATCGGTATAGTGTTACTGACTCTCGGATTTCTTCTCGGTAGCGGAGGGAAGGATGCGGAGAAGTTGTCTCCCTACGAATGCGGTTTTGAGGCCTTTGAGGACTCCCGCGGCCGATTTGACGTTCGGTATTATCTGGTAGCGATCCTGTTCATTATTTTTGATCTCGAGATAGCCTTCCTGTTTCCCTGGGCAATTTCGCTGGATGCCGTTGGTGGCTTCGGTTTGGTTTCAATGGGCATATTCCTGGCGATCCTGGTCGTTGGCTTTATCTATGAATGGAAGAAGGGGGCTCTCGAGTGGGATTGAGTAACGCAGCCAAGGCACCGCAGACGGTCGCCGAGGCACCAGCTGGAGACGACGCCGGCTTGAGCTTGCAACGTCGCGGATTTGTCGTGGCAAGCGTCGATAGCGTCATGAACTGGGCGCGCACCGGCTCATTGTGGCCGATGTCTTTTGGTTTGGCCTGTTGTGCGATAGAAATGATGCACGCTGGCGCAGCTCGTTACGACCTCGATCGATTCGGCATTATTTTTCGTCCAAGTCCGCGCCAGTCAGACGTCATGATCGTTGCTGGAACGTTGGTCAACAAGATGGCCCCTGCATTACGCAAAGTCTATGACCAGATGGCTGAGCCACGCTGGGTGATTTCAATGGGATCTTGTGCCAATGCCGGTGGTTACTACCATTATTCATATTCTGTCGTGCGCGGTTGCGATCGAGTGGTGCCTGTTGATATTTATGTTCCGGGTTGCCCGCCGACGGCAGAGGCATTGATTTACGGCCTTATTCAGTTGCAGAACAAAATTCGTAAAACCAGCACTATTGCACGGTAAGAAAGAAATATTATGAACCCTGCCTACGAGACATTAGCGGCTCGCATTGAAGAACGGTTTGGCGAATACGTCAAACGAATTCCTTCGACGTGCAATGAGCTCACCTTCGAAGTTGACAGTGATCATTTTCACTCTATTGCGCTGGAACTGCGTGATGAGCCTGAATTTGGTTTTGAGATGCTGGTTGATGCCTGTGGTGTCGACTATCTGACGTATGGCCAAGACGAATGGACGACTCAGGAGGCCACCGATAGTGGTTTTAGTCGTGGTGCAATTCGCGGTCCGGTCATTCTTGATGAAGCAGATGAGTTTGATCCGCGTCGTTTTGCGGTTGTATATCACTTGTTGTCGATCAGTCATAACAAACGGTTGCGGTTAAGAGTATTTGTTGGCGCAAATAATCCACCGATCACCAAGTCTGTTGTTGATGTCTGGAGCTGTGCCAACTGGTTTGAACGGGAAGTGTTCGATATGTTTGGCATTCTGTTCGAAGGCCATCCGGATTTGCGTCGAATTTTGACTGACTACGGTTTTGTCGGTCATCCGTTCCGCAAGGATTTCCCTCTCTCCGGCAGCGTTGAGGTGCATTACGACGCAGAGTTGGGACGGGTCGCTTATCAGCCAGTAAATATCGAGCCGCGTATTAGCGTGCCTCGAGTCATTCGTCGCGATAACCGCTATGACTCGGAACTGACGGGCAGGACAGGCAATGACAAATAACCTCAGATTAATAGCAGTTCGGTAACGGCTAATGGCAGAGATTCAAAATTTCACAATGAACTTTGGTCCGCAGCACCCTGCTGCGCACGGCGTATTGCGCCTCATCCTCGAAATGGATGGCGAAGTCATTCAACGCGCCGATCCGCACGTGGGTCTGTTGCATCGCGGTACTGAGAAGCTGGCGGAGACCAAGCCGTTTAGTCAAAGCGTCGGCTACATGGATCGACTCGACTACGTATCAATGATGTGTAATGAGCACGGATACGTGTTGGCGATCGAAAAGCTGCTTGGCATCACGCCCCCAGTGCGTGCGCAATACATTCGTGTCATGTTCGATGAGATAACTCGTTTATTGAATCACCTGATGTGGCTGGGCGCGCACGGTCTCGATATCGGTGCGATGACAATGTTCCTCTATTGCTTCCGCGAACGCGAGGATCTGCTTGATTGCTATGAAGCAGTGTCTGGTTCGCGCATGCACGCTAATTATTATCGTCCCGGCGGTGTGTATCGCGATCTTCCTGATCAGATGCCGAAGTACCAGGCATCGAAGTGGCGCAGTCAAAAAGATGTTGATCGTCTTAACGCCGTGCGCAGCGGCTCGATGCTGGATTTCTTGCAGGCTTTTTGTGACAAGTTCCCGGCGTGTGTTGATGATTATGAGACTTTGCTGACTGACAACCGCATTTGGAAGCAGCGTACCGTTAACATCGGTGTTGTGAGTCCTGAGAGGGCATTACAGCTTGGGTTTACGGGCCCAATGTTGCGGGGTTCGGGAGTTGAGTGGGATCTGCGCAAGAAGCAACCGTATGCCGTATATGACCAGCTTGATTTTGATATTCCGGTTGGTGTCAACGGTGACAGTTATGATCGTTACCTGGTGCGTGTCGAAGAGATGCGCCAGTCAAATCGCATCATTGAACAATGCATCAAGTGGCTGCGCGAAAACCCCGGCCCGGTCATGCTCGATGATCACAAAATTACGCCACCGAAACGGGTAGAGATGAAAGATGACATGGAGTCATTGATTCATCACTTTAAATTGTTTACGGAAGGCTACTGCGTACCAGAAGGCGAGGCCTATGCGGCCATCGAGCACCCGAAGGGTGAGTTCGGTATTTATCTCGTATCTGATGGTGCAAACAAACCGTATCGCGTAAAGATTCGGCCGCCTGGATTTGTTCACTTGTCTGCCTTGGCGGAGATGGTTGATGGGCATATGTTGGCCGACGTTGTCGCGGTGATTGGAACTTTGGATATTGTATTTGGTGAGGTTGATCGATGAGCGACGGCGCTGTCCTTTCCGAGCACGTACGCGAGGAAATAGATCGTTGGAAAGCACGTTTTCCGGAAGGTAAACAACGCTCCGCGGTAATCTCTGCATTGCATGCTGTGCAGCATGAGAATCATGGCCACCTTACGGTAGAGCAATTGAACGCCGTTGCTGAGTACCTGGAACTACCTACGATCCAGGTGTACGAAGTGGCTACTTTCTATTCCATGTTTGAGACCAAGCCTGTTGGTCGTCACAACATATCAATTTGTACAAACGTGTCGTGCATGTTGCGCGGCGCTGATGAGCTTGTCGATCACGTCGAGAAGAAACTCGGCATCGGTCTTGGCGAAAGCACTGCGGACGGTCGTATCTACCTCAAACGCGAGGAAGAGTGTCTTGCGGCATGTTGTGGCGCGCCGATGATGATGGTTGATCACAAATACCACGAGAATCTGACCACTGACGAAGTGGATTCGATTCTGGACGGACTGGATTGAACCAATGAAACAGAATCTTGTTTGTTTTAATACTCTTGGTTCAGAAAACTCCTGGACGCTTGATACGTATCTGAAGCATGACGGTTATAAAGCCTGGCGGAGGATATTGGACGGTGGAATGACGCCTGACCAGGTAATAGACGAGGTCAAAGCTTCTGGTCTGCGTGGTCGTGGCGGTGCTGGCTTTCCGACTGGCCTCAAGTGGAGTTTCATGCCGCGTAATGCTCCAGTGCAGAAATACCTTGTTTGTAATTCGGACGAGAGCGAGCCGGGCACCTGTCATGATCGTGAAATTTTGCGTTACAACCCGCATTGCCTGATCGAAGGCATGGCGATTGCCGCTTACTCAATGGGTGCGACGGTTGGTTATAACTACGTGCGTGGCGAGTTTATAGATGAGCCGATTCCACGTTTCGAAGCCGCAGTAAAAGAGGCTTACGAAGCGGGGCTCCTTGGGAAGAACATCAAGGGATCCGGAATTGATTTTGATCTGCACACGTTTGTCGGTGCCGGTGCCTATATTTGCGGTGAAGAAACCGCGTTGCTGGAATCGTTGGAAGGTAAGCAGGGGCGTCCGCGTTTTAAACCGCCGTTCCCGGCCAATTTTGGTTTGTATGGCAAACCCACAACTATTAACAACACCCAGAGTCTTGCCAGTGTGCCGGCAATTATTAACAACGGTGCGGCCTGGTTTGCGGGTTTGGGGCCAGAAAACTCTGGTGGTACGGCGCTTTTCTCTGTATCCGGTCATATTGAAAAGCCGGGTAACTATGAATTACCGATGGGCGTGCCTTTTAAGGACTTGCTTGAAATTTGTGGCGGTGTCCTGGGTGGTCGCAAATTGAAGGCGGTGATACCGGGTGGTTCATCGGTTCCGGTAATGCCGGCTGATGCCATCATGAATTGCACGATGGATTACAAAGCGTTGCAAGAGGCGGGTTCATCGTTTGGTACCGGTGCCGTAATGGTGATGGACGAGACCACTTGTATGGTTAAAGTCCTGCGCCGCATTTCACGTTTTTATATGGCTGAGTCATGTGGTCAGTGCACGCCGTGCCGCGAAGGCACCGGGTGGATGTACCGAATGCTGAGTCGAATTATCGACGGGCAAGGCGAGAAAGAAGATCTGGCCAAGTTGCTCGATGTTGCAAACAAAATCGAAGGGCACACTATTTGTGCGCTTGGTGATGCTGCTGCCTGGCCTGTCCAGAGTTTCTTGAAACATTTCTATCATGAGTTCGAATACATGGTTGAGAACCATGGCCGCAGTATCGTCGACGATGCTTCGCAGGCCGCTGCCTGAGTGATGTGAATTGGCATGAGTGACGATATCGTAAACATTGAAGTAAACGGCGAAACGGTTCAGGCCCGCAAGGGTCAGATGCTGATCGAGGCCACTGACAAGGTTGGCGCCTACGTACCGCGTTTCTGCTACCACGAGAAACTGAGTATCGCGGCCAACTGTCGTATGTGTCTCGTTGAGGTAGAAAAAGCGCCAAAACCATTACCGGCCTGTGCGACTCCGGTTAGCGAAGGCATGAAGGTATTCACGCGTTCGCCAAAGGCAATTTCTGCGCAAAAAGCGACGATGGAATTTCTGCTGATTAACCACCCGCTGGATTGCCCGATCTGTGATCAGGGCGGAGAGTGTGAGTTGCAGGATCTGTCGATCGGATTTGGTAGTGACGTTTCTCGTTACTCGGAAAGAAAGCGCGTTGTGCAAGACAAGAGCTTGGGATCTCTTGTTTCCACTGATATGACCCGCTGTATTCATTGCACGCGCTGTGTTCGTTTCGGTGAAGAAATCTCGGGTATTCCAGAGCTAGGCACGTGTGGACGTGGCGAAAACGTCAAGATCAGCACGTTCATCGAAAAGAGCATTGATCACGAGTTGTCAGCCAACATCATCGATCTTTGTCCGGTCGGTGCGCTTAACAGTAAACCCTATCGTTTCAGCGCTCGCGCCTGGGAAATGGAGCAACGCGCAACAATCGCCCCACATGACTGCGTGGGTTCAAATATTTACGCACATGTCCTGCGCGGCAAGATTAAACGCGTTGTGCCACGCACTAACGAAGCCATCAATGAAACCTGGATTTCAGATCGCGATCGTTTTAGTTACGAAGGTATCTACAGCAGCGACCGTTTGTTGACGCCCCGTATCAAGCGGAACGGTGAGTGGCAGGATATTCAGTGGGATGAGGCGCTGCAGGAACTGGCTGCCCAACTGCAGAAAAGTGCGGGTGGTGATACCGGAGTGCTCGCGTCACCTAGCTCTACGCTGGAAGAATTTTATTTATTGGCTCGCCTTGCCGAAAAGCTCGGTACAGCGAACATTGATCATCGTCTGCGGCAACAGGATTTCTCTGACCAGAAGAATGATCCCGTATTCCCGTGGCTTGGTTGTAGCATTGCAGATGTCGAAGACCAGAATGCAATTTTGGTGGTCGGATCCAACTTGCGCAAAGAAGCTCCGATTCTTGCCCACCGAGTTCGCAAAGCAGCACTCGGCGGCGCCGCAGTAAGTTTCCTCAATACTGAGGTTTACCCATATTTCTTCTCGACGGATCAGTACTTGAAAAATACTGATCTGGTGGCTGAGTTAGCCTCGGTTGCAGTCGCTGCAGCGAAAGTCAGCGGCAAGCCATTGCCTGCGACCGTAAGAGATTTATGTGCCAGCGCCGTTAGTAATGCTGCTCAGGAAGCAACAGCGAAAGCTTTGCTGGATGCGGATAAAGGGTTGGTCTTCAGTGGGTTGCTGGCAAATCGACATGTGGCGTACGCTGCTATTCGACAGTTGGTTGCGGCAATAGCTGAGTTGACTGAATCGAGCTTCGGCAATCTTTCCGAGGGTGCTAATTCTGCCGGCGCCTGTCTTGCTGGCGTACTGCCTCATCGGGGCATTGCGGGCAAGGTCAAGGATCAGACAGGGGCGTCGGCGGACCAGTTAATCGATGCTGCCGCGCAAGCCGTAATCTTGTTTAATGTTGAACCTGACAAAGACTTATCGACGGATGCCGTCGCCAAGTTAGCAGATAAGAAGTGTGTTGCAGCGTTTACGCCGTTTGTTAGTGCAGCGCTGGAAGAGTCCGCTACTTTGCTGCTGCCTATCGGTACCTTCGCGGAAACATCGGGCACGTACGTTAATGTCGAAGGCCGCTGGCAGAGTGTTGCAGGTGTCGCGTCTCCGCTGGGTGATTCTCGTCCCGGCTGGAAGGTTTTGCGGGTGCTTGGCAATTTGCTTGAAGTAGACGGTTTCGAATACGTTTCCAGCGAAGATATTCGCGATGAACTTGAGCAACAACTTGGTGCCTCTAAAGAGACCAGGACATACAAAGCAAACGGATCTGCCGCCAAGGTAGGAAAGGGTGCAGCTGTGCAGGATGTGCCGATTTACCAGATCGATGCGGTAGTGCGTCGGGCAGGGGCGCTGCAGCGCACGCCTGAGGCATTACGTTCAGAAAGCGGGGAGGCAAAATAATGGGAGGCTTGATTCCTGATTTTGTGCTCAACCTGCTGTCGCCAGAGTTGCAGTACTTATTGATTACGACAGTCGGCATCGTCGTTGTGACGCTTTGTGTCATTACGACCGTCGCATTCACGACGTACTTCGAGCGCAGGGTCATTGGTTATATGCAGGCTCGCAAGGGTCCGAACCGGGTAGGACCGTTCGGTCTGTTGCAACCATTCGCAGACGTACTGAAACTACTCCTCAAAGAGGTCATCGTTCCGACGAATGCTAACCGCTACCTCTTTATTATCGCTCCTTTATTGTCGATTATTCCGGCACTGGCGACCTGGGCTGTTGTGCCGCTGACAGACGGTTTTGTTATCGCCAACATCGACGCCGGACTTTTGTATGTACTGTCACTCACGTCGATCGGTGTGTACGGAGTACTCCTGGCCGGTTGGGCAACAAACTCAAAATATGCATTCCTCGGCGCCATGCGTTCTGCGGCACAGATAGTCGCGTACGAAATCGCCATGGGCTTCGCACTGGTCGGCGTATTGATGGCCGGTGGCAGCCTCAATCTAGGCGAAATTATTGATGCGCAGCGCGGTGGGTTCGGTAACTGGTTCCTGTTTCCTCTGCTGCCATTGTTTGTTATTTATTTTGTGTCCGGTGTCGCTGAAACCAACCGTGCACCGTTTGACGTAGCGGAAGGCGAGTCGGAAATCGTGGCAGGCTTCCACGTTGAGTATTCTGGCGTTGCGTTTGCCGTTTTCTTCCTCGCTGAATACGCCAACATGGTTCTTGTATCTGCGTTGACCTCAACCTTCTTCCTGGGTGGCTGGTTATCGCCTTTTGAGGGTATTTTCGGGGCTGAAAGTTTCCTTGGACAACCGAGCTTTTTCTGGCTCGCATTAAAGATTTCGTTGTTTATCTTTGCGTTCTTCTGGTTCAGGGCAACGTTCCCGCGTTACCGCTATGACCAGATCATGCGCCTTGGATGGAAAGTGTTTATTCCAGTAACCATTATCTGGATTGCTGTAGAGGGCGTGATGTCCTGGATGAATTGGGGACCGTGGGCGTGATCGGTGGAATGATGGTATGAGCAGAATTCGAAGTTACATAAAGACATTCACGCTTTGGGAGCTGCTCCAGGGGCTGTCTGTTACGTTGCGCCATTTTTTCATCAGGGGCGTAACGATTCAGTACCCGGAAGAAAAAACGCCACAGTCATTCCGTTTTCGTGGATTGCATGCACTGCGGCGTTATCCGAATGGTGAAGAACGTTGCATCGCCTGCAAGCTGTGTGAGGCGGTATGTCCGGCGCAAGCTATTACGATTGAATCGGATGTAAGCGCAGACGGTACGCGCCGCACAACCCGTTATGACATCGACCTGTTCAAATGCATTTATTGTGGCATGTGTGAAGAAGCCTGCCCTGTGGATGCGATTGTTGAAACGCGTATCCATGAATACCACATGGAGAGCAAGGGCGAGAACATAATGACCAAAGACAAACTTCTCGGTATTGGTGAGAAGTTTGATGACATGATTTCTGCGGATAAAGCGGCAGACGCCAAATATCGCTGATTGAGAGAACGATTTTGTTTCAGACACTATTATTCTATGTATTCTCGACCGTCCTGATTGCCGCGGCACTCGGCGTGATTTTTTCACGCAACCCGGTTCACTCGGTCATGTTCCTGGTGCTCGCATTTTTCAACAGTGCAGTTCTCTGGTTGTTGGCGGAGGCGGAGTTCCTGGCCATCGTTATGGTGCTTGTATACGTCGGTGCCGTCATGGTGTTGTTCATCTTCGTCGTGATGATGCTCGACATCAACATTGAAGAGGTGAGTGGCAGTCTGACCCGTTACGCACCTCTTGGGCTGATCATTTCGGCGATTATGGTCTTTGAATTGATGCAAATTATCTGGCTGCGTGGCAGCGAGCGATTTGTACTCGAAGGTTTTGCCTCCATGCCTGAGGGCTACAGCAATACCAAGGCGCTGGGAGCAATTCTTTATACCGAGCACGTGTACGCGTTCGAACTGGCTGCGGTTTTATTATTGCTTGCCATTGTCGCCGCCATCACTTTAACCATGCGTAAACGTCCAGGTCTCAAAGTCCAGGATATTAATCAGCAGGTCTCTGTGCGCCGCGAGGATCGTGTCCGCATGGTGAAAATGGACGCGGAGGAACGGCAGTGATTGGTCTTCAGCATTATCTGACACTGTCAGCGATTTTGTTTTCTCTCAGTGTTGCCGGTATTTTCATAAACCGCCGCAACCTGATTTTGTTGCTGATGTGCATCGAATTGATGCTGTTGTCAGTCAATTTTAATTTTGTAGCGTTTTCACGCTATCTCGGTGACGAGACAGGCCAGGTATTCGTGTTTTTCATTCTAACGGTTGCGGCGGCGGAAGCAGCGATCGGCCTTGCGATACTTGTGGTGTTGTTCCGTAACCGGCGCTCCATAAATGTGCAGGAGCTGGACTCGATGAAGGGTTAATGGGGCTATGTACGGAACTCATCTCACAATTGTTTTAGCACCGTTGGCGGCCGCAATTATTGCGGGCTTGTTCGGGCGGCAAATTGGACGGTCATTATCGCACTGGATCACGATTCTTGCGGTCGGCCTGTCGTTTGTATTGTCCGTCGTTGTCCTGAAGGGCTTGCTCTGGGATGGTGCAGCGGTTGAAAACTACAGTCTATATACCTGGGCCGTTACAGATGGACTGCGGATGGAGGTCGGCTTCCTGGTGGACCGGCTGACCGCACTCATGATGGTGGTGGTCACGTTTGTCTCTCTGATGGTGCATATCTACACCGTTGGCTACATGAGCGAAGACCCCGGCTACCAGCGATTCTTCAGCTACATTTCTCTATTTACGTTTTCGATGTTAATGCTGGTCATGTCGAACAACTTCCTGCAGTTGTTCTTCGGCTGGGAAGCGGTGGGCGTTGTATCCTATTTGTTGATTGGATTCTGGTACACGCGACCGACCGCAATCGTTGCCAACCTGAAGGCATTCCTCGTTAACCGCGTTGGTGATTTTGGATTCCTGCTGGGCATTGGTTGCGTAGTTGCATTTACCAATTCGCTCGATTATCAGACCGTATTTAACAGCGCCGAGAGCATTGCCAGTCAGCAAGTACTTGTCTTCGGTGATACGCCCTGGAATGCGATGTCTCTGCTGTGCATTTTGCTGTTCATTGGCGCGATGGGTAAGTCGGCGCAAGCACCGTTACACGTTTGGTTGCCGGATTCGATGGAAGGTCCGACACCTATCTCCGCTTTGATCCATGCGGCAACGATGGTTACGGCGGGTATCTTCATGGTGGCGCGTATGTCGCCATTGTTTGAGCACTCCGAGACGGCCCTCGCGGTTGTGATTGTGATCGGTTCTATCACGGCATTTTTCATGGGCCTGCTGGGTATTGTGCAGAACGACATTAAGCGCGTAGTGGCGTACTCAACGCTG
>JAHEFE010000018.1 GCA_024640365.1 Woeseiaceae bacterium | reverse complement strand
GCCGAGGAACTACTTGCCCGCTTTCTTTCGGGAATTGTCGCCGATGATTTGCCGGCGGCCAGCATGGCGCCGGTGTGGCTTGCCAGTGGTAGTGCGGCGCTATTATTAGTGGGATTTGCGTTGCCATCATTGTTACAGCTGCGTAACACGCCCCCGCTGCGCGTGTTACGACATGATGTAATGCCGCCGTCGCCATCGCGCATTTTAGTGGCGTCAGTAGCATTGTTTGCTGTGAGTGTTTTGTTGTACGAGGCGGTGGGAGATTTGCGTCTGCTGCTCTATGTGCTGGGTGGTATGGTGGGAGTCTCCGCGGTGCTTTATGCGGCCGGGCGATTGCTGGTTGCCCTTATGGGCCGGTTTCGTGGTGGCGTTGGGGTTGCCTGGCGCTATGGCCTTGCGAATGTGGCGCGCCGTGGCCGGGATAGTGCTATTCAGGTCGTGGCATTTGGCCTGGGTCTCACTGTCTTGCTACTGCTGACCATAGTGCGCACGGATTTATTGCAGAGTTGGCGCCAGAGTATCGACGCCGAGGCGCCGGATCACTTCTTCATAAATATTCAGCCGGATGAGCGCGAAGATGTAGCTGCGATACTCCAGGCAGGCGGGACACAACGGCCGGAATTTGTGCCGTTGGTCAGGGCGCGCATGATTACGATCAACGGTGAGTCCGTCAAGACTCGCGTCTACCCCGAACCCGAGGGTAGCGGTATGGCAAATCGCGAGGCAAACCTCACCTGGCTGGCCGAGCTCGATCCCAGCAACACGCTAACCGCGGGGGAGTGGTGGCCGAATGGATATCGCGGCGAACCCCTGGTTTCCGTCGAGGAGAACGCCGCCACTGAAATGGGCCTCGTACTTGGCGATAAATTGCGGTTTCTCGTTGCTGGTCAGGAAGTAGAGGTTCGCGTCAGCAGCTTTCGTGAGATCAACTGGGATTCATTCCAGCCAAATTTCTTCATGGTGTTATCACCTGGTGCCCTGGACGATTTCCCAGCTACTTATGTGACAAGTTTACGAGTACCCGACGATCAAAAAGGGGTTCTCCTGCGCACGGTCAGGGCGCACCCTAGTGTTTCTATCATTGATATCAATGCGGTGTTGGAGCAAATCAGAAGCATTCTCGACAAGGCAAGTCTGGCGGTCCAAACCGTTTTTGCGTTTACGCTTGCGGCCGGCATAGTCGTTTTGTTTGCGGCTGTGCAATCAACTATCGATGAGCGTCGTTATGAAAGCGCGCTATTGCGTGCACTGGGTGTGCGGCGCAGGACCGTTTTGCTCGGTGTGATTACAGAGTTCGCTGCGCTTGGCTTAGCCGCCGGCGTGCTTGCCGCATGCGGTGCTTCACTGTTGGCATATCTGGTGTCCAGCCGCGTGTTTGAACTGGAGTATCACTTTAGTCCGGTCCTGTGGTTGGTGGGTTTAGCTGGTGGTTTGCTCGTTGTGTGCTTAAGTGGGTTCATCGCTGCTCGTGGTGCTATTAATGCTCCGCCAATTGATGTGTTGAGAGCGAGCTAGATATGTCAGACACGGACAATTGCGTGCTGCCCGATATCCTGTCCTGCGGATTCGTCGTCGTGCGACGAAGTGGCAAGGGCTGGCAAGCGGTTATGCTGCGCTCGTTTAGTCACTGGGATTTCCCCAAGGGCATGCGCGAGAGTGGTGAGACACCTTTGCAGGCGGCTCATCGTGAAGTTGCAGAGGAAACTTCCATCGCTGATTTGCAGCTCGACTGGGGTGATCGCTATATTGAGAGCGGCCCATATAGTCGCGGCAAAGTTGCGCGCTATTATCTTGGTCGAACGGAACAGAGCCAGATAGTGATGGGCATTTCACAGGACCTTGGCCATCCGGAGCACAACGAATATCGCTGGGTAGATTTTGATGGTGCCTATGATCTGGCTGTGCCACGAGTGCGACTTATTGTGCGCTGGGCGCGCGACATTATCGGGGCCTGACTAATCCAGAGAGCCTCTGATAAATTCATCAGTGGCCGCCATGAGTCCAAAATATCCAGCTCCGGTGTTGCAACATATGACGATAGCCCCTAGATAACCCGGTTGCGGACCTCGCCGGCAATAAATGCAGCAACGTTACTGGCCAGTTCATCTATTGCGCGCTGGCGCGCCTCCCGTGTTGCCCAGGCGACATGTGGCGTCAGCAAGAGGTTGTGCCCTTGATAGTCAAGCAAGGGGTCACCATCGACGGGAGGCTCCTGCCGCAACACATCAATGGCCGCGCCGGAAATCTTGCCTTCGCGTAATGCGGCTACCAAAGCCGCGGAGTCCACCAAACCACCGCGTGCGGTGTTTATCAAAATGGCGTTCGGCTTCATGGCGGCGAACTGGGGGGCCGCAAACATGTTCTGCGTGCTGGATGTCAGTGGGCAGTGCAGTGATATGACATCAGCTTGTTGTAGCATCGCATCCAAAGAAACGCGCTCTTTCTCATCGGCCGTGCCTGCTGCATGACTGTTGGCAATCAGTACACGCATGCCGAATTGTTCCGCCATGCGGGCAACACCGCGCCCCAGCTCGCCATAGCCTACGATGCCCAGGGTCATCGCCGACAGTTCTCGCACCGGATAATCAAGCAGGCAAAATTCGTTAGCCTCTGACCAGTTGCCGTTACGCACCGTTTGCTGATAGCGATGAAGCGAATGTGCCAGGTTCAGCAGTGCGCCAAATACGTGTTCGACAACTGATGCCGTGCAGTAGGCGCGAATATTACAAACGGCGATTCGCTGCTGGCGAGCAAAATCGAGGTCTACGTTATCTGTGCCAGTTGCAGTCAGACCAATCAGTTTTAGTCGATCGGCGTACTGCAATACGTTGCGGTCCAGTTTGACTTTGTTCGTAAGCACTATGTCAGCGTCAGCTATTTTCCCAACCACGTCTTCAACCGCGGTAGCATCCCGAATTTCAATATCGGGCAGCACATTTGTCAGGCTGAGTGTGTTGAGGTCTTTTGGGCCCACTGAAGCAAAGTCGAGAAATACTGCTTTCATAGTTTTATCGTTAATTTGTATTTGACAGTTAGAGTACCGGGACTGTGTAATCAGCCCAGTCGTGATATTGTTTAACAAACTATGTCAGGAAGACTGACGCTGGTCGACTATTTTTTATGACTGAGAAATTTTGGGAAACCAAGGCGCTTGAGGAAATGACTCGTAAGGAGTGGGAATCTCTTTGCGATGGTTGCGGTTTATGTTGCCTGAAAAAAGTCGAAGACGAAGATAGCGGAGAGTTGTTCTTTACAGATATAGCTTGCCGTCTGCTTGATACCAGCACCTGTCGTTGTACCAACTATGCTCGACGTATGGCGTATGTGAAGGATTGTTTGCAGCTTTCAGCCGACGAGCCAGAGGCGTTTCGCTGGTTGCCGATGACCTGTGCGTATAGGCGCCTGTCGGAAGATCTTGACCTGCCGGAGTGGCATCCGTTGCTTACCGGTGATCCCGAGTCTGTACACAAGGCGGGTATTTCAGTTCGTGACAAAGTGACGAGCGAGACGGTAACGGACGAATGGACCGTGTTGACGCGATTTAGTTAGCCCGTATTTTGTAACCCTTGGGCTATGCCGTTGATGCTTGCCAGTAACGCCTCAAATAATTCGTCATCCTGACAATTGGTCGCGCGCCATCGCGACAGCAGGTCTATCTGCATGTGGCTCATTGGATCGATATAGGGGTTGCGCATCATGATAGCGCGCTGCAGGACATTATCGCCTTCCAGGATCGATTGATGACCCTGGCTTTTCATGATGATTGCTGAAGCGGTTTCGAATTCCGCTTTGATCAACGGAAAAAACTCTTCGTGTAGGTTGCCGGCAAGGCGTGAGTACATTTCGGCGATACCGATATCCGCTTTGGCAATGACCATTTCCGCGTCGCCAATCAGGGCGCGCAGGAAATACCATTGATTAATCATGTCAAAGCATTGTTCTTCGCCGAACTTGTCGACCGTCGCTTGCAGACCAGAGCCGAGACCGTACCAGCCGGGCAGCATGAAGCGGCTTTGCGTCCAGGCGAACACCCACGGGATTGCCCTTAGGTCATTGATGCTTGACTGGTTGCCGCGCGACGATGGCCGCGAGCCAATACGCATGCGCTCAATAACATCAATAGGCGTTGCGGTTCTGAAGTAATTATAAAAGTTCGGCGATTCGTAAACGAGCTTCCTATAGGCGTTGCGGCTGGCGCTGGCCATGTAGTCCATCATTTCGTGCCATGCCGGTTCCTCGCCGCCATGATGCCGTGGCAGGGCGGTTGCGAGGGCGACCGCGCCAACCATTTGTTCAATCGTACGCAGAGCGATGCCGCGCAGACCGAATTTTTCGTTAATGATTTCCCCCTGCTCGGTAACCCGGAGCCGTCCGTTTACGGTGCCGGGCGGAGAGCCAAGAACCGCGGCATGAGTCTTGCCGCCACCGCGACTTGCTGTGCCACCGCGACCGTGGAACAGAGTCAGGATGATGTTGTCATTGGCGAGTTGTTCGGCCAGCTTGATTTGCGCGTTTTGCAGAGCCCAGCGGGCCGAGGTAAAGCCTGAGTCTTTGTTGCTGTCCGAATAGCCGATCATGATGATCTGTCGTTTACCGCGAGACTCAAGGTGCTGTTGGTAAATTTCGTTGTCCAGCAGGGAGCGCACAATAGCGGGGCCGTTTTCCAGGTCGCCAACCGTTTCCAACAGAGGCGTCAGGTCTAACGGTACTTCCCCTCTCTTGTTGCCTAATTCACCCCACTGCGCGAGTAGTAGCACCGACAAAATATCGTCGGCGCCTTGAGTCATGCTTACGATGAACGGCCCGATAGCTCGCTTGCCATACTTGCGGTAACAGAATGCGATGGAGTGAAAGACACTAAGTGTCTTACGAGTGAGCGTACCGTAGCCGGGTATGGGGCCTTCTTTGGAAACGATCGCCTGGCCAATACGAGCGGCGCGCTCTTCCGGGCTGCGCTCAAGCCATTGGTCATCGCCCAGGCCCTCACCGATTACTTTGCGATGCACCAGCGCGTCCTGCCGGATGTCCAGGGTTGCCAGGTGGAATCCAAAAGTAGTTATGCGCCGCAGTAACCGGCTAACGGCGAACAGCCCGGCGTTGTGACCTTTGTGGTTGTCGAGGCTCGCATAAATTGTTCGAATGTCAGCCTCAAACTCGCGCGCAGACTCATAGGGGAATGCGTCATCATCGTAAGTCGCCTGCAAGCGTTGTTGAATCAGTCGCAGGAATACCCTGTAAGGCATATCGCGATGGCGTACTGGAACTGCGTGGTAGGCATTTGGAAAAGCACCGCGATATTCCGCAATTCTGTCGTATATCGCAGAGTCGAAACCAATGCGACCTTCAGCCTGGCTAAGCTTCGCCGATAGAGAGGCGCATTCATTGTAATAAAGATCGAGAATCAACGAGCGCTGGCGCGCCATAGTCGCACGAATGGTTTTGGCATTGACGTTTGGATTGCCGTCCATGTCGCCGCCAACCCAGGATGCGAAATGCACCAGCGTCGGTATCTGCAGGTCTGCGGCTCCATCGCCAAACACTCGCTTTGCCGCCATTTCGATGTCTTCGTAAAGCGGCGGGATAACACGATAGAGAACGTCAGTGAGAAAGAACAGAACATGTTCGAGCTCATCGGAAACCCGCATCTGTTCGCTTGGGTGTTCATCGGTTTGCCAACCGGTGGTGACTTCCAGCTTGATATTTTCGAGGCTGGTAGTGGTTTCCTGAGCAGTCATGGTTGGGTTCAACATGTCTACCAAACGGCGAACTATATTTTGTTCTTTCCGTAGGATGGTGCGGCGAGTTGGTTCTGTGGGATGCGCGGTGAATACCGGTTCTATGTGTAGCGTATCAAGCAGCTCCTCAAGCCTTTCGAGTGATAAGCCCGATGCCTTGAGCTTGATGAGTGTATCCTCAAATCCGCCCGGCTGATAACTGCCGTAATCCTGCAGGTATTCGCGACGCCGGCGAATGCGATGTACTTTCTCCGCGGTGTTTACCATTTGAAAATACGTTGAAAATGCGCGCGTCACCTCCCGCGCCAGCGCTGGTTTGAGCCCACACACCAGCTGATGAAGATCCTCCCCCTCAATTGCATTACCTTCTCGGCGGCGGATAGCGCGCAACCGCGAATTCTCGACAAGCTCAAATAACTCTTCTCCCCCTTGTTCGCGAATGAGATCGCCAACGAGCGAGCCAAGGGTGCCGACATCGGTGCGCAGGGCATGATCCTTTTCAGGAAATATAATGTCCTGGCGGCGTAATTGTGGTGACATCAAAGGGTCGCTTTATTGGGTGTTAGTCGCGGAAGTTTTCGTACTGTAGCGGTAATTCGATATCTGATTCTTTCAGCAGCGCGATGACTGTCTGAAGGTCATCCCTTTTCTTGCCGGTGACGCGCAGCTTTTCACCCTGGATTGCTGTTTGAACCTTGAGCTTTTTGTCCTTGATGAGCTTGATTAATTTTTTTGCCAGTAGCGTCTCGATACCTTTCTGCAAAATTACTTTCTGTCGCGCTTCTCTGCCCGTAAGCTCCGGCTCCTCTTCTTTCATGCACGCCACATCGATTCCGCGCTTGGCAAGTTTCTGGCGCAGGATGTCCATCATTTGTGATAGCTGGAATTCGGTTTCACTAGTCAGTGTTATGACCTGGTCATCAAACGTAAACTTTGAATCGGTGCCCTTGAAGTCAAAGCGCGTGGAGACTTCGCGGTTCGCCTGGTCCAGGGCATTGCTAACTTCGTGTGCATCGAATTCACTCACAACATCAAAGGAGGGCATTGTCACATTCCTTGCAATTTATTATTTGGTCGGCAGCAGGAGCTGCAGGACGGTTCTTGCCACCTGTGCAGGGTAGTGTAACGCACTGACGCTGACTATCCATATTGCATGGAGTGGAACGATCACTAAAACGGCGCCAATCCGCGGCCGGCATTCATGAAATTGCTCAAAGTACGCAGATTGCGGGCAGGTTTGCCGCCCTTGCTCGTGTCAGCATAGCTCGCTTGTCCAGGGAAGGACCGAACATGGTGAAAGCGGTTTTCAGTAACAGCGATGTCGCTGCAAATGAGTTGCCAGATGCTGCTCGTACAGCGACTGCACCTGTTGATGATGCGGCGATGGATTCGCTGCTGGCTCGTCTGCGCGGAAACGGTGCGGAATGCACCTTATTTGGAGTCGGGCCGCGACTTACAGCAGGTGGTGTCAGCGTCAAGGTTCCGGTGGCCGATACTTTGGGTTTGCCACTATTAATGACGCGCCTCGCCAACTCGCTCTTGCCGCTGTTGCAAGACGGGGTCCCGGTTACTTTGAATCTTTCGAAATTGCGGCGGCGCAAGCAATCGGCGGAGATGCTGAGAGAGTTTTGTGAATCCCTTGTCTGTGCGCTTGGTGTTGACGGAGTTAGCTATGCGATGCCGGGCCTGAGCGTTCCCGCAGCGGAGGTCGCTTTGGGGGGCTTGCTTGAGGCGACCACGACGTTCGGAGGTGGCGCGCGCTATGTGGTTGTTGATGAACAAATGATTCGTGACTCTGCCGGTCGGCTCGAAGGTATCTGGGACGTTCTGTATAGCAGTTGCAACGCGGCGCCAGTCGCCTGGCCAGTTTATGGTCGAGAAGTGCGCGCGCTGTGCGATTTGCTGGGTGATGAAAGCGCGACGGTTGTATTGCCCGATCAGGCTCTGTGCGTTCCAACGGGCAGTGCCTGGCTACCGATTCGACTCGACTTAATGCAATTTGCTCGCGATGGCGGGGATCTCGATTGGCCTCGCCTGAGCGGTGCGCTGCAAATCGTGCTGGAAACCGCCGACCAATTATTCGACCAGCTCAGCTGGCCATTTGCGGCGCAACGCAATGATGCCTGGTTAAATAGACGCCTGGCGATTCAGCTCACGGGGCTAGGCAAGCTGGTGCAGTTTAGAGGTCAACGACCCAGTGATCTTGCGGCTTTACGCGCGCTTGATCGAGATATCGCCAGAATTGCCGAACTTCTGTATCGCGAGACCCGAAGGTTAGCGCTTGAACGTGGGGCACTACCGGCATTGACCGCAAATGACCCCTCCGGTGCCTGGCGCGATAGCCAGCAACGCGACACCTGGAGGCGCCGTTGGCGCCAAGCTGTTCAAAATGCGGCGGTCAGGCACCGCAATATATTGGTCATATCGCCATATACCCTACTCGCGACCCCGAAATCGAATTATCGAGAGTGCGCGGACTTGCTGCCAGTTTTGCGCCATGCACAGGCTGTGGCATTTGCGGATCCGCCGCAGTGTGCGGGTGGTGCTGATGATTTCTGTACCTTTCACCGCCGGGCGGCGGCGGTTTTGCATGCCAACCGTCACCGCTGAAGCATTGCCAGCATGCCATCATCTGCGATACCGTCAGGTTTCCCAACCCGCTTGCGCTAAAATAACGGCACGCTCGAAGTTGCCGTTAGCTACTCACTCACAAAAAACCCAAGAGAGAAAAATTTGTTGCCTGTTACACCGGATGCGCATGGAATTGCTGTTCTGCTACTCACTGTGGTGGCGTTGGCGTTGTTTACCCGGGATCGCATTCCGCTGGAAACGTCCAGCTTCATAATTCTCATCATTCTGGTTGCCGGGTTTCAGATTTTTCCGTATGAAAAAGATGGTGTGCCGATTGGGCCGGGTCATTTTTTCGCCGGCTTTGGTAACGAAGCGCTGATCGCTGTTTGTGCGTTAATGATGGTTGGTAAGGCGTTGGAGACAACCGGTGCTTTGCATCCGCTGGCGAGTCTTGTCGGCCGTGCCTGGTCGGCGCGACCTGTGCTCGCTCTGCTGGTGACCCTGGTCGCAGGCGCCATACTCAGTGCGTTCATGAACAACACGCCTATTGTCGTGCTTCTTATGCCCATGCTTGTGGCGGTGTCGCTACGGGTCAAGTTCCCGGTTTCCGGCGTGATGCTGCCAATGGGTCTGGCGACCATTATCGGTGGCATGGCAACAACCATTGGTACCTCAACCAACTTGTTGGTTGTTGGAATTTCCGCAGACCTGGGTGTTGAGCGATTCACCATGTTTGATTTCGTTTTGCCCGTGGCCATTGTTGGTGGTGTCGGCATCCTGTTTTTATGGATAGTTGCGCCGCGCCTGATTCCGCTGCGTCAGCCACCGATGGCGGATACGTCACCACGAGTATTCAGCGGGCAGCTATCGATTAAAGAAGGTGGTTTTGCAGCCGGCAAGACGCTTTCGGAAGTGCTTGCAAAAACGAATGGCCAGATTCGAATCGACAAGATTCAGCGCAGTGAATCGTTGTTTTTGGCGAAATTGCCATCTATCGTTTTGCAGCCGGGTGATCGGCTGTTTCTTAAAGACTCGCCAGAGAATCTCAAACATTACGAGCGCGAACTCGGGACGACCTTGTTCAATATCTCCGATGACCTGCATCCGGTGGACGATGAAACACCGCTAAAAGCGGAGGGTCAGCAGCTGGCAGAGGTTGTTGTTACACGCGGCTCACCGTTGCATTTAAGGACGCTTGCGGCAGCCCAGTTCAGCAACAGTTTTGGTCTGTTGCCGCTGGCGATTCATCGGGCTCGTGCGCCGAGTTCACAAGTCAAAGAAGAATTGATGTCTATCAGGCTGCGCGCCGGTGATGTCTTGTTAGTACAGGGTACGCGAGAGGCAATCGATCGGCTGAAAGCGGCTGGCACAATGCTGGTACTCGATGGCACTACTGATCTGCCACAGACTCATCATGCCAAGCGGGCGCTTGGCGTGATGGCTTTCGTTGTGTTTTCCGCGGCGCTTGGTTTGTTGCCGATATCGGTTAGTGCCTTGATTGGTGTCGGGCTATTGCTCGTGCTGGGTTGTTTGAGCTGGGAAGATTCGGTAAGCGCGCTATCGACACCTGTGATTCTCATTATCGTTACAAGTATCGCGCTGGGCACGGCCCTGATGGATACCGGCATGGCGCATTATCTCGCTGGCGGCTTCGTCAGTATAACCAGTGGCTGGCCGGTGCCAATAATCCTGAGTGCCTTCATCCTGATTTTGACGTTGCTGACGAACGTTGTCTCCAACAACGCCGCCGCCGTAATTGGTACGCCTATCGCAATCTCCATTGCGCACCAGCTGGGCGCCTCGCCAGAACCATTTGTGCTGGCGGTTCTCTTTGGTGCCAACATGAGTTTCGCCACGCCCATCGGGTACCAGACCAACCTCCTGATACTAAGTGCCGGTGGTTACAAGTTCAGTGATTTCATGCGTGTAGGTATACCGCTTACGATAATCATGTGGCTCGGGTTTTCGATCGTTTTGCCGATGTTATACGGGCTGTAACTGGCGCTTGTGGCTTGACGGGGGTGGGGTCGACATGGATACTCGGGGACAATGAAATTACTTATCAGCACAACGATCAACTGGTGGTGGCCCGCTTTGCAGGAGATGGCGCCTCGTTGACGTATAACTGAAAACGCGAATATCGAGACCCACCTCCACCATCAAGTGGAGGTGGGTTTTTTTTACGCCGCAGGAAACTGACAGATAATGCCGGCCATCGAGACGGGTTTTTTTTACGCCGCAGGAACCTGACGGATAAGACCGACCATTGAGACGGGTTTTTTTTACGCCGCAGGAAACTGACAGATATTCGCAAGCATCATAGACGGTTAATTTGCCACCTGGAAAAGTGAACACACATGCAGGCACCATTTGATATAGCCGCGGACCTGGATACACCGGTTTCCGCTTATCTGAAACTCGCATCATTGCAACCGCGTTTTCTCCTCGAGAGCGTGGAGGGCGGAGAGCGTTTGGCACGTTATTCATTTCTTGGGTTTGGCGCGGCTACCGAGATGCGTCTTGACGGGGACGGCCTGCACATTGATGGCAATACCCACGAGCGCCCGGCAACGCATGCCGCTTATCAGGCAATCATGCGTGATTTGCTGAAAAAAGCGCCCCGGCCCCAGCCCGCGGTTGAGGGCCTGCCGTTCACTGGTGGGTTGGTGGGCGTGTCGGGTTACGATATCGTTCGCTTGTTCGAGCGCCTGCCAAGACAGACGGCTGCTCAGGCAGGTATTCCGGAGGCTGCTTTTGTCGCCCCGGTCTCTATGCTGGTATTTGATCACCTGACGCGTCGCGTCGCGTTGTTGCATGATGGGCCAGACGCAGAGCGTGTGGCCTTGCGAGCGGAGGTTGTTCACTTGCTGCGCGGTTCGGTGCCACCGACCAATCCGAATCCAAAGATTTCCAGTCCGGAAGCATCCTTTAGCGAACAGGAGTTCGCTGCAAGGGTGGAGGCTTGCAAGGAATACATTGCAGAAGGAGATATCTATCAAATAGTGTTGTCGGTGTTGTTTCGCGGTACTGCCGATGTTGCCCCGTTTGAGGTTTATCGGGCATTACGTTTGCTGAATCCCTCACCTTATATGTTCTTTTTTGAGTTTGGTGATCTCAAGGTCGTTGGTTCGTCACCCGAGGCTCTGGTGCGCTTACACGGGCGCACGGCATCACTAAGCCCTATCGCCGGTACTTTGCCACGTGGCACGACGCCAGAGGCGGATTTGGATAATGAACGGCGCTTGTTGGCCGATCCGAAAGAGTCCGCCGAGCATGTCATGCTCGTGGATCTGGCGCGAAATGATCTCGGTCGCGTCGCGAAAGCAGGCAGCATTACAGTGAATCCCTATCGTTCGATCGAGCGCTACAGTCATGTCATGCATATAGTAAGTAGCGTACAGGGCGAGTTGGCCGCAGAGTTCGATGCTTTTGATTTGTTTGCCGCGAGTTTTCCCGCGGGCACTCTGGTTGGGGCCCCTAAAGTAAGGGCGATGCAGATCATTGAAGAAATGGAAGAGGTTGGTCGTGGTCTGTATGGCGGCACCGCAGGATATTTTGGTCACGGCGGCGACATGGATCAGGCAATCACTATTCGCACGATCGTGTTCAATGGTGATGAATACAGTTTTCAGGCAGGCGCAGGAATAGTGGCTGACAGTGTGGCCCATAAGGAATACCAGGAAGTCCTGGCGAAGAGTGCCATACTCAGGCGAGCTCTCGACATGGCCGGTGAGGGCTTGATATGAGTGCGCGCATTCTGCTGATCGATAATTATGACTCGTTTACTTACAACCTGGTGCAGGCGTTTGCCGCGCTGGGTGCGGAGGTGCTGGTTCATCGCAATGATGAAATAGACGTGGCAACTGCAATCGCGCTTGACGCATCGCATCTTGTAATCTCGCCAGGTCCCGGGCGGCCGGATGCGGCCGGCGTTTCAATGGCAATGATCGAGGCGTTTGCCACCAGTATTCCGGTGCTGGGTGTTTGTCTGGGGCACCAGAGTATCGTGCAGCAATTTGGTGGCTGCATAGTGCGCGCCGAGCGCCTGATGCATGGCAAGACATCGATGGTTACACATGACAACAAAACACTATTTGCAGGCTTGCCACAGCCGTTCCAGGCGGGTCGCTACCACTCCCTCGCCGCCGAGCGATCCTCCTTGCCAGATCTCTTTGAGGTTTCTGCAAGAACCGAAGACGGCGAAATCATGGGTGTCAGGCACCGTGAATTGAAAGTCGAGGGCGTACAGTTTCATCCGGAAAGCGTCCTCACCCCGGATGGTGAGTTGTTGTTGAAAAACTTTCTTGGGATGCGTGCTTCATGAACAAGCGCTGGAACAAACAGCTCGATGCCATATTGAATGGCCAGTCGATGACTGAATCTGATGCGGCTGACCTAATGCGCAGCCTGGCACTTGAAGAGGTTTCCCCGGCGCTAGCGGGCGCACTGCTCGCTGGCTTGCGGGCCAAGGGTGAAACTGCGGATGAAATAAGGGGTTTTGCGCTCGCGATGAGGGAGCTGGCTATCAGTCCCAAGCTGGTAACAGACAAGCCAATGGTTGATACGGTGGGTACCGGCGGTGACGGTTCGGGCAGCCTGAACCTGTCTACCGGAACCGGGTTGCTCGCCGCAGCCAGCGGTGTCTGCGTTGTCAAACACGGCAACAGATCGATATCGAGCAAGTCGGGTAGTGCGGATGTGCTTGAGAAACTGGGCATGCGCTTGCCCCTGGATGCTCAGGCCATTGCAGATTGTCTGGCAGCGACCGGGTTCACTTTTTTGTTTGCGCCTCATCATCATCCGGCAATGAAGGCCATCATGCCGGTACGCAACGCGCTCGCGATACGGACGGTATTCAATCTGCTGGGACCGTTAAGCAATCCGGCTGAGCCTCCTTACAATCTGATTGGTGCCTACAGCCTGCCCGCCGCTCGATTGATGGCGCAAACCTTGTCGGGCATGCCGATTGAAAGAGCGTTCGTTGTGCATGGTGAGCCGGGCTGGGACGAGGCGACACCGGCAGGCAATTTTGTGCTCTTCGATGTGCATGAGGGGTCTGTGACAGAGCTTAATCGTAGTCCGGCTGACTATGGTTTGGCACGATGTCGCCCCGCAGACCTCGAGGGTGGTGACGCTGAATACAATGCCAGGGAGTTGCAGCGGGTATTGTTTGGCGAAGACCGTGGCCCGCATCGTGACGCACTGCTAATGGGTACGTCCCTCATGTTGGAAGTGAGTGGCGAAGTTGCTACGCCCAAAGAAGGCGTGGCGCGGGCGGCCGCTGCAATTGATGATGGGCGTGGCCGAGATTTCTTGTCCAGACTGCGTGCACAATTCGCATCGGCATGAGTGACTTTCTTAAACAAATGGCTAAATCAAGTGTCCTGCGTGCAAGCGCGGCGAAGGACGGTATTGATCGGGCGAAGCTGGATACGGACGTTCATCCGTTGCGCCTCGGTGCCTTTGACCTGATTGCGGAAATCAAGGATCACTCGCCGGCTGAGGGCACGCTCGCCAGTGCGACGCTCAGTCGCGCGAATCGAGCACGCGAGTATGTCGCCGGTGGTGCTGCGGCGATTTCGGTGCTGACAGAACCCTCACGTTTTGCTGGCTCTTTGCAGCATTTGCGTGAGGTCGTCGCCGCACTTGAAGGCAGCGGCATTGCTGTCATGCGCAAAGACTTTCTCGTCGATCCGGTACAAATTATCGAGGCCCGCATCGCAGGTGCAAGTGGTGTGTTGCTGATCGCTGCCATGCTGACGGACGCTGATTTGCAGGTCATGCTGGATCAGGCGGCCGACCTTGGAATGTTCGTATTACTGGAATGTTTTGATGAACAGGATTTGCGACGCACCAAACAGCTGCTAACGCGCGCACGAAATTTTGAACGCGCCGCCACAGACCAATTGCTGTTGGGAGTGAATACGCGGAATTTGCGGACTCTCGAAGTGGATGGCGAGCGCCTGAAAAATCTGGCACCACTATTGCCGGAGGGCATTCGATGCGTGGCGGAAAGTGGTTTACACGATGCTGCCGATGCGGCACGAGTTTGTGCACTGGGTTATCGGATGGCGCTGGTTGGTACGGCATTGATGCGTAGTGCGGGTCCGTCCACGCTCGTAAGTAATATGATTGCAAGCGGCAGGCAGGAGAAGAATTCTTGAGCCTGTTTATCAAAATTTGCGGATTACGTGACGCTGATTCGATTGCGGCGGCCGTTGCAGCTGGTGCTGATGCTATTGGCTTCGTATTCACATCATCCGTGCGGCGCATCGAACCACGCGCCGCCGCGGTACTTGCGCGGAGCGTGCCGGACGGAGTCTTGAAGGTCGCGGTGATGCGTCACCCAAGTACGGAATTGTGGGCTGACGTTCTGCGTGATTTTGCGCCAAATGTTTTGCAAACCGATTTTACGGACCTTGAGTATCTTGAAGTGCCGGCGAAGGTTGCTGTCTGGCCTGTGATTCGCGAAGGTGAAAAGGTCGGAAGCTATCCGCCACGTTTTGTTTTCGAAGGCGCGCAGAGTGGCAGTGGTCAGGTTGTTGATTGGAATATCGCTGCCGGGCATAGCGCTCACGGTGATTTGATTTTGGCCGGTGGTTTGAATCCCGCGAATATTGAGAAAGCCGTTAATACTGTCAGGCCTTACGGTATTGATGTGTCGAGCGGCGTGGAAATCGTGCCGGGAATTAAAGACGTACAAAAAATACGAGCATTTATAGAGGCGGCGCGAGCCGCGGAGACCCAGTTATGAAATCAGTACTTCCGGCGATGGATAAGGAAGCGTTACTTGCAGCGGATATTGCCGGTGAGCTGCCTGATGCGCGCGGCCGTTTTGGGCCTTTTGGAGGTCGTTACATTCCGGAAACGCTGGTGCCTGCATTTGACCGGCTTGAGCAGGGCGCACGTAAATTTCTTCCCGACCCCGAGTTCCAGGCGAGCTTTCAGCGCGAGTTGCGGGAATGGGTGGGACGGCCAACGGCGCTGTCGTTTGCGCCGCGGCTGAGTAAAAAATGGGGTGCAGAGGTCTGGATCAAGCGCGAAGACCTGGCGCACACGGGCGCACATAAAATCAATAATGCGATCGGTCAGGCGTTGTTGGCGGTCAAGCTTGGTGCGCGTCGCGTGATTGCAGAGACCGGTGCCGGCCAACACGGCGTCGCGTCAGCTGCCGCTTGCGCAAGAGTCGGGTTGCCATGTCGCGTTTACATGGGCGCTATTGACATGGAGAGGCAAGCGCCGAACGTCGATCGCATGTTGCGCCTTGGTGCTGAGGTTATTCCGGTAAAGACCGGCGATCAGACATTGCGCGCCGCCATCGACGAAGCCATGCGCGAGTGGGTTTCAGATCCCGAGGGTACCTATTATTTGCTCGGTTCAGCGGTTGGGCCCCATCCATATCCATGGCTGGTACGCGAACTGCAGGCCGTTATTGGTCAGGAGGCTCGCGAGCAGATGATGCGCCAGGCAGGAGGCTTGCCCGATGTGGCATTTGCCTGCGTTGGCGGCGGATCAAATGCGATAGGGCTGTTCTATCCGCTACTGGGTGATGCCGGAATCGAGCTCATAGGCGTAGAGGCTGGTGGCACAGGTGATGGTCTGGGGCAGAACGCGGCAACACTGGCGACGGGCACCCCCGGTGTGTTGCAGGGCTGTTATACGATGATCTTGCAAGATGATGACGGCCAGGTGCAGGAGACTCATTCAGTGTCGGCCGGTCTCGATTACTCAGGAGTCGGGCCCGAGCATGCCATGTTGCAGGCGGTGGGTCGGGTCAGCTATGTGACGGCGACTGATGATGAAGCGCTGGACGCACTCGAAGAGGTTTGCGCTGAGGAGGGCATCTTGACGGCCCTGGAGACCGCGCACGCATACGCTGCGGCACGACGTTGGGCGAAAGCTAATCCTGGTAAACGCATTCTGATTGGCAACTCTGGACGCGGGGATAAAGACATGCCTACGCTGAGTAAATTTCCACCGAAAGGAAGAAAATAATGCAGCCGCATGAGAGATTAACGGACGCGATTCGGCAGGCAAATAGCAGCGGTAAAACAGCATTGGTTCCATTTATTACCGCGGGTTATCCAAAGACTGAGACATTTATTAGCCAGCTTAGAGCGATCGCAGCGGTCGGCGATGTTGTTGAAATCGGAGTGCCGTTTTCTGATCCGATGGCTGACGGTATGACTATTCAGCGTTCGAGCCATATGGCAATTGCTAACGGTGTCAGTTTGCGCTGGATTCTCAATCAGCTGGATCAGCATGGCGCAGATATTTCGACACCCCTGGTGTTCATGTCTTACCTGAATCCATTGTTGGCATTCGGCTACGAAGAGCTGGCGAAGCGTGCGAGCAAGGCAGGCGTATGTGGATTTATCGTGCCGGATTTGCCCTATGAAGAGTGCGCTGAATTGCGGGTCACGCTGGAAGCGCAGGGCATTGCATTAATTCAACTGGTGACGCCCGCGACCCCACCAGAGCGACTTAAGCTTTTGACGAGCGCGAGCGGTGGCTTTGTCTATGCAGTGACAATCACCGGCATCACTGGCGGCGGTTTGCCGTCTGACCTTGCCGACTATCTCGACCGGGTTTCGGCTGTGTCGCCATTACCTGTATGTGCCGGTTTTGGCATACGTCGTGCCGAGGATGTGAGCAAGGTGGGTCAACACGCAGCGGGGGCTATTGTCGGCTCAGCACTGGTTGAAGTGTTGGAGGCGGGTGGTGATCCTGCTACCTATTTGCGCAGCCTTCGGCCCGAGTAGAGCCGAGGTCGACCGATGAAAAAGCTGACCGCCGCGGAGTCCGTAATCATGGTCAGTCACTATCGGAATATTCTTGAGAGCGAGGGCATACCTTCTTTCCTGCGTAACGAGCACCTTGGCTCAATCATGGGTGAGGTGCCGTTTCAGGAAGTGTGGCCGGAGCTATGGATCAAAAACGACTTGGACTTTGATCGTGCCCTGCAGCTAGTGACCGGAGTCGCGGCACAGCTGGAAGCTCCCGAGGGTCCGTGGCGCTGTGCAGGTTGCGATGCCGAAAACGAGGCGCAGTTTGCGGAGTGTTGGCAGTGTGGCGGAGAGGCGCCCACTGAATGATGTATGAAACGCATGCGCTCGTCGTGGAGTGGCCGTTAGGGTTTCGGTAATAATCCGTCGCCGAAAATTTCCGCATGCAGCAGATCACCAATTCTGTCGGCTTGTACAGGCTGGCTGATCAAAAATCCCTGGGCAAGATCACAACGACAGCTCCGTAAAAAGTTAAGTTGGGCAATCGTTTCAACGCCTTCCGCGGCAACGGCGATGTCGAGTCCACGTCCCATTGCGATTGCAGCGCGAATCGTGCGCTGGTGTCTTTCGTTATTATCAATGTCCTGGATAAGCGACGGATCAAGAATAAAGCTATCGATAACGCCGGTATCCAGCGAACCGAAAGAAACCTCGCCCACACCAAAGTGACCGAGGGATAATTGCACGCCGACTTTGCGTAGCGCCTGCAACGTTTTCAGTTCTTCGGCGCGCTCGCCGATGATACTGCCATCGCCGATTTCGAGCTCCAGGCAGCCGGGGTCCAGTCCGGCATCTGCAATCGCATTACTGACTGCGGTCGCGAGTCGTCCCTGAGACAGTTGTTGCGCCGAAATGTTGACCGCCATCGCTAGATCCGGAATCTCGAATTGATGTTGCCAGGCAGCCAGCTGGCGACATGCCGTATTTACGACCCACTCGCCAGCTGAGTGAATCAGACCGCTGCTTTCAAGTATCGGTAAAAATCGTGCCGGGGCCAACAGTCCGAAGCGAGGGTGTTGCCAGCGCAATAGGGCTTCAAGCGCTATCAGTCGGCCCGAGTTCAAATCTATGCGCGGTTGGTAATGCAACACAAATTCACTACGTACCAGCGCGTGCCTAAGTCCGACTTCGAGTTCTTCGCGCTGCTCGAGACGAGCATTAAGGGCGCTTGAGAAATATTGGAAACGTGCACCACCCTGCTTTTTCGCCTGGTACATGGCAAGATCTGCCGATTTTATCAGGCGATCCGGATCGTCGCCGGAATCGGGGTACATTGATATTCCGATACTTGGTGTCACGTAGACTTCGTTTTCGCCAATGAAGTATTTTTCGGAGAGTAACAGAACCACTTTTTGTGCGGCGGCCGCTGCATTTTGGGATTCGCCAAAATCTTCAAGGCAAATGAGAAATTCGTCACCGCCCCACCTGCCAATGAAATCACCGACGCGTAAATTTTTTCGCAGTCGGTTGGCAACCTGCTTCAGCAGCTGGTCACCAGCATCGTGACCGAGCGTGTCATTAACGGACTTGAAGTGGTCAAGATCCAAAAACAGTATGGCCAGCGAACGTGAGTTGCGCTTACTGCGGCCAATCGCCTTTTCCAGCTGTTCGCGAAACAGGCGGCGGTTTGCCAGCATTGTGAGCTCGTCAAACTGCGCTTGTTTCTCAAGCACAGCCGTACGCTTTACAGAGTCTGTGATATCTCGAAAGGTAATTACGCCGCCGATAAGTGCATTATTGAGACCGTACAATCCTTGCCCGTTGATGCTGAGCACGATGTCAGTTATGCCATTGACCTTCTGTACGGCAATCTGGTTGTCAAACTTCTCACCGTTGCGCGCTCGCTCCAGAGGCAGCATTGATTCAATGACCGGCTCTTTTGTATGCATTGTGTGGCGGCCAAAAGAGCTGTACCAGTTTGCGGCGAGCTTCTTACGAGCGCCGAGATTGAGCGTACGGCGTGCGGCCGGATTGATATCGAGAACCAGGCCTTCTTTATCGATGACGATGACGCCATCGTTAATGCTTTTCAGAATCGAAAGAACGGTGTCATCGGCTTCGGTCAGGCCGGTCAGCAGTTGATGGCGTCGCACTGCATGGTGAAAGATCATGCGTTGATCCTGATCGCTCACGGTGTCTGTGCAGATGTAATCCTGGGCGCCGGCGGCGACGGCGCCGATTCCCCGATGTTCTTTGTCTTCGGTAGTAAGCGCGACGACCGGGATGTGCGCGAAGGTACGTATCAGCTGCGCCAAGGACTCTTGTGCCGGGCTCGCTTCCACGAGAACCAGATCCGCCTGGTAATGTGTGGCTGACTCCGTACCGTCCAGCCCAATATGTTGCAGACGCTCGCAGTTCGAAGAGGTTTCGAGCTTGCGAAGATATTGAGTGGCGCTTGCGGGGGAGCCAACGTACAGAATGGAGTAGGTATCCATAGCTAAGCCGCTGCTCCGGTCGTTCTGCATGCTTTTTTTGTTGTTAATGCCATAGTTCTTGTTTTCAGCTTGTACAATCAAAGCCTCTTTTGGCGCAAGGTCTTATTTTAGACCGGCTCATGATAGCAGAATCATTAGGAAACGCTGGCTACTTGGGGAAAAATCTCGAAGACGCGGCATCCGAGTAAACCTTTTGTGGTCGGTGGGCATCCAATAGGTAAGAGCATGAGGAGTAAAGATTATTGGAAGCAGTCATGCCGGACCCTGTTCTCACGCAGAGCAGGGCAGAGGCGCCACGAATGACAGTCGGTCTCAATGACGAGCGGGTTCTTGTTAAGCGGGCGCAGGCTGGCGGTGTGCGTGCTTTTGAGGCTCTGTACCGTATTCATATCGAGCGGGTTTACGGTTTGTGCTTGCGAATGACGGCGAACAAGAGCGAGGCGGAAGATTGTACTCAGGAGGCTTTTATTCAGGCCTGGACGAAGCTTGGCCTGTTTCGCAATGACAGTGCATTTGGCACATGGCTCCATCGCATTGCGGTAAACACGGTGCTTGGGCGCATACGCAAATCCAAGCGAGACAGAGAGCAGATGATGGTGGTGGCCGATATGGTGTTGGACCCCGAGTTGGTTGGGGATGGCGAAAACCTGGAGGACCTCACCCGGGCTATCGATCGATTACCCGACGGGGCCAGGCATGCTTTCGTATTACACGCTGTATATGGGTATAGCCATACCGAGACTGGCGAAATGCTGGGGATCGCGGAAGGGACCAGTAAAGCGCAAGTTCATCGGGCAAGAAGTCTGCTAGCGCAACAATTGACACAGGCATAGGAAATGACGAACAAGCGTGACCACGAATTGGATGACGAAATTATGGCCGCCGCAAGCCAGCTGTCGATTGGTGTGGTGCCAGAGCGGGATCTATGGGCGGGCATTGAATCGGCTATCGAGAAGCCACGGCAGGCTCGTTGGCAAGGCGCTTTTGCACAAGCGGCTTCAATAGTTCTGCTCATTGGTGCTTCTGCTGTCACTTACATGATGCTTGAAGCCAAAAATATGCCTGTGACAGAAGTTGTTGGTGTCCCTGTACTGAGAGTCGCGCCGGCGAGCTTTGGCGTGGGTAATCCTTTGGGCCCGGAATACGAAGATGCGAGAGCGGTCCTGGAGGTTCGTCTTGAGCAGGAGTTGGAGCGGTTGCCAGGTCCAACTCAGGTAGATGTACGGAAAAACCTGGAAAATATTCGTGCAGCGATAGATGAAATCAATGCTGCATTGGCAGAAGAGCCAGAAAGCATGATGCTGCAAAAACTGTTGATGAGCAGTTATCAGCGCGAGCTGGAAGTCCTGTCGAAGGTGGATGGGTTTGCCATTCGCGGTATGCCAAGAGACGATATTTGATGCTGAGGCGAGCTCGTGAATTCGAGCTGAGTAGTTCGCAGCAGATAACTACGGAAGAATTATTATGAAACGAATACTGATTTTACTAACAAGCCTTGTATGCAGTGCGGCATTTGCCGGCGAAGATATCAACAAGACGTTAGACGCTGATCCTGACGGCATGGTGAGCATATCCAATACCTCGGGTTCGGTTGCGGTTAAGGGCTGGGATCGCAACACGGTTCAGGTAACTGGTGAACTTGGCAGCGGTGTCAAAGAGCTTGTTTTTACCCGCGATGGCAAGCAGATTTTAGTCAAAGTAAAGATTCCACGGTTCAATGCGCGTGATGCAAGCGCGGACCTCATTGTTCATGTCCCACAACGAAGCTCGATTGAGGTGGCCACCGTGAGCGCAGATATCAATGTTGAATCTGTGTACGGCACCCAGGAATTGCAGGCTGTGAGCGGTGATGTAGAGGCTGAGGTCTTTGCCAAAGACATTGACATAGCAACAGTTAGTGGCGACATAGCAATTAAGGGCGACCTCAAGGCCATGGACTCCGAGCTGGCATCGGTTAGCGGCGACATCGAGGTTACGGGTTTATCTGGAGAGTTTGATGGTGCCACGGTTAGTGGTGATATGCGCATTGTGGGCGGGTCTTTCAGCGAGCTGGGTGCAAATACGACATCCGGCGATATTGAAATAAGTGCGGCGCTGTTGCCCGGAGGCAAACTGGATGCCGAGTCCGTTAATGGTGGTATTAATATCGTCTTCACCGGCAAGGTTGCGGCAGAGTTTGATATCGAGACGTTCAATGGTCGGATCAAGAATTGCTTTGGCCCGAAGGCCAGTCGCAGCAGCGAATACGCGCCCGGCGTGGAGCTCAGATTTACCGAGGGTAGTGGGGACGGTCGTGTTTCCGTCAATACCCTCAATGGCAACATTCATATTTGCACAAAATAGTCGTCCGACTACGGCTGCCACTTTCAAGGAGCCGCAGTTACAACCAGGATGACCGGACAGACTGCTGGCACCACCCCTCGGGTGGTGCTTTTTTTTTGCGTTTTACTGAGCTGACTGTATTTGGCGGAATAAAAAAGGGCCAGCGACTATACTGTTCAATGCGGAGGCCATTGACGGCCAGCCAGGTCCTGGTGGGGGCCAGTGATTCATGAGGTTTTATCTATGGCTCGTATATTTAAACTTGTCGCCTACATTTTTTCCGGGCTATTGGTTGTTCTGGTTGTTGCGTCGTTGGCTTTCTATCTGTTGTTTGACCCAAATGACTACAGAGATATGGTCACGGCCAAGGTGCAGGAAAAAACCGGTCGTGAACTGATTATTGCCGGCGACGTTTCTGTTAATTTGTTTCCATGGCTGACAGTGCAAGTCGGTGAGACCAGGCTTGGCAACGCTACGGGATTTGGCTCCGAGCCATTTGCCAGCTTTTCGAGCGCTCAGTTGAGTGTGAAGTTATGGCCACTTCTCCACCGAGAAATTCAGATCGGTAGTGCGAGTCTTGACGGTCTTGTCATGAATCTCGCCGTCGCTAAAAACGGAACCAGTAACTGGGATGATCTGAGCGGCGAAAGTGCTGCAGCAGATACTTCAACCCAGAGTGACCTGACCAGTGCGGCGAAGTTACAGGTTGCGGGCATTGTCCTGAATGGTGCAATGGTTACTTACAGTGATGCGCAAGATGGCAGCAAGTACACCATGACAGCATTGAATATGAGCACGGGCGCTATCGTTAATAATGCACCGTTCGCGCTCGACGCTGAGTTTGATTTCGATATTGCACCTGATAATTATGCTGGCCACGCGAGGGTTAACGGCACGGCCGCACTCGATACGAAGGACTCAGCGCTGACCATCAAGAAGCTCGCAATGAGCGGTGAGGTGAGTGGCATCACACCAGCGCCGACGGCTTTTGAGGTGGCTACGGATGAGGCGCGCCTGGAGTTTGCGGACGAACGTATTATCGCAGACGAAATAAAAGCACACGTGCTTGGCGTTACTTTCTCGGCCGAAATGGAACCACTGTCTTACGCCGGAGATATCAATCCGCGCGCGACGTTGCATGTTGAACGGTTTTCGCTGAAGCAGTTGATGCGCACACTGGGTGTTGAGCCGCCACAAACCGCAGATCCGTCCGCTATGGAGCGCGTCGACTTCACTGCGGCGGCAGACCTGGGCAAAACCACCCTGACACTGAGCAATGCAGTGATCAAAATTGACGACACAAGCTTAAAGGGCAAGCTCGTTATTCCACGGGATGAGAAGGGTAGCTACCGTTTTGATCTCGTCGGTGATTCGATCAATCTCGATCGTTACATGGCCCCGACAAGTACAGCATCTGCCGACGCAAATACGGCCGACGACAGCATCGACAACATAGAGATTCCAACCGACATGATTCGCTCACTGCAAGCTGTGGGCAGCCTGAAGCTTGATCGCGCAGAATTGTCGGGGCTGGCATTTCAGTCGGTAGTGCTCGGGTTGAACAGCGCTGGCGGGAAGCTGCGTTTGCACCCAATCTCGGCGACGCTTTTTGAGGGCACTTACGAGGGCGATGTGCAGGTTGATGCGTCAGGCAACGTGCCTGTGTTGTCGCTCAATGAGCGGATTGAAGGCCTGCAAATACAGGCGTTGATTCGGTCCGTGTTCAAGCGTGATGAAATTACCGGGACGATGCGGGGGAATTTCACGTTGAGGGGTGCCGGCAGCAACCTGGCGAAGATCCGTAGCGATCTTGCCGGCAATATCGGCTTTGAATTGGCGGACGGCGCCTGGCAGGGCACTGACGTGTGGTACGAGCTCCGGGCGGCAAGAGCACGCTTGAAACAGGAGCCATTGCCGGAGCCGCGCGTTCCTCCACGTACAGAGTTTTCGGCGATTAGCGCGAGCGGCGTAGTAAGCAACGGTATTTTCAAAAATGACGACATGTTGGCCGAGCTCCCGTTTCTTCGTTTGACGGGCAAAGGTACGGTCAATTTCGTAACTTCTGCAATTGACTATTCGATGCAGGCGCGCGTAATGGAGAAGCCCGAATTCGTGCGCGGTGCAACAGAGCAGGAATTGAACGACTTTACAGGGGCCATAATACCTTTACGTCTTACCGGTACTCTCACATCGCCGACAATACGACCTGATGTGGAAGCCTTGATCAAAGCCCGGGTTGAGAAGGAAGTACAAAAAAAGACTGACGAATTGAAAGGCCGATTGCTGGACAAGCTATTGGGCGCAGAAAAAACGCCGCCGGCAAAAACTCCAGGGACAGAGCAATCGCCCGCAGAGCAGCCGCCGGTCGAAGGAGAGCCGGCAGCCGAGCCGCCGCCAGTCAAAAAGCTGACGCCGGAAGAAGAGCTGAAAAAGAAGCTGCAAGATTTGCTCAAGCCTTGATTAATAGCCCAAGACCATAATGCGCATGTTCATAAGAGCTCCGCTTGTCGCTGCTTGTTGCCTGTTATTGTTGCAGGCGAATGCGGCTGATTTGCGAAGTGTCGAAATTGAGCGAGTTGGAGATCGCTACATACTTCAGTCAAGTACCTGGTTTGCGGTAGATGAAGAGTCTTTGTTCAAAGTAATTATCGACTACGATCATTTTGTCGATATGAGTAGTCTCTTTATCGAGGGCCGCAACATCGCGGCAAAAGATGGCGGCAAGCCCCGTTTTTACACCTTGATGGAAGGCTGTGTTTTCGTGTTTTGCAAAAGACTGAAGCGTTATGGCTGGCTTGATATCCATGCGTCCAGCGACGTCGTCGCGACCGTCGATCCAGCTACGAGTGACTTTCGATTCAGCAGGGAACACTGGCATCTCAGACCGGAGGGTCGTGGCACTTTAATGACCTATGAGTTCGAAATGGAGCCGGGTTTCTGGGTGCCGCCTGTTATTGGTCCTTACATGATTCGTCGCACGCTGATAAAGGGTGGCACTGACGCCGTGGATCGCATCGAAGCTATGGCGCAGGATCGAGCGGCAAAAAAATGAACGCCGGTTGCGAAAATATTGCTAGGCCCCTCCTTGCCTGGTATGACCAGCACGGTCGTCATGATTTGCCCTGGCAAGCAGGCGTATCGCTCTACCGCACGTGGGTCTCTGAAATTATGTTGCAGCAGACCCAGGTAGCTACCGTCATTCCGTATTTTGAAAGATTCATGACATCGTTCCCTTCGGTCGATGCGTTGGCGGACGCCGCCGTAGATGATGTCTTGCATCACTGGTCAGGTCTCGGTTACTACGCCCGGGCACGAAACCTGCATAAAGCCGCGATCATGATTCGTGATCAGTTTGCCGGTAATTTTCCTCGCGACATTGACGAGTTGGTGTCGCTGCCGGGAATAGGTCGGTCAACCGCCGGAGCGATCCTGTCGCTTGCTGCAGGTCAACGGCATCCGATACTGGATGGCAATGTGAAACGAGTACTGGCCCGCCATTTTGCGATAGAGGGCTGGGTGGGTACGACCGCGGTGGCGAGAAAGTTTTGGGATCATGCCGAAGCACAAACGCCTGAGCGGCGCGTGGCTGATTACACGCAAGCCATCATGGATCTCGGCGCCACACTGTGTACGCGCAGCAAGCCGCGCTGTACCGATTGCCCGTTGCGAGAGAGTTGCGTAGCGTTGGCCACTAATTCGATCGGTCAGTTTCCAGGGCGCAAGCCGAAGACGACAAAACCCCTGCGTGCAACACAAATGCTGATCGCATGTTACCAGCGCGAAGTCTTGCTGCATCGTCGTCCTGCTACGGGAATCTGGGGTGGTTTGTGGAGCTTCCCCGAGTTGGACGTTGGTCATAGTGTTGAAGATTGGTGTGCAGTTCAGTTGGCTGGCGCAGGTTTTGTTGTGCAGCGCCGGAGCGCAGTACGCCACAGCTTTAGTCACTACGAACTGGATATACAACCGGTGGTACTAAACTTGGCAGCTGCGCCCTCGATTTTACGAGATAGGCCTGACGTACTCTGGTACGATCTTGATGTACCGCAGGCAATCGGTTTGGCGGCGCCGGTCAGCAAATTGCTGGCAATTCTGCAACAGGAAAGAGACACAGACTAATGACACGAATAGTGAACTGCGTATTGCTTGCACAGGAAAGTGAGGGGCTTGATTTTGCACCGTATCCGGGCGAACTGGGCCAGCGCATTTATGACAATGTATCCAAGGTCGCGTGGCAGCGCTGGCTGGCGCACCAGACAATGCTGATTAACGAGTATCGGTTAACGCCAATCGAGCCCGAGGCACGCAAGTTTCTGGTCGCGGAAATGGAAAAGTTCTTTTTTTCAGGCGGCGCGACCAAGCCCGCAGGGTTTACGCCAGAGACGTAGTAGGTCCGGGCAACGGAATTCTTTAATAAAAAAAGGCCCCGTTTTCAGGGGCCTTTTTTTGTTCACAATTCGCCTGTATTACGGGACCGGGCAAGAATTCGGTAGTGGTGGACCAATTTGTCCACCCGGTGCGATCGCGTTAAAAGCTATCAGGCTGTCCATCAACGCGGCATTGCCCAGGCCATGGTTCGGGAAGAACCCGGCGTTGCCAAACAGGTTTTGTTGTCCGTGCAGCGCCATGTAGTTTAGTACCACGGTTTCCACCAGCAGATTAACGTTATTGGCCGCCGGTGTTCCTGCGGTCTCTACCGAGGCATCGGCTCGCATCCAGCCAATTTGCTGATGTTGCGCAGCACTGTTGCCATCACTGCCGCCGGTGAACAAAGTCGGTGCGCCGCCAGGATTGTAAACCAGCATATAGGATGCGGCTGTCGACGAGTTGTCGCCGGTCCACACGCCTTTGCCACCACCATCGGCAGAGTTGTCTATCATGCCGTTACTGAATACGGAGCCATCACTGAACACGTAGACCATCAATGGAACGCCCACTTTCGCGGCATATTCCAGACAGGCACCGATACAGCGCCCGGCACGCAGGTCGCGCAATTCGCCGGTAGCCCGATCGCCAGTGTGGTAATCAAAGCCGCCCATGGTGACCGTTCCAGCTCCCGCGTAGCCATTAACCACCAGCTTCATGATTGCCGCGGTCTTGCGGAACTCGCCATCACTGTCGAATTCGGCCTGGCTGAAAACGCCGTTAGGACCAACGATGCGACAGTCCAGCGCGGGATTAATGTCGCCAGGATTGCCGTAACGATCTGCGAGGTCGGCCGCCTTGACGTAGCCACAACTGACGAGGTCTTTCAGTACATCGTCTGCGGTGACTTTGGTGTTGACCCGTCCCAGCTTCATGTCACTAATGCGCTGAATGGATTCCATTACCGCGACCGCGTCAGACTGGTCGAGTAGTCCAACTAATTGGCCCGTATCAACCAGTCCGGTTGCATCACTGGTGCGATCAATTTTTGTTGGCCGTGCAGCCGGGTCGATCATGGTGTTCGGCGACATCGAGTTGCCGCCAGAGACCGAGCTTTGTGAGCCAATCAGGGTCAGCAGTTCACCATCGGCGCCTGCACGATGAATTCCGTACATGGGGTTATGCGGGTTGTTGCCAGTATCATTGTCAGAGCGGGCCGGTATTACCGCGCCATTAATAAAACCGTTGGCTGCGCCCAGTTTCTGGCTAATACCGGCAAGCATCGCACTATCCGAATGAAACGCGAGCCCGAGTTCGCGGTTCACGAAATCGCTGAGACCACTCACCGGATTCAAAATGGAGGGTATGCGATCGCCGGGCAAGCCAAGCTTGCTGTAGCCCGCCGTACTCAAGAAATCTTCCTGACCGCCCATGCCGCCAACCAGCACGTTAGAACCCGAAATATTGGCACCACCGGCAAGGTCGAAACAGATAAAAGGAATTTTTCCTGCACCTGCAGTCACGATGCCGCAGCTATCGCGCAATGTAGAAATATCGCCAGACAGCGTTGCGTAGGCCGCGCGCGGATCGGCAAACAGACCGAGTACGCTGCCGCTCATAATAGTGGCCGCACCAGTCATAAAGCCCTGCGAAATAAATTCGCGACGGGACATGGGTCGCCTGTGATTATTCAATCGCAGTGGTGCGTCGGGATGCAATGGTTTACGTCGCTTTAACATGATTTGCCTCTATTAAATTCCTGTCCGGTCTATTGAACCAGCATCGCTGCGTTCCCAAGGGCTGCACCGCAGAGCGCTTTTACTACTGTGTTTGTGCGCCCGGCTTCGCAATTATCCGTGCCTGTACCAAAGTCATAGCAGGCAGTCAGCACATCGGTAAGTGCATCCAATTCACCGCGCATTGCCCCGATGTTCGGTTGTGTGGTCAGGCCTGTGCCACCCGCATCGGGCAGCGCTATGCGATTGATGAGTGGATCGAATACCAGGTTGCGATCGGCGCCCGGGCCAAATGCGGTGTTGATGTTTGCCGGGAAGCCGAAGCCTGGCCAGAAGCTTGCCCGCTTGGTCGAGTCATCAACCAAGGCGTTGCAATATTCAATGGCCATTTGTGCGATAGCCATCTGGTGGGCCGCGAGGAATCCGCCGAGGTTTTCGACGGTCGGTAATTGCTGCTTAACTCTTGCAAACGTATCCCGCACGTCCGGCTGTTGCATGCTCACCGTGGTAATCGCGGCCATCGTCGCGTTGATTTCTTCAAAGGTGCGCAGGCCTATATCGGGCACCGGGTCACCGTCTGCTGGCGTGCCTGGCGGTAGCGGAGTCGCCTCGACAAAAACGTTGCTGTCGTTACCGAGAAAGTCGAAGCTCAGGAAGAACTCGTCCTGTTCCGGTGTCTTCTTCACCGAGATAATCGTTCCCTGGCTCGATAGTAGTTGGCCTTCTGGCGTGTACGGGGCTGTAAATGAAGCCGCGCGCGTATCAATGAACTGGAAGCCCTGACCAACATCGGCCAAAGCACCGTTCACACCGATGCGGAGGCCTGCAATTGTGATCGGGCCTGGGTCCGTGACGCTGGCATCGAGACTGATGAAGCGCGGTTTGTTGAACAGGTAGCTGTACGAATCAAACTGACTGACCTCGAACAGTAGATACGGTTCAGGGACCGTGGTGATGTGGTCACCGAGGTAAAAAAGCAGGAAGAATTTTTCGCCAACACCGACATCAAAGTTTTGTACAACCTGTTCCGGTGTGAGCGCCCGGTTATGAATAGCGACCTGGCGGATCACGCCTTGCCACTGGCGATTGCCGGAGGTCTCGTTGCCGAGCACAAAAGCAAAGTTGTTGCGCCAGCTACCAATGTCGCCGCCGGCGTTCGCATCGATGTCATCGGTGAACACACCGTTTACATAGATGCTGCGGCCGTTGACCGGGTCGAAATTTACGACAACATGCTGCAACGTCGCCTGCAGATCTTCATCCGCATCGGCGGTGGAGAGTGCCGGGCTGCCATTCTCATCGGTCGTGCTGCTGCGATTGAAGGCGTCATAGTTGTACAGTGTTTGGCCGAGCGTGAAATTGCGCACCGCGTCACTGCCCGAGTAGCTGACGATATAGGCTTCTTCCTGGGTGACATTCGCCGGGGCTACCCAGGCTTCGATGGCATATTCGCCGGTTGCAGTAATGGTGTTGTAAAGCTTGCTGCTTCTGGCGGTTGAGCCTTGTGCCTTGCCGTCGCGTATGTTGATCCCGTAACCACCGACCCATTCAACATCACCGGAAAGCGTGAGGTCTATCGCCGGATCGACACCGCTGGTATCAAATGCGGTCGTGCCCTGACCGCTCTTGAATTCCCACAGTGCGATCTGATTGGCTTCGTAGCGGTTGCCGCCGCTGGCAATGATGCCGTCGGTCAGGCGCATTGCCTTGCTGATGACCAGGTTCGGATCCACCGCATCGGGTGTGATTGTCGCAGCGAAGTTTTCGATCGCAGTTTGCATGGTGTCTGCGTTAGCCTGGCAGTCGCTCCAGCAATTATGGAATTCGTTACGCAGTCGCACGACTAGTCGAGAATCAGGCGGGTTGTCCAGATTGATTTTCGGTTTGGCGGCGTCATACGCAATGTCGCGATCTTCATCCGCGAAGAATGGTGCCTGCGGTGTTAGTGAATCCGGTGTATGACAGCCCGAACAGCGGGCACGCAGAATCTGGTAAATAGCATCAAAACCCGCAGAGCTGTCCGGAAAGGCCCTGCTGGTACCGGGGTCGACCAATGGCGTAGGTGCTGTCAGCACGATCTGCCGGCCCCCGCCAACTCCGGCACTATTGGCCCAGTTCTCGATCCACGTTGTCATGATGTCGGCACAAGACTGCAGACTTGGTGCATCGGTGCCCAACCAGCAATTGTGACCGCCGCCAACTTTAGTGACGAGTCGCGAAGTGCCCGGGTTTTCCAGATCGACCAACCCTTGCACCGCCGCGTAAGCGAGGTTCACGTCGTCGCCGCGCGCAAACTCTGGCGATTGGCCACCTGCGTTATGGCATGCGCCACAGCGCTCTGCCCCGCGTATGTTTTCCCAGAGGTTGACGCGAAAATTCTGTACATCGGGAAAGCTGGGCGCTGGTCCGGAATAAGTCGATGTCGGAGCCGAGGGTAGTGGGGGATTCGTTTCTGTTTGCGCGCCACTGCCACAGGCATTCAGCAATAGCAGCGCAGCAATCAGCGAAATGCTCTTAACCGCGGCGGCGCGAAATGTGTTTTGTTGTTTCATCATTACGCTTCCTAGTCGCCCATGCAGTAAGCGGCCGCTTCTGCAAATACAGGTTTCATTAAATAGCCACCGCTAGTGGTGAACGTGTCGGTCATGTCGCTCACCTTTTGCCGATCGAATGAATCAACGGGATCGCGCAAGCAGGCAACCTTGAAAACTTTTTTAACCTGACAGGCGGCAAAGGTCCTGCTACCGGCGAGTTCCTCACCGAGTGACTTGGCGCCGTTGCCAGAGCCTGGCAATGAGGCGGATTCGCTCCAGCCCAGCAGTTGGTTCGGACCGGTGCGCCAGTAGTTATCCCAGCGATCGTCAAGAGTTACGTAACCAGGGCTGAAAGTTTCACTGTTAATGCCGTATTTGGGCTGCACGGAATTGGTTGTGTATTCCATCTGCCCGGTTGCTTCATTGAAGTTGTAATAGGCGAATGCTTGCGCCAACGGATCCATGCCGCTGTGACAGCCGACGCAATTGTTCTGGAAGAGGCGGCTGTCTCCGCCGGGACTACGTGACACGTCCTGGCGAATCCGATCTGGAGAACGGGTCGTGTCCTTTAATTGTTCGAGGTCGGTGCACATATGGTTTAGCAGTGTGAATCTAAACATCGCCCGATTGGTGCCGGCGACAAAGAAGGCCTCCGCCGCGGCCCGGGTGGTCATGACGCCGGCGGTGGCATTGGCTTCCAGCCCCGACATCTGGGTTTGCGTATCTCCTACCAGAACCGCTTCAAGATCGGCACCGTTGTCTTCGAGCCACTGGTAATGAGCGTTGTTCGCGGGAGAGTAATTGGGTGGTGAACTGCCGTTAACGACGGCGCCGTTGGCGTGGTAAACCAGGTTTGCGCTTAACAGCTGGTCGAAACCAACGTTGTCTCGAATCATGCCAATCACGGTTGCCGTGTAGTCATTGAGCGGAGCGAAAACAGTACGGTCCTCGTTGGTCCAGGGGGTTGCCCAGTTCTTTAGAGTGACGTTATAGAAAGCAGGGTCATCCATCGCCATCATCGCGGCCGCCTGGGGGTCGCCATTGTCGATTTCTGTGGCCATCGCGTTTAGCACCAGCGCGCTTGGTGGTGTACCTGCCAAGCGATCGTGGATGCGCTTGGCCTGGTCTCGCGAATCCGCCAGACAGGCTGACGACCACACTAATGCAAGTGTTGTCGTAAGGATAAATGTATGTAGAGGCAAGCCTGCGTTGCGCGCAGCACCTGCTCCGGATTGCTTTTTGCCCATGTAGGTGAGTCCCCAAAATTTCCGCAGGACCAGTAAACCCTCCGGAGACGTGTGGTATCTGTGACAGGGTTCGCGGTTTGGTTAATTGACCCTGTATTATGTTAGATGACAGGCAGGTTCACGGGGTTTCTTGGTTCATTCTTCAGGTATGTGACGCTGAAGGTCTTGGAAATGAGCTTGCGGAGAATTGAAATGAAGAGGGCGCATTTTAAAGCGCCGGCGCTTGCTGCCGGCTTCAGATTAGTGCTGGCTGCGTTGCTGCTGCCGGCATTGATCAGTTGTGGCGGCGGTGATAGCGGCATCAGCCTGGGTGGTGGACAGGCGCCCGATCCGGTTGTCGTCGACTATCCGATTCTGTACGTCAAACGGCCGGTTCCCCTCGATATGCAGGGCGCCGTGCAGCAGAATGATTTCCGCCAGGTACTGACAGTGCAGTTTGGTGCTGATCTTTATATGCGGGTACGGGCCTCGTCTGATGCTCTCGAAACTAATATCACGGAGTCAATTACAAACGGCCTTGGCGACGTGCGCGATGTTTCCGTGTCCTATGACGGCAACAAGGTCTTGTTTGCAATGCGCGGACCAATGGACCCTGACATTGCAGACGAAGATCAACCTACCTGGAATATCTGGGAATATGATGTTCCTTCGACGACTTTACGCAGGATTCTGCTGGATGACATTACGGCGGAGGAAGGACAAGACATAGCCCCCATGTATTTGCCAGACGGGCGAATACTGTTTAGCTCAACTCGTCAAAATCGCTCTGCGGCGAAACTTCTGGACGAAGGTAAACCGCAATTTTCGGCACTCGATGAAGATCAACAGGAGCCCGCTTTCGTTTTGCACATCATGGACGACGACGGCGGTAACCTTACGCAAATATCGTTCAATCAAAGTCACGATTTATATCCATCTATTTTGGACAATGGCCGGATAGTGTTTTCCCGCTGGGACGGCATGATCTCGAATAACGCGGTCAGTCTTTACACGGCCAATCCGGACGGCACTGAATTGCAGTTGCTGTATGGCGCCGATAGTCACGACACCGGGACTGATGGCGCGACGGTGCAGTTCGTCAAGCCTCGTGAAATGGAAGATGGCCGGATTTTGGCATTGCTGCGACCTTTCAGCGGAACGAGCGAGGGCGGCGAACTGGTTGTCATTGATACCACCAACTACATAAATAATACGCAACCAACCGCGGCCAATCGGGGCGTGCTTAGCGGGCCGGCCCAGCAACCCGCTACCGTTAATGATGTGCGCACGGTTCCTGGAGTATCTCCAGGCGGGCGATTTGCGGATGCGTGGCCACTTTGGGATGGAACGAATCGTGTATTCGTGAGCTGGAGCCTCTGCCAGTTGCAGATTGTCGATCCGGCGGCCGTGGCCGGCACGGTGCCGCCATTGCTTCCTTGTACTGACGAGAACTTACAAAATCCACTGGCCGTAGAAGCACAACCGGCTTACGGCATTTTTATCTACGATCTGAGTGACGATACCCAATTACCTGTTGTGGTTGCCGAGTCAGGGTTCTTTTACACAGACGTTGCCGTGGCACAACCACGTGCACGTCCCGTCGCGCTCGTCGATGGCGCATTATCCGGCCTGTTTGATCCGGCTCTGGTGAGCGAAGATGCCGGCATACTGAAAATCCGCAGCGTTTACGACATCAACGGAGTGGATACTGCAGTGCCAGATATAATCTCTGTGGCTGATCCAGCGTTGACGTTGGCGGATCAGAGGCTCGCCCGATTCCTGAGGCTTTATAAAGCCGTCGGCATTCCCGATGATTTAACGCTGGATTTTGACAACTCGGCATTTGGCGTCAGTGTCCAACTAGGGATGCGAGAGCTGGTTGGATACGCGCCGATAGAGCCGGATGGCTCGGTAATGATCAAGATTCCGGCCGACGTTCCAATTGCGTTCGATATATTGAATAAATCCGGCCAGCGCATCAGCCTGCGGCACCGTAACTGGGTGCAGGTTAGACCCGGAGAGACCGTTGCCTGTGACGGCTGCCATACCAATGCCGTAGGTGAGTCGCATGGCCGTACCGATGCCTTTGATTCTGTGTATGCAGGCGCTACGGGGAATGGGGTGCCGTTCCCGAACACGGATCCGCTGGCATACCCCACGATAAATATGGGCGAGACAATGGCGGAAGCACGAGCTGCGGCGGATCCCGCGGCGCTGAACCCGGATATTGACCTCGTTTACGACGATGTCTGGACGTATCCTGTGGATGCCGGACGCCCCGCTGACGTTTCTTTTGCCGTGCGTTATGCAGATCTGACCTTGACGGCACCGCCCGAGATTTTCAACTGCATACCGTGGACCGTAAATTGTCGAGTAATTATTAACTACGAAGACCACATTCAACCGTTGTGGGATGCGTCGCGTCCGGTGATCGATCCGGTTACTATGCTTGAGACCGACAATCATCGTTGCACCAATTGTCATGCCTTGCGGGATCCTATGAACCAGTTGATTGACCCTGTTGATCGCGGCCAACTCGAACTCACTGCTACCCCGTCCGGGGCGCAACCACTACATTTCGTTTCCTATAGGGAGCTGCTGTTCGGTGACTTCCTGGAAGAAATTCGTGATGGCGCGGTACAGGATGTGTTGACCGACCAGGGGGCTGTCGATATCAATGGTGATCCGATACTCGAGCCGGTGGCAATTGGGTCGCCGCTAACGGCGGCTGGCGCCATCGTTAGCCCTGCATTTTTTAATCGCTTCAGCAGCACGGGCGCTCACCCTGAATGGTTGAGTGAGGCAGAGCTGCGCCTGATATCGGAGTGGCTCGATCTCGGCGCGCAATATTACAACAACCCTTTTGATGCACCGCTGAACTGATGCCGCACCGACTCACACTATTTACCTTATTCATGTTGCTGGCAGCAGGCGCTGCGGCGAAGGAAAACGTGCAGTTTGTAGTCGTGGCGGATCCATACATTGAATTGCACACGGGTCCCGGGGCCGGTTATCCCATTACGCAGATCATCGAGCGTGGTGAGGAGGTTGGCATCCTGAAGCGGCGTACCGATTGGTTCAAAGTGCGCAGTCCCGACGGGCATGAAGGTTGGGCCAGCCAGGCGCAAATGGAGCTCACTTTGCAGCCCTCCGGCAAAGCGGCCGAATTCCCATCAGCGGGGCGCGCCGCTTTCGACGAGCATCGCTGGGAATGGGGCGTGCTCGCCGGTGACTTCGGCGGCGCAACGTCCTACGCGGGTTTCGGCTCCTATCGTTTTTCCCGGCATTTAGCGGTAGAGCTGAATGCGTCGCAGATTTTGGGCAACTTTTCCGACGGCTGGGGCGCGAGTGCAAATATTGTGCACACATTTGTCCCAGAGTGGCGTGCGTCACCTTTTTTCTCGCTCGGAACAGGCATGATTCACATTGAGCCGAAGGCCGCTTTGGCGAAAACCCCTGATCGAAATGATCAGACGGCAATAGTGGGATTTGGTGTTAGCTCTTATCTGTCACGTCGTTTTATCGTGCGACTGGAGTATAAAAATTACGTGGTTCTTAGTAGCAGGAATGACAACGAGGTTGTAGAGGAATGGAAAGCAGGTTTCGCAGTATTTTTCTGAGCACCGCGGCTGTTGCTACGTGCCTGAGTCTGGGAGTGGCTAGTGCCTGGGCCCAGGATTCGGATGTCGCGCCCGAAGTGATCGAACCCACCGTCGAGCGCCGAGATATCGACGTTGCGGCTATTGATACAGAAAATTACGAGGTCACACTGTTCGTCGGCCTGCTGAGCGTTGAGGACTTTGAATCGGGCGCCGTTTACGGGGCTCGTTTGGGTTACCACCTCAGCGAATCGTTTTTCGCCGAGGCCAGTTATGGCACAACTAAGGTTGGCACTTCGAGCTTTGAAAAGCTTGGCGGCGGCGCCGTGTTGTTAAGCGACCGCAACCTCAGCTACTACGACCTCTCGTTGGGATATAACCTGTTTCCCGGAGAGGTATTCCTTGGCTCCAAGCGCGCAATGAATAGTGTCGTTTATCTTGTTAGCGGTCTGGGGAGTACAACCTTTGCCGAGGACAATCACTTCACTGTAAATCTTGGTTTCGGTGTGAAGGTGTTGCCAACTGACTATCTGGCGGTGAGTTTTGAGGTGCGTGATCATATGTTCGACATCGACATTACAGGCGAGAACAAGACCACGCATAATCTGCAGGGCGCCTTGAACATCAGTTATTTCTTTTAGGGGATGTAATCGAGTGACAGCAAGAAATCGAACGCGAAATATCTTGGCATTTTGTTTGCTAACGATGCTCTCTGTACCGGCAATTTCCGGAGTGGCAGAGGCACCAGCACCAACGTTCGCTTTGCCCGACAGCTCCGGGCAGATGGTCTCGCTGGATGACTACAAAGGCCAGGTAGTATTGATTAATTTCTGGGCCAGTTGGTGCGCCCCTTGCCGTAAAGAAATGCCACTGTTGGACGAATTGCAGCAGCGTTACGCTCCTCTGGGATTTACGATGCTGGGGATTAACGTCGAAGAAGATTCATCGTTAGCGGACGAATTCCTTCGCGGCACCCCGGTTAATTTTCCGATTCTCTATGATCGGGCCAACAAGGTTAGCGAGGCTTACGATGTCATCGCTATGCCGACAACAATTATCGTCGATCGCGAAGGTAAGGTGCGTTTTATCCATCATGGCTACCAGGCTGGCTACGAAAACGAGTATCAGGATCAGGTGCGTAGCCTGATCAGAGAATAGGCCGGGCCAATGAAAATATTCATCAGAATGTTGCTAATAGTTGTGCTGCTCTTGCAGGCTTCCGGGTGCGCGAGTATCGAGCCCTGGGTTAAGCCTTATGAGCGCGCCAATCTTGCTACCGAAGAAATGAAAACTGATCGCAATCCTGTTTCTGACTCTTACGTGAATCATGTGTACGAAGCTCGTGAAGGCGCTCGCGGAGCCTCTGGCAGCGCAGGCGCCGGCTGCGGGTGTAATTAGTCATGACGTGCCGGATGATATTCAAATCGTTATGCGTAGCGCTGGTGTGCACGGCAGTGATGCACACAAGTTTGGCTCAGGTCCTGCCGGAAGATCGGGCTGATCTTCTGTACCACTCCTATGACGGTGGCGGCATAACGGTTTCCGGGCCTTCTTTGTTGGTGCGTAAAAAAGTCACCAAAGATCTTTCGCTCACCGCGAATTACTACGTTGATTCCATAAGCAGCGCATCGATTGATGTACTCAGTTACGCGAGTCCCTACAAGGAAAAACGTACCGAGGTTTCTGTCGGGGCGGACTACCTTCTCGGCGATACTATTTTGAGCGCAGGTATCACGAAGAGTGACGAGAACGACTTCAAAGCCAAAACGGCCACTTTCGGTATACGCCAGGAAGTGTTCGGTGGACTGACAGCGATCAGCCTGGGATACGCCCAGGGTTCGGATGAAATTGGCCAGATAACGGACCCGGATTTTTACCGCGAAGCAGACAGGCGTATGTATCGTCTGGGAGTTTCCCAGGTCGTCACCAAGAACTTTGCGATGAATCTGGATTTCGAGGCAATTACGGATGAAGGTTATTTGAACAATCCGTACCGCCAGGTCCGTTACGAATCTCCAGGTGGTCAGGGCTATTTGTGGCAAGCGGAGATTTATCCAGCGACGCGCACGAGTGCGGGCGTTTCCCTGGGCGGGCGCTATTTTCTCGGTGAAGGCTCGGTTGTTTACGCGAATGCCCGGCGCTATGGCGACAGCTGGGGTATCGATGCCTGGAATGCCAAGTTTGGCTACACGTATATTTATCGCAAGAAATGGATATTTGACGCGAGCTATCGCTATTACTCGCAAACTGCGGCTGATTTCTATAGCGATCTGTTTCCCTACGTAGATGCGCAGAATTTCCTCGGCCGCGACAAGGAAATCAGTACCTTTAATGACCACAGCCTAAAGCTCGACGTTTCCTATGACTTCAATGTCGATAGATGGAAATTCCTGGAGCGGGGCACGCTCAATTTCAGCTACAACTACATACTTTTTAATTACGACGACTTCCGTAATGTCCTGAGTGGTGCGGCCGTAGGCGAAGAGCCATTTTATGACTTCAATGCGGGAGTGGCTCAGTTATTTGTGTCATTCTGGTTCTGAGATTTCGCCAATCTGAACAGAGTGCTAATGGTTGGTGTTGATGTTGGATCTTGAGGGCTCGACGCGTTGCGAAAACTAGTCACTATTCTTTTTTTACCATTAATTCTTCTGTTGCTGTCGCCCGGTTTGGTACAGGCTGAGTGGTTTGCTCAGGAACAGGAGAAAATGGGCACCCGCGTCGAGGTGCAGCTGTGGACGGAAAACAAGGCCACTGCTGACGAGCTCATCGAGCAATCGATGGCCGAGTTGGATCGTATTGAGGCTCTCATGAGCACCTATATGCCAACGTCTGAGATGAGCCGGGTTAATGACAAGGCATACGCGGAGCCGCAACCGATTTCCGCCGAACTGTTCGGCCTGCTGCAAATAGCCCTCGAGCTGTCGGCAGAGACCAATGGTGCATTCGATATCAGTTACGATAGCGTCGGCCAGCTATATGATTTTCGAGCGGGTAAACACCCAGATGCCGCCCAGATCGCTGCTGAGCTAAAAAATATTGATTACCACCAAATAGTTCTCGATGCTGCCACGCAGACCATTTCCTTCAAGTCGCCCGGCGTTCGAATCAATCTCGGTGGCATTGCCAAGGGCTACTCAGTGGAAAGGGTCATTAGCTTGTTACGCGCCGCGGGCATCAAGCATGCGCTGGCAACGGCTGGCGGAGATACTCGAATTCTCGGTGATCGCATCGACAAGCCCTGGATTGTCGGCGTCCGTGATCCCGACAAGCGCGATGGAATATTTACCCGCATTCCCCTGGAGGATGAAGCGATATCCACTTCCGGCGATTACGAGCGATTTTTCATCGAGGATGGCAAGCGCTATCACCATATTCTGCGACCATCAGACGGGCGACCCGTTGAAGGCGTGCGCAGCGTTAGCGTTATAGGACCAGATGCAACGATGACGGACGGGTTGTCAACGAGCTTGTTCGTGCTCGGGCCGAAAGATGGGATGGAGGTACTGAAGCGTTTTCCTGGCTACGAGGCCCTATTTGTAACCGACGATAACTTCTATTACTCGGACGGACTTGCGCCGGAATGATCGGGCTTCCCAGCCGGTTGCTTATTTCCGGGGTGTTTTCCATAATCTGGCAGAACAGTGACCTGCATCACAGGTTACCGGAGGGTTCCCTGATAGGGTAAACCCGCAAGATGCTGCCCCGCCGTAAAGCGGCGCCAGCATCAATAAATTGCAATTGAACAAGGGCAAACCTGTCGAAAGGCGGGGACGCAAAGCTACCGGTCTAAACCGAACCTCACGAGGTGAAGTAAGACAGCGGGGCCGCTCACAAGCATGCGTTCGCGCCAAAGACCGTTGCCCAACGGCTAAATAGCAAACCGACAGTTCGACTGTCGAAACGGAGTACGGCGCGACAATGCGAAAAGCACTGTTACAAATATCGTATGCGATTTTCTTCGCTTTCCTGATGATGAACACCGCTTCGTCGTCAGATTTCGTCGATGCGCCCGCACCCGACTTTGCTTTGCGTGGCATTGATGGCCACACATTACGTTTGAGCGAATTCCGTAGTGACATAGTCTTGCTGAGCTTTAGCTCTGAACGTTGTACCCGGTGTCGCCAGTCCATGCCCTTGCTTGAGGAGTTATTCCGGTTGCACGCGGTGGATGGTTTGCAAGTGATCAGTGTCGATATCGATGGCAACTCAAAATCCGCCGAGAACGTTGCTAAAGAGCTGGGTCTGACTTTTCCTGTTTTGCTGGATACCGATCAGTCGGTAAGCCGGCTGTACGATTTGAATCGACTGCCACTGATCCTGTTGATTGATCGAGAAGGCACAGTGCGTTTTGAGAACAAAGGTTTTCGCGGTGACAGCGGTGCGCAGATAAGCGCAAAGCTGGACCGTTTGTTGGCGGACTAGATGTTGCGCCCATGGAGAGATTGACGTGAAGTTGAAAGCAAAAATTCGCAGTTTATTTTTGGTCCTGTTGCTGGGGTTGACAGCACAGGCTGCGCTCGCAGATTCGGCGACCGAGCTCGCCGCTCTGGACCAGGAGTCACAAGCGCTCAAAAAGTCGGTTCTCGAGCTGAATCGAGACCTGTTCGTGCTTGAGGAAGAGTTGCTTTATCCGTCCAACACACAGGTAGCGGTATTTGTTTCTATGGATGTCGGCGAATATTTCGCACTGGACTCGGTTGAGCTTAGCGTTGATGGCAAGAACGTCAGCAATTATTTGTATACCGAACGGGAGCTCAAGGCGCTGCTGCGTGGCGGCGTGCAGCAGCTTTATGTTGGTAACCTGAAGGTTGGCGAGCATGAGTTGGTTGCCGTGTTCACGGGGCAGGGACCCCACGAGCGTGACTATCGGCGCGGCGCGACATTGGTGATCAATAAAAATATCGGTTCCAAGTATGTAGAACTTAAAATTTCTGATCGCGAAAAACAGTTGCAACCAGAGTTTGTTGTGCGCGAGTGGGAATGATTGATGTTGCGACCCGCCACCCATCGTCTTTCTAGCCTCGTCGCCACACTGGCGATTTTGATGGCACCCGTCTGTATTGCGAAGGCGGACGGGCTGGATGGTTTCGTGGTGCAGGATCCGCAATACGGCGAAGTGCTGTTTCATTTCTATCAGCAAGACCAGTTTACAGCGCTGACCCATCTGGTAACGGCACGTAGTCAGCATCGAGTTGAACATCATCAGGACGATGCGGAATTGTTGCAGGGTGGCTTGTTGCTGTCCTGGGGACAACATGAAGAAGCCGGCAAGATTTTCGAGCGACTTCTGAACACCACAAACGATGTCTCAGTTCGCAATCGCACCTGGTTCTACCTCGCCAAAGTACGTTACCAGCGTGGCCACCTTGACGAGGCTCAACAGGCCTTTGAAAACATTACTGCCCCGCTCCCGCCAGAGTTGGAAGCGGAGCGCTACAACTTGCAGGCGCGCCTCTTTATCGATAGTGGTCGTTTTGCCGATGCCGTTGCCCTATTGAACAACTGGAAAGGCGACGAGACCTGGACGGCATACGCCAACTACAACACAGGCGTGGCACTGGTGCGGATGGGGCAGCTTGAGTCGGGCGCAGCGTTGCTCGATCGCGTTGGCACGATGAGTGCCGACGATGAAGAAATGCGTAGTCTGCGGGACCAGGCGAACGTGGCGCTGGGCTTCTCTTATTTGCAGGCGCAGTTGGAAGGAGATGCAAAACCGGTATTACAGCGCGTGCGCTTGAACGGACCGTTTTCCAACAAAGCACTGCTAGGGGTCGGCTGGGCGGATTCGGCTGGTAAGCAATATCGTTCCGCGCTTGGCGCGTGGCTGGAGTTGAGTCGTCGCGACTTGCTGGATAGCGCGGTTCAAGAGTCATTGCTTGCAGTTCCCTACGCTTATGCACAACTCGGTGCAGATCCCATGGCCGCCGAAAACTACGCGCGCGCTTTGGATATATACAGTGCTCAACTCGCGCGCCTGGACAACGCACTGGTAGATGCCAATAACGGAAAGCTCATTAATCACCTGATCGACAAAGAGCCCGATTCCACGGGTGGCTGGTACTGGCAGCTGGATCGTGTGCCGGATGACGAGCGTACTCGTTATCTGTATTTCGCTATTGCTGATCATGCCTTTCACGAGGGCCTGAAAAGCTATCGTGATTTGGCCGCGTTGAACAAACATCTCACCGATTGGCGCATCAAGCTCTCTGCTTACAGAAACATGCTCGCGACTCGCGAATTAGCATACGCGGAGCGCCTGCCGGTGATGGAAGAGAGTCTTGCTCAGTTTGATCTGCCTGCTATGCAGGCCCAGCAAGAACAGAATGTACAGCGCACGGCAGAGGCTCGAGCTAACAGAGATGTTGTTGCGGTTGCACCCGCTGCAGAGCAAAAACAGTGGCAACGTTTGGCGGCAATGGAGCACTCTGCTTCCTGGAGCGACGAGGGCACAGCTGAATTGCAGGACAAACAGCGAATCCTCAAAGGTGTGCTCTTGTGGAATATGGACAAAGAGTTTCGCGTTCGCTTATGGCGCCAGGAAAAAGCGAATCAAGAGTTGGCGAAAGACTTGCAGCAGGCCGCCGATCAGTTCGCCGAAATAGAGCAGGCAACGGCAGCGCTTCCCGGCACGATAAGCGGCTTCGATAACCGCATCAATGAACTTGAATCCAACATTGACACTCTTCAGGCGCGGCTCTCGGTCGCTATGGTGGAGTACTCGCAATATCTGAGTGACTTGGCAACGAAGGAGTTAGTAGCCCAACGCGAGCGCGTTCGGACGTATCGTGCGCAGGCGAGGTTTGCGCTGGCAGCTGTTTATGACCGCATGGCGGCACAGAACCGTTAGGCGGCTCCTATTATGGCTACGCAAAAAACCACTACACTGATTGCATTGGGATGCCTCTGGGCGTTCGCTGGCGTGCATGCCGAAAATTCGGGCGACGAAGTGACGATTGGTTCGCTGCAGAGCCGTGCCGTTGAGATTCCCCTCGAAGTAACCCGACCCACCGACCGGCGCGTGGCACTCGAGGAATACAAGAAATACCTGGATTTACCGGATGTGGACCCGGCCATGAAGACGGAGGCGTTGCGCCGTTTGGGTGATCTGAGTCTTGAAGTTGGCGAGTCCGAAAATATCGATAACGCCGAGTACCAGGAGTCGATGGCTTATCACCTCGACGCCATTCGTATCTACGAGGAGTTACTGGAGCGACAAGTTGGTTTCGAGCGGGCCGACAAAGTTTTGTATCAATTGTCACGTGCCTATGAAAGTGCCGGTAATGCAGACAAGGCGCTGACGACGCTGGATCGACTGGTGCGCGAGTATCCGCAAAGCACCTATCTCGCCGAAAGCCAGTTTCGACGGGGTGAGATTTATTTCGTGCGCAAGGACTATTACGGCGCGGGGCAGGCGTTCGCTGCTGTAGTGAAAGTCGGTGATGGGTCACCGTTTTATCAACAAGCTCTTTACAAAAATGGTTGGGCGCAGTTCAAGCAGGCCGAATACGAACAAAGTATTAACACTTTTATGGATTTGTTGAATCTACGATTGGCGGCAGCGGCTGCCAGTAATGCGGCAGCAATGAACGACCGTGAATTGCTTGATGGTATGAGCCGTCCGGATCGCGAGCTTGTGGATGACACGCTGCGGATAATAAGCCTGACGTTCTCCTATCTTGACGGCGCGGCCAGTATTAATCGCTTTTTGGATAAGCGCAAAACGGCCGACTCGACCTATTTACTGTATACGCGCCTTGGTGCTTTATATCGTGAAAAAGATCGGTACCTGGACGCTGCCGATACCTATCTGGCGTATGTCGAGCGTGAGCCGTATGGTTATTTTTCACCCGAAGTCTCAACGTTGGCGATTGATGCTTACCGGGACGGCAGGTTTCCTAGCCTGGTCCTTGAGGCCAAGCAGGCCTATGTCGAAACATATGGGCTGCAAACTGAATATTGGGCATTTCATGAGGTGAACGAGCGGCCTGACGTTATTGCATCCCTGAAAAGCAACCTCAGTGACCTTGCTTTACATGATCACGCAGAAGCACAGAAAACGCATGCGCCGGAAACATACGCACGAGCCGCCGGCTGGTATCGCATGTTTCTTGAGTACTTCCCAACCGATCCGGACTCTGCCAAGCGCAGCTTCCTGTTAGGCGAAATTCTCATGGAGTCGAAAGACTTTGTTGCCGCAACCGAGTTCTATGAACGCGCTGCCTACGACTATCCCGGCTACGAGCAGGCGCCGGAAGCTGGCTACGCGGGCTTGTTAGCATCGCGCGCCCATTCGGCAACGCTGAGTGCTGCGGTCAAACAAAACTGGGACAGTCAGCAACTGGAGCGGTCATTGCGATTTGCAACGTCATTTCCATTGCATCCACAATCATCACCGGTATTGAGCGATGCGGCAGAGTCGTATTTCGCCGCGGGCCAGAAAGAAAAGGCCATTGAAGTGGCCAAGCAGGTTCTTGCTCGTGATTTGTCGGCGACCCCACAACTGCGCACTGTTGCCTGGACCGTAGTTGGCCATGCCAATTTTGATCTCGGCGATTACGAGCAGGCGGAAATCGCCTATACGGAGCTGCGAACATTTGGCGGCTCTAAAGTATTGGCTGGTGCCGAGTTGGATGAACGTATTGCCGCTTCTGTGTATCGACAGGCAGAAGCTTCTCAGAAAGATGGCGATATCGATGCTGCGGTGCGCGATTACTTGCGGGTGACGGCGGTTGCTCCCGCTGCGACTATTGGACCGAATGCCGTTTACGATGCAGCGGCACTATTGATGTCTGAGCAACGCTGGGACGATGCCATCGACGTGCTTAATCGTTTCCGCAAGCGTTACCCGCAGCACAAATTCAGCGACGACGTGACCACTAAACTGGCGCTGGCGTATCAAGAATCCGGGCAGTCGATCAAGGCCGCGCAAGAATTTGAGCAGGTCGCGACACTTGAATCTGCGTCGGCAGACGTTCGTCGTGAAGCGCTTTGGACCGCCGCCAACCTGTATGAAGAAAGCGCCAATACTGCGACGGCGCGCCGCGTCTATAAACAGTTCCTGAATCAATATCCGGATCCGTTTGCCGAAGCGCTGGAAGTGCGCCAGAAGCTTGCCGATCTCGCCGGTGAAATGCATGACCTCACCGATCGTCACAACTGGCTCGAATCAATTGTGGCGGCCGATGCAGGTGCCGGCGCAAAACGTACCGATCGCAGCAAGACCCTCGCCGCTCGCGCTGTACTTGAGAAAGCAGAGGAACAACGCGTTGCGTTCGCGGCCATAAAGTTGAATGCGCCGCTGGTCGCAAGTCTGAAACTCAAAAAGACGCAGATGCAATCGGCGCTGGCGTCATACAACAAGGCCGCCGGCTACGGCGTAGCCGAAATTACGACGGTGTCGACTTATCGAATCGGCGAACTTTACTACCAGTTGAGTGCAGACCTGATGGCATCAGAGCGGCCGGGCGGTCTCGATGCAGAAGAACTGGATCAATACGAAATACTGCTTGAAGAGCAGGCCTACCCGTTTGAAGAGCAGGCGATCACGATGTTCGAGGCAAACGCCTCGCGCGCGATGGCTGGCGTCTATGACGAGTGGGTAGCGAGCAGTTACGAACGACTGGCCAAAATGGTCCCAGGTCGTTATGCCAAAGCGGAGAAGGCGGAGAGTTATGTATCAGAACTTTACTAGTCGGCTAGTCAGGCTTGCAGCGTTCGCGGTGCTGACCGCCGTAGTGGGCTGTGCCGCACCGGAGAAAATGCAAAACGAGCAGGCCGTCTCTGAGCAGGTTGTAATTCCGGTTGCCGTGCAACGCGAGTACAGCGCCGCACTCATGCAACTGGAGGCGGGCGACTTTGTAACTGCGACCGCACAATTTGAGGCCTTTGTTGAGAAGCACCCCGACTATGCCGCAGCGTACATAAACCTCGCCAGTATTTACGCCCAGCAGCAGCGGGACAGTGAAGCAATGCAGATGATCAAGCGTGCGCTGGATCTCGACAGCACCAACCCAGTGGCTTTGAACAGGCTCGGTATGCTCAAGCGTCGCAGTGGTGACTTCGCCGGTGCCGAGAGCGCGTGGCAGAGCGCGATTGCGTCGAATCCGGATTACGCCAATGCCTGGTACAACCTTGGGGTTTTGTATGACCTGTATCTGCAAAATCTGCCTGCGGCACTGGAGCATTATCGCGGTTATCAGAGGCTAAGTAGTAACGATGGCAGCGACGAAATGGTTGCTCGCTGGGTTGCTGATTTAGAAACCCGTATCGGACCTCCGCCACAGACAGCGAAGGCCAGGTGATTGTGATGCTTATTCGTAAAGTTTTATTTCTGCTGCCGTTGCTGATGTTCTCGTTGAGCAGCGCAGCGGCGGATGAGACCAAACCTGCCGCTAAAAAAACGACGGAGCAGCGTGACGTGCTGCAGTTGGATAGCAGTGCGGTTACGGGCAACCAGGAATTACCGAAAGTGCTCTACATCGTGCCCTGGAAAGACGCGGGCATGAGCGACCTGGCAGGACTGCCAGTAAACAGTTTACTTGATGAAGTGCTGGCGCCTATCGATCGTGAAGTCTTTAAGCGTCAGATTCGTTATTACAACCAGTTGTCGGCCACCGATTCGAAAGCGGCCAACAAGTAATTATTCTTTTAGTTTGCAACGTTAGAACTTAGGAGGCGCAAGCCATGCAAATTTACAGCAGCGTAGTTGGTTTTTTTCAGGATGGCGGGATATTTATGTATCCAATTGTCATCGTATTTGCTTTCGGTGCGGCAATTGCCGTTGAGCGGTGGATTTATCTCACCCGTGCAACCATTAGCAGCAAGTCGCTGTGGCATCAGGTTGCGCCCTACATCAAGGCGCATAAGTTTACTGAGGCGGTCAATATGACGGCGAAGTCATCGGCGGCTATTGCGACAATTCTCAGCTATGGCTTAAAGCGTACGGCCGTTGCCAGACGTCGCGATGATGTTGAGAAGGCCATGGAAGAAAGCCTGATGGAGGTCATGCCGCGCCTGGAGAAGCGTACTCACTATTTGGCGACGTTTGCCAACATGGCGACACTGCTCGGTCTGCTCGGCACGATTATCGGTCTGATCAATGCATTCACGGCGGTATCTGGCGCGAATCCTGCCGAGAAAGCGGATTTGTTGTCGGCCAGTATCTCAGTCGCCATGAACACGACGGCTTTCGGCTTGATGGTCGCAATCCCGTTGTTGTTGGTGCACACATTGTTGCAGACCAAGACCACTGAGCTGGTTGATAGCTTGGAAATGGCTTCGGTTAAATTCCTTAATACGGTGTTCGAAAGCCGTGACGACGGGTATGCGGCATGAGAAGCCGATGGAAGAAGCGGCGGCAGCATGATGCGCCCGAGCTCAACATCACGTCCTTTATGAACCTGATGGTGATCCTCGTACCGTTTCTGCTAATCACCGCTGTGTTTTCACAGACCGCGATTCTTGAGCTGAATATTCCAACGGCTGATTCGGTCGTGACGGAAGATGAGCCCGAGTTTGCGCTCGAGGTAACTGTACGTGCTGACGCGCTCGAAATCGGTGACCGCAATGCGGGTGTGCTGAGTCGACTGCCTTTGCTTGATGGAAAATATGACCTGAATGGGCTGACCACGTATTTGAAGCGTGTGAAGGCCACTTTCCCTGATCAACTTGCTGTAACTCTGCTGCTGGAGCCGGCTGTTGATTACGAAGCTCTTGTTCATGTCATGGATGCCGTTCGCAGTTTCCCTATTGATGAGCCCGGCAATTTCTCCCGGGCCGAGTTGTTCCCCGAGATTTCGATCGGGGATGCGCCACCGCTAGCACAGGGAGGTTGAGCAATGAAATCGCGTAAAGCAAATCGGATGGAGAAGCACCACAAGCGCCATGGTGGCGGCTCACTTAATCTGATCTCACTCATGGATATTTTCACCATTCTTGTTTTCTTTCTGCTGGTGAATTCGCAGGATGTGGAAGTGCTCCCGAACGCCAAGGATCTGCAGTTGCCAGAGTCTTATGCGGAGCAGAGAGCTCGGGAAAATGTCGTTGTCATGGTCACAGCCGACCAGGTACTCGTACAGGGCCGGTTGGTCGCTGATGTGAAAAAAGTGATGAGTCAGGACGCAGTCGTTATCCCGGAACTTGAGAAAGAACTCCGACTGCAGACAAGTCGTTTGCAGATAAAAGACACTCAGGCCAGCGTTGAAGATCGCGAAGTCACGATCATGGGTGACCGCGAGTTGCCGTACAGCTTGCTGAAAAAAATCATGGCGAGTTGTACTGCAGCGCAGTACGGAAAAATTTCTCTGGCCGTTACCCAGGAGGCTCCGGAGCCCGGCGAAGTAATCGCCAGGGTATCGAGCTGGTAAATCGGAACTCATGAAAGGTGCAGCAACAGTGATTGTTACTCATAGAACCTATCAACTTCCCTGGGAGATGACTCAGGAGCAGGACGAACAGTTCCGCAAACTGCTGAAACAGTTTGGGCTGGCCGTACTCGCTTTTTGTATCATCATGCCGTGGATGCCAATGCCCGAACTGGATCGCACAAAGGTTGAGGATTTGCCTCCGCGCTTTGCGAAATTACTGCTGGAGAAAAAGGCACCACCACCGCCACCTCCGGTCGTAGAAAAGAAAGTCGAACCAGTCGTCAAGCAACCCGAGGAAGTTGTACCCGTCGCGAAGCCCAAGCCAGAGCCCGTGCCCGAGAAAACCAGGGCCAAGGCACGCGAGAAAGCGGCCAAGTCCGGTTTATTACCTTTTGCCGCACAACTCGCAGATTTGCGCGACACCGCAAATGTAAGTAATGCACTTGGAGCGCAGGACCTCAGCCAGGGGGCAGGTCAAGCTGCCAAGGTTGAGCGTTCCATTATTGCTTCAACAGCAGGTACCGGCAGCGGTGGCATTCGTACCTCGAGCATGAGCCGCAATACCGGTGGTGGCGGACTGGAAGGTCGTGCACTGACGCAAGTAGTTAGCCCGGTTGATGGTCTCGCCGATGCAGGCCCACAGGTCGTCAAAGGTGGCGGTGCGGCATCGCGGAGTCGCGAAGAAATCGAGCTGGTGTTTGACAAGAACAAAGGCTCAATTTTCGCGCTCTACAATCGAGCGCTGCGACGCAATCCAACCTTGCAGGGCAAATTGGTCGTGGAGCTGACTATTGCACCTTCGGGGGCGGTAACCAGCGTCAAGATTCTGTCGAGCGAGCTGGATGATGAGGAAATGAAGCGCAAGCTGGTACAGCGCATCAAGATGTTCCAGTTTGAGGATAAGGATGTGGCGATAGTCACGACCACCAAACCCATAGACTTTTTCCCGGCCTAGCCACGGATGGCGGGTCGTTCGGAGGGGTTTGGGGCAGAAAGCAGCCCTGAGGCGCGATATTTGCCGTAAACGTATGAGTTAGAGGCATTTTCCCTTGACTCGCCTGAGTCACCCCGGTTTAATACCCCGCTCGCAAGGGCCAGCTAGTGTAGAAAATATGGCCAGGTAGCTCAGTTGGTAGAGCAGCGGACTGAAAATCCGCGTGTCGGTGGTTCGATTCCGCCCCTGGCCACCAGATTCAAAAACGCCCCGTAAGGGGCGTTCTTGTATCTGACGCGAGGCGAAACCACCACCGAGACGTTTTCGCACGATTGTGTGACGTACTAAAGGTCAGTTTGCGCCGGAGAATAAACCTATTGTCATCAGCGTGGGCAAACTGGGTTCGATTGATTCGAATTGGCTTTGGCCAATTCTCACCCCTGCGGGGCGCACTGTGTGCGTCCTGATTCGCTTTACGAATCGGTCCGCCGTCTTAAAAGAGGCTTATCCGCCGAAATTAACTGTAACAAATCAATTGAGACGGCCACCAGATTCAAAAAGACCCCGTGAAGGGGTCTTTTCGTATCTGAAGCCAGCGTGAATCCCCGCCGAGGCGCTTCCGCAAAGTCGTACGACCCGCTAAAGGTCAGTTTGCACCGGGCGCCGCTGGACTCGATCTGCTTCGTAGCGTGGGTGGTATGGTCCGACCAGAATCGTGGTCGAATTAGAAAAAGACAGTACTTTCAACTTGCTTTTGCGTCCCTCGAGAGTCGCCCGATTCACGTCGCGTGCGAGCAGCATGTCAATTTGATCATCGCTTGGTTTTGTTGCGGCATTCCATACTTCGGTGAAAATGTTTCCGCCACCCCGAGTGAAACTAAAGTGCCGATCGGCTCGCCAGATGGTCTGCCCCTGCTTGTCGACCAGTTGATAGTCTATGCCAACCATGTGATCCATTTTCTCGTCGACCATGTTTGAAAAGACTCCCCCGGACGTGTTGATCGTGTGATTCCAGTCAAGAACCTGCAGGAACAGAACGGCGTCAACGCCCGTGAATTCGGCTATCTTGATGGCCTGCTGACCTATCGCTTCCTGATACGAGTCTCGATTCGCGATGACATGGCCGCCGTATCCGGTATTCATGTCGATCCAAGCCTTGGCCTCACGTTGGAAGGGTGTGAAGCCAGACCCGATCAGGATCTCGTTGGTCATGCGCACCGGCAGGACGTAATATCCTCGTTCTGCTAACGGTTGCGCGATAATAGAAAGTGCCCAGCCCGGTGTTTTGTCGGGCCCGGCGACAGGAGCCACAACAATCGAGCGCGGATTGCTGGCCACAAATGGTGCGAAATCAAAAGATGGTCGGGTGGGACCGGAGCTGCAGCCGCTCACGAGTGTGAAGACCGCGAGTGCTAATGTAAATCTTGTCGCGCGAGTCATGAAGCGGCTCCTTGTCGTACATGTGCAATCACTCGATTCATGAACATCCTGGATTCGGGCCACTGGCCGGCTTCCCTCTGGAAGTACTGGATGGCCGCATTTGCGTCCCCGCGGCGATAAAGGATGTAGCCATACTCCGCGAGAATACCCGGGGGCGGCTTGCGTCCCGACGTGTCCGATTTGTTAATGATTCGCAGCAGTGTCGCCTCGAACTCCTTCAGGTTCTCAGGGTTGTTGTAGGTGTCGAACAGGTCGCTCTCGTAGCTTGACCAGTAATAGGTCGTGCTATCGCCTGCGAAGCTGTTGTTCGATAGCGACAGGACGATCAAAAGCGCAGTCGCAGTGATTATTGAACAACGGATTTTCATGCACGGTTCTCCATGGTGAGATTCAATCGACGACCTAGAATGGAAAGGACAATTTGATGGTTCCGCCATGCGCCGTTGTCGTATTCGAAATGCGACCAAAAGCACTCAGGCGAAACACCAGGTTAGACGAAGTCAGGAAATCGACGCCCAAATCGAGATCGCCATAAGTGCGATCCACGTCGCCGGAAACGGTGAAAGAACCCGCAGCTGTGGGCGCATCCAGGACAGATGCTGTTACCGAAGGCTGTGCACTCGTCAGGAATTGCGTGAGCCCGAGGCCCAAGCTGGGCCGAATCATGAGGCCACTGTCCAGGATGCTCTCCGAACCAACCTCTACCGCAAGCTGTGTGTAAGCATACGTGTCGCTCGAGTCTTCGATGCTCAGGTTTAGATTGCTGGAGCCATTCTCATCGTCTTTATTCTTGAAGAAATGTGCGACCCCAAGGTCAATACGCGGCTTGATGTACTTCGTGCCAAACTCCAATGTGCGCTCACCGCGCATTTGTGCGGCGGTGAATAACGAGCGCTGCTCGCTGGTTGCAACAAACCCATCAATCGTCGCCCGGGAGTTTTCGTAATCGGCGTAACCCGTTGTGAACGACGTAGACAGGGATGAAGGGCCCGCTTGCTTTTTGACAACGATACCAGCCTGCATACGACGACCTTCGCTGAACGACGTACCGGTAGCTAATTGCAGGTTGCGGTCTTCGTAGGACCAGGCACCACCAATCACCCAGTCATTGTCCAGGCGTTTTTGCAGTCCACCGGCCGCCTGCCACGCATCTTCGTCATAACCCATGTTCTCATTCGTAGTCTCCCGCGATAGACCCCGCACTGTTACTCTCAGCCAGGCGCAATCCCCCTCACGAACAAAGCGAAAATCACCGTCACGGACTTTGCAACTCAATAGTACATCGCTGAATCGCATGCTTGAGTTCAGTGTGGAGGCATGGTTGTCGGCTACGACCTGCGGGCTCATCTGCCCGTAAGCCGTGTTGAGTTCCTCGATATTTGGTAATGCGTAAATTGCCGCCACTGCCGAGCCAGTACCGCTGGAACCGCCGGCAGTCTGTAGCGCATTGATGTATTCACCGATCGCGGCACCGTTGTTGTTAAGTCCTGCCGGTGCGAAATTAACGTCCCAGCTCAGCAACATTTCCGATGCCGTAGGGAACAGCAGCTCGTAGTTTGCGACAGCAGATGCCGGTGATCCGAGACTGATGCCGGAATCAGTAATTCCGTCCGCGGCGGTCAGAATAGTGACTTGTCCGCTGCTGGGAACAATTAACTCTGGATCAACAAAGACAAAATCCAGCGTGCCGGCGAGTTCAGCTGCACCGCTAATGTCGAACCTGTCGGCCGTTCCACCGAGCCGATCCAGGTCCACCACGAGACTGCCTGACGTATCCTGGATAAAATTGCCGCTGAGCGTAGTCGTCGCGAATTGTCCGGCGCCGCCCGGAGACAAAACGCCAGCGTTAGTCAGCGTATTGCCTTCACCCAGGTAGAGTAGCGCGCCGGAGTTCAACGTAGCGCCGGCATTATTAAAGAGGGCGTTGGTGCCGACGCCGAGATCGATATTGCCGATGATCGTGCCAAAATTATTGATGGTCTCATCGCCCGTGTCGGCGAAGATCGCGTCGCCGAGCAGGCCATCGAGCGAGGTGATCGTGCCGTAATTGTTTAGTGTGTTGGTCGCACCCCCTTTGAAGCGGACACCGACGCCTGAATTGCTGCCCCCCTGAACCGTGCCGCCGAGGAGGTCGATGGTGATGTTGCCGGCGCCGTCGCCCCCAGCGCTGTGGGCGAAGATGCCATGCGCGTAGGCACCGTTAACAAGTATGTTGCCATGAATCGAAATGTTGATATCCCCGCCGAGATCAGCGAGATCAGTAACCAGCGCACTCGCTTCTTCCCATACCGGCACCATGACCGGCTCGCCGAACTCATCAAGCACCGGGTTGCCGTTTTCAACCAGTGGCTCGGTAACAACATTACCGTTCTCGTCCAGTTTAATGACTAATGGCCGGATGTCGTCTGCCGCACCACCGGAACTCTGGGCGAAGATGCCGTGCGCAACATCGCCAAACGTTTCAATTGTGCCGGTATGCGCGATATCGATAGCGCCACCGGAGCCATCGCCGCCAGCGCTGCCTGCCCAGGCATCGCACTCCTGCAGTGCTGCATCTTCTGCACCACTGGCCCCTTCGACATACGAGCAGCGAGCAACGTCCTTGATCTCATTCAGCAGCCCGAAGCCGCTGTCACCCGCCAGGCCGCCACCACCACCGACGCTCTGCG
>JAHEFE010000086.1 GCA_024640365.1 Woeseiaceae bacterium | reverse complement strand
GCGGTATCGCCATGGCATTAATGGGTACCCTCTGGATCTGGATGTCAGGAATTATTCTGTCGGAAGCGATCGGGCGCACTAACTGGTCCCCACTGTCGGGTATGACGCTGATAGGCGTGACATTGCTGATTATCATGACTCATGGCATGGAGCGAGGCGACTCGATTGTTGCCGCAATTATGGTCGGCGCTGCCACCTGTGTGGCGATGGCGCAGGCGACAGACCTGATGTTGGACCTGAAAACCGGATACCTGGTCGGAGCCACTCCACGCATGCAGCAACTCGGGCAATTTATTGGTGCATGGTTAGGCCCAATCCTGGTTATGGTCCTCATTTTTGTATTGAATGAAGCCTACACGCTCGGCAGCGATCAGTTACCGGCGCCGCAAGCTCAGGCGCTGGCGAGCACTGTTCAGGGAATCATGGGTGGTGACGTACCCGTAGAGAAATACGCGGCGGGTGCCATGCTCGGTGCTTTGTTGTCGGCAGTGATCGGCGGGCTTGGCATTACGGTAGGCCTCGGCTTTTATCTGCCGTTCAATATCGTACTGACCTATTCGCTAGGTACTTTGGCGAGGGAAATTACAGACCGTTACAAAGGCAAAGACTGGAGTGACAGTGTCGGTATTCCGATTGCCGCCGGCTTGATAGTTGGTGAAGCGTTGGTTGGGGTAGCGTATGCCGTCAAATACGTGTTGGCGGCATGACTGAGGTATTTCGAATTATGTATTTGTTAAGCAGAATTGAGCCTGACCGAGGTGACGTATGAAGGCATTAGGATTTTTACTGTTATGTGCCGGGTTCCTCTTGGGGGCGTATTCCACCGCACTTGATCAAGAGCTCACCGACTGGATACTGTTTACACCTGCGTTGCTGATGGCTCTTGTTGGTGTGATTATTGTGAAACAGCAAAGCAGGGGCATGGCACGTTCCGAAGAAGTGCTGACGTCCAATCGCACTGCGTTGCGCGAAGCATTGGAAACGATCGTCGCTCGGCTGCAAAAATTAATTACCGAACATCGCGAGTCGAGTACTGACTTGCCGGCCGCGATTGACAAGAATTTTCGTGGTGAGCTGCGCCGCTTCGCTGACGCTCGCGAGAGTCTGATTCACCTGTATGGCCTGCAGGCCTATGCCGACATCATGAGTGATTTTGCAGCTGGGGAACGCTACTTGAACAGAGTGTGGTCGGCGGCGGCTGATGGTTACCCTGAAGAAGCAGCGACCTATCTGGCGAAAGCCTCTGCGCAGTTTCAAGATGCGCTAAAGTTATTGATGGAAACCAGGGCTGGGAACACCACCTGAGCATTAATCCGGCGCTATACGTTGGGCCATCGCTATTGCTGGTTAGGTGTCATTCATTTGTCACCAGCATCGCTTCATTAATCTAACTTGTTGATTTTATTGTTATTTAAGACGGTCATTCGTGCGCCTTTTTGGTCCGAATGCTGTATAGTTGTGCAGCGCAATATCTCAACAACAGGTACAAGCTAGCGGATGATTGAGGAACACAAAACCCCACCACCATTGCTGATGACTTTGCTCGAAGCACCGCGTGCTGTAAGCGAAGTCACATCTTTGTTGCCATCACATGCTCTCTTGGCGAACTTGCCAAAAGGCGATGGTCATTCCGTGCTGACCTTACCGGGGTTCATGGCAGGCGATCGATCTACCGGTATTTTACGGAGCTACCTCAATCGTTGGGGCTATGACGCCAAGCCCTGGGAACTCGGACGAAATCTCGGTCTTGCGACAGCGCGCGATCTTGATGATTTGCTGAATAAACGGCTACAAGAGATGTATAAGGAATCGGGTCGCAAGGTCAGTTTGATCGGTTGGAGTCTGGGTGGATTGTTCGCGCGAGAAATGGCACGTCGCAATCCGAAAATGGTGCGTCAGGTAATTACCCTCGGTAGTCCGATGGGTAACCCCAAGGCTACCAATGCATGGCGGTTGTATGAATACATGACCGGGACCCGTCTCAGGGACACCAATATTCGCGAACGCATTGAGGAAATCATCAAGCCTGTACCGGGAGTGCCAGGGACGTCGATCTACAGCAAAAGTGATGCGGTGGTGGCGTGGCAGATTGCAAAAGCGCCGAGCGGCAAGAATGTTGAAAGTATCGCTATAAGCGGTAGTCACGTTGGGATGGGTTTTAATCCCGCCGTGTTGTATTTGATTGCAGATCGATTGCGGTTAGCAGAAGGTAAGTGGAAGCCGTTTCAGATCACAGGGTTTAGAAAATTATTCTACAGTTAGAGATACACCAACTGCGCATGGCGCAGTATTTTGTGGGGGTACGTTTGCATGCAACAGTTATCCGGTCTTGACGCATCCTTTTTGTATCTGGAGACGGGTACGGCACCGATGCACATTGCGAATTTGGCGATTTATGACCAAAGCGTCGCGCCCGGCGGGCGCGTGACGTTCAAGCAGATCTTGCAGTTCTTCGAGCAAAGAATGCACAAGGCCCGTGCATTCCGCCAGCGTATTGCTCGTGTCCCATTGAGCCTTGATCACCCTTATTGGATTGAAGATCCTGACTTTGATCTGGAATTTCATGTCAGGCATATCGCGTTGCCCAAGCCAGGCGACTGGCGCCAGTTGTGTATTCAGACTGCGCGTTTGCACGCGCGTCCACTTGATCGTAATAAGCCCTTATGGGAGGTCTACGTAATTGAAGGTCTGGACAATGTCGAGGGCGTTCCCAAAGACAGCTTTGCCCTCGTAACGAAGATTCATCATGCGGCGATCGACGGCGTGTCGGCTGCGGAAATTATGGCCGCGATACATGATTTGAGCCCCGATGCTGATGTAGACGAACCGGAGAAAGAGTGGGAGGGCGAGCGCCTGCCAACGGGAATCGAGTTGCTATCCCGCACCGTAGCGAAGGCTATGGCTAGTCCCCTGAAGATTGGCAAGTTAGTTTATCGGTCGGCTCCGTCTTTGATGCGTGTAATTGCGGGCATGGCGAGTCAGGAAATTCGATTGCCTGTCAGTGTGCCGAGAACACGATTCAATACGACGGTGTCGCCGCACCGGGTATTTGATGCCAGGGTATTCTCTCTCGATGACATTAAAGCGATAAAGAACTCTCAGGCCGGTACAACGGTAAATGATGTAGTAGTTAGTATTTGCGGTGGCGCGTTGCGAAAGTATCTTTCTGCCAAAAACGAATTGCCGGCAGAATCCCTGGTTGCGATGGCGCCGATGTCAGTGCGTTCGGACAATGAGCGCGAGTCCGCGGGCAATCGGGTGTCCGCAATGAGTTTGCCGGTTCGCTCGGATATCGGTGATCCTGTTCAGCGCCTATTGGCAATTCATGAAGAGGCCATCGAAGCGAAAAAGCTGACCTATACCATGGGGCCGACATTGGGGGCTGACGCGGCCGAATTTGTACCTTCGACTGTTACGGGCTTGTTAGCTCGTGGTTATGCGAGTGGCCACTTGGCTGAGCGCATTCCACCACTGTTCAATACGGTTATTTCCAACGTTCCGGGAATGGAAGTACCACTGTATTCCATGGGTTGTCGCATGGTCGCTACATTCGGCCTGGGACCGGTTACCCATGGAGTTGGTCTGTTTCATGCGGTCCTGAGTTACAACAACATGATCACTATCAGTATTTCGGCAGACCGCCACATGATAGAGGACCCGTCTTTTTACGCCCAGTGTCTGCAAGAGTCATTCGATGAACTGAAGGAGGCGACCACAAAAATAGAGCCTCCACCAAAGCCCAAGCCAAAGAAGAAAGTGGTCCGAAAAAAAACAGCGAAGAAGAAGAGCAGCAATATAATTCATTGATAGAATAGCAATATGAAGATCGCAATTATCGGGGCTGGGATCAGCGGCCTGACAACGGCCTTTTACCTCAATCGCGCTCGACCGGATTGGGAACTCACTATTTATGATTCCGCCACTCATGCTGGCGGTACGATGCACACCGCTAACGTGGATGGATTCCTGTTTGAGGCCGGCGGAAACGGGTTCCTGACAAATAAGCCCGACAGCCTGCAGTTGGTGAGCGATAGTGGTGCCGATAGCCTGCTGTTACCCAGTTCAGATCTGGCACGCAAACGATTTATCTATACGAATGGTTTACACCGGCTGCCGGAAACGCCGCCAATGTTCCTTAAAACTAAATTGCTTACCGCGCGACAAAAGTTGCGTGTCGCCGGCGAAGTTTTTGTCGGACGCAACAAGGTGGACAAAGACGAAACCCTGGAAGAGTTTGGCTATCGGCGCCTCGGCAAAGGATTTACTGACGTCATGCTGAATGCGATGGTTGCTGGGATATATGCGACCACACCGGATAAAATTTCTGTGGCCGCCGCATTTCCATTAATTGCTGATCTGGAACGGGAGTACGGTGGGCTTTTTCGCGGAATGCTTGCAAAGCGCAAAAAAGGCGGCGGACCGGGCGGTGTCC
>JAHEFE010000085.1 GCA_024640365.1 Woeseiaceae bacterium | reverse complement strand
GTGCACCGCGTCGAAGTCTTCTAATCACCCGTCTCTAGCTCCGTATGACAGGCAAATCGTGTGACGAAGACGCATTTAAAACCGTATTTCCCGGTGCCGGTCTGGAGATCAATCGAGAGGTTGCGATGAGAGCTTATAAAAAGCTTTGTGGAGCCAACAGAAGTACTGGCCCCAGCTCACTGGCAACCCCGCTGTCGTAAGACGTCCGTCTCTTAGACCGGTGGCTTTGCGTCTCCGCCTTTCGACGGATTTGCCCTGTTTTCAGTTCGTCCAGTATGCCTCAGAAAAATTTTATATTGCAAGCAGGTCGTCGTTAACAACAAAAGTGAACGTTTTCGTTAGCGAATGGGTGTATGTAATCGGCGACAGTCACGGCAAGAGTGTCTTACATAATGTCAGAGAATTTTTGTGCGGCCGTTGTCGCTCCGATCGCGATTTACGGAATGAACGGACCCGGAATTTTTCAAATCGTACTTGCCGCCAGCTCGCAAATTGAAGCTATTGGCCGCTTGCAGAGCACTGAGGCATGACATCGGCGAATATGGTCGATCGACAGGCTGTTCCGGGCGCCTGTTCTTGAGCGTTATACATAGTGAAACGCAACGATTTTGAAAGCCACCTGTCGCCGATCGACGACATTGAAAAATTTAACTAAATGATGGCTGCTTGAGTCAGTAGATTGCGCAATTGTGCGCATTCACGGCGAGAATCAGGCGATCAATCCAACCGTCTTACTAACAAAAGAGATGAGTACAACGCGATGCTGATGCCAGCCAATTCCAGGAACTCTTCAGCCACGACCAGCCACTTTTCGATACGGGCATTCGCACCATCGCTGGGTATTGAATAGTCGACAATTTCCAGGCCGATTCCGCCGAAGATAAATACACCGATTCCGAAACCCAACACCAGTGCCTCCTTTCTGAAATTAAGGAACATCGCGAAAATATCCCGTCGAAGCAGGGCTGCCAGGAGCAGGGCAGTGACGATGTAAATAGGGATCCAGATTCCATGACCATCAGTGAACCGTGGAAAAAAGCTGAATTTCTGCAGCAATGCCGTTATCGATTCGTGTATGCCTGATGCCTCGTCCATGGACAGAGCAATGAAGCACGCGCCGATTGACGGGAAGAAAACATGAGAAAATTCGGATCGAGCGCGCGCTGTTTGTCCCACGATCAAGAACAGGAATCCGGTAACCAGGAGCTGTGACGAGGCAAACCAGGTCGGGATGGTCGATTCGGCATTGAGGTCGAGCATTTGACGAATGCGACCGGGCAAGCCGAGCGGTGCGCCCGCAAGATATAGCAATATCAACAATACGTCGATGAACAGGAGGGCGCGCAAGGCCCAGTTCGCGTCCGACGCGGAGAAGTCCAGTTTAATGTTCAAGACAGAGTGGCATCCTGTTGCCGGATTGAGCTGATCTCATTAGTGAAGCGTTCGATCAATCAATTAAGAAATCACATAAGCCATTGATTATACTGCTACAATGCAGTCTCGAAGTCTGTGACGAGCGTTGGGTTTTTCATTGAGACGCGATACTACAATAACCGCGGATTTGAAGACGTAGAATTTCGATTACCTGTGGTTATGCCTGTAAAGATCGGTTTGCTCCAGCAACCAGGGGTGCCGAGCGACTCATGAAAACCCAATCGGCAGAGGAAAAAGAAGAAAAACGGATGGTCAATTCTCAGGTCAAATCGGGCTATCAGGGCGAAGACCTGATTTTCATCATTTCGCAGCCAAAGGCAGGCTCGACATTGTTGCAGCGCCTGTTGGCAGGGCACCCGGATATCCAGACATCTGCAGAAACCTGGCTCATGCTGCACCCGGTTTATGGTTTGCGATCCCACGGAATCAAGACCGACTTCAATGCGAATTGGGCATCGACCGGGGTTCGCGAATTTCTTGATAATTACGCCGATGGGGAGCAGACATATCGAGATGGCGTGCGCAGTTTTGCCGCGACAATATATGGCCGTGCTCTGGAGAAAAGCGGAAAGCGCCTGTTTCTCGACAAGACACCGCGCTATACGATGATCGTTAATGAGCTATACGATCTGTTTCCGAAAGCGAAGTATGTTTTGTTGCTTAGAAACCCGCTCGCGATTTTGAAGTCGGAATTGCACACTTATGTGAATGGTGATTGGCAAATCCTGTCGGCATTTGAACCAGACCTTGTTGCGGCTCCGGCAAGGATTATTGCAGCCAGAGAACTCCTTGGAAATGCGGCCTTCGAAATAAGGTATGAAGACCTGGTCAGCAGTCCGGAAGATTCTGTTCGAAGTCTTTGCGATTTTCTCGGAATCGAATTCGATATTGCCATGCTCGATTATTCTACTACGCCTGCGCCAGTCGGAAGCATGAATGATCCTGTCGGCATTCATCGCCATACCAAGCCTTCAACGACGAGCCTCGATAAATGGAAAGAGCTGGGCGGTGACACACAGTTGCGAAGCTTTGCATTTGGCTACCTGGATGATTTAGGAGAGCAGACAATTTTTGGACTGGGTTATGACCCGAAAGAGCTGCGAGCGGCGATCGACAAGCAGCCGGTTATTTCGGCTGTTCGCAGTATTTATCCCTGGAGTCTCGCAATTTGTCCGAGGGAACGCTGGAGTTTCAAGCAGCATATATTGCATGACTATGTAATGGCCACACAGCAAAACGGACGCCTTCGAGGTCTTGTGGCAGCGGCTAAAGTTATTTGGGATAGAGTCGGAGGTGGAGCCGTCCGGTTTTTGGTCGGAGGTTCGAAATGACCGTCCGCGAAACCCATTCAAATGAATTAAAAAATTCGGTTCTGGTTGTGGCTCATCCTGACGACGAGATTCTGTGGTTCGGATCGATTGCCGCAGAAGTCGACAAGATTGTAATTTGTTTTCTCAATGATCCTGCTCACCCGGAGATGGCCAACCGCCGAAGGCAGACGCTTCGGGAACATCCCTGGAAGAAAAAGCTGGTTTGCCTGGAATTGGAGGAAACCGGTTCATTTGCATGTGCGAAGTGGCCGATACCCGCGACGACGAAATACGGATTGGAGATTGTCCACGCCCCGAAAGTAAGATCAGCATACCGGAAGTGTGCCAAAAGTCTGCGTCGTCACCTGCAGCCGATTATTCAGCAAGCCGACAACATCTTTACTCACAATCCATGGGGCGAATACGGTCATGAAGAACATGTCCTCGTGCATTCCGTGGTAAGCGCTCTCGCGGAAGAAAACGGCAAAGCGACCTGGTATAGCAATTATGCCAGTAACTGGAGCCATGACCTGATGCTGCGATATCTTGACATGCAAAAAAAAGAATATTTCAGTGCCGCAGTGGACGTTCCCGCCATGCAGGCGATTGCAAAGATCTATAGCAGGCATGACGCCTGGACATGGCTCGATGATTATTCGTGGTTTGACAAAGAGTATTTCGTCCGGGGACCCCTGGTTAGAACTGAAGGACCATCTTCGGGCTCGATGTTTCCAGTCAACCTGCTCGAACTGCCCGACCGAGAGGTAAATGCCAGAATGCCACCTCGTTCATTTGCCAGGCGTGTGCTGGATCGTCTGACACCTCGCCAGGAAAGCCGTCTCGACTCAGATCGTTAAATGATAGTCGGAATAATTTACAGTTATGGCGGACGACCGACTCGAACTACGTTGTTTCGCTTCTTAACCCGTTGATTCGAATATTAAACTGTAAAGAGGCCCGTATATTGCAGCTATAATCAAGGTGTACTAATCATCATCCCATTTCGGGTACGACACCTGACCGTTGGCTCATGTAATCAAGAATCAGTTTCAAGCGCATCGCGAAACGGCGAGCTGTTTGCTGTTGAGCCGTCTTGCGGTGCTGCGGGCATGTTTCGCAATTCTTCGTAACTTATTCACTCGTGCAACAGCGTCAGTACTGCTCGCCGCTTTCTGGATTTGCGGGCCGGCTATACCTGCATCAGCGCAATCGGTGCCAGCAAGCTCACCGAATATTGTTCTCATATTTGCGGACGACCTTGGATATGGCGATGTCGGTGCCTACGGTGCCGCAGATATCCTGACACCGAACATTGATCGTTTGGCAGGCGAAGGCATTCGTTTGACGAGCTTTTATACGGCCGCGAGTTGTAGCCTTTCCAGGGCGATGCTCATGACCGGTTCCTATGCGCCGCGGATCAGCCTTGCGCGTAACTTCACACCGAGTGCCGTCGGTGGATTAAGCAGTAGCGAAATCACGGTCGGTGAAATCATGAAGAGTGGTGGCTATGCCACCGGTATTTTCGGCAAATGGCATCTTGGTGATCATTTTCAGTTTCGGCCACAACGACATGGTTTTGACGAGTTCTACGGCCTGCCATATTCGAGCGATATGTGGCCGTTTCATCATAGAACGGCGGAAACTGCAGGTGAAGATCCGCGCCTGACGGCGGCGCGGCAGCGGGCGCAGCTGACTGGATCAGCCGGGC
>JAHEFE010000017.1 GCA_024640365.1 Woeseiaceae bacterium | reverse complement strand
AGTTGGCCGAAACTGTTCCGGCAGCCACTTTTGGTCCTGACTGACGCCGCCCTGGATAATGCTTGTTGTCACCGGTGCGCCACTGGCATGGGTCCAGCTTACATTTGCCAACATAAATCCAATGAACCACGGTAGCACTACGGCGGCGACCGCAATGCGGCGACGCTCACCGGTCAGGGACCAGGCAGCAGGAATTGCGGCGGCGCTAATCATAAGCATCAATGAAACGCCGTAAATGCCGCCTACAGGTGCCCAGCCGGCCAAAACTGAATCGATTTGGCCGTAACCAAGACTAAGCCAAGGAAAGCCACTGAACAGCCAGCCCCGTACCCACTCGATAAGCACCCAGACCGCAGGCGCGACAGCAATCATGCGCCACGCGCTAGCCGCTGACCAGTGCGCGATGACGGCGGCGACCAGCGCATAGTAGCTTGCCATCAGCAAGACCAGCCCAATCATCAGTATCACCGCCAGTAACAAGGGCGCCTGCCCAAATATATGCACTGAGATGTAGACCCAGTAGGTACCTGCGAGGAACAGGCCGGCCCCATACGCAAAGCCATTCCGAGCCGCTGTTCCGGGAGTATCGGCAAGACACGACAAAAGTAATGGCAATAACAGAATTGGCGGCAGTAGATACATACCGGCAGGGGCGAATGCCAGCGCGGTTAGGAGGCCACAAACAAAATAGGCCGTATATCGGACCACTGCACGACCGCGAAACAAGCGGACAAACAAATTACGCAGCGTCTGCGGGTCCATTTTCAACTGTTTTTTGCACTTGCAAAGTATGGATGCGGCGGCGATCCGCTTTCGTGACCAGGAACTCAAATTCGAAGGCTGCAAGACTTTCGCCTCGACGTGGTAGGCGACCCAATTCGTGCAAAACCAGGCCGCCAATAGTGTCGTAGTCCTCATCGAGCAGATCGCATTCGAAGAATTCATTGAAATCTTCGATACGAGTCAACGCTCTGACGATATAACTGGGACGGCCGTTTTTATCTGCATCTTTCTGAATAAACTCGAGCTCTTCCGTATCGTGTTCGTCATCAATATCACCGACGATTTCTTCCAATACGTCTTCAATGGTCAGCAACCCGGAAACACCCCCGTATTCATCGACCACAATTGCCATGTGGTTGTGGCTGTCGCGAAATTCTTTAAGCAGCGCATTCAAGCGCTTGGATTCAGGAATCATGGAGGCCGATCGAATAAATTTACTGATCTGAAATTCTTCGGCCGAGGCACTGTTAAAATGTCGCAGCAAATCCTTGGCGAGCAAGATGCCGATCAATTCGTCACGATTTTCGCCCATCACAGGAAATCTTGAATGGCCTGACTCAAGAATTATATCAAGCAATTCTTCGATGCTCTGGTCAAGCTCCAATACAACCATTTGCGATCGCGGAATCATCACGTCGCGCACCTTGGTTTCAGATACTTCCAGAACACCTTCGAGCATACTGTGCTCTTCAGTATCAAAGTCGCCTTTAGATTCCTGCAGGAAAGTTAAGATTTCATCTCGGCTCCAGGGTTCACCTTGAATCGCACGCAAAATGCGTTTGAAAACACCAGGTGTCACTGTGCCGTCGGTACTTGGGGGTTTATCGCTCATTGAAAAACAGTTTACTTTTGGTTGTGTTGTCAGGCGTTAGGGCCACATTGTAGCAGTTCACGCGTCTCTATCCGCATAAGGATCTGCATATCCGCAGTCCAACATCACTTGCTGCTCCAGCAATTCCATTTTCAGGGCGTCAGCGTCTTCCAGGTGATCGTAGCCCAACAGGTGCAAGGTGCCATGGATAAGCATATGCGCCCAATGACCGGTGACTTGCTTGCTCTGCTCGAGCGCCTCCCGCTCGACAACGGTGCCGCAAATAACCAGGTCACCCAGTAGCGGATCCTCGGCGCCGGGTAGACCCGGAATGTCACCCATCGGAAAAGCCAAGACATTGGTCGGCTTATCAATTCCACGGTACTCACAATTCAAAGCCTGGCTCTCGCCCTCTTCGACGACTCTGACCGTCAACTCAGCGTCTCCACTACCTGCGGCACGAAGAGTCTTGTTCAACCATGCCTGCATCTGTTCCGCGTTTGGAACACTGCTAACTTGAGACGCAATCTGTAAATTAAGTCTCATTAATCCCGCCGCCCGCGCTTATTGCCAGCATCGAGCGGTCCGCGGGCCTCGTAGGCCTCAACTATGCGCTGGACGAGATGATGGCGAACGACATCCCGTGGCGAGAAAAACGTAAATGCCACACCATCCACATCGCGCAGAATATCTATCGCATTTGCCAAGCCGGACTGCTGACCACTCGGCAGATCAATTTGCGTGATATCGCCGTTAACAACCGCGCACGATTCAAATCCGATACGGGTCAAAAACATCTTCATCTGCGCCGCGCTCGTGTTTTGCGCTTCGTCTAAAATGATGAAAGACTCATTCAACGAGCGACCACGCATAAATGCGAGCGGTGCAATCTCGATAATGTTTTTTTCAATAAGCCGACCGACCCGTTCCGGGCCGAGCATATCGAACAATGCGTCGTACATCGGTCGCAAATAGGGATCCACCTTTTGCGACATATCTCCCGGCAAGAACCCAAGTCGCTCACCCGCCTCGACCGCAGGTCGTACCAGCACGATGCGTCTAACGCGCTCGTTTTCCAACGCATCAATCGCACTCGCCACCGCCAGGTAAGTCTTGCCGGTTCCAGCAGGACCAATGCCAAAGGCGAGATCATGCTTGCGAATGTTTTTCAAATAGGCAAGCTGATTAGCACCCCGCGCCCGCACCAGCTTACGCCGCGTCTGTATCTCAAAATGATCATCATCCGCATCCGGAAAATCTTCCGCATCACCGGCCGGCATTGGTTGCGGCTCGCTCATTGCAGACTCTTGCAGACAAACATGAATACGCTCCGCATCAAGGCGTTCAGTACCCGTCAGGGCAAATAATGAGTTAAGTACATTTGCACCGCGCTGTCGCGCAGCAGGATCGCCCGTTACTCTGAAATAGTTGCCACGATTTGCAATATCAACACCAAGGCGTTTTTCAATTTGTCGCAGGTGTTCATCAAATTGGCCACACAGGTTGGCCAGGCGGTTGTTATCGGCGGGCTCCAGGATGACATCCTGAAAAGTATCGATAGCGTTCAATGTTTAAATAGTATCCTCTCTGCTCTAATCAAGTGCCGACCGCACCTTAATTTCAAGGTCATGACTATGGTCGTACCCGGCCAAATAAAGACTACCGCGATAGCCGGCGGCATGGAATAGCTAGCGGCTCACTTCATGCGGCAGCCTGGTTGCTTTTGACTCTACCGCGTAACGAATTTGGTAATGCTTCAGTGATCTGTACATCAACGAAATGCCCCAGCATAGACCGGTCACCGTCAAAGTTTACCCAGCGATTATTCTCGGTGCGGCCCGCAAGTTGCGCAGAATTCTTCTTCGACAGGCGTTCCACCAGGACTCGCTGAGTCGTGCCAACCATCGCCTCACTTATCGCATGGGCTTGCTGATTTATGCGTTGCTGCAAGAGCGCCAAGCGCTGCTTCTTGACGTCAGCTGGTACCTCATCCGGCAAAGAACCGGCCGGCGTACCTGGTCGAGCACTGTAGATAAAACTGAAAGATTGATCGAATCCAATGTCTGCAATCAGTCTCATCGTCGCGTCAAAATCCGCATCGGTTTCATTCGGAAATCCCACAATAAAATCCGATGAGATTGAAATATCAGGCCGAACCGCGCGCAATTTACGTATCTTCTGTTTGTATTCCAGCGCTGTGTGGCCGCGCTTCATTCGCGACAACACTCGATCCGACCCACTTTGCACAGGCAGGTGCAGAAAATTGGCAAGCTTTGGTACTTCAGCGTAGGCCTGAACCAGACTATCGGTGAACTCGACCGGATGTGAAGTTGTAAATCGAATCCGCTCTATGCCGTCAATGGCGGCAACGTAATAAATCAATGTCGCGAGATCAGCAAACTGACCATCGTGCATCAAGCCACGGTAGGCATTGACGTTTTGCCCCAGCAGATTCACTTCGCGCACGCCCTGCTCGGCAAGACTAACAGTCTCCGCTATCACGTCATCCAGCGGGCGACTGATTTCTTCGCCGCGCGTATACGGCACGACACAAAAGGTGCAGTACTTGCTGCAACCCTCCATGACTGAGACAAATGCAGTCGGGCCCTCCGCACGCGGTTCAGGCATACGATCGAACTTTTCAATTTCCGGAAAGGAGATATCGACCACTGGCTGTTTGCTCGCACGAGTATCATCCAGCATGCCCGGCAAGCGATGCAGGGTTTGCGGGCCAAATACGAGGTCAACAAACGGCGCCCGCTTGCTGATTCCTTCGCCTTCCTGACTGGCCACACAACCACCGACGCCTATCACCAGGTTTGGATTAGCTTTTTTCAATGCTTTCCAGCGGCCCAATTCCGAAAACACCTTTTCCTGAGCTTTTTCGCGAATTGAGCAGGTATTAACCAACAATACGTCGGCATCCTCCGGTGTCGTCGTCAACTCGTAACCATGGGATGCGCGCAGCACATCGGCCATTTTCTCCGAGTCGTACTCATTCATCTGGCAACCGTAGGTCTTGATATAAAGTTTCTTGGTCATGCCGTCTTGTCGTTAAGATATTGAAAATAAACTATTTATTAGTGCAGGTTAGCTGATGAAGCCCATGCTTTCCAGCTTGATCAGAATTCGATGAGCCACAAGCTACGCATTACGCAACGCGCCATGTGGCTCTTGATGGGCACCTATCCAATCCAACCTGATAAATTAACCGTCTTTGCTAAAAACAAAATCAGCGCACAATAAGTTACTGTGCGCTGATCATCGTCAGAAATCCTGATCTACCCTGCGGGGTTCTAGAACGGAATATCGTCGTCAAAATCGTCCGGAGAGCTCTGTGGGGATGGGCTCGATGAACCCGAGTCTTGTGACGCCGCCGGAGCGCCCCCACCAGAACGACCCCCAAGCATCTGCATTTCGTCCGCTACGACCTCAGTCGTATAACGGTCATTGCCCTGCTTGTCCTGCCACTTGCGGGTACGCAATTTGCCTTCGATATAAACCTGCGAACCTTTGCGCAGATATTCGGCAGCGATTTCCGCCAGCCGGCCAAACATGGAAATGTTGTGCCATTCTGTGCGGTCTTTTTGCTCACCGGTCTGTTTATCCTTCCACGACTCGCTGGTTGCGATACTGAAATTGGTTACTGCGGAACCGCTGGGCATGTAACGAGTGTCCGGATCCTTGCCTAGATTACCGACGAGGATTACTTTGTTTACTCCACGAGCCATAGAAGATCACCTGTAATTCATTGTGTTTATTAGTAAATGCGCCAAATCAGCTATTCTGAAGCAGTGTTGCGCAAGGGCAGACTATTGTAGTGCCTGAACACACAATTGCCAGTCCGATTAACAGCTCTTTTGCCTTAATTCAGGCTTTTTCAGTGAATTGCTGAATCAGGAACCAAATTACCGCCACGACTGCGCACACCTCGAATACTGCGACCGGACCATCGTAACCCAGCAGAATGCCACCGAGGACACCGCCCACGAAGGCACCAAGGAACTGGGCACTGGCAAAAACGCCCAAAGCCGCACCTCTCACGTCACCATGCGCAGCCAGGGACAAGCGCGCTGGCAAGCCAGCCTCAAGAAAATTAAAGCCCGCAAAAAATACACACAGAGCAAGCAATACCGTCAGAAATGTAGAACCAATAGTGGCCAACAAAATCTGTCCTCCCAGCAACAAGGCGACGGCGATGCCCATCGTCCAGCGCTTACCCTGACGTTCATCAGCCATGATCAGGGGCACTGTACCCAGCAGCGACAGCAACAACGCACCTATATAAATCTTCCAGTAAGTGGTCATGGGCAGCTGCAATTGATCATGCAGAACAAACGGCAATGCCACGAAACTCGCGGTCATGATTGCGTGCAACAGGAACACATACAGGTCGAGGCGCAATAGCGTTGGTAAAAAAGCAGCAGACAACTTCAGTCGCCCGCTCACAACTTTGCGCTCCTCCATCTTGGGCAGGAAGCTCAGCAACCCAGCGGCAATCAATGCCAGAAGAGCGGCCACCCAAAATAATGAACGCACACCAAAATAACCGGCAATCAGCGGGCCAACCACAAACGCAATCAGGAAAGACATGCCGATCGACATGCCCAGAAAGGCCATGCTTCGTGTGCGCACTTTCTCGCGAGTGGCGTCGGCCAATAACGCCGTCAGGGTCGCGGAAATTGCGCCAGCACCTTGCAACAAGCGGCCGATAATAACGCCACTGATGGTGTCTGCAAGGCCGGCCACGATACTGCCCAGAGCAAATATCGCGAGACCAAACAATAGAACGGGCATACGTCCTATACGATCAGATAACGCCCCGAACGGGATCTGCAATGCGGCCTGTGTCAGGCCATACGCGCCAACCGCCAAACCAATCAATGTCGGGGTTGCGCCATCCAGATGGCCCACGAATACCGCCAACACCGGTAGTAGGGAAAACAGCCCCAGCATGCGACACATCGCGATCAGCGCGACTACCGTTACAGCCCGCTTTTCTGTGGGTAGCATTCCATAATTGTCGTTGTCGTTCATAAAACCCTGACTGCCCCTATACAAGCACCCAACCGCGGATGCTCAAAGCGTGACCACCGGTATCCGGCAAGTCAACAGCGTACTTCGTTTAGCCAAACAGGCAACATTTTCATTCTGCCTTTGCGCCGCACTCCTGTGGCGGCGTATATTAGCAGGTTGTTTCGCGCAGACCGCAGACCACTATGAAATTCATTGATATTCGTGGCGCCAGAACCCACAACCTGAAAAACGTCGACCTGAGACTACCGAGAGACAAGTTCATCGTTTTCACCGGCCTATCGGGTTCGGGCAAGTCATCACTGGCGTTCGACACCATTTACGCTGAAGGCCAGCGCCGCTATGTGGAATCGCTGTCCGCCTATGCGCGCCAGTTCCTGTCGATGATGGAGAAACCCGACATCGATCATATTGAGGGATTGTCGCCAGCTATCTCCATTGAGCAAAAATCAACTTCGCACAATCCGCGCTCAACAGTTGGCACTGTCACGGAGATTTACGACTACTTGCGCCTTTTGTATGCGCGCGCAGGCATCCCCCGCTGTCCCGACCATGGTCTGGCTCTTGAGGCCCAAACGGTCAGCCAAATGGTTGATTTGGTGCTGGCGTTACCTGAAGACAGCCGCCTCATGTTGCTCGCACCAATAATTACCGAACGCAAAGGCGAGCACGTAAACCTGATGCAGGATCTGCAGGCGCAAGGCTTCATCCGCGCGCGTATCAACGGTGAAGTTTACGAACTGGATGATCCACCGACCCTCGATCTGCGCAAAAAGCACACGATCGAAGCTATTGTCGATCGCTTCAAAGTAAAAAATGACTTGCAGCAGCGCCTCGCAGAGTCGTTTGAAACGGCGCTACGTCTGGCCGATGGCGTCGCCCGCATCGTCTACATGGACGACGACAGCAAGGAAGAAATAGTCTTTTCCGACAAATTCGCCTGCTCCGAATGCGGCTACAGTCTGACCGAACTCGAGCCACGGCTGTTTTCATTTAACAACCCAACGGGCGCATGCGGCAGTTGCGACGGCCTGGGAGTTAAACAATTCTTTGATCCACAGCGGGTCGTGGTAAACGAAGAAGTGTCGCTGGCGGGAGGTGCGATTCGCGGCTGGGATCGACGTACGACTTATTACTTCCAGATGATTCAAAGCCTGGCTAAGCATTATGGCTTTGATGTCGAAACGCCCTATAACGAACTGGATGAAAAGCACCAGCACGCTATTCTTTATGGCAGCGGTAAGGATCGTATCGATTTTTCCTACAGCAATAACCGTGGCACTCAAGTCACGCAGACCCACCGCTTCGAAGGAGTAATACCCAACCTCGAGAGACGCTACCGGGAAACCGAGTCCAACGCCGTCCGCGAAGAGTTGTCACGTTTTCTTAACAGTCAGGACTGCCCAGACTGTGGTGGCACAAGGCTGAACCGTGCCGCACGAAATGTGTTTATCAGTGATCACTCCCTGCCCGAGATCAGCGGCCTCTCTGTGGGCAATGCCCGCGTGTTTTTTGAAAAACTAAAACTGGATGGCTGGCGCGCTGCCATCGCCGACAAAGTCGTCAAAGAAATTGGCGATCGTCTCGGATTTTTGAGCAACGTCGGCCTGGATTACCTGTCCCTGGATCGCAGCGCAGAAACACTATCTGGCGGTGAGGCGCAACGCATACGGCTGGCAAGCCAGATCGGCTCGGGACTGGTTGGTGTCATGTACATTCTTGATGAGCCCTCTATCGGCCTGCACCAGCGAGACAACAAGCGCCTGCTTAAAACGCTTATCCACTTGCGCGACATCGGCAATACGGTAATTGTCGTCGAACATGACGAAGAAGCCATCCTCGAAGCAGACTATGTCGTCGATCTCGGCCCGGGTGCCGGCGTACACGGCGGGCAAATCGTCGCCCAGGGCACGCCACAGGAAGTTTGTAACAATCCGAACTCGGTTACCGGGCAATACCTTAGTGGCAAGCGCCGGATTGAGGTACCGGAAAAACGAACGCGCAACAACGCGAAAAAACAAATCGTCATTAAGGGAGCACGTGGCAACAATCTGAAGTCTGTCACCGCCGAACTGCCTATTGGTTTAATGACTTGCGTAACCGGTGTGTCCGGATCCGGCAAATCCACGTTGGTTAACGACACCCTGTACAAGGCGGCCGCCGCTCTTATTAATCGCAATACCCGCAATGCCGCACCTCACGACTCGATCACCGGCCTCGATCAAATCGATCGCGTCATTGATATCAGCCAAAGCCCAATCGGCCGCACGCCACGCTCCAACCCCGCGACTTACAGCGGGCTATTCACTCCTATTCGTGACCTGTTCGCAGGCACGCAGGAGGCCCGTTCGCGCGGCTATCAGCCTGGACGCTTCAGTTTCAATGTTAAGGGTGGACGGTGCGAAGCCTGTCAGGGTGACGGCGTAATCAAAGTCGAAATGCATTTTCTGCCCGACATTTATGTCCCCTGCGATGTCTGTCATGGCAAACGGTATAACCGTGAAACGCTGGAGATCACCTACAAAGGTCGGAGCATTGATGAAGTGCTCGACATGACCATCGAAGACGCTACTGAGTTCTTCCGCAATGTACCGGTCGTACTCAAGAAGCTTCAGACGCTGATGGACGTTGGCCTCTCGTATGTCACGCTCGGCCAAAATGCCACCACGTTGTCTGGTGGCGAAGCACAACGAGTCAAACTGGCCAAGGAGCTATCAAAACGCGATACCGGCAGAACATTGTATATCCTTGATGAACCAACAACTGGTTTGCACTTCCACGATATCGAATTGTTGCTGGGCGTTTTGCATCGACTGCGTGATCATGGCAACACGGTGATAATCATTGAGCACAATCTGGACGTCATCAAGACGGCAGACTGGATTATCGATATTGGCCCGGAAGGCGGTGACGGTGGCGGCCAAATCATAGCCTCTGGCACTCCCGAGCAAGTTGCCGCCACGGCAGCCTCTTTCACCGGCCAGTACCTGAAGCCCCTATTGCGGAAAAAAGCCCGCTCCGCCTAGCGTACGCGACGCATAGAGATGATCTGCACCGGGGTAGTCAGTATCTGCCCTGCCGTGTACTCGGATTCTGAGGGCCCGGCAGCAGGCTGGTCACGAATGCTGCGCACGACATCCATGCCGCTAAGCACGTGACCGAATACGGCAAAACCCTGCTTGTCCGCATTACGACTCGCCCCGAAATCAAGACCCGGCTGGGCGCCAATGCAGATAAAAAATTCGGTGCTTGCGGTGCCGATATCGCCACGCGCTAACGAGATCGCGCCATCGACGTGTTTTAGCCCGGTGTGCTCTGTGCTCTCATGAGCAATGGGCGGAAAAGGTGATTCTTCGGGCTCAAGTCCACCCTGAATCACTTCGATTTTCGGGGTGCCATGATCATTCTTCAAAGTCACGCTGCGATAGAAAGTAGCGCCGTCATAATACTTGCCATCAACCAGTGCGAGAAAGTTGTTTGAACTGATGGGGGCGTGCTCAACATCAATGGCAAGCATCATATCACCAAGGCTTGTAACTACAGCGACTTGCACTGGTTCCTCCGCCAACAGCGGCCGCGAATAACTCGTCACAACTAATAACGTAAGCAAAAAAACACTGGCGATATTGCGTGATATTTTCAGCATTGCATCAATTCTCCTAGGTCAGTTCTAGAGGTTTGGATTTGCCTGCAGTTTCGCGTACGCATCAATAGCAGCCGCAAATCGCGCAGGGGCGGCCGCGTCCATTCGTAAATAAAGTGAAGGCTCGATAATTTCCATCTCCATCAGCAGAAACCGCCCATCGGGACCGCGCACATAATCAAACCGTCCGTACACCGGCATCGGCTCAACCTTGGCGAAATCGTCACCGGCCGCTTTTAACAAAGCCACCTCGGGTTCAACACTGATGATGTCAGCCCCATGCTCTTCCTGTACGCGAAAGTCACCCTGGCGAGGAGTTTTCAAAATAGTATGACTGTACTGACCGCCGAGGAAAAATAAGGAAAACTCGCCCTCACTGCGCACGTTCTCAATAAACGGCTGCACCACGAAACCACGCCGCAAAAACTTTTTCTGCAACACGTTAATAGTCGCCTTTGGTACTGGCGAATCCAGAAGAAACGTATCTGTCGCATTGGTGCTAACAATTGGTTTGATAATGATTCGGTCTACGCCGAAGTGCGCAAAGTAACTGGCGAGTTCCGCTGCTACAAAATCATCGCGCCACAGACTGGGAACGATGTTAACTCCCCGCGACTCAAGATCGCGCAGGTACGTTTTGGACAACGTCCATTTCACGAGGGCTATATCATTGACCAGGATAGCGCTGGATTTATCGATAGCCTCCAGCGTTGCCATGAAGCCCGCTGGATCCGACGGGTAATCCCACGGCGTGCAAATGTAGACGATGTCGAACGAGTCCCAATCAGCGACTTTATCGCGCCAGGACATGAGCTCAATTTGCCAGCCCAGGTCTTCCATCGGTTTAATGCCGAGAGAATAGTCTGTAACAAAATCGCCTTCGTCCGGCATGACTAGATAGGCACAGCGTTTCAATGTCATGCCTGAACTCCTTGCAGACGTCTTAGCAGTAAATAGAATAAAGCCGCAAACAGGTACAAAAGCGCTGGCACAATCAACGAAAACTTGATCGCAGCCATGAGCGCCACCAAAGCTGGCCAAGGTTGTCCGGATCCATGATCAAGAATCCACAACATACCGATATTCTCAAATGCATCGAATAATGCGGCAAAACACGCGGACCAAGCCAGGAATACTCCGGCTCTGGCCCAGCGGCGCGCACTAATCCTGCGAGATATCGTTTCACACAACAGCGCAGCAAGTAGTCCATAGGCAATCAAGTACAAAAAGTCGAACCGGGTATGGCGAACGACAGCCAGTGACTGATCTACATCCCAACTTTGCAAAAAGGCCTGCGCCGCCCCGCTAGTGCCGGCAAATTCAAAAGAAACAATGCCGAGGGTTGTGAGGTCATTATGAAACAACAGACTTGCAGCAGACATGGCGGCCCTTGCCGTCAGGTAACAGCCAATCAGGATCAGAAACGCAAGATGGCGTTGCCAACCAACCAGGAACTGCAGTGGATATGCTTCAATCATTTTTAACATCTGGCTGCAAACACCCCGCCCTTGGACAAGCTAACCTTAGTAGCGGTCAGCCAGAGGACTGGCCCGATAATCATCTACAGTAAATACTCCATGACCACCCGTTTGTCGGGATCGATGCCAACACCGGCATCATCATCAATAATCTGCCGGTAGTCAGCGTTCACCTCATCTGGCTCCAGCACTCTGAACCCCAGACCCGCGTAAAAAGGAGCATTCCAGGGGAGGTGCGAAAAAGTAACCAGGCGTAACTCACTACTGCCAATCTGCTGCGCCCAGTCAATCACTACCTGAACAAGACTCGAGCCAATTCCCTGGCGCATGTACAGCGGATGGACATCGACCTCTTCCAAGTAAGCACCCTCCCCGATCATGTCTGCAAAAGCAAACGCAACCGGGACATCGTTCGCGTCACAGGCGACCCACAGTCGCTTCGCGATTATGGCTTCATTCAGAATGTCCTTGTCACTGGCGGTATAACGAATTGTCGGCGGCAAATCACGCTCCGAAAAAATCGTGGCAGCGGCCAATTCAATTGCGGCGACTTTCGCGACATCGCCCGATCGGCCTAAACGAATTTTGAATCTATTGTCCATAGTCACCCAAAGTAACATTTGTCCGCCATCTATAATATGCTAACTGGGCATCGTTTTTCTTGGGAGATACAGACGTGGCAAACCGGGCAAATTTCAAATCGATGAGCACAAGCACAGCGGATGACTGGAAGATAATCATCGGCGAGCAAATGAAGTTCATTCAAAAATTACCGGATCGCGTACTCACTCACCTGCGTCTGCTGGACGGCGACTACGGTGGTTTCCCGATAGACCGACTACAACACTCATTGCAGACGGCAACATTGGCCCAACATGGCGGTGAAAATGAAGAATATATAATCTGCGCATTGCTGCATGATATCGGCGATACGCTCGGCAGCCTCAATCACCCGGATGTTGCGGCCGCTATACTCAAGCCATTCGTGTCCGAAGCAAACCACTGGATGATTCAGCATCACGGGATTTTCCAGGGTTACCACTTTTTCGAACACATAGGCCTTAACCCGGATATGCGCGAACAATTTCGTGAGTCGCCATACTTCGAGCGGACGGCACGGTTTTGTGAAATTTATGACAACCCGGCATTCGACACCGACATGAAGACTTTGTCACTGGATGAGTTCGAACCCATGCTCCGGCGCGTTTTTGCTGAACCGAAAAATACGATCTATAGAACAGCGCTCGAATAAGTGCAATCAGCTCTGGGACAAATATCCTTTTGCCTGCATTTGCCGGTCATGATATTGACCCAGCATTAACAGCGCACAAACGGCACCAAAAAGCGCCCACCCCATATCGGACTGGGTGTCCCATGCATAGCCCTGGGTACCCAGGAATGCCTCCGCGGCCTCCTCTGAGGCTATGGCTACGACCCATTCGATAAGTTCGTAAAAAGCACTGAAGCCGAGGCAGAAGCACACAATGAAAAAATTTCGCCAAGCCGTGCTATTGAAAACACTCTGACGCACCACGATTTCACGAGCGATGATGGCCGGAACAAAACCCTGCACAAAGTGACCGACCTTGTCATAGTTATTGCGTTGTAAATCGAAGATATCTCGCAACCAGTCGAATAGCGGAACCTCCGCATAGGTGTAATGCCCACCGATCATCAAAATAATACAGTGGACCAAAATTAGTACGTAAGTGAGGGTCGTGAGTGCAAAACTGCTGCGCGTGTACCAAAGAACGGCTACGCCAATGAGGGCTGGAGCCACCTCCAGCATCCAGGTTGGGTAATCTTTGGGATTCGCGCCAGACCAGACCAGCACAGCGACAAAAATAACGATCCACGCCGCTTTCATCGCAACCTCCCCGCGAATTCAGAAATCACTTGAGTCGGTTCAATATCTAGATGCCCAGTTTTCCGAGCGTGTCTGAAACCTCGCGCAACAACATTTCCAATCGTGGGTATTCTGCGGAAAAACGACTTGCCATCTTTTCCACTCGTTCGCTCATGGTTTCATCGTCATCGTCATCAAGGGGCTCTTTCGCGAGAACACGATCGATATCTTTATCCAATGTGCGCAACAAATCCTTTAGATCGTCATCGAGCTCTCCGGTCTTGCTGAGCTCCTGGCGAACATTTTGGATTGTGCGTTTCAATTTTTCTTCAGGCATACCAGTATCCTTGCTAGCACTAAGTCCACATCATACTCCCTTGCCCGCTTCTTCAAAGCAAACAAAGCAGCAAAAATTACCCCTGCTATCGCTCTGCTTTATCAGCACACTGCAGACAACACAAAGTCGACGGGTCAAACTCGAGTCGCCGAGGGTCGATCGGTTCATCGCAATTCACGCAATCGCCGAACTCACCCCTCTCGATACGCAGTAGCGCAGCCGCCAGGCGATGCTTTAACAACTCACGTCGTCTACCTGATTCAAGTGACATTGCTTGAGCCTGCAACGCGTCCATGCGTGACAATCGACCGACGCGTGACTGATCCAGCTCCACAACGCCCGCGCCGCCAGTTGCCGCAGCGGTTACTGCAGCAAGGTCATCCTGCATTTGCTGCAGGCGGCGCTTCATATGATTTAGATCGATTGCAGACATGGGCATTGACGCTAACAAGGTATCGCCGAGGCGTCAAAGACCAACCGCAGGCGACTTACCACCTGGCAAGTCGCCTGCACTGTTAATCAGTCGCCTTCCCTTTACCCGGCCCCTTCGATTTGAACGACAATGGCTGTCGTTCTCGCCACAGACCCTCGTTGTTGACACACTCCCAGCCCCACGGCAGCCAACGAACCAGCGCCAGGCTAACCCATATAGCCCACGCCAGAATCAATGCTTTATAAATCCACAGAGGTAATGACAGCACATGGGCTTGCGGTAGCACGGAAACGCTGCGATCAGCAAACCATTGCAGGTAATTACCGTAAGAGCCGTTCCCGGCAATGTGCATGTCGGGCGTGCCCAGCAGTCCAAGCGGCATACTGCTGACGAGGGCCAGCATCGCCGCAACTGTCAGCGCCGCGATGACCAACTGCACTAGGTCGAATTGCCACGGACCTACTTTCGCAGACCAGGTACGACGCCAACCCAAAACGAGCAGCCAAACGACGACCGTTATCAACGCTGACCAGGAAAATGTGCTGAAGCCAAGACCCAACAACAACCAGTGCCAGGTTTTGAGCGGCGTAATACTGGTGCGTCCGAGTATCGCCGCAAATAACATGAGTGCGACAAGCTCGGCCCAATACAGCACCGCGGGTCCCAGGCGCGGGCCTCCTGTTGCCAACACCCAACGATTAGCCGGCATTTGCAGTGTCATTTTGATGTTGCCCGCGGCCGCCCCAAGATCAATGACGGGCGTCTCTTCGCGGGTCGCGAGCGACCGTGATTCACTCCAGTTAACTTCGACAAAATGTTGTCCAGGCAATATCGGCAAGTTGAGCGCACCATTATCCGATCGCAGCGGTTCGTTACGGCCATCAATCAACACGTTTTGAACTTCGCCGCCCTGAGGCAATTGCAAAAGCTGCTGAGTGCCGCGCGTACTACGATAGTTAAGACTGACCGTCGAATTGCGCGAGTGCGCGCCGATGTCCGTGCGCAGCGCCACATCGTCGAACGCCAATGTTGCACCATCGCTAGCTGCGGGGCGATTTGTCGTCACCTGCAAGACCTCACCAGGACGCGGATGAAACACTGTGTAGTAACCAGCCCTATTCGCTATCGCGCTGGCAGGCAGACCTTCAAACTCGGCATGCCAGGTTTCGCTGACCCGAAACTCCCAAGTCTCGGACCATGGGCTGTCACTATCCGCCGCAGCCAATCGCAGCGGCGATGTCCGCGGCAAGACCGAACGCCAGCCGTTGAAAGATTGACCTGTCCCAATGTCCACCTTAATGCGGCCATCTTTGACATCAAAAGCGTCGCTTATGACTGACTCGCCATCAAGCAGCGGGATTTCCAGCGAGATCGCACCAGCGACCGGAGCAACTCTTTCTACGGTCGTCCTGACCTCCCAATCCAGCCCGAATAGAACCGTTCGTTTGACCCGAACAAATGCTGGAAATCTGTTCGTCGCCCAGCTTTGCGCGTCATCACCGGTCTTCTTTGATTGCAACCGGGACAACTGCAGTGATCCCGAAACAAGTCGTCGCTCGCTAACTCCGGCCACACTCCAGCCCGCGGACGTAACCTCGACCGCACGTGGCGGTGACGGAAACGGCACCTCCAGACTATCTATAAGTGGCAAACGCCCCTTAAGTTGGATGCGCCGTTGGCCTTTGCTTGCCAGTATCCAGAGCTGACCACTATCGTCTCGATAAACGGCGGGAGCTGGATCCCCATCGACTGTTACCTGCTCCGGCCGCCAGCCTTGTTGCGAACCAGGAAGCGGTATGGCGACACTCTCCAATGCATGCACGGTCATAGACAGCGACAAGTCGGTACTGGTTACAGAGATTTGTGCCGTAACAATTTCGGCACAACGTGGTGCACAGTCCGGCGGCGAAGTCAGCCGGTTTTGCAATTCCTGCAAGATATCGTTGGGTGGTGTTTCTGCATGGGCTGACAGGGGGCTACCTACTCCCCCAACCAAAACCAAAGCGGCAACAAGTATCGCGCTCGCCTTAGCGGCAGTCGCTTTTCGGGGCTTTCCGGGCAAACCCGGCAACGGCCAATCACGATCAAGAACCTCGACGATAAACCGGGCGACGAAAGTCAGCAAGAGCAGCACCATCGTAAAACGCAATATAGTTACCAGCCAACGCGGCAGAATAACAAGATTCAGCGTTCTTTGCGGATCGACCGGACCGCCCCATTCCAACTGATAGCTATTCCAGCTCCATGACGGGCGACCCACCCCAGCCTGTACGATAGCGTTTGGCGCATAGCGTTCAAATGTCACCGGTTTATCGGCATAAACGAGCACTTCCTCAATTCGTGCGCGTTCCGCAGCCGGCGTTGCCACTAGGGAACGTACCGCGGAATCCTTCGCCATTCCTTGCTCATACTGCGCTTGCTCCATCAATTCTAACGGTTGTACGTAGTCTTGCTGCTCAAGCTGCGGGTAAAGCCCGACACGTATTTGCCCGACCAGGAATGGCACTAAAAATATGACCAGAAAGATCAGACTGGTGGCCCTGTAAACCTGCAAAGTGCGAACCAATCGACCGGCGGGTGCCACCCGAACCAAGGCAACGGCCGCCAGTAAATTCAACCAACTCCATGTTGGTGCCCCAGGCTCATGCAGACTTAAAGTCAGGGTTAGAAAAGCGAGCGCCGCGATCGGCAACCCGAACAGGCGGTGCGCTGCTATCGTCACGATCAGCAACAGGAAGAAATCGAGCAATTGCCAGCGATTGATCCAGGCGGCCGGTGCGCGATCGGCACCGATGGCAGCGAACAGCTTATGTCCAGGCGGCAGCATTAATTGCATGCTCACCTGATCGAATCGGGACAACCAACCGGAAGCCGGCATTGATGAACGAGTGTCACTACGACCCAGGGCCTGCAGCGACAGGTTTGCATTGCGCAGTTCCACGCCAACCTCGCCATCCGCACGACCCTCTGTCACCAGCAGGTCCTGCCCGTCGCTGTTTGCACTTAGTAATTTGAATGGCGCGCTCATGTCCAAACGCCAGCCGCTGCGCATGGTTCCCCATAATTTGTCGGCGAAGGTAAAGCCGGCGCCGTCGAAATCAAGCCAGAGCTGTCGGCTGAGCGTTAACTGGTTGTCCGTAACTGTATCGCCGCGGCTACGCTCAGCGAGCCGCAGTGCCTGTCCTGCCTGTATACGAAAGGCCGGCAATTGCTGCCACTCGCCGGGCACATTGACCTGGCCCGGGTCAACCGGTTCAAGACCATCTGGTACCGCGATACGCAACTGATCATCAGCGCGATAACTCCAGACCTCGGACCCGGGCAAATTGCTGAGCGGCTGGCGCAAAGCCAGATCGTCGAGCGTGTTCAAAGCCCTCGCGTCGAGCAAAATGGTCCAGTTGCCCGGACGAACCTGAACGCGCAGCTGACCATCCGCCTCCAGTCGAGCGGGGAGCTGACTGGACAATGCCAGCGGCGAAAAACCCTCAGGCAACGCGGGACCAAATAGCTCCTCGCGTACGGCCCCCGAAATCTTCAATTCCATGCGCGTAGTAAGGCGTGTTGGAATGCCGTCCTGCACCAGTCGATAAACGCTGGCCTGCACCGCATTATCCTTTTTTTCCTCGCGTTGGCGCTCGCCAAACCAGACCGCATTTCCGTTGCGCTCGGGGCGGTCAACCGGCTTACCGTTTATTAAGAGCTCCAGCAAGCCGCTTGCAGCTGGAACCGTGAGCTCACCAGGCCTTTTGTTCCATTGGAACCGTCCTGTGATGTTGTAGCGCCCCGGCTCAAGAAAAACGGAGGGGGTTGAGCCACGTGCGACAACAGCCGCTGTGCGCCCGCCAACGGACACTTGTTCAGGCCAATAGGTCAGGTCGCCGGGCAATGGAACCCATTGCTTGTCTGCCGTGACTGTCCACGTCTGCTGAAACCTGGCACCACTCGCCGTGACGTCCAACTGCAAGGTGCCAGGCCAGGCACATAAGAAGTCCTTTTCCCCGCTCGCGGACCGATCAAAGAAAAATGGGCAATCAATGTATTCACGATCCTTTAGCACCCATTGCGCCCATGGTTTTAATTCGTCAGGCACGTAGGGTTTCTGAGCATACGCGGCTCCGGTTAAAGCCAATAAGAGCAAAAACACAAAATAACGTTTGGCGATTGACATACTTACCTCCGAAGCTGATACAGATCGAGCATCGTTAATTGCGACTCTGGCCGGCGTGGCGACAGACCGCCACCCATACGGTCCTATCAATAGTGTGGGGGACGTTCGTCCCGCGGTTGCTCTGCAGGCTCGGCGTTTGCCAAGGATTTTAGACGCCCGACCAATGCCCGGCAGAGCTCCTCAAGTTTTGTAATACGCAGATTCTGCTCGGTCACCACTTCATTAAGCTCGTGGATGGTCAGCTCCTGGTGGGCCAGCTTGGTTTCTATCTCAACGAGACGTTTGTCGCTCACTGCATTCCCCTGCTTTGCATTGTTGGCCTGATCTAGCCCACCAACCTTATTCTAGTGCAACCCCATACACAATTCTGGCAACACAACAGGCCGGCTAAGTGTATCCTTGCCACCCTATCGGCTACTTCTGTACTTATGTCACTCGTTCGTTTTGAAAATATCTCGTTGGAATTTGGCGATCAGCTGATCCTGCGCAATGCGGAGTTCGCTCTGGAGCCAGGTGAGCGTGTATGCCTTATCGGGCGCAATGGCGCCGGTAAATCAACGACGCTGAAATTGATTAGTGGAGAAATCCACGCAGATCACGGTGAGATCATTTTCAAATCGCAGATGATCGTAAGCCAGCTATCGCAGACCTTGCCCACTGAACTGGAACAAACAGTGGAAGAATACGTCACCGCCGGCCTGGTAGCGACGCAGCGTCTGCTCGATGAATACAACGAAAGGTCACAAACGAAACTTGATGCTCAGGGCTTAAAGGATCTCGAGGATCTTCATCGAAAAATCGATGTTAGTGATGGCTGGCACATTGAACAACGTGTCGAAAAAACCATGACGGAATTGAGCCTGCCCCGAAATCGTAAACTTGGAGACCTCTCAGGCGGATGGCGGCGAAGAGTGGCGCTCGCACGAGCACTGGTTCGTAAACCCGACCTGCTGTTGCTCGATGAGCCCACGAATCATCTGGATCTAGCCACAATTAGCTGGCTGGAAAGTGTGGTTCGTTCCTTTCAAGGTGCCGTTTTGTTCATCACCCATGACCGGGCTTTTCTCGACCGCCTCGCAACGCGGATTGTTGAAATTGATCGCGGCAGACTCATTAGTTGGCCCGGCACATTCCAAAACTATTTGCGTCGCAAAGAAAAAGCATTGGATGACGAAGCACGAGAAAACGCGCTCTTCGACAAGAAACTCGCGCAGGAAGAAAACTGGATCCGACAGGGAATCAAAGCTCGCAGAACTCGCAATGAAGGTCGCGCACGCGCACTGGTAGCGATGCGCTCCGAACGCGCCAAACGCCTCTCTCGCGATCCGAATGCGCGTATGTATATTGAGGAATCCGAGCAGTCTGGCCGCAAAGTAATACAGGCGAAAAATGTCTCCTTTGCGTATGAAGGACAACCGCTGATCCGCAATTTCTCCACAAAGATCATGCGCGGCGACCGCATTGGCCTGCTCGGTAACAACGGCGTAGGCAAGACAACCTTGTTGCGCCTGCTGCTCGGTGAAATCGAGCCGCAGGAAGGCACTATCAAGCACGGCACCAATATTGAGCTAGGCTACTTCGATCAATTGCGACAGGCACTGGATCTCGACAGGTCTGTTGCGGATAACGTGTCCGAAGGCCGTACACACATCAAACTTAATGGTAAAGACCGGCATGTAATTGGTTATTTGAAGGGGTTTCTATTCAGTCCGAAACGCTCAATCATGCCGGTCAGCGCATTGTCAGGCGGTGAGCGGAATCGACTCATTCTCGCCAAATTATTTACGCGCGCCGCCAATGTTCTGGTGCTCGACGAGCCTACCAACGATCTCGACATGGAGACCCTCGAAGTTCTCGAAGAACGTCTGACTGAATATAACGGTACGCTCATCGTAGTCAGCCACGACCGCGTATTTCTCGATAACGTGGTTACCAGCACTCTTGTGTTTGAAGAGGATGGCGTCTTACAGGAATACGTGGGGGGCTACAGTGACTGGCTCAGACACGGCAAGCAACTGGCCGAACACGACGATCCTACCAAGGTAGCCACCGCGGCGGCAGCCAGCTCTAAACAATTGGAAGCCAAAGCCGCCAGGAAGAAAACCAAGCTGAGTTACAAAGAACAGCGCGAACTGGAGCAGTTACCCGAGGCGATCGAGTCACTGGAAAAAGCAATTTCCGCCTTTGAGCAAAAAATCTCTGTGCCCGAGTTCTATGCTCGACCGCACGATGAAACCAGGGTTGTCCTGGAGCAATTGGCAGATGCGCAAAAAGGGCTCGAACAATCTCTGCAGCGCTGGACTGAACTTGAAGATTTACAGCAGCAGTTATCGTCCGACAAGACTGAGCGCTAGTCCCACTGATTGGCTTTGGCCGCAAAGCCGGGACGTTCCGCTGGAACCACACAAAAGCGCTGGCCGGTAGGAGCCTCCATCACGCACCAGTTCTTAATAACCCCAATGCGTCGCGCACCCAGCTTTTCCAGCCTTGCCACTTCCGCTTCAATGTCGTCACTTTCAATATCGAGATGCACGCGACTAGGGTGCGCTACTTTCTGCACTTCGACGTACGGATTTTCTTCGCCGGAATCGAGAATCATGTATTTGCCACTACCAGGTTCAGGCCGGCTCGTCATGCCAAGAGCTTCGCTCCAGAAACGACCTGCAGACTTCAGGTCATCTGTTTCGCAATCAATAATAAATCCTGCCAGGCGACTTTTGTGCATTTAATGCTCCTGTTAAGAATGATCCACGTCCCGCGTCATATAATAACAAACGTCAGCAAGCGGGGCCCCTTGCGGATAATCTGTGCTCCGAAATCCGAGTTTGTAATAGCAGGCGTAGGCCGGTGCGTTGTGGCGATAAACAAATAACGAATACTGCTGGTGCGGCATTTCAGCCGAGGCTTTGATCATCAACTTTGCAATGAACTCTGCCCCCAAACCCTGACCACGCCTGTCACCTGCCACCACCAGACGAGCCAGGTGGATTCGCCCATAACGCTCATTGTACTGGCCAAATGCAATGGTTGTATTTTCCCTATCCTTCAGACAATAACTTGCCAGCTCTGTATATCTACAATCTTCAATAAAAGATGATTCATCGAATGGATAGCGAAACTTCGGCCCACCCCAAAGCGACGTTGCAGCGGCGTCCGGAAACCAGGTCATCAGCTCAACAAGATCCTCGTGACTGGCCGGCTGCAACCGATTTTCCGAACTCATAGTTGCTCCCACGCAAGTGAACAACGAGTGCGGCCGAATATAATGCGCCACTGCACCGTTGTTCGCCAAAGACCTGGCATTATTCTGCGCCATAAAAAAAGGCGTTGCCATTCTGCAACGCCTTTTTGTCCATCTAATATTTCGACACAGACACCTGAAGACACAATCCTGCACCCAGCCGAAACAAATTTAAAACTACACGGGTGTCACTTTGTCTGCCTGCGGCCCTTTCTGACCATCTGACACTTCCATCGTGACTCGTTGTCCTTCATGCAGCGTCCGGCGACCATCTGCTATGATTGAGCTGTGATGTACGAAAACATCCTTGCCGCCTTCACGCTCAATAAAACCAAACCCCTTTTCATCGTTGAACCACTTAACAGTTCCTTCTACTTGCTCTGCCATATCTTATTCCCTGTGCCACTATTTTTTGGCACTTAAAAACCGGCAAATGCCGGCAACAAAACCATACTGTCATCGAACTCGAAGCGAATAATGCTTGCCACTCCGACAACAATCGCTCAAGCGATTTATACTACCGTAAATAAGCATAGGATCAATGGTTTTGTGCAAACGGTAAAACCTTGGCTACGCATTCCTTTTTTTGAAAAATGAGGCGATAGCTGAAAGGCGTATCGACAGTTGCCCGCGCCTTTTGGGGCACGAGTGATAGGAGTATTAACATATTGTTTTTTTTGTAGTTTTATACAAATAAAGCGCAACCGTACAGGTCACCTGTTGGCGCGAACTTCCCTGTGCAACTGCCCGCACTAAGTCAATAACTTCCTATTTGACGCCAAGCCCTACGCCCTAGCTGGTCAAAATTATCTTTCCAGTTCGCTCGATTTTTTTGACGATTCCAGTGCTGCGTATAACTTACATATCCGGTTACTTGGTGCCGAACAATCGATCTCCAGCGTCGCCGAGACCTGGAACAATATACTTGTGGTCGTTTAAGTGGTCGTCGACGCTAGCCGTATACACAGTTACATCCGGGTGCGCCTTTTCCACCGCTTCAAGACCCTCGGGGCAAGTGACAATGCACACTACAACGATCGACTGGGCGCCCTGCTCTTTGAGGAGGTCGATAGTTGCCACAGTGGAACCGCCGGTTGCCAGCATCGGGTCAATAATAATATAGACTGAATTGTCTCGAGACTCGGGAAGTTTTTTATAGTAAGCCACGGGCAGTTTTGTTTTTTCGTCGCGATACATTCCGACGAAAGCTACACGAGCTGTCGGCACAAGTCCGAGAATGCCCTCTAACATGCCAACCCCTGCTCGCAAAATTGGGACCACGACCAGGTTACTCGCAATCGTTTTGCAATTGGCCATAGCAACAGGCGTCTCTACTTGTACATTTTGCAGCTCGACGTTCTTAAGCGCCTCATAAGAGATAAACATTGTTATCTCGGTCGCCAGTTCACGGAATAACTTGTGACCAGTATTTTTATCGCGAATGAGTGCTAGTTTATGAAGCACGCACGGGTGCTTGATCTCTACATGCATGTCAGGAAGTCCTTTATTTGAATTCTTGTTGTCTCGATTCGTCGCTGTGTTGCGCCGCTGGTGTTGTGCGAAATTGGCATCATTTAACGCATCGGCACCGTCATATCCAGCTATTTGGCGCGCTACAGAGAGTATATACCAGTCTGCCTGTAGCAGACTCCTCCCCCATTAGATCAGTCCTCTCTCAAGTGGCTAACCAGCCTGCGAGCGAATTATTTAAAAGCCGTTATCCATTACAGATGCTCTTTCAGCTTTGCCCAGTGCTTTTGTTTTTCCTGCAAAGTCATCGACGCATGCGCCGGACTGGTAGATGGCATCGTGTAGTAACAAATTTCCCGATCACCAAGCTCAATGGTTGAATGAACCTGCCGATCGTAGATTCTCGCCGCCGCCTGGCCGTTAAAAAAAACAGCCTCAATCTCCGGATGCGCGCTAAAGAACCCCTTAAAATCGTTCGCGACAGATGCGCTCGCAACTATCGCTGAGTCCAGACTCCCCGGACGAATCGAGGTTTTCAATACATCCCAGACGGCAATACCGGCCTTTGCCAGCGCCTCAACTCTTTCGGCATAGGGTCGTGCCTGGTCGACACCGACTATGGCCTGCATGATTGGCCAGAACTTGTTTTGCGGGTGCGCGTAGTACTGCTGCACTGCGATGGAACGAGTGCTCGGTAAACTACCGAGTATGAGCACTCGGGGCCGTGAGCCAACTATCGGTGGAAAGCCTTTTGAAAGAGTTCTATCCACGGCCTATCGGTAAGATCAGTGGGGGTGGCTACACGACCACGCCGAAGAGCTTACCGACCCCGGCCGTCAACGCCATTGCCAAAGCGCCCCAAAACATCACGCGTGCAGCACCGCGCAGCAAACTTGCACCGCCCGTGTACGCAGCCAGACAGCCGAGAACCGCCAGGAATACCATTGATGTGCCGGACACCCACCATTCAATCCGGGGCAGCGGCGCAAATACGGCGGCGATCAACGGGAATGCCGCGCCTATAGCAAACGTGAGGGCCGACGTAAGAGCTGCCTGCAGTGGCCGTGCTTTGGCGATATGCGAGATACCGAGTTCGTCACGAGCGTGAGCCCCCAGGGCATCTTTGGCCATCAGCTGCACCGCGACTTCCTCAGCAAGGTCGGCTTCGAGCCCGCGCTCTTCGTAAATCATCGCCAACTCGCGATGTTCAGCGTCAATATCGGTTGCCAGTTCTATGCGTTCACGCTCGAGATCGGCTTGTTCAATATCGGACTGGGAGCTTACGGAGACATACTCCCCTGCGGCCATCGACATGGCTCCGGCGACCAGTCCAGCTACACCGGCAAGCAGAATTTCACTGTGTCCTGCATTTGCGGCCGCAACACCCACGACCAGACTTGCAGTCGAAACGATGCCATCATTGGCGCCAAGAACAGCAGCCCGCAACCAGCCCACGCGATGAGTGCGATGACCTTCTATCTTCTTAATCGCCGAGTTCGTCATTCAAGCTCTCCATTAACAATTCATGTCCTGCCGCCGACGGTAAGCGGGCAACTGATGAGGAATTCAGGATCGTAGCAACGTCCATTTTGCTTCGATATACGCATGAGAACTTACTTTCGACAGCAACCATTAATCTTTATTCGGCAAGGTAAACAATATAAACAAAGTAGCTAAGTAACAACGCGCCGCCCTTGAGTCGGGACAGGGTCTTGTTCGGCTTCAATAATACGTACAAGAAAACCGCTAAAGCTGTCATGTACCACAACACGGGCCAGCTTATACCGCCCCTGGTTAAAGGTGTCAGGGTCGATGTTAATCCAAGAATTCCGAGAATATTAAAAATATTACTGCCCACAATATTGCCAACTGCCAGGTCACTGTGACCACGAGCAGCGGCGACCAGTGATGCCGCAAACTCCGGCAAGCTCGTACCAACTGCAATCACAGTCAGCGCAATGGTAGCCTGGCTAATGCTGGCAGATAGCGCAATATCAATTGCCGCTACAACCAGTATCTGACCACCCACCGTCAAGACCAGACAGCCCCCAACAATCATGAAAAAGGGTGCCAGTGACTTTGTCTTTTGAACGTCCGGCGGTGTAACAACATCCAGGTAATATTGATCTGGCCGCCTTTTCGCATGAGTGAAGCTAACGTATATGAAGATTGCAAGTCCAATCAAAAAGACAACACCTTCGTATAACGCCAGTTGCCCATCATAAAGCATCAACATGAGCCCCAGTGACACCGCAATCACCAGCGGTATGTCTATGCGAAGCAACTTGCTATGAATGACCGATGGCCGCATCACAGTGATTGCGCCAAGGATAAGTGCGATATTTGCGATGTTGGAGCCTACGACATTGCCTATGGCGATGTCGTTTGCGCCGCGCAGCGCCGCACTGATTGAAACGGCCAACTCCGGCGCACTGGTACCGAAAGACACTACCGTCAAGCCGACGGCAAGTACGGATACGCCAAACCTTAATGCGAGGGCAACTGACCCCCTGACCAGCATTTCACCACCAGCGTAGAGCAGTGCGATCCCGCCCAATATGTAAAAAATATTTTGTAGCAACTATCCGTATCCGGGAGTTAAGTAAGTGCAGGCACTCGACATGTTTTCAATGAAAAGCGACGCAACCATTTGGCTGGCCAGCAAGCTGACTCAAAGGAAAAAGACATACGCCACTGGTATTTCTTTGCGCCAAGCCCTCTAGTGTACATCCTCGGCGGCGTCAATGAGTAACTGATCACTCGTAGCGGCACTGGGTTTATTGTCTCCCGGGAGATGCTCACAACTCATGGGCAAAGATCCTGGATAACGTAAACGTGGCTTGTTCGTGCTTTGATAGGATGATTCCTGCAGCGGCGCTTTGAGTTGCTGCAAATAAGTATCTACTACGTCGCGTAATAATGAACCATCCTCTGTGAGAGTTAGCCCCTGCTCCGGAATAATATCTGTAAATACGCCGTCCCCACCGGTCGCGAGAAAATCGCTGGTTGCCACGGTAACGGTGTCATCATGACCCAACAAGTCGCCGTCCGGTCGTCGGAACGCAACTTCGAGACCAGTCTCACCACATTTGGCGGCGACGCTTAAGCCAGAAAAACTTATCTGAATCCGTCTCTGCTGCAGTTGTTTCGAGAAGACTTTCTCGAGATCGGTGACTCCCAGCTGAAATTCGACCACTTGATTCGCGAACGGGAACACTTCATACAATTCACCGAATGTCAGTTTGCCCGCATCCAGGCTCTTGCGCAGCCCGCCAGCACTGTTGTGAATTGCAATATCGGCAGCCGGCAACGATGCAAGCACTGCATCGGTAAATAGATTTCCCAAGGGGGACTCCTGCTCGTCCCACAGTCTAATTGGAGTCTCGGCCAATATTCCGAGCTCTCTCGACTTCAGCGCTTTAGCGCGCACAACCGCTGGTTGCAAAACCTCAACAACTGCCCGATCAGCAACGACATTACTGCCCTCAAACGTGGATGGTCGTGCCCCGCTGACTTGTAACGTAACGCAGCCGGCCGGCTCGCCCAGTACGGCTTCACATACTGCATGCGGCGCAAATATTTTTCGCGACAAAACGTCGCCGCTCTTTCTGTCGATAACAAAATCTACTCGTCCAAAAGCAACTGCCTGACTATAAGCGGATGTGATCGCGATGCCATTAACAACGTGTGCCAGCCCCTTATGCACGTGTCCGGCGATAATATAATTTACCAAGCCCGCCGGAATTTCTGCAGCAACACGAAATATCTCGGCATCTGGCCTGCACGAACTCAAATCCCGTGGATCGTCGAAAGCCTGGCAATAGCCTCCCGCATGAGCTGTAACGATGACGAGCTTTGCGCCGGCGGCGCGTAATATTTCCGCCTGTTCAATTATCGAGGGCGCTAGCGGCGCGAGAGTCAGTCCACCGGTGTTGGCAGCCGAAGTCGTGATAAACGCGCCTTTCGTTACAACACCGACGACGCCAATCTTGACCCCTTGTACGTTCAACATCACCGAGGAGCGCACGTTCGGCCAGTCCACCGGCTTGCCCGTTTCATCATCAATCAGGTTTGCAGCAAGCAGCGGGAATGCGGCCTCGGCCGCGCGAGCCTTCAAAGCACCTCGCGGATCGTCTATAGCGGACTGCGGAGCATTCGCCTCGCCAACAGGACCGAAATCAAACTCGTGATTTCCGATCGCCGCAGCGGCATAACCCATCGTATTAAAAGCGGCAACTACTTCAGCTCCCTCTCCCAGGTTGGACTCCAGCGTGCCCTGCCACATATCGCCTCCATCCAGCAACAGGACCTCTCCCCCGTCTGCATGACGGAGATCGCGAAGCGCATTGACGTAGCCTGCAAGCAACGGTAGCCCACCTCTGCCTGCGGTAGCATCAACAGCGCCGTGAATGTCATTGGTACCGACAACAGAAAGTGTAAATTGACCATTCGTGTCTGCTTGATGGGCACTGTTCCGGCTACAGGCAGGAAGCGTAAATACTAGCGCGGTGAACAAACAAAGCAGGACGAGGCGCCCTTGTGTAAGCGACATCAAGTATTCACCTCGACTGACAATGCCGTATTTTTCATTCCATAAAGACGAATCTCGTCTGTTTCACCCGGCAAGGTAATCATGCCTTCAAAATCGAGTCCTATTCTCAATAGCACGTTTATCGACCCCCGATTATTGCTATTTGTGATCCCCAGGAGACGCTTTACGCCGAGCGAGTCAAAAGCGTAGCGAGTTACTGCCGCCGCCGATTCCAAGGCAAAACCCTGTGACCAGTGCTGAGGAAGAAATGCGAAGCCTATATCAATATCCGGTAAGCTATTTCTCTTGACCAGACCGCACATCCCGATCACCTCTTCTTTTTCCCTATGGACTACAGCGTACATACCAAAACCAAGACGCTGGTAACTCTCAATAATTCGTTCTTCAGTATATTTCACGGCAGCCGGCAAATCACGAATGCCGCGGTCGCCAATATTTTCGATAAAGGAAGGCTGATTTAACAAATCAAGAACGAACGGAGCGTCCGCAACCGTGAAGAGTCTCAACAGCAAGCGGTCTGTTTCAAGAATATTCAAATAGCATAGCCTTTGTCTAATTGCGTCTCATATTTCCCGATCGGCGGCGACCGGTTCCATAATGGGAAAATTATGCTCCCTGAATCGAAATCATCGTCTCCCAGGATCTTGCTTTGCCTTTTTCTCTTCTTTGAGCTTACGCTCGTACTCCTTCAGCTCCTGCTCGTACTCCTTGAAACTTTTATTGGCCTCCGCCATGCACGCATCATAGTTTTCGGCTGGCACCGAATAACAACTGGTGCGTTTTTCTGCCTGGAAAGAAGAATATGCCTGGTTGGCACTGCACGCCGTTAAGACGCCACCTATTAAAAACAAACAACAAATGTATCTGATTGATTTGTGCATATTATGATTCGATAAATTAGTGAACTTCATTAAAATACCCTTGGACCTCAGTCGAATACAGCCGGAGAGGAAGCTCGCCTCCACTAGCCCTGCAGCCAGAATAGCAGACTGCTCAAACATCCGAGCTGATGGCAATGCATCGAGATGACAACCCCGGTGCCGAAGCGCACTCTGGGCTGCGCTAGCATTGCGATCGACAGCCTATTCTTCCAGGAGAAATACGAACTCCTCGGTCTCTTCACCTAGGGCCAATCCCGGCCGAACATACTCGCCGATTTTCCGGAAGCCGCACTTTTCAAGAACCCGGACCGAGCCGAAATTCTTTTTTGCCGCATGCGCATGTAGCGGTCGCTGCGGAAATTTCGCGAGAAACAATCTTAGTGCTTCGCTCCCAATACCCCGCCCCCAAAACTCTCTTCCCAGCCAGTAGCCAACCTCCCGCTGACCATCCATTTCAAAACTGACTACATTACCCGCTACTTCGCCCGCAAAGGTAATTGTTTGATGAACCGCGGTGGGGTCGTTAGCGTTTTTACGCCAGTGGGCCATGAAAGCTTCCTCGTCACGCGGTTGCGAACCAATCATATTATTGGCATCAGCATCGAGCTGATGTACGAAAAAAACGGGCAAGTCACGTTCGACGAGATCGCGAATTAGTACCTCGACCACATTACCCTCCTGATCCGCACTCAATTGATCTATCACTGTGTATAACCTACTTACTCGCTTTTTCAGCAATCCAGTTCAGTAACAAAAAGGCAGGTACGACAAATGGAAATACGCCAAATAATGTATCGCTCGCGGAATGCGAATTCGCGTCAACCGCGACAAACGCCTCCATACAAAAAATCATGGTCACAAGAACCAGAACCGCCCCTTGCCAACTGGTTGGGCGATATAGCCAACCGTATGCCGCAAACCACTTTTTATTCATGCTTACTCCTTTGACTGGGCGGCCAACCAGGCAAAACTCTCGGCCGACCAAACTTTTTTGGGATTATAAAATTCGGGAAACGCCGGTACTCCGGGCGGTAAATCTAACCACGACTGTTTGCTCCGCGTAAAAATATGGGCATCTGGGCGCAGACCATGGCCCGCATCCAGAGTACCAATCCGCAGGAATAACGATCCTGATGGGGCAGTAGTGTATTGCCCCCACAGTTGGGTGCCGCAAACTTCACACGCATGGATTATGTGATCCTTGCCGCTCCCTCCCTTGACTACTACGCGACGCAAAGAACCGGAGGAAAGTGTCACCTCAGATTGCTTTACCCAGGCATTGAGACCGAACGCACTGCCACTCAGTCGCTGACAGTCGGTGCAGTGACAAGCATGGACAATGAGAGGCTTACCTGACCACTCGTAACGCGCCGCACCGCAGGCGCAACCACCTTTCCGCATCATTTTGCTATCTCCTCGCTATGAGTTAGCGGTACTCGCATATCTTGCGCAATGACACAGCGACTCTGTCATCAGGTCCCGAAAACAAAAAAAGGCTTGCCGTTCTCATCAACAACGCACTTGGCAATCTGGTCGAGCGTTTTATCCAGATAAAGATCCTCTTCTTCGTCAGTGCTGGCATCCATGAATTTTCGGTAGTCGCTATTCCCCAGACAGCCTTGCAGCTGGGCGTCAACTGCGCCGACGCACAAATCATTGCCAGCACACGCATCGACCAGTATCCATTTGATCATCGTTGCGCTTGCGCTTGATGTATCTACCTTGTCGTCCGATGGTGCTCCACAAGCAGTAACAAGAGTCGCTGCCCAAATTACCATTAGTCGGCCGGCCAATTTCTCATTACTCATAGGCATGTATCTAACCTCGGGGACACGCACACATTAACGTCAGGTCTTATCCGACCAAACAGCAAACTCATTGCCGTTTGGATCAGAAAAATGGAAACGCCGGCCGCCGGGGAAATCGAATATAGGCTTCAGAATAGACCCACCCGCCTTCTCTATTTTCGCCTGAGTTTGCAGCAGAGTCTTGCTATAAAAGACCACAAGGGCACTCGTCTCTGCAGCCATCACGCCGTTCGATTTCCAAAAACCACCGGCGATACCAGCCTTTTCAAACGCAATGTATTCGGGACCATAGTCCGTAAATACCCAGCCGAAGACTTTGCTAAAAAACTTCTTCGTAGCTGGCAAATTACTGGCCGGCAATTCCAGGTAATTAATTTTTTCGTGCTCACTCATGATTCAACTCCAACCCCGCTCACCACTGCTAGAAAGACCATGCCTCAAAGTATCCTTGTGCAGCGCGAAAAACAAATGATTAACGTTGCACTGAGGTAGCTATTGAGGACTGCAATTTAAGTACTGTAGACCAATTTCGAGTCGTAACAATATCTTGCATGGCGCGGCTAAACGCCTTCACCAATTTACTATCGTGGACACCCCCCGGGCACCACAGGTAGGCAGCTGCCTTACCAATCGCCAATCGTTCGGCCTCCCAATCCTGTCCCAGCAAGGGTTTAGCAGTGTTTAGATTAGCCGGGTGAGATGTAAAGGCAACCAGATATCGAGAGGAGTCAACGGCGACGGAATTTAGCGGGCTCTCGTCAATTATTGTCGCAAGTACCGCTGCCGACACAACAATGACTTGCGTTGACACTGCCAGATCTGCCTGGATAGCATCCCCAATTTTGCGCTCCAACTGCCCGGCTCCCACCTCTGTGCTCGAAAATAAGATGTTGCCACTGTTCAGCAATGTGCGCACATCGTGATAACCCAGCCCAGTCATCAGGGCACGCAAATCAGCCATCGCAATACGTTTGGCCCGACCGACATTGATTCCCCTGAGTAGTGCGACGTAAGTTTTCATTGGCATCCGCTTGATCTAATCCTTGTTGGCATTTTTAGCGAGGAACCGATCGAGCTCGTTGGCAAAAGCCTGTCGATCTGCCTGGCTCAGCGGCGGAGCTCCCCCGGTGTTGATGCCACTAGCGCGCAACGTATCCATGAAATCTCGCATGTTCAACCTGGCTCTGATCGTCTCAGTCGAATACAACTCGCCGCGTGGATTCAGTGCGTGGGCGCCTTTTTCAATTACCTCAGCGGCTAATGGGATATCGGCGGTAATTACCAGGTCGCCCGCACTGGCTCTTTTAACGATCTCATCGTCGGCGACGTCAAAGCCGCCTGCAACCTGTACCGTGGTTATGTTTCTTGATTGAGGAACTCGAAGCGCGTGATTTGCAACCAGCGTTAGCTCAACTTTAGTGCGCGCCGCCGCCCTGAACAATATCTCCTTGATCACAACCGGACAGGCATCAGCATCAACCCAGATTTTCATATCTTCGATTTCCTATCGATCCAATCGGTGCTCTGCCACAGCCCAAAATATTGTCCCCACCGTTGGCCGTGAGAACGGCCAACGTCGCGGAGAAATCATCCGAGCTTTTTCGTCACAATAGCGATCAGTTCATCAACCGTAGACACGCTCCCGATTTGCTTCGCGCTCAAAAGCACTTCGGGCACTGCCGCATCCTTCAAAATAACCGGATAGGTATGCCGCAACCCATATTGCTTTTCAAATTCGTCCTTGTGCAGAAATATCATTTCCGCACTGGACTCGTCTCTGAATTTTGCCCATGCTTTCTTTTCTGCAAATGCGCCGTGGGTTAGCGCACATAATGAGCAATCGTAGGTCGACGGGCTAATTATCTTATGGGCGATATCGAATAACACATTTAGTTTGCCGCTAGTTGCGTTGTACACAAAGATCAATTTCATGTGCGAAACTTTTGTCTCTTTAAATGAACGCTATTCGGGCATCACGCTGAATACCACATCACAGCAATAAAATGACAAGAGCTGCCCGCCAGTACAAACAGGTGCCAGACGAAGTGGCTATATCGATATTTGCCATCCAGGGCATAAAAAATTACGCCGAACGTATAAGCGAGCCCACCTGCAACTAGCCAAAGTAAGCCCCACTCAGAAATATTTTGTAACAACGGTTTGATGGCCACGACGATAAGCCAACCCATCGCGAGATACAGCGTCAGCGAAACTTTCGGGTATCGGGTACCAAACTTGACCTTCATTATTATCCCGATAAGGGCGAGGCTCCACACCATTCCAAATAGCGTCCAGCCCCAGGTGCCCCGCAACGCCCCGAGAGTGAACGGCGTGTAGGTGCCCGCAATCATCAGAAATATTGCGCCATGATCGAGAACACGGAAAATTCGTTTTAACCTGCCAGTCGGGAACGCATGGTACAGAGTTGATGTGAGATAGAGCAGGAACATGCAGATCGCGAAAACACTGACACCAACGACACCCACGAAGCCAGTATTCTGCAACGACTCAATAATTAATAAGGGCGCCGCAATGCATGCAGCAAGGGCGCCGATACCGTGACTTACGCTATTGGCTATTTCCTCACCCAGCGTTTGTGTTCGGTGGGTCACCACAGCCAGATCAGTCACTAAACATTCCTTTACAACGGTTGATACAGATAAACATGCAATATCCTTTGATAGCCCCATGCCAGTAACGGCACCGGCGACGCTATATGATAATCCTTCGACACCGCAAGATGGCAAAGTTGCACATAAACATTATTAAATGACGCCGCAGCCCCCTGACAGCAATCAAGCCTGGATCAAACTGGGTGACTGAACTCTAACGCCGCATCAACAATCTCACCGCGACGTATCATGCGCTTGTCCCGTTTATAGTTCTGCGGGTTAGTCCAAGGCTCATGGTCCCCCTGTCGCGGCAATCGATCCAAGACCCTCCGCATGTAACCCGCTGAAAAATCAGCAATATAGGGCTTGCTGGGCATATTTCGCTCGTCGTCGCGTAACCGCGGCGTACACTGTCGAACCCCTACAGTATCCATGTGATTGATTAACCGACAAGCATATTCTGCGATCAAATCGGCCCGCAACGTCCACGAGGCATTCACATACCCGAATGTTGAAATCATATTTGGCACGCCAGAGTACATCATCCCCTTGTAGGTGAATGTTTTCGAAAAATCGACGATTTTGCCCCCGACCGACATCTCTGCACCGCCAAGTACCACCAAATCCAACCCGGTCGCTGTAACGATGATATCCGCATCAAGTTGTTCGCCGGACGTCAGGGCAATTCCAGTTTCAGTAAACCGATCAATTTTGGCCGTTACGATCGACGCTTTCCCGGATCTGATTGCGCTGAACAAATCACTATTGGGAACCAGGCACAGACGTTGATCCCATGGGTTGTAACTCGGTGTGAAATGGGTCTCAACATCGTAGTCTGGCCCCAACTCTTTGCGGATCAGACCAATCAGGAATTTTTTGACCTTGTCAGGATTCTTCCTGGCCTGCCGATAAGTGAACTGCTGATAAGTCACATTTTTCCAACGCGTAATCCCATAAGCTATTTTCTCCGGCAGAATCTTGCGTAAGAAATTGGCTATCCAGTCTTTGTCGGGCATTGACACGACATAGGTCGGTGAACGTTGCAGCATGACGATGTGCTCCACATCTCGCGACATGGCAGGTACTAAAGTCATGGCGGTTGCCCCGGAACCAATGACTACAACCTTCTTGCCACGATAATCCAGATCCTGAGGCCACTCCTGCGGATGAACAATTTCACCCTTAAATTGTTCGCGTCCTGCAAACTCCGGGGTATGCCCCCCTTTGTAGCTGTAATAGCCCGAACACATCAGGAGCATGTTGCAACGAAAAATTGCGGTTTCGCCAGAATCTGTTTTTTCGACAGTTACGTTCCAGCACGCATCCTTGCTTGACCAATCAGCCTTTTTGACCAGGTGATTTTCGCGAATATGCTGACTAATGCCAGCATCGGCCGCCGTTCTGTTCAGATATTTGAGGATAGATGGGCCATCAGCGATAGCCTTGGCTTCACGCCAGGGCTCAAAGCTGTAACCCAGCGTATGCATATCACTATCGGACCGAATCCCGGGATAGCGGAACAAGTCCCAGGTGCCGCCGAGAGCGGCTCTTCCTTCCAGGATCACATAGCTTTTACCCGGACACTTCTTTTGTAAGTGATGGGCGGAACCGATACCGGAAATACCGGCACCAACAATGACTACGTCGAAATACTCTGCATCCAATTATTCAGCCCCGCCTTTGCTATACCCGTTTTGACGCTCAGACCTTTTTTACAAATTGGGATTTCAGTTTCATTGCGCCGATACCATCGATTTTACAGTCGATATCATGATCACCTTCTACCAAACGTATGTTTTTGACCTTGGTGCCGACTTTAACGACCAGAGACGTTCCCTTGACCTTCAAGTCCTTGATGACCGATACCGTATCACCATCACTAAGTGGATTACCATTGGCGTCCTTAACACCTGACTCGCTGCTATTATCCGCAACGGCATCTTTAAGCCACTCATTCGAGCACTCCGGACAGACAAATAAGTTGCCGTCCTCATATACAAACTCGGATTCACACTTTGGACATACCGGTATTTCGCTCATCAGGTTTCCACTTGAATAATTTATTAATTACTTCTTGCGCTTGTCACGCACATAGATGGCCTTTGAATTCGTACCAGTAATCGGTCGCTCTTCTCTTTCAAAGAGTTTCGTTGCCGCAACCAGCTCACCTAGTTTGCTAAAACCATAGTTGCGCGGATCAAACTCAGGCGATTGTTTCGCAATATTGCTGCCAACAGGCCCCAGTTGCGCCCAACCACTTTCGTCAGAGGAGGCCTCTACCGCGTTACGCAATAAACTCACCAGCTTGGCATCTTGCTTGAGCTCGCTGCTCGATTTCTTGGTTATCGCGACGCTATCATCGGCCTTGGCTCGCAGCACTTCCGTGTAAATAAACTTGTCGCAAGCTGATACAAACGGTGATGGCGTCTTCTTTTCACCAAAACCATAAACAATAAGGCCTGACTCCCTGATTCGTGAGGCCAGCTTGGTAAAGTCACTATCGCTGGATACTATGCAAAAGCCATTGAAATTATTCGTATACAGCAAGTCCATTGCATCAATTATCATTGCACTATCAGTGGCATTCTTGCCTTTCGTATAAGCGAATTGCTGAATTGGCTGAATCGAGTGCTGTAACAACACGTCCTTCCAGCTCTTCAATCCCGGAGCCGTCCAGTCTCCATAGATTCTTTTGACGCTCGCAACACCGTAATTAGCAATCTCCGACAACAGGCTGTCAACAATACTCGGCTGGGCATTGTCCGCATCAATAAGAACTGCCAGCTTGTCCGTAATATCCATGAGTGTGTCCTTCCTAAATTATTCGAGCCAATAATTACCGGGTTGTGCTTAGCGAAAAGCAATCACAACAAAAGCACTCCTCATCCTAAAATTAAAGAACCCCAACGTGGTTGAATGCTGCAATCAAAACCCGCTGCACTCGGCTTGAAATCGAACACATTCAACCCGTAGGGACGGACTGCGCCGAACTACTTTTTTGTGACCTTATCAAGCGCCTGGGCCACGTCAGCGATAATGTCGTCAATATTCTCAATGCCAACAGAAATTCGCACCAGGTCCTGACTTACACCGGCTGCAGCCAATTCAGCATCATTTAATTGCCGATGTGTCGTCGATGCCGGATGACAAGCCAATGACTTTGCATCTCCGATATTTACCAGCCGCAATACCATTTCCAATGCATCAATAAATTGAGCCCCGGCCGCGGAGCCGCCTTTGATTCCGAAACTCAGAATTCCTGAAGCTTTGCCTTTCGTAATCTTTTTGCAAACCGTGTGGAACGGGCTATTTTCAAGTCCCGCGTAATTAACCCACGCGACTTTTTTGTGCGCCTCCAGATACTTCGCCAGTTTCACCGCATTTTCACAGTGCCTTTCCATACGAAGCCCCAATGTTTCAAGACCTTGTAAGATCTGAAATGAATTCATGGGCGATATTGCGGCGCCTGTATTTCGCAGCGGAACAACACGGCAACGACCGATATACGCGGCCGGACCGAGCGCCTCTGCGTAAACAACGCCATGATACGCCGGGTCTGGCTCATTCATGATGGGAAAACGTTTCTTGTTGGCAACCCAATTGAACTTGCCTGAATCAATAATTATACCGCCAATAGAGGTTCCGTGACCGCCAATGTATTTTGTCAAAGAATGCACGACGATGTCAGCGCCGAACTCAAACGGTTTGCACAGGAAAGGAGTCGCAACAGTATTATCCACGATAAGCGGCACGCCGTGCCTGTGTGCGATATCCGCCAATCGCTTGATATCAACAATATTGCCCGCGGGGTTACCAATAGACTCGCAGAAAATAGCTTTGGTCTTGCCGTCAATTGCCTTTTCAAACCCATCGAAGTCGTCATGCGACAGCATGCGAACCTGAATCCCCTGTTTAGGGAATGAATGAGCAAATAGATTATAGGTGCCGCCATAAAGCTGGCTGGTACTCAGGATATTGTCACCGGTTTCACAAATGCACTGCAGCGCATATGTAATTGCGGCCATGCCTGAGGAAACAGCTAGTCCACCTATACCACCCTCCATTGCTGCCAACCGTTGTTCCAACACGTCAGTCGTTGGATTCATGATTCGTGTGTAGATATTGCCAGGCACTTTTAGATCAAACAGGTCCGCCCCATGCTGTGTGTTATCGAAGGTATAAGACGACGTTTGGTAAATAGGCACTGCTGCTGCCTTGGTTGTAGGGTCGGACTTGTATCCATGATGCAGCGCTAACGATTCGAGTTTCATAAAAATTGCCAGTTTGATGAGCGTAAGTCGGGGAGTGAGAAACCACTAGGTTTGTGCTTCGATTCTGCTGTAAGCCCTCTGCGATAACAAGTAAAGCTATAATCCTTGCCATATGATGGGATTCGCTTCATATAAGGCGGGGAAAACGCTCTTGCCGAAAAGCCAGGAATCAATGTTTGTAGTCACCATTGGTGAACAGATCAGGCCGCTGAAATCTCCAGCGCTAGCACCTCCGATTTACCGCTCTCTGCCAAATGCGGCGAAGCGTCTGTCTATTACTCTGGGAACTCTCAAAACCAGTCACTAAGAACTGTCTGCGTATCTATTCTCTCGACCGCAGCAGCGTGGATCACAGTTGCTGGAAGAGCTGCTGCCGCATCAGTGTCTCGTCATGCCCCAGCTCAACAACCTTTTCCTCGCCTTCGCTGACAGACTGGAAACCCAACCGTTGCAGCAGACGCAACGAACGATGATTGGCTGTCTTGAGTATAGCCATTACATTATCAACGTCATGGTTCTCGCGAAGTTCCTTAAGCATCTCCGTAACCGATTGGAATGCCAGACTCCGCCCCCAGTAACGACTGGCGAATTCGTAGGCAATAATAGTCCTTCCATCATCGTAAATAGTAGCCTGCACGTAACCAATGACATCACCGCTCGACAGCCGGACCGCCCAATTTAGCCACTTTTCATGACCATCCGGCGACTCTCGCTGTTCGAGTTTCTGATAACGATCACGCAGCCACTCAAGTGACCGAGGCGGTTGGTTTTCAAATTCGTAAATTGCCGGATCGCTCAGGACAGAAAACAACTCAGCTGCATGGTCCACTACCAGCGGTTCAAGCGAAATATCAACTGGCCTAGTGATTTTTCTTTGCCGCGGGTTGTGGAAAAATAAAAATAAGCGCAATAATCACCAGTAACAAGGTAGCTGACGCCCAATACCGACTTAAATCATAACCGCCGCTCTCCAGCGGTTTGTCAAGAAGATCACCAACAACGGCACCAAGCGGTCGCGTAAGAATGAATGCCGCCCAAAAGAGTGTCGTATGGGAAATTCTGGTTCGATAATAAGCGAGCCCGATCAGCGCCAACATTGCACCAAAAATGATCGCGCTGCCGCCATAGCCGAGAGCCTCATTATCAGCTACCCAATCTCCCAGCGCAGTTCCGAGAGTCTGTGAAAACATTATCGTAATCCAGTAAAACGTTTCAGACCGTGGCGAACTAACCGTGTTAACAGCCACTGTACCCAGCGATTGATACCAAACCAATAGAGATCCCATCAACAGGCCAAAGAGCATAATAGATCCACCGGCATAACCAATCCCCATCGATCGGGTGGCGAAGTCGGCCATCGTCGTCCCAACTGTTGTCGTCGCAATTATCGTCAACCAGTACAAAACCGGACGATATGTCTTAACCGATATTTGCGCAAAAACGGCGATAGCAAACACCGTGGCAAAAATTGCCGTGCCCACAAGGTAGCCCAGGTCCATCGACATCGAAACGGCATCACCGCCTGTTTCTCCCAGCGTCGTCGCAAATATTTTGATGGTCCAGAATACGAGCGTAATTTCCGGGACTTTGCTATAAATGTCCGACCTGTTTTGCTCCATTTAATTTTTCCTTACAAACCGACCGACTACGATGTAGCGAACTATACCTTGACCGCAGGATTCCTTTTGTCAGATCCGAAAATCACCCTGTCACCGCTGGACGTGCAGCCAGACCCCTTTAGGACATTCAGACTACACTTATCAATTCTCCACTGCATAAAAATATCCGCTCACCCATTTTACGATCGCTACCAGAACAAATGCCCAGACAATGATAATCACGAGCGCCGCCCGACGGCTGGTCGGTACCTCCCAAACGCTTTTTTCCGCAAGTTTCAAGCACTCCTGCCAGACCCCTGGCGGAATTAACCGGACTGCCAACCAGATACCGATTGGTAAGAAAATCAGATCATCAAGGTAGCCGAGAATCGGTATAAAGTCTGGGATCAGGTCGACTGGACTCAGGGCGTACGCCACAACTACTGCAATGATCACTTTCGCCAGCGTAGGTACCCTGGGATCGCGTGACGCAAGATATAGGGCGCGTAGAGTGGTTTTAAGAGACGCTGCCCATTTCTTCAATCTCGCAATGCCCATGCATTCCTTCCAGGTGACTGACCACTGAATCGTGATCAAATCGTCTGAGTACTACAGCCCCAACTCAGACAAGCCGGGATGATCCAGAGGACGCGGCCCATGGGCCCATTGATATTTCCTCTCCCCCTCTTTGATAGCCAGATCATTGATGCTCGCGATACGACGGCGCATTAATCCATTTTCATCAAACTCCCAGTTTTCGTTGCCATAGGAACGGAACCATTTACCCATTTCGTCGTGCCATTCGTAGGCAAAGCGCACCGCAATACGATTTTCGTGATACGCCCACAGTTCTTTGATAAGCCGGTATTCCAGCTCCCGATCCCATTTTCGCTGCAAAAATTCGACGATGGCTTCCCTTCCCTGCAAAAACTCGGACCGGTTCCGCCATACGCTATCGACAGTGTATGCAAGCGACACGCGCTCAGGTTCACGCGAATTCCAGGCGTCTTCCGCCAGGCGCACTTTTTGTGCTGCGGTCGCTGCATCAAACGGCGGCAGTGGGGGTCGGGACATCACGCTATCCTCATGTAAATAATTTGATTATGAAGTTCCTTATTTTGACTGTATTTCTTCTTTGTCCGCGGTCTTTTTTCTTGGCATACCAACAATGAAGAATAACCCGCCAACGGCCACGAGTACCACGCCGAGTGGCCGAGCAGCATCAGCTAATAGTGTAGACGAGGTAATGCCCAGTGCGGTCAGAACTAAAGCCAAATAAATAATTCGCCTATAAACTGCCATCGCAAAACCCCTTCGGCATTACATCGTCCAATTGTTATGCCAATCTCCCCCACAAATACTGGATGACTATTCCGACTTGTTCGCGCCGAACGCCACATTCAGAATGAGATACCCCAGGATGCCTGAAGTCAAAGACCCCACAATGATACCGAGCCGTTCATCGAACAACAGATTGACACCTGTCACTTCAAAAGCAAGAGAACCAATAAAAAGACTCATCGTGAAACCTATGCCACACAACGCCGCAGTACCATAAAGACTTAGCCAGTCCATATCTTTCGGCATTCTCGCGACGCCCAGCTTGATGACAAGCCAGCACAGTCCAAAAATTCCGATCTGCTTGCCGAGGAATAAGCCCAGACTGATGCCCATCGGCACCGGATGTAAAACATCGTCCAGCCCGAGACCATGAAACCCAATTCCTGCGTTCGCAAATGCAAATACCGGCAGCACAAAAAAAGCAACCACTGTATGCAGATCATGCTCCATACTTTTCAAAGGGGATTCAGACGGATCCTGCGGATTTCGCAATGGAATAAACATTGCCAAAACAACACCCGCCAAAGTGGCATGGACGCCTGATTTCAGCGTTGCAACCCACATGATCGCGCCCACCAGTATGTAAGGACTCGTCGCAATGACATTGCGTCGGTTCATTACGAAAAGAATCGCAATACAAACGGCGGCCACAACTAAAGCCGATATGGAAATTTTCGCCGTATAAAACAAAGCGATAATTACTATTGCGCCAATGTCGTCGAAGATCGCGAGCGACGTCAGGAATATTTTGACCGTCGTAGGCACGCGCGAGCCCAACAGGGTCAAGACACCCAGTGCAAAGGCAATATCGGTCGCCGCGGGAATAGCCCAGCCGTTAACCGCAACAGGATCGTCGCTATTGAAGTACAGATAAATCAGCGCCGGAACCAGCATGCCTCCTATCGCGCCGACACCCGGCAAAATAATATTGCGCTTGTCGGCGAGCTCCCCCTCTATAAGCTCTCTTTTGAGCTCCAGCCCCACCAGAAAAAAGAACACAGCCATCAAGCCATCGTTTATCCATAGCAGAAGTGGTTTCGCAATCTCAAGACTACCTATGCGAATCTCTACTGGCGTAGACAAGAGCAACTGGTAGTACGGCGCCAAGACAGAGTTCGCACAAATAATCGCGAGTACGGCCGAAAACATAAGCAACAAGCCGCCGGCCGACTCAAGCCTAAAAAAAGTGGTTATAAAATTCGAAGATTCTGTTTTCATAGTTCCCTGACCATTACCAACTCACTGAAGTATATGCAAACCGTTCCACCCGCGGTTTCGAGACGGTCATATCCGCTACAACAACATTTAAAAAGCACATTCCATATTTTGCATCATTAAATCGGCGTCTGACCGCAGCAATTCCTCATCTCCTACTGCAACAAAACCTGCCGATTCATACATCACTCGCGCCGGGCTATCACCGGTAGTAACACCCAGCACCATTTTGCTCGCGCCATTTTGTTTTGCCCAGGTGATCGCGTCGCTTAATAGCTCACGCCCCAACCCCCTTCCTCTGTGCTCAGGCGGCACCCACATTTGTAAGAGATGGGCTGTGCGCGGCTCTGCCGGGTCAATGTGGACCCAGCCCATGCCCGCATCGACGTTGGCCACGCGCGCCACAAGCGGCCGCTCAAGGGAAGGATCTAAACCACGCAATCGTTCTTGCCAATCTTCATCGGGCAATTGAATTGAGCCGCTATACGTGCTGCAAAATGCTTCCGGGGACTCTTTCAGCGCACGCAAGCGCAAGGCTCGATATTCTCGCCACTCCGATGCTGTAAACGCACTGATTCTGGATTGAGTCATTGTCCCTTGCCCCGGGGCGCAGCGCCCTCCGAACTGATCGTAGCCCTATTGGGATCAAAAATCTGTCTTTGCGAACCTCGCAATGCCCTGATTTTGGCCGGGGGGATCCAGCGGTGCCAAATCAAGATCGAGCGCCTCCCCGCCTATCCATTGAGCAAGAGTCGTGTGGTCGGCCAGATCATCGTCGGTGAGAGGATGAAGTAATACTTTCAGTCCCGAGCGCTCGAGTATCTTTTTGAGAGCTGGTAATGCCGATTCTGTGAAATGAATTTCGAACTGTGGAATGGGATGGGGACCGACTTTTTGATCCCGCAGTTCACCGATAAAAACAAGCTCGGGTATTTTCCCACTTTCCATTTTAGTTGTCAGCAAGCTGCGTAGCGAGGACGCCACAGTACGCTCCTCAAGCAAGTAATAAATATGAGCGTGAAAAGGTGCGTCGGTGCTTGGCATTCTGTAGCTTCCTGCAGTATCAAAAAGTAGATCGATCTCTATTTCCAGACTTCAACGTACCCACGCATCTTATCTGACGCCGAATCTTTCGTGTTCATTGCCGCATACAGCAAATCAACCGGCACCCAGGTCGGTGGATATTTATGCGCGGCGGTGTCCATGATCAGCACGCTATCTGACTCCTGATCGTATGCAGCCAATGGTGAAATATGACCTACCCGGCCCTGGCCCAGCGCATCCCTTTGGTAATTGACGATCAAATAATCTCCTTCATGTGCCAGATTTTTCTCGACAACGTCCCGGAAGTCATTAACGTCGAACTCATCCGCGTGATGCATCGAGGTGTGCAATCCATGCGCCTTGAGTAATCCATTAAGGTCTGGCAACGACATGCCTCCAAAAGTCACATCGTAGCGGGAGCGCACTCGACTCGCTTCATCGGTAAAGAAGCTCCATTGGCTCGATTTGATACCCAGGGCCGCCAATACGGAAACGCTGGAAGCTACCCCACAGTAACTGGCCACCCTCTGCGGCTGAAATGACTTGGCAAGTGGCGCGTAGTCGGCAACATCCTCAGCATCCTGCAATCGTCTTATGCCGGCAACATCAGTCGCCGCAACCAATGCAGAAGGCAATGGCTGCGGATTGAATTGTGGATACAGCGCCCAGCCAATAAAACCTGCGAATGCCAAACCACCCGCGATGACAAGCGCAATAATAACGGCCAGTATTTTTTTCACCATGCCCCCCTACGGCTAAGCACTGGAAATAGCTCTGCTGCTGCCGCTCACAATTCATACTACCTTGTACGCAAGAACCAGTATACGCACGCCAAATGTTGCGAGCTGCTACCTTGGTCTGCCTGCCAGTAGCGGTTGGTCTTTAGGCAGGCCAACTGCCATGTTGCAAAACTACTCGATAACCGTCGGGATCTTCAAATGTCTGACCCATTCGATTCCAGTATGGATTGACTGGCGGTACTGCAGTACAGCCAATGCTTAGAATCCGCGCAACCGCCCGCGTCCACTCGTCTTTGTCCGGCAAGTAAAACACCAGAAGCTGCTCCTTGTCGGGTGCGATGGGAGCAATAGCACCATGGTTTTTGGTAAATTCCAGATGATATGCAGCACGCTCGTGGCCGAGCATGACGCCATCGAAGGAGTCATGGTCTTTGAACTCGGACAAGACATCGAAGCCAAGTCCGTCTCGATAAAAGTGTATCGCGGCATTTAGATCGTTCGATGAACGAGCGACCCGCAAATGAGCGTTCGACAGCCGGTTTCGGTCACCGTCGGGCACTTTAGTTGCGAGTTCGCCACTTTGCATCAAGATTCCGCATCAGCCTTTCGGCGTTATTTTCGCGGCAAATGTTTGCGCCACAATATTTCCACCTTTAACTACAAAGGTGTCGCTCGCCATTTCGTAAACGTTATCGGCAGTCTCGGCGCTCCAAAGTATGTAAGCGTAATCCCCTTCGACCAAGACCTTTTGCATGTTAAACGATGCGCCTGGCTTGCCAAATTCAGCGAACATACCAACGAACATGGGCGTTATTGCGGCGAGTCCCTTCAGAGTGCCTTGTGGCGTCATCACCACCGACTCCTCGGTATAATCAGCCAGGACACCTTCAAGATCCCCCTCTCCGAAACACTTCAAATGGTGATTTAGCACTTCATTTGTTGAAGTCATTATTTTTCCCCTTGTTAATTCAGGCCGTGGCCTCCAACTGGCTCCGTTTCAAATCTTTCGCCAAACCCGACGATCAATGGTCGGCCCCGGGCGATCGCATCTTGCACCGACGGCAAGGAAAGAGATGCCTGATGACTTTCTCTACTCTCCCAGACCTCAGTAACCCACAAAGCATCGTCGTCCGCGGCGTCCCTGGCCACTACGTAACTGAGACAGCCCGGCATACCGCCTACGCCATCAATCAGAATGGCGATTAACGCCTCACGCTGACCGGTAGCCGCTGTTATTTTCCCTATCAAGCCATACATATCAACCTGCTCCGACCCTATCGTACAAGCTGGTAATGTCACAACGACCGCTGCGGCACCAACGCCTGCAATAAAATTTCGTCGTCTGATCATCCAATCGCCAGTGCTCTTACGTCTACCAAAGAATATGACATGCCTTTCTGCCCATGACATCAAATTCAAAAACCTTTTTCGCCACGGATTGAGCCGCCCCGACGCAGACATGCAATGGAATCAAATGCTCTTCCCGGGGATGGCAAAATTTCGCACCAGGCGCGGCTGACCACGCCGCCAATTTTTCCGCCCTGGCTGCGTAATTGAATTTTGAATCCGTACACGCGTCAATCAACCATCGTTCAAATGATTCGTTTAGCGCTATTTCGTCACGTGTTGGCGTGGAAAAAAATGCCTTCAGGTTATGGAACGAAAATCCCGATCCTATAATCATCACGTTGGAGCGTCTCAGCTCCGCAAGTACCCTACCAACCTGCAAATGCTCCGCCGGATCCAGCGTTCTGCAGAGTGAGAGTTGTACGCACGGGATGCTTGCATCCGGATACATGATCTTCAGCGGTACAAAAACCCCGTGGTCGAAGCCTCTGTCTGGATCCTGGCTTGCCGCTATTTTGTCTTTGCTCAGCATCGACAGAATTTCGGCAGCGATCGCTGGCTGACCTTTCACGGGATAAGTGATCTCATATGCAGATTTGGGAAAGCCGGAGTAGTCATAGATCAATGATGGATTCGGTCCTGTCGTCACTGTCGGTTTAAGGGTCTCCCAGTGTGCACTTATAACCAGGATAGCTGCTGGCTTTTGCATCCCAGCCGCAATTTCCTGCAAGCTGCTTACAAGTTGAACGTGTTGCTTATCACCCAGTAAGGGCAGAGGCCCGCCGCCATGAGATACAAACAATACGGGACTCAGGTGCTTTTTCACGTTCGCAACCACAGCCTATCTCCTATCCCTGATTTCGAACTTATTGCTTGGTACCTTTGCATTTCCCGCCGAACCATACAAAAATGATAGCTCAGTTGGACAAATCGGCTCACGTCTTATTAAAAACAGGATGCGTGAACAGCACAATACCAAACCATACGGCGAAAACGCCGTAAATAACGGCACCTGCAAGTAGCAGCGGGTCTTGGTTGCCGGCGAACATTTTGCTCATCGCCATCGTCACAATTCCGAAATGTGCGAAATTCGCGATTGCCAATGGACGACTGTAAACGCCCCCGATCAACACTCCACGAGCCATCCAGTTAAGTATCGCGAAACCAAGATACAAAGCCCCCATAATTTGCAGCAGCAATACTGTCTGGGCCCACGGAATAATATCAAGAGAGGAAAGAATTTCCTGCGGGGCGAAAGAGGCTGCCAATCCAAGACCGCCATTGAAACAAGCACTCAACAACATCAGGTATTTTGTTTGCATAACTTTTCCTAGTCTCGATCAAGTATTCCCTAGTCGCATTTTGTAAAGCAAAAAGCGATAGTTCACGATCCAGTATTGGGTATGCAGCTCACTTAACGCAAATCCGCAACAGCCGGTCATGGTTCATGAGTAGCAGAGCCGACTACGTGCCTACCTTTTGAATATACGTCTTACGCGACATTGTGCCGAACTCAGGAAATTCTGGCCGACAGCTCAAGCAATTTCTCAAGCTGATTTTCGCTCAAATTGCGCAGCAATTCATTCGCACAATGCTCAAAGCTGACCGTAGACTCAGTAAAGAGACGCTGACCCGTTTTTGAAAGTTTGACGAGGCTTTGCCTGGCATCCCTCGGATTAGCCTCTTTTTCGACGATTTTTATTTTTTCCATAGGCGCAATCAATCGTGTGACACCTGAAGCACTGATCCCCACATGTTCCGCCAACTCTATCCTGCGCATTGTTTGCGATGGCGCACCATTGAGGTGATACATGATGAGGTACTCGGTGAAACTGATCCCATGCACACTGAGCTGACCGTCAACCGTCTTTGTCATTCTTGAGGCAAGCAACGCGTGCTGAATCAGATACGTAGAACTTGGCGGGGATTGAGTCATGATAAAACCTTGAGTGATATTTGAGTACTCAAGTATTACTCAACTAAAACAGGAACGCAACTGGTTGCCATAAATAACCTCAAACATCGCCCGCTAGGCGCTGGACGCATGACCTAGCCCATCCAGAACCCTTTACGATGCGACACACCAAGTGTCTTGCGGCACTTGGGACAAAAATAAACGTAGCGGCGACCCAGAAACGCTCTGAGCTTTCTGAACCATATTTCCTGCAGGGGACTTGAGCAATGTGGACAAAGTGGCGTTATCTCTTCTTTTTCGATGAGCTGGGTCATTCGATCGCTCCCTATTCAACATTATTCGCAACCTGCGAGGTATCTCGCAACTGCGGTCAGACCTACCCTCTAGTGGCCATCAGCCAATTCCGTAACGCTGCAACCATATTTCAATTTCTGCACTCGCATCCTTCACGGACAATTTGGCCGCCGACTTCAGAGCTTCATCGGGCGCCCATTGAGAAAAAGGAATGTCTTGCCTTGCATGCCTGCCTGACAGTAAATGAACTTCATTGACTTTGTACAGCGCGCCATCGGGAAACTTCTCCGCGAGGCACAGGAACGCCGGCCAGAGTCGACGATGGACATAAGTAATTTTGCCTCCCGCAAGATTACAAGTCAGGACAGCACTTGAGTTATGCACCTTATTGATCAGGTAGAAAATTGCGTGGCTATCAGGGTGTGACCACCAGCTGCCTCGTATCGGTTCCCCGGTGATTCGAGCAGCGAGCGACGGCTCGCTCCCCCGTGCGCTTTGCAAAACCACACCGTGGTATCGGATAAAACCAAGGACCTGGTCGTAAGTCATCGCTAACTACAACCAGTTCTTTCCCCGGAAAAACCGCAGCATTGCCAATGCCACGGCGACAAAAGCACCCCACATGACAAAATAGCTGTATCGAAAATGGAGTTCAGGTACGTTGTCAAAATTAGTGCCGTAGATCCCGGCGATAAATGTCAGCGGAATAAATATTGCTGAAAATATTGTCAGCACTTTCATAATTTCGTTCAGCCGGTTGTTAACACCGGTGTTATAAATATTGAGGTGGTCGGAAAGCATTTCCCGGTAGGTATCGACGACCTCCACGGCCTGGCTAACCAGGTCCAGAAGATCTTTGAGAAACGGCACTGTGTCCTCATGGATGACATCCGAATCGAGCCTGGCGAGCTGCAACATGAACTCCCGTGCCGGGCGAATCACCTTGCGCAAATAGTTCATCTCCCGTTTGTAGTCATTAATGCGCTCCAGGACATCCTGAGTTGGATTATCAAGAATCTCAGTCTCAATATCTTCTATCTGCTCTCCCATCCGCTCGATGATGAATATGTAATTATCAACAACGGTATCGAGCAGCGCGTACGCCAGATAATCGATGCCTACCTTCCGAATCCTGCCCTTGTGCTTTCTGATCCTCTCCCGCACCGGCTCAAATACATCGCCAGGACGTTCCTGAAACGTAAGAATAAATGACTTTCCAAGTACAATGCTCAACTGCTCACTTTGAATGACGCCTTCATCCTCGTCATACCGCATCATTTTCAGGCCGAAAAACAGGTAGTCGTCATAGTCCTCCATCTTGGGCCGTTGCCCGGTGTTGACAATATCCTCCAGCACCAGCGGATGTATATCGAAGGCCTCGCCAACCTGACTGATTACTTCGGTATCATGCAAACCGTTAATGTTGATCCAGCTGACAGTTGGCGTCTCTTTGTAAGGGAGACCGTCTTTGATATCCTTCAACTCCTGATCGCTCAGGTGTTCGTGATCATAGTCAATGACGCGAATAGTCGTCTCTTCGACCTTTTTCTGGCCAATAAAAATCAGCTCCCCCGGGGCATGACCTATGGATGCATCTTTATTTTTTAGAAACCGCGCCATCTTTGTCTCCCATCCGCCCACGATAACCAGAATCGCCCCGGAATGCGTAATCGCTACCGTCAAGCCTGAACTTTCAAATCAAACAGTAATTGAACCTGGAACGTTATGCCATGTCGTCGGTGCTCGATCCGGCGTCAATCTCTCCCTGTATACGCCCCAATCGGTAGGTATCGATGATCCCAATGACCCAACTGACCAAAAATACTATTTCCGAAAAACTCCATGACGACGTTGTCGCCGCACTGGACTCTGCGGCCACATAATCCGCCAGCGCATTGGGGTTAGTCATTGCATCATTGATATCAATTTTATCGACGATCTCCAGTGCCTCGGTCCAGGCACTCGAGAAAACGAAATAGGCCGCAAGTAACGAGCATAAAAATAACACAAGCCCGGGAATATATTTCCTGAGATACAAGTGCCCGCTGCCAGGGAAAACCAGCGCAGACAACAAAACCGCTTTGGTAGTTTTACTCATAATGATTTGGCAAACTGTGGTGCCATTAACCTCGCCTTCACTCAGACGGCAGCAATGTATTTTACACTACCGACAATTGACCACTTGCTTACGGCAAATATACTCAGCATGACCAACATGCGCTTATAGAGCCAATCTATCAACTCCGCAAATCCATTTTTCCCGTTAGATGCTCGCTGCGTTGCCGCGAAAAATAAAAAACACCGCACCAAGAATGCAGAGGCCCGCCCACAAATAATCCAGTTTCAAAGGCTCGCGCAGGTAGTAGAACGCAAAGGGTACGAAAACCGTCAATGTTATGACCTCTTGGAGGATTTTAAGTTGCCCTATCGAAAGCACTGAGTAACCAATCCGATTCGCTGGTACCTGCAGCATATATTCGAAAAACGCGATGCCCCAGCTTACCAACGCGGCAATGATCCAGGGCTTCTGACTCAACTCTCGCAGGTGCGCATACCAGGCAAAAGTCATGAAGACATTGCTCATGGTTAGCAAAATGACGGTTAGAAAAATGGGGCGCATAGCAATTTAAACCTGTCGTCGGCACTGACTGCGACACAGCTTACGACGGGGTTATCAGCGTCGCAACATGACTCGTGTATGCGATTCCAGAGACATGCTGTTCCAGTGAGCCTGTGACCTATGCACTACCATCGGATCCCGCTAGCGCTGTCAAAATTCCCAGCCCGAGCAGCACACCACCACCCAGAATACGCCCCAGGATACGCACCCCACCGGCTCGCAACACCGGCGCGATGGCACCGGCCGCCACGGCATAAACACTATCGGTAGCTGCCGCTATCGTTACAAAGACAAAGGCAAGCAGCACGCTCTGCAAGATCGGTGAGGCGCCGAGACTTAGAAACTGGGGAATAAATGCGGCAAAAAATAACGCCGTCTTGGGGTTGAGCAATGCCACGATAAAGCCATCCCGGAAAATTCGTCCCGGCTCTGCGGCAGCGGGTGCGGTGCGGTCGCTTGCCAATGGCGATGGGCGTAGCGTCTGGATACCAAGATAGGCGAGATAAATTGCGCCGGTATACTTGACCATCGCAAAGGCCAGTGACGAAACCATTAATAATGCTGCAAGACCTAAAGACGCACCTATGGCATTGCCCAGGTTGCCAAGCGCAACACCCGCGACTGATGCCAGACCAGCCGCGCGCCCCTGGACGATACTGCGAGTAACAATATAGATCACGCCTGGTCCAGGCGTGATTGCCAGAACCAGGCTTGCAATTAAAAACGCTAGGGACAGTGGCGCAGCTGGATACAAATCTGTCATGTCATCAGCCGCGCACCTTCATGGCTTGGAGTTGGTACCCGGAGAAACCGGATTTACCCGATTTTCACTACTCATCCACGATCGTTTTGAATCCCCCGAAAATCATTCTTTTCCCATCAAAGGGCATCGGGTTGTTTGCAAAATCAAATCGCGGATCTGCCATGGCTTTTTCCATTCCTTTGTTGCGGACACTTTTGGATGGCCACACTATCCAGGAAAAAACCACCGTTTCATCCGGCTTGCATTTCACTGCCAGTGGGAAAGAGGTCAGCTTGCCCGCTGGAACATCGTCCCCCCAATTTTCAATAACACTCAAGGCGCCATGATCTTTGAAAATGGCGGCAGCCTTTTTGGCGGTCCTTGTATACAAGGTCTTATTTGCGTTAGGAACCGCAGCAACAAATCCATCAATGTAATTCACAACCACCCCTCCATCAGAAAATATGATTGGTCGATCTCGGCAGCCATCCGATTCCACCGCAGACTACGTTCGTATCGCGCCGTCGCAAATCTGGCGCGTACCTTCAACACAGCGTGGGTCCACGCCATAAGTACGAGACAAGCTAGTCGACTTTTTTGCCAAGCATTCTGAGCAATGTTTTATCTTTGTCGATGAAATGACTTTTAAGTCCGGCAAGTGCATGCAGCGCAATTGCTGCGAGCAACAGATAAGCGGTGATTTCGTGCCCCTCGCTGCCAATCTTGCGCCAGGCCTTTGAAATTGCCTCGGTCTTGGACGGATCGGCGACGCTGAAGTTTGGATGAACGACTTCGATACCGAATATAAATAATCCGTGGCCTCCGGCAACCTGCCAGAGCATGCCGAACAGAGGCATTGCAATAATCGCAATTAGCAGAAACCAGTGGGTTGATCTTGCGATCAATTTTTCAATGGCGTTGTGGTCGCGAATTGATTGTGGCCAGCCGCTCTTCATGCGCCACCATACTCTGATCAAAATAATGGGCAGTAGCAACATACCAATCGACTTATGTATCGGCAGCAGGCCGGAACTATCCGTTTCGGCGATATACCAACCGGCCATCCATAACATGATCACAGCAAGGCCTACGCCCCAATGCAATAATACGGTCATCGAGCTCAATTTTTCTTTGCTGTCCATAGTGGCTCCCTGGTGAACGAGCACCTGACGATTGCGCCAGTTCCTGATGAATCAACGACCCCTCTAGGCCGCTGCGGTTAGGCAAAATGATACATCAATTGGGACGACAAAGGTCTCCCTGGAAGACGCTTCCCTCCGCCCACCGGGCTAGATGAGCTCCCGCGGAATACCCCTTTCCTCCAATCATCATCGGCTGGCCACCACCGGAGCGGCAATCGAAGTCGGGAATGTCGTGGCTGAGCCTTCCCGGTAGGTTAGGATCCGAGACTCACGTAGAGTGCCCAAAGTGAACTTTGGTTGGACTTGCGAAGGATATGCCAGCCAGCGCAAAGGGCACGACGGAACAATTATCAGACTTGCAACCCGCTCCAGCGCCCGTGCCTCAAGAATGATTAACTTGAATATCATTTGGAAAAGGTCTGCCTCGATTGCTCTCCAGAGCATCCTTGAGACTGATCAAAAATACCGCCCACTTGGTACTGCAATGTGCCATGAAGTCAGTTGACTCCTGCCATCTGGAATGAGTAAACCTCACGAACGTTTGATCCTCATCAGCTTTTATTTGAAAAAGAACTTCGGTCCCTAACCATGACTCCGGCCAGCTTCCGGAGTGTGACCAGCGAACAATCTTGCCTGGAATCAATTCCGTCACTTTGAAATCGTGGCCACTCTCACCAAAACGAAACCTGATAACTGACCCCACTTTGCCGGCGCCGCGTACATTATCGGTCCACCATGTCGCCAAGCCCTTATCAGTCGTCAATGCCTCGTATATTGTCTCCGGCGAAGCTTTGATTCCTACCTCGTGATTAATGTCGAACATCTTGATCTCTCCGGAATTCATGTGGGTGATCGTATCCTGGATCAGGATTCTCGGCCGCCACTAGCAACTCGCATAACCTCGGCTTCCATTCTGTCGAGATTCTGCTCATTAGCTTCAGCCACGAATTCCGCGATATTCCGATAATGCTCTTCGGTATCGAATACTTGCCGCCAACCTACCAGGGTATCCTCCCCAATCGGATCATACGAAATCGTGAGGAAGAAATGGTGACCTGATCCATGCTCAATAACCACGCGACTATTTTGGACGATTTCCGTAAAAGTGCTTTCGTTCCAATAATTCTTGCCATCCGGCCCGTGCATCGTGAACCGCCAGTTTCCGGCGGGCCTAAAGTCGAATTCCTCGAAGGTACAGGTAAAACCCGCGGGACCCCACCACCTGGCCAACCGCTCCGGATCACGAATTGCCGCGAATACGGCTTCCTGAGAAGCATGAATCCGGCGCTTTCTGATATCAGCACGTTTTTCCTCGGCTTCAGCCATGTTTCATTTCCCAGTGTGTACAAATATGGCCCCTGACTACGAATCAAACGCGATGGTTTATTCGGAATGGTGTTTCATACTTCGTTGAAGAGCCACCATCGACTGTTGCCCAACAGTTATCAGACCATTTTGCGGACGATTGAGATCCACAACAAGTGTCACGAGCACTGCAAAAGCAAGGACCAAAGGAATCACGGCAATCAATCTTCGCTTCCCCGCGAGGCCAATTTGAGTGCCCAAAGCAATCATTGTCAGCGCCGTGATCGCAGCCAACGACAGCCAGACTGTACCGGGAATTCGATTATGCAGAGAGCCCATTACTCGCTTTTCATGCACATCAATTACATCGTTGGTTGCCTGAATCATGAGCGACGTATTTGTATTCGGCTTATCTAATGCCGCCAATGAAACCTGTTGCCACAACAGGTTGTGTATCTCGACCGATTTCTCGATCAATATATCCAAATCACCGCCATTTGCTGCCTGCAGGCGAATGTCTACATATTCACTCAACAGGCGTTTTACCTCTAATTCATATTGTTCATCAATCAAGTCGGCCCGCAGATATGCCGTGCCGATTGAATTGGCTTCTTCGAGAACATTCTGTTTCCTGAGGTCGTGCTGGGAAGAAGCCATGGAAAAAGTAAAGGCGAGCACAAACGCCAGCATGCCCAATAATGCTCCAACCATTGGCCCCAGGGACGTCGGCGCTTCTTTATCCTGACGACTTCGACCATGTACACCGAACTGATGACCAACTTCGACAAAGGCCAGCATTAAAAAAGTGACGCCCAAACAGATCCAAACTATATGCAGGGATTCCAAGAACTCTAATAACATTTGGCGCTCCAGTAGCACTCTGTTAACGATGTTAACTCACACTTGGCTTGCAATTCGTTAGCCGCAAACATCAGTGATCGACTTGGTTACAAACATCGACCCAGGCCTTACAGTTTGAATGCTTTTCCAGTTCGTCCAAGCTCAGTCGGATCGACGAATTCTGATCACCGGCAGCCGGGATAATTTCCTGGTGTTTCCTAAGCGATATATCCAGATACACATCAATTGGATTCTTCAATGCAAACGGACAAACGCCCCCTACCGCATGCCCGGTACGTTCAAGAGCCTCGTCAGGACTTAGCATTTTTGCTTTTTTGCCGAATTGACTTTTGTACTTCTTGTTGTCTATTTTGGCTCTTCCCGCCACGACAATTAAGATAGCAGCGTCTTCGAGCTTGAATGACAATGTCTTTCCAATCTGATCCGGCTCCACGCCGTGCGCAATTGCTGCCTCGTCAACGGTTGCGGTGGACGTATCCAAGACCATGATCCGATGATCCATATCGAAGTCGGAAAAATAATCTTGTACTGCTTCAAGCGTCACAGTTTTCGTTTTTCCGAATTTGCATTCGATGGACTCCTCTTACGGCGAACAGCTTTCCTTGGCGGTTGCACTCCGCCATATCTGACCGCGTACGCTGGTCAATCAACAAACCGCTAACCCAGTATCTGCGGGTTGAGTTGCCACACTGCGTAGTTAAGTGCGCCTGCGAAACTAACCCAAAGCAAGTAAGGTATGAGCAGAGCGCCCGCAAGAGGCCGTACTCGCCAAAATGAAACGAGGGTGATAACAATCAAGACCCAGAGAAAAAGAATATCTGCAAATGCCAGCGAACCCAGGCTCCAGGCGAAGAAGAACCAGCTCCAGAGAACATTGAATGCAAGTTGTCCCAAAAAGAATGAGAGCGGGATGCGGTTGGGGCGAAACCCGCCGCTGCACCAGACCAGCCAAGCGGCGATAGCCATCATGGCGTACAACACAGTCCAGACCGGGCCAAACACCGAACCGGGGGGTGCCCACGAAGGCTGAACCAGCTGGCTATAGAAAGATTTTGCCTGAATCGAGGCGAGCGCACCGATGGCGGACGCCGTAAAGCTTATAACGACCCAAATGATGAGGCCGAGAGTCTGTTTTTGCTTTGATAGTGACGTCATAGGAACTACCGATTCAAAGGCTAACAACACAAATAGTGACAAATCGAAGTCTAACCGACAACCATAGGCATTAGTCAGGTACGCCTTCCAAACATTCTTCCACTGCG
>JAHEFE010000049.1 GCA_024640365.1 Woeseiaceae bacterium | reverse complement strand
TGCGTCATTTAAAACGCAGCTATGGAGGTCGGACGCGCCATTGATGACATGCACATGGGCATCCGTGAAACCGGGCAGTGCCATCTTGCCGGTGAGATCGACAACGCGAGTTTGCGCGCCGATATAACTGGCAATATCCTTGTTGCTGCCAGTGGCTACAATGACGCCATCGCTGATGGCGGCCGCTTCGACCCATCTGTTTTGGCTATCCACCGTATAGATGCCGCCGTTCGTGAAAACGACATCTGCTTTCGGTACTTGCTGGCACCCCAGCAACAGGCCGCCGCTGAAGAGCATAAAAATGGTTAGCACCTGATGTAACGGAATCGTACTTTGTGCTTGGCTCGCAGCAATCATGTGACAGTTTGATCGTGGTTTTCTGAAGAGGCGTTTCACAATGCGAATGCTCCGTTTAGGTGATAGGGTACTGCTCAGCTACAATTTCATCTTTCCCTGGTCTTGGCAAGCGAGAGTGCATTATGAGTCTTAGTCGACGAACGTTTTTTCAATTAAGCTCGTTACCTCTCCTGGGAGCGTGTGTGGATCTCAGCAAAGAGCCTGTCGTGGGCAGACATCGAGCGCGTGACCTTGGTTTTCGCATTGGTCAATTGCCGACGGGTCAGTGGAATGCAATTACCGATGTGGCCGGCGTTGAGGTGGGTCATACCACGTTGATCAGCGGTAGCGGTAAGCTGGAAATTGGCAAGGGGCCGATTCGTACCGGCGTGACCGCGATCTGGCCCAGTCGTAATATTGTTAACGAATTCATGCCTTGCGGAGTCGATGCGCCGAACGGCAATGGGGAGTTATCGGGCATTTTGCAGGCTCGGCAAATGGGTGTTCTTAATTCGCCCTTGTGCCTGACGAACACCGGCAGTGTGGGCATGGTGTATGACGAATTACTCAAGTTGCAGCCACAGGATGACCTGCCTCAGGGTATTCCTCTCGTCGGTGAAACCTACGATGGTGGCACCGGTGGGCTGAATGACACTGTGGGTCGCCACGTTCACGGCGAACACGTGCGAGCGGCATTGGAGAAGGCAGCTACTGGCCCCGTCGAAGAGGGCGCGGTCGGCGGCGGCACTGGAATGGTTTGTTACGAGTTTAAAGGGGGTAGTGGAACCGCCTCGCGGGTGGTCACTCTTGGAGATCAGGGTGGACCTTATACGGTTGGCGCGATAGTGCAGGCGAATCATGGGCTGCGTTCGCAGTTGCGTATCGACGGCGTACCGGTTGGCGAGGAGTTGCCGGTGGTTGAAAATCCTCGCGGCGAAATTAATTCAATTCTCATGATCATCGCGACTGATGCGCCGCTGCTTAGCCACCAGCTCAATCGAATTGCACGGCGCGCAACTCACGGACTCGCCAAGACTGGCAGTATTTCCGGCAATGGCAGCGGTGATTTTGCGCTCGCTTTTTCAACGGCGAATCCGATCGCCCGCGAGAAGTTTTGGCGTGGCGAAACCTACAGTATGAAGTCCGTTGAGCAATTCGATATTGCACCGTTGTTGCAGGCGACCGCCGAGGCGGTTGAAGAAGCGATCATCAATGCGCTGTGCATGGCCACGGACATGACCGGTGCCGATGATGTTTTCGTGCCCGCACTGCCGCTGACCCGAACGCGAGAAATCATGCAGGAGCACAAGCGATTGTTTGAGCTGCAAGCCAGTGATCATGGGGAGACAAACAATGTTTAGGCGCGTCGGAACGAATTATTGTCTCGCACTCATGCTGGAGCCCTGGAACGCGCCAGCCGGTCGCTTTTTTGTAGCTTATAAAGGACGGCATGGTTTTCGTGCCCTGATTGGTAATGGTGTTGCGGATGAGTTCCGCACGATTTCAGCACCGCTATTTATTACGCCAACGCCGTTGCTTGGAAAAATATATGACTCGGGCATGGCTCTTGCCGATCGTCGCGATGTGGAGGCGCCACTCGATCTCGGCTGGCCACCCTTGTGTATGGGCCTGGATATTGCGTCGCCAGCTTTGGCGGATAACTGGCAGCCGGAGTTGTTGGACGTTCTGACCGATAGCAAGCCCGGACAGGCTCCGGCATGGCCTGTTGCCGGCAGCAGCAAAGCGGTAAGTGGTTACGAAATCGAGTTCGTTCGTTGTGGTGGCCCGCAGCTCTCGAGCCAGGTCACGGTGCTGGGCACAACTGCCCCGTTATTGCCGGGGCAGCTGGAGCGACTGGCTGATATTGATAACAGTGGCCTGACGGTTGCCGTTGCTACCGGCAACCGCCTGCTACGCAGCCAAAACGATCAGGCCCAGCACATAGACGTCGTATCTGAGACTGTGCTCGAGAGGCTTGTTGAAGCAACTCGCGCTTTACTGGCAGAGGCGAAGTAATCAGCTTGTCAGTATGTCCTTGTCTTCATCGATACGCTTGATCGTAAAGCCGGTATAGCCATAAGCGATCGAAACCAGCGGGTTAATCAGGTTAAAGAATGCGAATGGCAGATAGGCGAACGTTGCCACGCCCAGTGTTGCTGCCATATAGGCACCACAGGTGTTCCACGGCACCAGAGGCGAAGTCAGGGTTCCCGAGTCTTCGATAATGCGTGACAGGTTGCGGGAGTCGAGGTTGCGGCGCGCGAATTCCGCTTTGTACATCTTGCCTGGCAATACGATAGCCATGTACTGATCGGCCGCGATAATGTTGACACCTATGCAGGTGCAAACGACGGTTGCGACCAGTGAACCGGTGGACTTCGCCATTTTTAATGCCGAACGAATCAGACGTTCCAACATGCCTGCATGTTCGAGCACCGCGCCGAAAGCCAGGGCGCTGATGATTAGCCAGATGGTCGTCAGCATGCTGCTCATTCCCCCACGTGATAGCAGGCTGTCTACGTCTGCAACGCCGGTAGACGATACATAACCATCGGCCAGCGCGAGCCAGACCCCTTTGGTAAACCCGAGACCTTTGCCGACGGAGGAAGAATCAGCGAAAGCGAGTACTACGTCTGGCTGCAAAATGACGGCTGTTATGCCGCCGAGCAGCGCGCCAAACAGGATCGTCGGTAATGGCGGGAATTTGCGCATTGCCAGGAAGAACACCACCGCTAGCGGAAAAAGTGCTAACGGCGTGATATTGAACGAACTGCTCAACGTATCCATGGTCTGTTCCAGCGCCGCGCTGTCAGTATTGACGTCCGTGCCCAGTCCGACGATCGCAAACATGGTGAGCGCGATGATAAATGACGGAGTAGTAGTCCAGACCATGTGCCTGATATGGGTAAACAGGTCCGTCCCGACCACGGCGGGTGCGAGATTGGTCGTATCTGACAATGGTGACATCTTGTCGCCGAAATAGGCGCCTGACACGACCGCGCCAGCAGTAATTTCCGGAGACAAGCCCAGCCCCATGGCGACGCCAATCAGGCCAACACCAAGTGTACCTGCAACCGTCCACGAGCTGCCGATACTCAATGATGAGATTGAACAAATCAGGCAGGTGGCGGCGTAGAAAACGTGCGGGTTCATGAGTTCGAGCCCGTAATAAATCATGGACGGAACGGTTCCGGCCATCATCCAGGTACCAATCAATCCGCCTACCGATAAAAGTATCAGGATCGCCCCCATGGCGGTGCCGATACCGGCGACCATGGCGGCCTGGATGTCGTTCCAGGTGTGGCCATTGCGCACGGCGATGATTGAAGCGATAGCCGCACCGATAATCAATACGATCTGATTCGGGCCAGCGGAAGAGCTGTCGCCAAACAGGGATACCGAGAGTGAAAGTAATGCGATGAGCGAAAGAATTGGAATAAGCGCGTCTTTAAGAGACGGGTCTTTTATATTTGACATAGGTTATTGCGCCTTCGTTGTCAGTCGAGCATTTCGTCTTGTGAAATCGGTGAGATTTCCAGACTAGCATCCTATATCTTTGAGCTGAGCGCCAATTGAATTACAGCTGAATGACTATTTGCTGCGACGCACGGTGTGGTTTTTTTACCTCGTGCTGCACTGCGCGAGGCTGTACTGATACTTTATTTGCAGCGGGAGTCGAGATTGAGCCACGGATTTGATGGTCGGGTAGTGCTCGTAACGGGCGCAACCTCTGGCATTGGTGAGGCTTGCGCAAAACTATTTGCAGAGCGCGGCGCGGCAGTGATGCTAACGGGACGCAATCTGGCTCGGGGCACTGCAATGTGCGAGGCACTCACCGCAGCGGGCGGCAAAGCACAGTTTCTCGCGGGGGACGTCTGTGACTCCGGCTTTTGTGATTCGGCTGTACAAAAAACGATCGATGCTTACGGGCGTCTCGACGTATTGATCAACAGTGCTGGTATTTGGCGGGCGGCTTCGACTGTGGATACAAGCGACGAAGTCTGGCATGCAACCATCCAAACCAATGTTAGTGGAACCTTTTTTATGGCGCGAGCTGCGCTACGTTTCATGTTGACGCAGCGTTCCGGCAGTATCATCAACATCGCTTCAGACTGGGGTTTGATCGGTGGCGAAGAAGCCGCGGCGTACTGCGCGAGCAAAGGCGCGGTCGTCCTCATGACCAAGGCAATGGCACTTGATCATGCGCGTGACAACATTCGCATCAATGTGTTGTGTCCCACCGATACCGATACGCCGATGATGGATAACGACTATATTGCCCGCGGCATGGATCTTGATGAAGGCAAAGCTCGCTCGGCCGCGGGCATTCCTATAGGGCGCATGGCAACAGCGATTGATGTGGCGGAGGCAGCCTGTTTCCTGGCCTCGGATGCCGCGAGCTTCATTACTGGCGTATCATTGCCAATTGATGGCGGCGCAACCGCCGATTGATGGCGAAACCCACTATGACTGAGCAACCAGCGCAGAAAAAGAGCAATCTTTTCTACCAAACCAATAGTCGTCGGCCACGGCTGGATCGTGCGGAGGGCGTTTATTTATGGGACGTCAGCGGCAAGCGTTATATCGATGCGTCCAGCGGACCGATGGTGTCGAATATTGGCCATTCGAATCCGCGCGTCCTGGCGGCTATGAAAAAGCAGATGGACAAAGCGGCATTCGGTTACAGGCTACATTTTGAGAATGATGCGGCTGAGGATCTGGCGACACTTGCAGCATCGTTGATGCCAGAAGGTATGGAACGCATCTTTTTTGTTTCGGGTGGCTCAGAAGCGATTGAAAGCTGCCTCAAGCTCGCGCGGCAGTACGCCTATGTGAGCGGTCAGCAAGATCGCTGGAAAGTGATTTCGCTGTTTCCTTCGTATCACGGATCGACACTTGGGGCGCTGTCCGTCACGGGCATGACCCAGTTTGTCGAGCCGTTCAAACAAATGATCAAGCCTATGCCGAAAATTCCGGCAGCGACCTGTTATCTCGATCATGACGAATTGAGTCACCAAGAGCGCGGCTTGCGTTACGCGGAAAATCTGCGCAACGAAATAATCAAGCAAGGCCCGGAGAGCGTGCTCGCATTCATCATGGAGCCAGTCGGTGGTGCTTCGACTGGCGCGCTGGTTTCTCCCGATTCCTGGTACCCGCGGGTGCGCGAAATTTGCGATGAGTTTGGCGTGTTGTTGATTACGGATGAAGTCATGACGGGCGCCGGTCGGACCGGTCGTTTCCTGGCCACGGAACACTGGGGCCTACGGCCCGATATTATTGGTATGGCCAAGGGTTTCGCGGCAGGTTACGCGCCACTGGGTGCCATGGCGGCCGACAACAAGATTGTCGACGCCGTCATCAATAGCGGCGGATTTGCGCACGGCTATACGTATGCAGGTAACCCGCTTGCCTGCGCGGCTGGCCTTGCCGTGTTGACCGAATTGCTGGAGCAAAAGCTTATTGCCAATGCCGAGCGCCAGGGCGACAAGCTTAAAGCACGATTGACGGCGCTGATGGATCGTTACCCTTTTATTGGTGACGTCCGCGGCAAAGGCTTGTTGCTGGCATTCGAGTTGGTGGCTGATCGCAAGTCGATGGAACCGCTGCCGGCCGAACTGAATGCCTTTACGGTGTTGGTGGAAGAGGCCTACCAACGTGGACTCATCATCTATTCGCGCAGAACTCGCGGCGGCGAAGTTGGTGATCATTTCATGGTATGCCCACCATTGATTGTTACTGATGAGCAAATTGATGAAATTATTGAATTGCTTGTCGCCAGCCTTGATGCGCTGGCAACAAAGTTGGGACTGAGTACGGAGTAAACGGTTCATGAATGACAAAGTTGTTATCACGTGTGCCGTCACCGGTTCGATTCATACCCCAACGATGAGTCTATATTTCCGAATGAAGCTCGCGAGATGCTTAAACTGAAGGGCGCGGATCAGGTGAATTTCTGAAGTATGAATGACCAGGTAAAAATTCGTGTGGCGCTACGTTCAGATGCTGCTGATTTGCATGGCATGGTTGTTGCTTTGGCGAAAACCACCGGCCACGAACACAAAGTCAGGAGCACTGTAGAAGATTTTTTGCACAATGGTTTCGATGAGCCGCGCGCTTTCGAGGCCTTGATTGCCGAACAGGACGGCATAGCTGTAGGGCTTTGTTTGTTTTTCTATAATTATTCGAGCTGGCGCGGCAAACTGGGTGTGTACATACAGGATTTGTACGTAGATTCAAGCCAGCGTGGCACCGGTTTGGGCCGCCGCCTCGTGGTCGAGACAGTTCGAGTCGGCAAGCGGCGCGGTGCCGATCACCTGCGGCTCTCGGTCGACTCTGAAAATGTTGACGCGCATGCTTTCTACGAACACATCGGCATGAGCAAGCGCGGCGATGAGTTTATTTTCCAGGCGGCTGACCAGGCTTTCGAGAAACTTGCTCGCGATAAACAGGATTGATTCGATGAAGGTAGTCTATACGCCTCCCAAGCAGGCAGCAGGCCAGGCTCCGACGAGGAATGCTGACCCGAGCTAACAGGTCGAGTTAAAGAGCATACAAATTTAACCCCCCACACAAAGAAGAAAACCATCATGGCAAAAAACCAAATACCGGAACAAGCACGGGTCGTCATCATTGGTGGCGGCATCATCGGCTGCTCGGTGGCCTATAACCTTGCGGATATGGGTTGCAAGGATGTCGTCTTGCTGGAACGTGATCAACTGACCTCGGGAACGACCTGGCACGCCGCCGGCCTGATGACAATTTACGGCTCGTCGTCAGAAACGTCTTTGAATATTCGTCGTTTTTCGCGTGACCTGTATTCGCGACTGGAAGAAGAAACCGGGCTTTCTACCGGCTTTCAGAAAGTCGGCTTTATTGAGGTAGCCTCCGACGAGGGTCGCCTCGAGGAGTATCGACGGGTTAGTGCATTCAATCGTCGCCACGGTAATGAGGTGCTGGAGATATCGCCGTCCGAAATCAAGAAGCTGTTTCCGCTGGCCGATGTCAGCAGCATGCTTGCCGGTTTTTATTCACCGAATGATGGTCGCATCAATCCGGTAGATATCACTATGGCGCTGGCCAAGGGTGCGCGGTTGAAAGGCGCTACGCTGCTGCAGAATACCCCGGTCGTGGACGTGCTCACTGAGAACGGCGCGGTAACCGGCGTTCGTACCGAACAAGGGGATATCAAGTGTGAGGTTGTCGTCAATTGTGCCGGTATGTGGGCGCGCCAACTGGGACAAATGTCCGGCGTGAATATCCCAAACCAGGCTGCAGAGCACTACTACCTGATCACCGAGCCGTTTGATGGTGCCGACAAGACGTTGCCAGTGCTGGAAGATCCATCAGTGCATGCCTACTACCGCGAAGAAGGCGGTGGTTTGATGGTCGGTCTGTTTGAGCCGGATTGTGCGCCCTGGAAGGTCGAAGGTATTCCGAACGATAGTTCCTATATCGAAATCCCCGCCGACTGGGATCGACTGACACCATTCCTGGAAAGTGCCATGAGTCGCGTGCCGATCACGATGGAAGTGGGCATGAAGCACCTGTTCTGCGGCCCTGAAAGTTTTACGCCAGACCTTAGTCCGATCGTCGGCGAGGCACCGGAAGTGAAAAACTATTTCGTGGCAGCCGGGCTGAACTCGGTGGGTATCATTACCGGTGGCGGTATTGGTCGCGTCATGGCGCACTGGATATTGAATGGCAAGCCGGATGTCGATATCACCGGCATGAATATCGATCGCTTCCACAACTTTCAGAATAACCCCGAGTATCGAAGGCAGCGTGCGTACGAGTCGTTGGGCACTGTTTACAAGTGTCGTTATCCGTCCCGTTCCATGCAGACGGCGCGCGGTGCGAAGCGTTCCCCGTTCCATGAGCGACTGGCGAGCAAAGGTGCGTACTTTGGCGACATCAGCGGCTGGGAATCGCCGTACTGGTTTGCACCCGAGGGACACGAGGCAAAAATTAAAGAGTACTCATGGGGCCGCGAAAACTGGTTTCCGTGGTGGGAAGAAGAACATCGCGCATGCCGTGAGGCTGTGATCGCGATGGATATGTCTTTCATGGGCAAATTCCTCGTGCAGGGTCGTGATGCTGGTGTGTTTATGGACTATATCTCTGCCAATGCGGTCAACGGCGAGAGTGAGCGCATTACCTATACGCAGTGGCTGAACGACGAGGGCAAGCTTGAGGCCGACCTCACCGTCATCAAAATTAGTGACCAGAAGTTTATGGTAGTCGCATCTGATACCGCGCATCGTCATGTCGAAGCCTGGATGAGACGTAACGTGCGTGATGATCAGCATGTGTTTATTACAGATGTCACATCCGGTTACGGCCAGCTCAATATCCAGGGACCGAAATCACGTGATTTACTGCAGTCGCTCACCAGTGTCGATCTGTCCAACGAGGCTTTTCCGTTCCGGGCTGCACGAGAAATTGATATTGGTCTCGCGCGGCTGATGTGTGTGCGTATCACTTATGCGGGTGAGCTGGGTTACGAACTCAATATCCCTTCTGAGCACGCGTTACATGTCTACGACACGATCATGGAGGCGGGCGAGAAGTTTGGTTTACGTCTTGCCGGATTGAAGTCACTCGGCAGCCTGCGTCTTGAGAAAGGCTATCGTGATTACGGTCATGATATCGACAACACGGATAATCCATACGAGGTGGGTCTCGGTTTTGCGGTTAACCTGAATAAGCCAGGCGATTTTATTGGCAAAGCGGCGTGCATCGAAAACAAGGCCGCCGCTCCGTACTCGCAGCGACTCGTGCAGGTGTTGGTCAAAGATCCCGAACCGCTGATGTTCCATGCCGAAGTAATACTGCGCGATGGCGTTGCCGTTGGCGACGTTCGCGCGGCGTCCTACGGCCATACAGTGGGTGGTGCGGTGGGTCTGGCAATGGTGGAAGGTAAAACGGTGGATGCGGCCTACATCAAAGAGGGTGTCTGGGAGGTTGATATTGCCAACAAGAGATATCCGATCGAACTATCATTTGCACCATTGTACGATCCGAAGATGGAGCGCATCAAAGCCTGATCTGCAAGCATCGGCATTAGAGTAAAAAAATCAACGGCGAACACATTCTTGTGCTCGCCGTTTTTTTTGTTCGCTCGTCTTTAATATTGGTGTTACTGTATTTTCACGTTAGAAAAGACGTCAGCTAATTCGCCTCAGGCGAAACCGATTGATTGCACGCAGTCCACGAAGGGGGAGTCATTGGCCGGCAGCAAAGTAGATTCGAGTTTATCGAATAATCGTACGATGCGGGCCGGAATCCTGTGCCTCTTGTACTTTTGCCAGGGATTTCCATGGGGATTCGCGACCATTGCATTGGTCGCCACGCTGACGGCGGCTGGGCACGCCGCGTCCGAGACCGCCACGGTTGTGGCGCTTGCCATCTTGCCCTGGACGTTCAAGTTCTTTTACGCCCCGATGATCGATACCTTCCGGTTTCCCTCTCTCGGCATCCGGCGTCCCTGGATTATTTTTGCTCAATTGGGCATGGCCGTGACTTTGCTTGCGGCCGCGACTTCGGGTGCGATGGAGAGTATGGCGACACTGCAATATCTCGCCTGGGTATTTTTCGTTCATAACTGCTTCGCGGCACTACAAGACGTCGCGACAGATTCTCTGGCAGTCGACCTGCTGGAAGACGGTGAACGTGGCCGTGTTAATTCGCTGATGTGGTCGTCACAAAAAATTGGAATTGCTTTAGGTGGTGCTGGCATGGCTTGGGTAATAGCCGTGGCCAGTTTGCAGGTCGCCATCGTTATGCAATCCCTGATGATCGTTGTTGTAATGTTGATTGTTATTTCGGTCAAAGAGCGCAATGGCGAACGAACTTTTCCATGGAGTGCCGGTGCCGCGACCGCTTTGGCCGATAGTAGTCGACGGAGCATTCTCGCGACCTTTCGCGAATTGGGTAGAGCGCTATCGACCCGAACCACCCTCAAGGTCGGTCTGTGCGCAAGTTTCTACGTCGCGGCAGAAGGACTGTTTGATCCACTGGTGACGCAAACATTTGTTCGTGACCTTGGCTGGAGCGCGCAAGCCTTTTCGAGTATGGCGGGGATTTCTGGAGTCACGGCCCAGGTCTTTGGGGCGATACTCGGCGGGTTTTTGTCTGATAAATTTGGTCGACGGTTCATGATTGTACTGGGATCGGTTTTCATCAGTCTCCTTCTGTTTATCTATGGATTCACTTCGGCCTGGTGGTTGGACAGCTACTATCCGCACATTATTTTGTACCCACTGTTCAAGGGCGGCATCGCATTCGTGGCGGTCTCACTGTTCTCGCTGGCCATGAAAGTGAGTTGGACCAAAGCCGCTGCAACCCAGTACACACTCTACATGGCGTTAGGGAACGTAGGCTATGCGCTGGGTGCCAAGTTAAACAGCTGGTTACTTATTCCGGGGATGACGCCGAGTACCGCGCAGCTCTTTTTAGTTGCCGGCGTTTTGGGCTTATGGCCACTTCTGTTCATGTTCGGCCTCGACCCCGATGAAATTGAAAGGCGGAAGCACGCTGAACTGGTAGCCCAGAACGCAAACCGGGAGCGTATACGCTCCCGTTGAACTGGCGATCAATGAACCTGGTTAGTCGTTAATAAAAATAGTCGCCGGGTGCTCGAGCATTTCTTTCAGCGCCTGAATCATTGAGGCTCCATCGAAGCCATCGACGAAACGATGATCGAATGATGACGACAAATTCATCATGCGTCGAATCGTAATGTTGCCATCGACGACCATCGGTCTATCGACTGCACGATTAACGCCAATGATAGATACTTCCGGTGCGTTGATGATTGGCGTTGATGTAATGCCGCCGAGTTTGCCGAGACTCGTAATTGTGATTGTCGATCCGGATAGCTCTTCTTTCTTGGCCTTATTGGTACGTGCGGCTTCAGTGACGCGACGAATTTCCGCTGCCGCATCCGATAATGAACGGGCTTCCGTATGACGCATAACCGGGACTTTTAATCCATCCGGTGTTTGCGTTGCGACGCCTAGATGTATGCCGTGATGCCGAATGATGACACCGCGCTCTGCGTCGTACAGTGCGTTGCATTGCGGGAAGTCCTGCAACACTTTCACCAGCGCCAGCGCAATAAATGGCATATAGGTCAGCGAGGGGGCACCCGGGGCCAGCTTCTTGTTTAAATGTACGCGCAGTGCTTCCAGATCGGTAACGTCCACTTCTTCTACATACGTGAAGTGCGGAATGTTGCGCTTGCTCGCCATCAGATTTTCAGCGATGACGCGGCGTAAACCAATAACCTTGATTTCTTCGGTGCCCGTACGCGCTGCTTGTGCCACGGGTTGTATAGAGGCGGCATTGGGTGTGTCCGCCATAAATGCATCCAGGTCGGAGCGCTGGATACGACCCCGTGGTCCGGTCCCTGTTACCTGACTGAGATCCACGCCGGCCTCACGGGCACGGCGGCGAATAGCGGGCGAGGTCATAATCTTGCCGCCATTTACGGCCGGAGCAGGCCCGGCTTCTTTGACCGCCGGATTGGCAGCAACGGCGTCTTTCTTGGCTGCAACAGGCTTGGGTGCTGCGACGATTTCCTCGTCTGCAACGCTTGCGTCTGTTTCAAAAACAACCAGCTCTGAACCAACGGCAAGCATGTCACCGGGTTCACCGCCGATCGATATAACTCTGCCGGATACGGGTGCTGGAACCTCGACTGAGGCCTTGTCTGTCATCATGTCGACGACAGGCTGGTCTTCGCTTACGTCATCACCGGGTTTCACATACCACTGCAAAACTTCGGCTTCGACCAGGCCTTCCCCCAGGTCCGGAAGTTTGAAAACGTAACGACTCATTTTGCCTCCATGATGTTCGATAGCGCCGCGATGACGCGCTTCTGTCCGGGGAAGTACTCCCACTCGAATGCATGCGGGTATGGAGTGTCCCAACCCGCCACACGGCCGATGGGTGCTTCCAGATTCCAGAAACATTCTTCTTGTATTGTTGCGGCGAGCTCTGCGCCAAAACCACTGAAGCGGGTCGCTTCATGAACGATGAGGCAACGGCCGGTTTTTTTAACGGACGCTACCAGCGTGTCCACATCCAATGGCGCGAGCGACCGCACATCGATAATTTCTGCATCAATGCCGGCTGTCTTGGCGGCGGCTTGTGATACATGGACCATCGTTCCATAAGTGATGATGGTGATCTCGCTACCCGTTTCTACAATTTCGGCCAGACCGAGGGGTATCGTGTAGTGGCCATCCGGTACTTCTCCCTTGGCGTGCGTGCTCCAGGGGATCGCCGGCTTGTCGGGGTCGCCATCGAAAGGACCGTTATAAATTCGCTTGGGCTCAAAAAAGACCACGGGATCATCACTTTCGATGCAGCTGATCAACAGCCCCTTGGCGTCATAGGGATTGGAAGGCATAACTACCCGCAAACCGCTGACGTGGGTAAAAATGCCTTCTGGGCTCTGCGAGTGGGTTTGGCCGCCGCGAATACCACCGCCACAAGGTGTACGAATAGTTACGGGTGACCAGAAGTCGCCGGCGCTGCGATAGCGCAGCCGCGCCAGCTCACTGACGATCTGATCAAAACCGGGATAGATGTAATCGGCAAACTGAATTTCCGCGATGGGACGCAAACCGTTAACACCCATACCAATTGCAGTAGCGACAATACCGCCTTCCGCGATTGGCGCATCAATGACGCGGTGTTCCCCGTACTTGCGTTGCAGGCCATCGGTGCAGCGGAATACGCCGCCAAAATAACCGACATCCTCACCGATGATAACGACGGAACGGTCACGGTCGAGCATGACGTCCATCGCCGAATTCAGAGCCTGAATCATATTCATCTGCGCCACTGTTATTCCTCCAGTGCGCGCAATTCAGCGCGTTGTTTTTCGAGATGCGGAGGCAGTTCCTTGAGCACGTCGTCAAACATCAGGTCGTTGTCCAGCCACGGTCCTTCCGTCAGCGTTCCGTACTTGTTGGATTCCTTCCATGCCGCCTGAACTACATGTTCCAGCTCTTTAATTAGCGCTTCATGGCGATCCTCAGACCATTCACCAATCTTGATCAGGTGATCTTTCAGGCGTTCAACCGGGTCGCCCAATGGCCAGGCTGCAGCGTCATTCTTGGGTCGATAGCGAGATGGGTCATCACTGGTCGAGTGCGCGGCCTGTCGATAGGTAACGTGCTCAATCAGTGTGGCACCGCCGCCGCGGCGAGCGCGCTCGGCGGCCCACTGGGTCGCGGCGTGCACGGCCAGGAAATCATTACCATCAACGCGCAATCCTGGAATGCCGACACCCGGACCGCGTGCGGCAAATGGTCGTTTCTCACCGCCGGCAAAACCCTGGAACGTGGAAATGGCCCATTGGTTGTTGACGACATTCAGAATGACCGGCGCGCGATAGACTGATGCGAATGTAATTGCATAATGAAAATCCGCTTCTGCGGTCGTGCCATCGCCGATCCAGCTTGCTGCAATGTGGTCTTCGCCTTTGATAGCGGCTGCCATTGCCCAGCCAACGGCTTGCGGGAACTGCGTGCCGAGATTGCCGGATATCGAGAATATATTGCCCTCTGCCCAGTGATACATGATGGGCAGTTGCCGTCCCTTACACATGTCACGGGTGTTGGACAGGCACTGGCACATGAGGTCAACCAGATTGCGGCCGCGAACCATGTACAAGCCCTGGTTGCGATACGAAGGGAAGCACATATCGGATGGGCGCAATGCCATACCTTGGGCAACCGACACAGCTTCCTCTCCGGTCGACTGCATATAGAAAGTTATTTTTCCCTGGCGCTGAATACGCTGCATGCGCGCATCGAAAATGCGGGTCAGCAACATATGGCGCAGACCGATCTGCAGCTCACCGGGATCAAGGCGCGGATCCCATGGGCCAACGGCGTTATGGTCGTCGTCCAGCACGCGAATCAATTCCACTGCCAGGTGTTCTATATCGGCGGTCTTGGCATTGATGTCAGGACGTGCAATGGCTCCGGCAGGCGATGTTTCCAGATAACTGAAATCCGGTTCTTCGCCGGGTCTCGCGGGAGGGTGTGGTATGTGCAGGCGTGAGCCTCGAGTCATTTTTCTTGTCACTCCATTCCTCGGGGGTGCGTATATTACCCTGTTCAGTGGGCTTGTGACGGATTTACGTCGCAATACGCGCTTGGAATTCGATTTTGTGGTCCGCGTACAGAGTCAGCCCACGACCAGTAATTCTAGTCCATTTCTGATTGTCAGGACGTTAGGGATAATACTATCGATCATTCTAACTCATTGTTTTTTCAGTCTTAAGAACAGATATCGCGATTTTGGTCGCGATATCTGTCAATGAGCCCGCGATTTGGCTGATTTGCGCTTCAGCGCCCTTTTTCGACCAGTAATGCTTCCATTTCATCGAGCATCTTATTCATATGCGTAACGACAGCCCTGTAGGGCTCGGGAGTGGCCATATCGACGCCCGCTTTACGTAGTAACGTATAGGGATAGTCCGAGCCACCTGATTTGAGCAGATTCTTGAAATTGTCAGCCCCGGCGGCCCCTTCTTTCTTGATTCGGTCATACAGGGCGGTACCGGCGGTCTGCGAAGTCGCGTACTGGAATACATACATATTCATGTAGAAATGCGGTATGAACATCCACTCGTTGGTGTATAGATCATCGATTTCGACAACACCCTCATCGCTGCCGTGATATCGCTTCTGAATATCGCCGTACATTTTCGAGATGCTTTCACCCGACATCGCTTCACCGCGTTCGATCGCCTCATACAGCGCCAGCTCAAATTCGGCGAACATAGTCTGGCGGAAGAACGTGCCGCGCAAGCGCTCCAGGCCTGATCCTATGTAGTAAAGTTTTTCATCAACCGATTGCGCATGGGCAACCATGTATTCTTGCAGGATCATCTCAAGCGTGGTTGAGGGAATTTCTGCAATGAAGGTAGCGTAGTCTGCCGTCTCAAAGGGTTGTGCTTTGCCTGCATACAATGTGTGCATGGCGTGGCCCCACTCGTGGGCATAGGTCGAGAGCGATTCGTAATCGTCGTTATGATTGAGCAGCAGGTATGGGTGCGTGTCGTATGAGCTTGTTTGATACGCCCCCGACTGTTTGCCCTGTTGAGGATAGACGTGCATCCAGCGTTTGCTCATGGCTTCGCGCTGTATGTCGACCCAGTCGCTACCCAGCGGCGCCATCGCAGCCAGCGTCGTTTCGCGAGTCGTTTCAATGTCGAACGTCTTGTCCATCGAAACCAGTGGTGGATAGATGTCGTAATAACGCAGTTGATCGACGCCCAGCATGCGCGCACGCAGTTTGAAATAGCGATGCAGGGTTGGCAGGCCTCGATTCACTTCCGTAACGAGCGTGCGATAAACGTCTTCGGGCAAATTGTCATCGAATAACTCACGCTGCAGTACGCTGTCGAACTTGCGTGCTTTCGCCATGGCCACTTGACCCTGGAAGTACGAGCTCAGGATCATGCCGACGCTGTTGCGGTAACTTTTCCACGTGTTCCAGTATGCATCGAAGGCTTTTTTGCGATCGTCGCGGTTGTCACTGCCGCGCCAGCGGCCATAGCCCTGGGCGTCGATGCGATATTCCTTGCCATCCGACATTTTGACCATTGGCCAGGGAATATCGGAATTGGCCACCAGGCTGTAAATATTGCTGGGGGCATCGAGGGATTCGGAAAAATAAGAAAGAGTATGCTCAGCTTCATCGCCGAGAGTGTGGTCAGCATTACGCAACGTGTCTTCAAGTCCAAACGCAAACGGCGCCAGGCGCTTGTCGGCTTTGATAAATTTCCTGATTTTCTGGTCGCCGATCCGCAGAATTTCCGGGTTGACCCAGGCCGTCGCTTCGCCGAGTTTGGCGGCCATAGTTTGAACCAGTTGCCGGCGCTCCTGCGTTTCGCTGATTCGGAGATCCTCATCAGCGTTGAGGCTTGCATAGATATAAATGCGGGTCGCTTCTCTATTGGTATCCGATATGAGCTGCAATGCCTGATACAAGGAATCGGCACTTTTACCCAGTGTGCCTTTACGAGCATTGATCGC
>JAHEFE010000016.1 GCA_024640365.1 Woeseiaceae bacterium | reverse complement strand
CGTGCTTCTCCGCCATCACTTTCGTCAATGCCGCCGTTAAGGTCGTCTTGCCGTGGTCAACGTGGCCTATCGTGCCTACGTTTACATGCGGCTTCGTACGTTGAAATTTCTCTTTGGACATTCCCCTGCTCTCCTGGGATCAAATCTTGTCAAAAATAAAAAAATAAAATTAAATTCAGCAAACCCAACACTAAAACCAGTTAGCTGGAGCCCACACCCGGATTTGAACCGGGGACCTCTTCCTTACCAAGGAAGTGCTCTACCCCTGAGCTATGTGGGCACTGCACTATCCGTTCATCTGGAGCGGGTGATGGGAATCGAACCCACATCATCAGCTTGGAAGGCTGAGGTTCTACCGTTGAACTACACCCGCCAACTAACCAAATGTTTATGTGCTTCACGCCACTAAGCCCTTTTCTATGGCGCAAAAAAATTCTGACAGTCTTTGTCGCAAAAACCGTCGGAATCATAATAAAATCAATATATTGTATCTATCCTTCAAACCAAAAACGGAGTCGTTTTCACACCGCACTTGCATCCAGCGGGTCGCGTTTTTCCCTCACAGTCGAGAGCCAGATGCAACCATAAAGGCTGCTATACTTGCTCACTACCTGCTCCACCTGAACCGTGAATGGTGGAGGGGGTAGGATTCGAACCTACGTAGGCATAGCCAGCAGATTTACAGTCTGCCCTCGTTGACCGCTTGAGTACCCCTCCGCGGATGCAAGCCGGCTATTGTCTAATTGTCCTGCCTGCGTGTCAACACTGTGTCACCTTTAATTTTGGGGGCCAAGGACATTTTTTAGGCGTTGCGCCCCACTGAGCAACCTGTCCAGATTCGCCCTGCCCATATTAAAGGGTCCAGTGCCAAGGCTCATAGCTGAAACCAAATGAGTTTTCTCGGGGATACGTCATCGAAAAGCCGTACTCAGGCCCTTTGGAGCGCAGCCAGGCAAAGGCTTCCGACTCCTCAAACTGTTCCGTCAGGGGACGACTACCTGGCGTCGCAATGTCGATCGCCTGCCCAGTGTGGTGCTCGCTGTAACCGGGAGCGGCATTAACTTTAAGGATTTCATCAATTTGCTGGCCAGCAGCAAGCTTGTTACGAATCAGGCCGGCCTGATAGTCGATACTGCGAAAACCCGACACTATTAGCAGCCGGACACCATCGGCGGCGGCGGCCGCCACCAATTCCTGCCACTGAATCGCAGCGCGCGGCGTGAGCCGCTGCATGCGACCAACCAGATTTGGACCGACATCGATCAGATCCGTGGCTTCGGTATATTTCGGCAACCGAAGCTCGCGACCGTAATCGGGCGGAATACCGAGCTCCGTGAAGAGTTGTTTGAGCATTTTCAAGAGTTCCATGTCTGCGCAAGAGGAATTGTCCCACACTCGCAGAGTTCGGCAAGCAGCATATATAGCTATGCTTTCGCGAATCCGCACCGGGAAAGGCAAACTACCGTGCAGCCACGTGTCCGGCAGCATACAATCTCCGTTCAACCACTCATGGATTCGGAAACAGATGGGCAAGGACGAGATTTACGCCACTGGCGTCGCGGAGAGCGAGCCTTTTCAATTCAACGAAGCGGTCGCCAAAGTCTTCCCCGACATGCTGAAGCGCTCCATCCCCGGCTATCTGGAGACTCTTGATGTTATTGGCTCACTGGCAGCCCGCTACGTTTCCGCCGGTTCCAATTGCTATGACCTGGGCTGCTCACTCGGTGCCGCCACCCTCGCTATGCGGCACGGATCTCGACATAGCGACTGCCGCATCTTCGCGATCGACAATGCGCCGGCCATGGTTGAGCGCTGCCGGGACCTGATAGCGGCCGATGCGTCAGAGATTCCGGTCGAAACCATTACCGGCGACATCATGGACACAGCCATCGAAAATGCCTCTATGGTCGTAATGAATTACACATTACAGTTTCTGCCGGCGCTGTCTCGGATAGCCATGATTCAAAAGATCTGCGACGGCATGTTGCCAGGGGGGATCTTAGTCTTATCGGAAAAAGTATCGGATGAGGACCCGGTTATTGCAGAATTACTGATCGACCTGCACCACGAACACAAGCGTCGCAACAAATACAGTGCTCTGGAAGTCAGCCGCAAACGAGCGGCACTTGAAAACGTATTGATCCCGGAAAGCCTGGAGACGCACCGATCGCGCTTACTAGACGCAGGTTTCAATCATGTTGGCGTGTGGCAACGTCATTTCAACTTCCTTTCAATTATTGCGATAAAGTGAACTTATGCTGGACTACGATGCTCTTTTTCAAACGCTCAACGAATCCGGAATTGGCAACTGGCGCGGACAACTTGAACCACTATTGCGTCAACGCCTGTCGAGTGAAGGGCACGGCGATTTCGAAGCGTGGCAGCAAGCGCTTGTACAGCTTCCTGAATATTCCTCCGGTGACTATGACCTGACATCCGCGGTCGTCCGAACGGGCGGCACCGACTTGACCCCAAATGGTAAGCGGCAATTGCGGGAAAGCTTGTTGCGATTGTCGCCGTGGCGCAAAGGCCCCTTTGACATACATGGCATTGCAATTGATACCGAATGGCGCTGTGATCTTAAATGGCAGCGTCTTTCCGAAAAGATCACAAGCCTCGAAGGTCGCAATGTCCTTGATGTCGGCTGTGGTAGTGGCTACTACGCCTGGCGTATGCGCGGCGCAGGAGCCAGTTTCGTGCTCGGCGTTGATCCGATGCTGCTCTACGTAATGCAGTTCCTTGCGCTTCGGCATTTCATAGGCGCCGAGCCGGTATTCGTGCTGCCGCTGCAATTCGAAGAATTACCTCCCGCCGCCCGTGGTTTTGACAGTGTGTTTTCGATGGGTGTGCTCTACCACCAGCGCTCACCGTTTGATCACCTCAAGCAACTGCAGTCAACCTTGCGTAGCGAAGGTGAATTAATCCTCGAAACGCTGGTACTTCCAGGAGAGGCGGCCGCATGCCGGGTTCCGGAAGATCGTTACGCACGCATGCGAAATGTCTGGTTTCTGCCAACGGTAACTGAGCTTGGGAATTGGCTGCGGCGCACCGGCTTTACCAACGTGCGCTGTATTGACGTTTCAAAAACGACGCCTGAGGAGCAGCGCTCGACGGAATGGATGAGCTTCGAATCGCTGCAGGAATCGCTAGATCCTGACAACCCGGACCTTACGGTCGAGGGTTGGCCCGCCCCGCAGCGTGCTATCTTCGTAGCAAATACGCACTAACAATCAGCGCGCTTTACCGCAGGAAAGTCCTTCGCTAATGTCGCCGCCGGTCAATCGGCGCATGAGCCAGGTTGCGCCGCCGATGGTCGCCGGCCCCGCACTGCCGTGCACCATTTCTGCTGGCCGCAGAAAATAGCCTCCGGGCAAATAATCTCCGCCTACAGGTTTTCCGGCAACACACTCACTTTCCTTAAAATCGCCGCTAATGAGGTAACCCTCGACGTTATAGCTGGCTTTTTGCCAGGCAACGTCTGTGTGAGGATCGATCCGCATTAGCCAGGTACGTGCACCGCTACCGGGATCCATCCGCAGCTCACCGACGCTCATCCCGGAATGCCCAGCAAGGGGTCGCCACTCCAGGTAATCGCTACTGATAATCAGTGGCGTCCGGATCACAGCTGCGCGATTAGGCACATCAAGAAAGTAGAGCAGTTCGGCGCCGTTCTCGCTGTGCATCGTAAATCCCAGCGAACCCGACGGCAGGTATGCGTAGCCACCAGCTTGTAACGATATGTCGGCAAGACGTAACTCGCCGCGCAAGATAAATATTTCCACAGTCATTCCGGGCGCCGCGCCGGTACCCCAGTTCCAGCCCGCAGGCACTTGCAAGCGATAACCGGCCTGGCCAGTACGTGCATCCGATGAGAGCATCTGCGGACGCAGTCCCGGGAACGCCGCCACAAAAGAACCGGGCCGCTCGTCAAGCTGCACAAAAGCCGGGTACGGAACTGCGGGCGCACGCGCGGCGCAGCCACTCAGCGTTGCGACTGTCAGGAATCCCAGAAATATCCATGAATAAATTCGACGTTCGTTCATAAGCCCATCCAGATGCAATCAACACCGTCCAGAAACATGTGAGTTAACAAACCAATCGCGACCAGTCGCAACGGAGTAATAAGCGTTGCCAATCCATATATGACGATCATCACGTAACTATGCAGCGGATGAAAGCCAATACTGCAACGACCGGGATCGTACACCGGATCAGCCAGAAGATGATCGACGTCCACCAGCATCGTAAGACAAAGAACTAACCAAACGCGCCAAAAACGATCGCGGAAAAAAATAGCGGCGATCGCTGCCGGCACCAGGAAATGCGCCACGAGATGCAGGTTTGAACGAATCATGCCCGCGCCTGACCATCCCGTCGGCTAATCTTTCTTGCTCACAAGCCTGGCAAACATTGCCAGCAACAAGCCAAACGCCACTAGACCTACTATTTCCACCAGCCAGTGAGCGCCTATCCAGCCGGTACCAAAACCCTCGGGCTTGCTGCCCGTAGCAAATGCAACCGCCGCAATACCAACCCCGAGCAAGCCTTCTCCGCCGACAAAACCACTCCCCAGCAACACGCCCTTTTCGCGCCGATCAGCGGCCTCCCCTCCTGAGGAACGATTTTCAAACCAGCGCCGCAACAAGCCACCAAGAAACAATGGCGTCATGGTAGAGACGGGCAGGTAAACGCCGACCGCAAAGGGCAGCGACGGAATTTTCAATAACTCGCAGACCAAGGCGATGCCGACACCGATCCCGACAAAGCCCCAGGGAAGCTGCTGATCAAGAACGCCTTCAATAACCAGTTTCATCAGAGTAGCCTGGGGTGCTGGTAACTCCTCCCCACCGAAGCCGAATGCCTTCGCAAGGAGCAATACTGACAAACACACGAATGTGGCAGAGCTCAGAACCCCTATAAGCTCCCCCATTTGCTGATGGCGCGGTGTTGCCCCGAGCAAGAAGCCGGTCTTCAAATCCTGAGAAGTGTCTCCCGCTATCGATGCCGCAATCGCAACCACACATCCAACAGTTAGCGCAGCCGCCTTACCTTCAATGCCGGTCCATCCCATAACCAGAAATACGCCCGCAGTCGCAAGCAACGCGGCGATGGTCATACCACTGGTCGGATTACTGGTCACACCAACGAGGCCTACAATGCGTGATGCCACGGTGACAAAGAAGAAGGCAAAGACCACGACACAAAGCGAAGCGGCCAGGCGCATACCTAAGCCATCAAGAGCACCAAATACCTGCGGCACAAGGACCAACACCAGGAAGATAGTTAGCAGTCCGTAACCAACAAACTTGAGCGACAAATCGTCATCGGTTCGATCGACAACAGCGGATACCTCTTCGTCAGAGCCTACAACCCGGCCACGCAGTTGCGCGCTGCCAACGCGAAAACTTTCCACCATCACTGGAATGCTGCGTATTAAAGTGATGATCCCCGCCGTCGCAACGGCACCAGCACCTATATAGCGAACATAACGGGTCCAGATTTGGCTCGGAGACATGTCGTGAATCAGGTTCACCGCTTCAGGGAAGACCGGGGCTGTCAAAGAGTCACCCCAGTAACCGATCGCCGGAATAATAATGACCCAGGCAAGCAACCCGCCGCCAACCATGACTATGGCAATGCGTGGGCCAAGGATGAACCCAACGCCGAACAAGGCCGCCGACAAATCCATGCCGAGCTGCCCTTTTTTAACAAACGGGAGCTTGGTCACGACCTCATCGGGAATAACCCTTATCCACGATGTCAGAAACTTGAAGAGCGCGCCGATGCCGAGCCCATAGAAAACATAGCGGGCATTTTTTCCACCAGTCTCATTAGCCACCAATACTTCCGCACAGGCCGTACCCTCGGGATACGGCAGGCGGCCGTGTTCGCCCTTGATCAGAAATCGGCGTAGCGGAATCATAAACAGGATGCCAAGCAAGCCGCCGCACATCGCAAGCAGAGTCATTTGCAACAGGCCCGGCGCTACCCCCCATAAAAACAGCGCTGGCAGCGTAAAAATTACACCGCTCGCGACGGAGCTTGACGCTGAACCGATCGTTTGCGACATATTCGCCTCAAGAATCGAGCCCCGCACACCAAAAGTCTGCAGTGCACGAAATGCAGCGACCGTCATTACGGCTACCGGTATTGATGTACTGATTGTCAAACCGGCCCGCAGTCCGAGGTAGGCGTTGGCTGCGCCAAAGATCACACCAAACACAATGCCAAATAACGCTGCCTTGAGCGTGAACTCAGGCATCGCTGTCCCGGCGCTGACGTAGGGCGGATATTCCTCACCCGCTTGCAGCTCGACGTAGGCTTGCTGCGAAAGCCCCTCGCTGGAGCCCCCTTTGGCTTTATCAGCTGACATGATCTATCCCCTTGAATGCTTGCTTCTTATTCTTTTGATCGCCGCCTACCTGTGCGTCACTGACCATGGCAGGTTACACTGCGTGCTCTGACAATCCACAGTGATAACCATACAGAAAAAGAGATGGCGATTCAGTCTATAAAATACGTAATCAACCGATTCATTCTGCGCCGTGACACACTGACTGCGACCACGCCGAAATACGGGCTTACATTGCGGGTCAAAACAGAAGACGTAGTAGGTCGACACCTGTACAAATATGGCGCCCACGAACCGGAAACGACCGATTTTTTGCGCGAACATCTGCAACTTGAAAACGGCGATGTCGTCCTCGATGTCGGCGGTAACATAGGCTGGTACTCACTCATACTGGACCGCGTTGCAGGGAACAAAGACGTTTCTATTTACGCCTTCGAACCCGACCCGACAAACTTCGCGCTACTACAGGAAAACATCAAGCGAAATTCCGCTGATCATGTGACAGCGGTGCAAGCAGCAATTGCGGATTCCGCAGGTCGCATGACACTGCATTTGTTTGGCAAGTCAAATCGTGGTCGGCACTCCTTGCTGGCGATACATGATGGTGAAACGTTAGATATCGATACGTTAACGATGGATGGCTTCTGGGAGTCGAACAAACTAGGCGACAGCACACCCCGATTTATCAAGATGGACATAGAAGGCTTCGAGCTGATGGCATTGCGCGGAGGCACCGGGGTTTTGAAACGCTGCCCTCTGGTAATGCTTGAATACTCGCCTTCATATATGAAAACAGCAAAGTTACGGCCGGCAGATCTGATTGATTTCATGACTGACCTTGGATTCAAGCCTAATGTGCTAAGCGGCGGCGGGCTGCAAGAAGCGAGTGTTGATGAATTAAAGTCTAGCGACAAACACATAGACCTTTTCTGGAATCGCTCATGACGGCGAAGCACGACCGCAAAAGTAAGATTCGATTACTCTGTATATCGTCGCACGACGACTCGCTCAACAGCGTGCGCCCTGAGGCCGAAATGTTTATCGGGCTAGTCAAAAAGGGCGTTGAAGTTACAGTGATGACCGAAGGTGATTCGGTCTACGCGGCGCAAATGAAAAACGCGGAGGTTCGCATAATTGATTTCGCGCCCCGTAAGAAGTTTTCATTGTCGGCCATTCGTTTCATTCGCAGTGAATTGCAGTCGGGGAACTATGATTTTCTTTATGCGTTTAACAACAAAGCCATAACAAACGCCAACTTCGCGGCGGCGGGTTTGCCCGTAAAAGTGATTACCTATCGGGGTCAAACCGGAAACATTTATCGATGGGATCCAACCTGCTATTTGACTCACCTGAATCCAGGTGTTTCGTTAGTGATTTGCGTCGCCGATGCGGTGCGCATCGACTTGCAGGCGCAACACCCCCATCCCGAACGTGTCGTTACAGTTTATAAAGGTCATGATCTTACTTGGTATCAGGACAAGCCGGCGGACCTCGGTGAATTTGGCATACCACCAGATGCATTCGTCGTTGCCTGCGTGGCCAATAACAGGCCCCGCAAAGGTCTACCGATTCTGCTTGAAGCCAGTCATCGGCTATCCAAAATCCCTAACCTGCATTTCTTACTCATCGGCGGAGGCATGGATGATCCTGCGCTACAACATGCCATTGAGCTGAGCCCCATGGGCGAGCGCATTCACTGCGCGGGTTATCGGCAGGATGCGCCATCGCTCATAGCAGCCTGCCAGGCATCTGTACTGCCGTCGTTAAAGCGGGAAGGCCTGCCAAAGACCGTCATCGAGTCGATGGTTTACGGTGTCGCGCCGATTGTCACTGACACGGGTGGCAGTGCGGAACTGATTGAACATGAAAAATCGGGGATAATTATCAGGCCGGGCAACCCAGACGATATCAGTGAGGCCATCGAGTTTCTGGCGCAAAACCCGGGCAAACGAGTGACTATGGGGGACAATGCACGCGATCGTATTAACAGCCATTTCAACGTGAACCAATCTATTGAACAGACGCTTGGACATTTACAACGCCTGCTGTAAAGATCGCTCGAAATTCACATGCGACAGATAAAAAAATGCCGCTCATAATGAGCGGCATTTCAAGCAATAAGGTGTGCAACAGAACTATTTGTCACTGGTGCCGTGCGTTAAATTTCAAAACGCAGATAGTGAATTTAACAACCGTGACGAGAAGTATCGCGTCACTCGTACACCAGACAAAGCATCCTTTGCTACTGGCAAACAATCCCCCGTTACAAAAACACCTCTTCTCCGTGCGTACCATCTCGGTACGGAGTGAATCCTACTATATCTTGTATAACAAGGCTAATAAAATACAACATATGGAAAAAAGGCCGGAGTGACCGAAATCCGTGAATTTGAGCTGGCACAATAAATAGCCGACCCTGACGAGCGTGGGCGGCAAATAATGTACCCTGTATTTAAGCTGGCAAGGGAAAAGACAATTGCATAATTCGACCGACGGTAACGACCGCAGCACCCATCAAAAAATTGGGCTTATTCTTGGACCAACAGTCGCCTTGGCTATGCTGCTGATTGGACCTCCTGAATCACTGTCATCGGTAGCCGCATGGCGAACGGCGGCTATGGGGTTATGGATGGCAATCTGGTGGGCGACAGAGGCGGTACCTATTGCCGTCACTGCCTTCCTGCCACTAGCCAGTTTTCCGCTGCTCGGGATTGCCACTATCCAGGCGACCGCAGCACCTTACGCCAACAAGGTCATTTACCTGTTCGTTGGCGGATTTATTATTGCGCTTGCCATGCAGCGCTGGAACCTGCACAAGCGTATCGCTCTTACTGTATTACAGCATTCTGGTGGAAACGGTCGCTCACTGGTGGGAGGTTTTATGCTCGCCAGCGCCATCATTAGCATGTGGGTCATGAACACATCGACAACAATGATGCTACTGCCCATCGCCGTATCCGTGATCAAAGTAATACACGACTCCGTCGAAGGCCTTGATGAGCGTAACAAGCAAAACTTCCAATACTCACTGCTGTTGGGCGTAGCTTATGGGGCCACAATCGGTGGTATGGCAACGCTGGTGGGCACCGCACCAAACGCAATGCTCGCGGCTTTTATGCAAGATAACTACAACGTCGTAATCGATTTCTCTCGCTGGATGCTGGTAGGCGTTCCACTCAGCGCCGTCATGTTACCTCTGTCGTGGTTTGTGCTCGTGCGCGTCGTATTTCCCGTCGACTTCAAAACATCGGGGCAAGGTCGGGCATTGCTCACAACAATGCGACAACAAATGGGGCCTATATCTATTCCTGAAAAACGGGTCGCGTGGATTTTTCTGGCCGTCTGCCTGGCTTGGCTTTTCCGGCCGTTGCTCAGCAAACTGGCTTTTCTTGAAGGACTGGATGACTCGGGAATTGCGATGACCGGAGCCATTGCCCTTTTCCTCGTGCCAAGTGCGGATCGAGATGACGCCTTCTTGTTGCGCTGGGAGCATGTGGCGAAACTGCCCTGGGGAATCCTGATCCTGTTCGGCGGCGGCCTCGCTCTGGCAGGAGCCGTCAGCAATACGGGTCTTGCCATCTGGATTGGTGGCAACCTGCAATCCCTAGGCGCAATGCCAATAGCCATTCTTGTACTAATCACGGCAACGATGATCATATTCCTGACCGAATTGACCAGTAACATAGCGACCACCGCCACTTTTCTGCCGGTGGTTGCCGCAATTGCCGTCGGTGCGGGCTACGATCCGATTCTGTTGGCGGTGCCGGTTACATTAGCCGCGAGCTGCGCATTCATGCTGCCGGTCGCGACGCCTCCGAATGCTATTGTGTTTGGCTCCGGCTTGCTTACTATCCCAAAGATGGTGCGAGCCGGTATTGCGCTCAACCTGATCGGAATATTTCTTGTATCAGCCGTTGGTCTGCTACTTGCGCCACTCATTTTTTGATAAGGGAACCCAGACGTGTCATCGACTTACGAAATCAAGCCCGAAAACAAAGTCCGCCAACTTCGGGAAAAAGCTTCTTATGAAATAGAAAAGGTGCACGGCATTCTTGATGCAGGGCTAATTGCCCACGCGGCCTTTGTGCAAGATGGCGCACCGGTTGTGGTGCCCATGATTTATGGCCGCGACGGTGAAACAGTCTATTTGCATGGCGCGCGCAAAGCACGGGTAATCAAGATGCTGGAAAAAACAGAGCGCTGCTGCATCAACGTCACCCAGGTAGATGGCCTGGTTCTGGCGCGCTCCGCGTTTAACTCGTCCATGCAATATAGGTCTGTAACGGTCTTCGGCAAACCAGTCCTTGTAACAGATGAGGCGGAAAAAATTCGTGCATTGAAAATCATCAGCGACCATTTGATGCCCGGGCGCTGGGATGAGCTTAGGGATTCACATGACAAGGAAATCAAGATGACCGGCGTCATTGCCGTCAAGATCGAGTCTGCATCTGCAAAAATAGCCGCGGCTATGCCTGATGATGAGCCCGAAGACTACGACATTGATATCTGGGCGGGCATTATTCCGATCACTACCCAACTGCACGATCTGGTCAATGACACACGACTGGCAAAGGGCCTGAAGCCTTCCGCGGTCGTACGCAAATTACAGGGAAGAATAGTCTAGGCATTTTCTGCCACGACCATATTGATTAGCTAACAAACCTCAGGTGCGTTGATCAGCCGCCAATACATGCTTGCGAATATGATCAGCCAGTTCCCCGAGCAATGGCGTTGGCAGATCATGGCCAAGGCCATCAATAATTTCGAGCCTGCTGCCGGCGAGGCACTCAGCGGTATGTATGCCACACTGCACAGGAATCAAGCCGTCGTCATTGCCATGAATTACGAGCGCTGGAACCGTGATTGACCGCAAGCGCTCCACGCGACTGCCATCAGACAGTATCGCCGCAAACTGACGAATAAATCCTTGCGGATACAAACTCCTCTCAATATTAAACGTCACTAGTTTGCGCATTTCTTCTTCGCTACGACGGTATTTGGAGCTGCCGATGGCAGCGAGTATCGTCATCGTACGCTTGATTGCAGCTTCCTTGTCTTCGCTGCCGGGCTTGGTTGCGAAGAACACGCGGCGCACGGCAGCAGAGGGGCCCGGTAATTTCGGATCGCCACTACTGGACATTATAGAAGTGAGCGAACGCACGCGATCGCTATGCAATGAAGCAAGATTTTGCGCAATCATGCCACCCATCGACGCGCCAACTACGTGCGCACTGGGAATCTGAAGGGCATCAAGAATTCCGACAGTATCCTGAGCCATGTCGCGAAGCCCATAGGGAACCTTGAAAGGCAGGCCAAACCAGCGGGACAGAAAATAACGACCAATGCCTGGTGCTTTCTGCCCATGTAGCTTACTCGACAACCCAACATCTCGATTATCAAAACGAATTACGCGATATCCCGATGAGGCAAGATCTTCGCAAAATGGCTCAGGCCAGGCAGTCATTTGCGTATACAAGCCCATAATCAATACGATCGGCGTGGCGTTTTTGGCGCCAAACTCGTCGTACTCAAACTCAAGTCCGTTTGCCTGCAGTTTGGACATGCTTCATCCCCAATAAATAAATACCAGATTCATTCGCGACTGTTTGAATAGCACCATTCGCCAACCGCTGCCGCAGCGTACCACGAGATAACCCAGAGTGTAGCTGTCGCTGTCAAAACCGCTAAGATTCATTTTTTGCACCGTGAGAAACACACTCTCTCTGGCAGTAGAACTCGCATCGTATTAGAGTACCAGCAACGTAATGCCTAACTATCAGAAACAGGAGTTGTACCTTGGCTACCAGAGAAAACACCCAGATTAGACTTGCCAGCCGCCCCAAGGGAGTCGTAACGCTCGATAATTTTGCTATGGCGAAAGAACCCGTAGCCAGCATCACAGCGGGCCAGGTTCTGGTTAAGAATCTCTTTATGTCAGTAGACCCGTACATGCGTGGCAGAATGAACGACGTCAAAAGTTACGTGCCCCCCTTTCAGATTGGCAAAGTTTTGCAGGCCGGAGTGGTCGGCGAAGTCGTGGAAAGCAAGAATCCCAAGTTTGCGGAAGGCGACGTCGTTTCCGGCATGCTGGGATGGGAAACCTATTCTATTTCCGATGGCAAAGGATTGCAGAAAGTCATCGTCGGCAAAGCGCCACTTTCCTACCATCTCGGCATCCTTGGTATGCCCGGCATGACCGCATACGTTGGTCTCGTCGGCATCGGCAAAGCTCAACCTGGCGAATCAGTGTTCGTCTCGGCAGCGTCCGGCGCCGTTGGCAGCATTGTCGGTCAACTTGCCAAAGCACTGGGCTGCCATGTCGCAGGATGTGCCAGCACCGATGAAAAAATTGCATTAATGAAGAGCGAATTCGGCTACGACGCGGGTTTTAACTACAAGACCAGCAAATCTATTCCAGAGAGCATCAAAGAAGTGTGCCCAAAGGGTATTGATGTTGATTTTGAAAATGTCGGCGGACAAATTTTCGAAGCAGCATTGTGGAATATGAATAATTTTGGCCGCATCGCATTGTGCGGCATGATTGCGAATTACAATGATGAAAAATTGCAGCCAGGTCCACGCGGGATGGCATCAATTATCGGCAAGCGCCTGACTATTCGAGGCTTTATTGTCGGTGATGAGCCTGCGCTGTGCCGCGAGTATGTCGAAAAAGCTACACGCTGGTTGGAATCGGGTGAGCTCAAATACCGCGAGACTGTTGCAAACGGCATCATGAAAGCACCGCAAGCATTTATTGATCTTTTGAACGGCAAGAATGTAGGGAAACAAATAGTAAAGATCGCCGAGAGCTGAGTCCGATCGGGTAGTTGTTGCCGCCTATTGCATGCAGCACGTAGTTTGTATCACATCAAGAAAGCTCACCGTACGGTGAGCTTTTTTTGACCGCCAGTCACTCGACGTGCTCCGGCACGTTTGGGAAGCGACTATGTTCCATTTCAAGCCGCAGCAGAGCTTCTTTTGCTGCGAGCCCGCCACCGAAGCCGGTCAGATCGCCACTACTACCAATCACTCTGTGGCAGGGAATAATGACCGGAATTGGATTTCGACCATTGGCCGCACCGACGGCGCGCATTGCTTTGGGCTGGCCGATACGCTCGGCAATTTCCGCGTAGGAACAAGTTGTTCCATAAGGAATTTTTGATAACTCGTCAAGCACTTTAAGCTGAAACTCTGTGCCATGTGGTTTTAACGGTACGTCAAAATGATGCCTGGTGCCGGCAAAATACTCTGTCAATTGCTTGCAGACTTCCACAAAAGGCTTATCGGAATATATCCAGTCCTGTTCCGGCTCTTTCCGCATAGACCCTTCCGGAAATCCCACCAGGGTCAATGCTTCCTCATCGCCGGCAAGCAACAAGTCGCCAATTGGTGTCGGCAAATAGCTGTAGTACATAGATCATCCTCCAGAAACACAGCGATGATTGAGTATCCCAAGGGCAGCAGCACGGCGGCCACATCGACAGTATACGAGTTCAAGACGAGCGAATTTGGACAAATCTCACCGGTCGACCCCGATGAATAGCAAGAAAACATCACCAAATTTGGAAATTTGATTTTTGACAAGTCTAAATAGCCAAAAAAGAGTGCTTTCGGCGCTTTCAGCGTGGTAAGTCCGTACGGTTATCCAACGACCTTATTCTATGTTTGTTATGCACCTTGGTTATGAGGAGGCTTGTCATGAAAAAGGTAATGGCAGTAGTTCTCGCGGCGGCAATCTTTGCCGCGACAACAGCTGTCGCTCAGGAAGGATTCTACGCCGGAGCCTCAGCAGGAAGCGCCACAATTGAAGACAAAAGCGAAGGCTTGGAATTCAAGGGCAATGACTTCGCATGGAAGATATTTGGCGGATATATGTTTAGCGATGTATTCGGAATTGAAGCTGGCTGGGCAGACATGGGTAGCCCAAGTGACAGCATTCTCGGTGCCAAGACCAAAATCGAAGCAAATGGCTTTGATCTATTTGCCGTTGGTGTGCTGCCCGTGAATGATAGTTTCGATATTTTTGGCAAAGCAGGAATGATTAACTGGAACGCCAAAGGTTATGTCGATGGCGCAAAGGTTATGGATGACGATGGCAACGATCTTGCTCTTGGCGTCGGTGGCCGCCTGAAACTGAATGACACTATGCGTGCCAGAGCGGAGTTCGAGTGGTTCGACATTTCTGATGCGGACAAGGTATGGGCCATATCTGTCGGCTTCGAAATGAGTTTTAATTAACGCTGGCCATGCACACAGCACAGCTCGCTCTCGTGCATAAATGCGTTCATCGTCGCGCCGGTGAAAGAGACGCGACAGGGAGGCCCGGCATGGATGAAACATTGACCCAAAGACGGGACAGGAACTATGGACGGTTTAGAACGAAGGGCTGACAGCACTGCCCGGTATCAAGGATGATGCGGAAAGGCAGCTGCGCGAGAGGGGTCGCTGACGCGACCCCTCTTTTTATTGCCCCTTAAAAACTAGTGACTCTGATCTTCTTTCGGTGGGAGTCTGGGTTCACGGTCGCGATGCGCACGCTGCAATAACTTGTCCAAATCATCTCCACTGTGCCGACCGACCGGCATCCCCTGAGGCTTGTCCCATTTTTTTGGGCCGATATATTCGCCTTGTCGATTCCGCATTTTCTTGTTCCCATGCAACGATGAATAACAGGGCAACTGTTGCAGTCACGAGGAATCAATCTCGGTGACGTACACATAATTAGTCGCCAACGTCCTGCTTCCCCCGCACGCAGTTCTAATAATTTATACCGAAGCGCAATTACCCGTTAAGTCAGTAATTACCGCAGCGCGCAGTAAAAAATATTTGCCGTCAGTAAATATTAAAAAAAGGTACAAGCACTAGGTGACTTGGTGGAGCCGAGGAGGATCGAACTCCCGACCTTCGCATTGCGAACGCGACGCTCTCCCAGCTGAGCTACGGCCCCATATTGCATATAGAAAACACTAATGTGACGCGCACCGCAGCCAACCATGCGTAACTGCAAACGACACACCAGTTAGCAAATGCTATTCGCTTTGCCAGGCCGCCGCCAGTTAGGGTTTTCCGCTGCGATAGCAGCACATTGTGAAATCAATCCAAAACATATATCGCTTTATGCGCGGTATTTGAGCGGGTTCTATGAGCGCCGTAAGCCGGTCCAATCCTTGAGCACCCTGCGGGCAGCGTTATGGCCAGGCGCACCCGTAACTCCGCCACCCGGATGCGTGCCGGAGCCGCACAAGTAAAGTGCTTTCAGTGGCGTCGCGTATTGAGCGGCGTCCGGATGGGGCCGCATGCTGAACAACTGATCAGGCTCAAGACGGCCGTGACAAATATCACCGCGGGTCATGCCAAAGCGCCTTTCGAAATCGAGCGGCGTCAGGACCTGTCTAGCCACCACGATGTCATCGAGATTCGAAATAAACTGTCGCAGGTAGTCAAAGATCTGATCTGCCGCTTGCTCGCCCATCGTGTCCCAGTTTTTTCCGTCGGCAAGATCAAACGGGTAGTACTTGCCCAGCAAACTCATTACATGATGTCCGGGCTCGGTCAGAGTGTTATCGGTCACCGACGGGATAAGTGCTTCGATCATCGGCGTTTGCGGTAACTGACCCGCTCGTGCGCTGCGATACGACGCCTCTATGTTATCGATCGAATTGTTAAAACATATGAAACCCTGGTGCTGCGGCCCTGCTTTTGATCCGGGGCGACTCACAAAATCCGGTAATCCGCGGAGTGCCAGGTTAATGCGCAGAGAAGCGCTTTCCTGGCGCAGCATTTTTATGTCCGCGGCAAACTCTGATGGCAAGTCGGCACCGCCGAGCAACGTAAGGAATGTCCGTTTTGGATCGGTGTTCGCAAGAATAACTTGCGCTTTGATCTGCTCGCCGCTGTCCAGTTCTACTCCTGTCGCCCGACCATTCTCCGTCAATATTCGCTTTACTGCAGCGTTCGTACGAATAGTCACGCCCTGGTTCTCGGCGGATTTCGCCATCGCTTGCGTGATAGCGCCCATGCCGCCGATAGCAATACCCCAGGCACCGGCTTTGCCGTCTAGCTGACCAACCGCGTGATGCAGGAGCGGAATGGCTGACCCGGGCTGGTGCAAGCTCGCAAAATTTCCAGATAATGCGGACGCGCCCATAATTGCCATGAGGTCCGGCTGCGTAAAATAACGCTCAATCAGACTGCGTGCACTGCCCAGCAAGAACTGGGTAAGGCGATGCCGCCCGGTTACCGACAAGCGCTTAAAAGCCCTGCCCATGCGCAGCGCGGCGAGCAAATCATTGACACCACCACCGTGAAGGCGCGGTGGCTCACGCAACCATTGGTCTGCAAGCACCGGTCCAATCTCATGCACGACTTCATAGAACGCATCCATTTGCGCCGCGCCCTGCTCATCAAACTTCGCCAGCTCAGCCTTGTCTGCCGCCGAATCTCCGGTGAGTAACAAACTACGACCGTCCGGACGCGGATAAAATGTCGTCGTAATCTGGCGGGTACTGTATCCATAATCTGGCAGCCGCATATCGGCGATTACTTCGGGCCGCAACAGGCTAACAACATAGGAAGCGACCGAGTTGCGATAACCTGGATGAAATTCTTCGCTGACGGCCGCGCCACCAACCTGATCATTCTTCTCCAGAACCAGCGTCTTGAGTCCGCCCTGCCCGAGATAGAAAGCTGATACGAGGCCGTTATGACCTCCCCCAATTACAACTGCATCCCACTGTGTTTGGTCTTCCATGTTTAAGTGACCTTATTGTTTTTCGCCGACTCATCAACTGTATCCCGAAGAGACAGATTCGTCTAACCTCGCTTAACCCAAGCGCATCAAGGATGCACGACCTTGCGTTACGATGCGTCCAATTATTGGCAGAATTGAAGTTCTTATCTTTCTGGCATAGCGCGACCAATTAGTCGGCTCGCGAATTTTTCCAACTTACCGGCCCCGTACGCCAATGCTCGATCCGATCGAAGTCGCGAATCGCAAAATGCCTCCGCTACGTAATCCGGTGAATGCTGCACCAGCAGGGCACCCTGCAAAGCAAGCGCACAACGCTCAACCAACGCCCGCGCGTTGGCCTCCGACATCTCCGCTGGAAGCAGGGAATCTTTAAATAAATTAATTGCGCGATCGAGATCAGGGTGGGCACCGGACGATCTTTCTATCGTCGCGAGTAGTACATCTGTTGTCTCGGGTTCTTTCATAATCGCTCGTAGCACGTCCAGCGCGATGACATTTCCCGAGCCTTCCCAAATACTGTTGACTGGTGCCTGTCGGAACAGCCGAGGCAAAGGCGTGTCCTCGACATACCCCACGCCACCGTGACACTCCATAGCCTCATAGACCAGCCCTGGCGCGCGTTTGCATACCCAGTACTTGGCAACTGGCGTAATCAGCCGCTTGAGCGCCTCCTCGCTGCTATCAGTTGTTGCGTTATCGAAGCAACTGGCAACGCGAAAAGCCAGAACCGTCGCCGCTTCAGATTCCACTATGAGATCTGCTAGCAATTGACGCATAGCGGACTGTTCAACAAGTCGTTTTTGAAACACACGTCGATGCGTCGCATGCCACAAAGCCTGGGTAAGTGCGGCTCGCATTATACCTGCGGATCCGGCTGTACAATCGAATCGCGTGCCCTGAACCATCTCAATGATCGTGCGCACACCGCGACCTTCGTCGCCGACCCGCTGCGCCCAGGCATCTTGAAATTCGATTTCGCTCGATGCATTGGAACGATCACCCAGCTTGTCTTTCAATCGCATTATCTGAATTGTGTTGCGGGTGCCATCGGGGCGCCACCGCGGCATAAAAAAGCAGGTCAATCCGGCTTCCGCTTGGGCCAGCGTTAGAAATCCATCTGACATCGGTGCAGAACAAAACCACTTATGACCCGTCAGCTCATATTCATCAACTCCGCCGACCCGCGTGGCTCGCGTTGTATTGGAACGAACATCTGACCCGCCCTGTTTCTCGGTCATGGCCATACCAATGGTGACACCGTCTTTTTCGGGTGCCGGTACGAAACGGGCGTCATATCTGCCCGACGTCGTCAGTGACTCCCACTGCCTGGCGATATTGGGATTCAACCTTAACAGCGGCAGCGAAGCGTAAGTCATGGAAAACGGACAACAAACACCTGAATCCGCGTGACCCATGAGGTACATCATGGCTGCATGGGCAGTGTGGCCTCCTCTCGGCGCGGTCCAGGCGATTGATGATATTTGTGAGCCCAGACCAAAGTCCATGAGCTCGTGGTAGCTCGGATGAAACTCCACTTCGTCGATGCGGTGGCCATATCGATCATAGGGTGTGAAGCGAGGCAAATTGTCATTTGCTTGAACGGACCACCTCTGTACTTCGGCAGAACCTACCTGTGCTCCAAATGCACTCAATTTCTCAGCAAAAACGACTGCGTCACTGGCGTCTATCATCTCGATAAGCGCTTGATCGCAATCAAATGGATTCAGGTTTTCCAGCGGTGGCGGCTGATTGGTAACAACGTGAGTTGCCAACTGTGTTTGCGGCAGACGTGTAGACATCGGGAAGTCCTCTTTTCGCTATTGGAAAGAGTGTCGCTACCGAGAAAATACACCTGTCGCGTTTAATTGCAATGTCGCAACAACGCGCGTCGTGCATTTCGAGTTGAGTGAGACAGAGCAGCGAGATTCCCTTGTGGCTCGCCGTAAACAAAAACGGCCCCTTTACGGGGCCGTTTGCGTTTGGTGCCGGCACCACAAATCGATCGGGAGTCGATTTGGACCGCAAAGCGGCCCGAGCTTGGCGAGGGCGAGGGCCACGGACGGCCCGAGTCAACAGTCGAACTGCCCGATGAACCTTGTCGCTCGACATAAACAAAAACGGCCCCTTTACGGGGCCGTTTGCGTTTGGTGCCGGCACCAAGAGTCGAACTCGGGACCTGATGATTACAAATCAACTGCTCTACCAACTGAGCTATGCCGGCTGTGTGTTTTGTTCACCGCGTTATGGCCACTCGGGCAATACCAAATTTGCTGGAATTGCGGGGCCCTGGGCGAACTGGTTGCGAATTATTAGCTTTTAGAGCGCCGCGAGCAAGTAATTGTGCTCCGAATCAGCAATTATTTTTCAATTCGGGGACAACTAGCCAAGTCATGCTGCAAGACCGAGTCTTCACCATAGTCTGCAATAAGCGCTGATAGATCCTTACCCGGCGGCACGCCCAAATCCACGAAGAACACCTCGCCTTCACGACTGCGCACTGAAATCTCAGGCTTCAATCCCAATGCCCGAACCGCTTCAGCCGTGCGTTCAGCACGGCTCAGTTCACCGAAGACGCCCAGGGAAATCTTGAGGCCCTCGTCTTCGGTCGAAACTGGATAAGCGTCAGTGAGTCCGCCGTTCTTCAATATTGCCAACACTCGCGAGCTGGTTTCTTCATCCGCTATGTCTCGAATCTGGACCCAGTGACCGACGAATATCTCGCCGACTGCCATACGGATTGCAGTATGCACATCATCCCCGTCCAATGCCGCCACTACTTTTTCCGCATCGCTGCGCGTCCTGAATGACCCTACGCTGACACAGGTCATGCCGACCACCGCCGAGAGGTCAGACTGCTCACCGGCACCGAGCATCGCCCCGATACTCGCCGCTGGCTCTACCTTGTTAATCGCAGTCGCTGCCAGCATAGGCCCAAGGTCAGATTCTCGCACGACGACTTCACCAATGGACGGAGTACTGTTATCTGACTTCAGCCAAACGAAGTACAAAATATTGGCAAGAATCAGGATGTACAGAAAGTTTCTCAAGTATTGCTCCAACCAAGTTGATGAGGGCAGCGCAAAATTATGCCGCCAGATGACTGCCCGTGTGACTCAATCGGCGCCAAGACTGTCAGCGAGCGCATAAACGAACACTCCCTGATATTACCTGGTGCAAACAATCACCGTCAGCGACGAGCAATGCACCCGCATCCGTGATCCCTGCCGCAAGCCCGGATAGTTTGCCGCTTGCTGTGTCGACTTCAACCGCTTTGCTGTTTAGCCAGTCAAGCTCTCGCCACGTTTTTACAAAAGGTTGTAGTCCCTGCTCCACGAACAGCTCAATGGCGCTTATCCAGTTATCAATGATGGCAGCCGCCAACATATTTCGATCGCGCTGCGCGACATTAAAAGCTGACAAGTCAGCCGCACGCCTTGCCCAGTCTGAAACTATTAACATCTTGGGCTCAGGTCGCGAATTAACATTAAGGCCAACACCGGCAACAACTGCAGCAGCCCCCTCCGCAGTGGAATGTAATTCACAGAGAATACCTCCCAGTTTGTTGTCACCAAGTACGAGATCGTTTGGCCATTTGAGCTGGATACCAGCGATATCCCTCGCACGTAAGGCCTGCACCGTGGCCACGCCGAGAGCCAGGGTCAACGCCGCCGCATCCCGCGCCGGACGCCGCAGTGTAAATGCGAGCGACAAATTTATTCCAGAGTGTGGTGACGACAGCCAGGTACTTTGACCTCTGCCCCGACCGGCGGTCTGGTGATTGGCCATCGCAATAAGGTACTGATCTGCCGTTTTCGCTGGCTGTTGCGTCAGGTAACTATTGGTAGATGCCAGCTGCTCGAAGATTTCAAACGACTCTATTTTGTCGTGAATTGATTTCGGCAACTTCGCCAAAATCGATGATTTGTCGAGCGTATTTTCAGTCACTCTTGGCACGGTCACGATGGAAAATCATCATCTTGGTATTCTTGAATTCCGTGCCGTCACGCAGGCGTTGAATATTTGAGCGATGACAGAAAATTATGAAGCCCGCAAGTACGACACAATAGATGAAGACAGGCTGATCCTCAGGCAAGCGAGTAATCGCCACATACAAGACTGAAGCGACCGACGCACTCATCGTTGCCAGACCGACGTAACCAAAGAGCACAAGCATTAAAGCCCACACCAGCAAAATTGGCACTATCAGCCATGGCGCAACGATAATCAGTGTGCCAATGAATGTCCCGGCACCCTTTCCCCCTTTAAAGTTATGCCACATTGGCCAGACATGGCCAACAACAGCGGCAGCAGCGCAGCAAAGCGTCAACCACGTTCTTGAAACGGCCGGGTCTATGCCGACAAACGGCAAATCAAGCCCTGGAATATAACCAGCAGCCAACGCCCCTTTACCGACGTCGATAAGGACGACTCCGAGGGCGAAAAAGACTCCCTGGGTTCTCAAGGCATTCGTGCCACCTGCGTTGCCGCTGCCCATCGTACGAATGTCGACGCCACCACGCAGCCTGCCCATAAGAAGAGCGCCCATCACGGAACCCGCGAAATAACTGAGAAGAAACTTAATGCTTAGCTCTAACATGGCGCCGCCTGAATGCTGTGTTGTGACAAATCCCTGCGAGCATTGTAGCATCGACCCCCAATTCTCATAATTCGAATAACAGCATGAGTGACTCCACCATTCCCGTGTTCCTGAATCCGACCGCCGGTCGTGGCCGGGCGGCCGGGCGTATACCTGTGGTGGAATCCTTGCTACGGGAAGAAGGCATTCCTTACGACCTGATCCTCAGCGAGCGGCGCTGGGATATCGAGCAAAAAATCAGGCAGGCCGTGGCATCGGGAGCCGATCGCATAATTGTTGCCGGCGGCGATGGCAGCATTCACGAAGCCTGCAACGGCATACTCAGCTCCAGTGGTAAAGCCGCTCTCGGCATCATTCCAATTGGCACCGGCAATGATTTCATTAAAGCGGCGGGCGTGCCACTGGATTGGCGACTCGCTATCCACGAACTTGGTTCGCGCTTGCGCAACGGCGTAGCGCCACGAACAATTGACGCTGGCAGAATGAATGATCGCTATTTTGCTAACGGTGCGGGCGTCGGTTTCGATGCCAAGATCAATTACTTGTCACAAAACATTCGCTGGAAAATCGGTGACCTTGTGTACCTGATCGGCGTTGGCAAGGGCCTGATAGACGGGGTCATCACCCCAGAAGTCTCGATGACCTACACGGGCGGCGAATACCATGGACCAATCACGCTCGCTAATGTCTGTAATGGTTCCTGGGTCGGCGGGATGTTCCATATCGCACCAATGGCAAATAACGCCGACGGCAAGCTGGATCTCATTTTCGTCGACCCGGTCAGCCGGCCACAAGTTATTCGGCTCGTACCAAAACTGATGCGCGGCACGCACATAGCAGAGCCACAAGTTCATCATCGGCGAGTCACAAAAGTCATTATTCGCGCGAGCGAGCCGGTTCCTGCTCATATGGATGGCGAAGTTGTGCCAATGGGCACCGAGTTTGAAATTGAAGCGCTGCCAGGAGCCTTACAACTTCTTTAGCGGCGTTCTCGATCCGAGATAGATCGCAAACAATGCAATTGCAGCGCCGCACGCTTCGATCACGGTCGTTGCTCGTGCAAAAAACAGCATGTCCCAAACGAAGCTCAATGCCGGCTGTAATAGCAAAGCCAGACCGACCTCGGCGGTGGTTACCTTCGAAAGACTACTCGCAATTGCCATCATCCCCAGCGCATTCGCCATCACGCCATAACAGAGTAGCCAGGCACCATCACTAACCGATGGAATGATCAACGACTGCCCTTCGAGGAGCGCCGCACTACCCAGGAGGGTCGCAACCAGCAGTGACATCAGCGCTACTTCGTTAATGGGGAGTTCACGATCGGAGTAAGAACGTGCCTGCCTCATGGCGAGTAGATAGCCGGCATAACTTACTGCCGTCAAGAGACCAAAAATGACACCGAGACGATAGTTTGGCGGCAACGCGCTCCAGTCGACACCAATTATCATGGTCAGGCCAATGATTGCGAGTGGAATGGCAATGAGTTGCTGGCGACTCGGGTGCTGATGCAAGACCAGGATACCCACAGTCACCATGATAAAAACCTGGAAGTTGGCCAACAGCGTTGCCAGCCCTGGACCAACGTAAAGAATACTGCGATGCCAGAACCACAGGTCAAGTGCAAAAAAAACGGACGACACAGCAACCGCGACGATAGCTGCTTTTTTAAATTCCACAGGTCTTCGGCGGATGGCAATAAAGAAAAGAAGCACCATACCGCCAATCAAGGTTCGATAAAAACCCGCGGTCGTGGGTGATACTGTCACCAGCTTCACGAAGACGGGCGAGAAGCTGATCATTATGGCGCCAGCAAATAGACGGAAGTGGGGGTTTTTGATCAAGGCATCCATAGGTTCATTCTATTGATCAGGCTTTGGCGCTCGTCTCTTATTTGGGTGGCACTCACGATAGCCAACATCGGTGGCATAGCCAAGATATTAATCACGCGGCGACCTGTCTGGGTCAGCTCAACCCTTAAAAATAGCGGCCCCGACAGTGTAATCCATACCCACTTGACATTTATTTAGATATTTGTCTAAATATATAAATGAAATCAGCCCAACAATCAGTCTTCAAGGCACTGGCAGACCCAACACGCCGAAGTATTCTAAAAGTTCTGCAAAAAGGCTCTTTAACCGCCGGTGATATTGCATTGAAATTCCCAATGACGCGCGCGTCACTGTCACATCACTTCAATGTATTAAAAGTAGCCGACCTGGTGCGCACAGAGCGCCGCGGACAACACATCGTATACTCACTGAACACAACTGTTTTTCAGGAAATGACACAGATGCTTATGGAGTTGTTTGCGTCCGATGCGGAAGACAACGAACGGAGTAAGCCCCAATGAAAAACAAAGTTGCCGACGTTTTGTGCTTGATAATCATCACGCTTCTGGTCGCTGTAGTTATTTATCTCTATCCCGTACTGCCCGAAAAAATACCGACTCACTGGAATGCGGCCGGAGAAATTGATGGCTACATGGCCAAACCATGGGGTGCTTTTTTGATGCCTCTTATTGCGGCCGTTATATTCCTAGTTATGAAACTCATTCCAATGATTTCTCCGAAAGGGTTTCGTACCGACGAGTTTCGGCCTGTTGTCAATATATTTCAGGTCACACTGGTCGCATTCATGGCAGCCATCGGATTGCTCACATTGCTCGCTGCAATGGGCGTTAATGCACCCGTCGATATTCTCGTGGTGTCAGGGGTTGGATTACTACTGATTATCCTGGGAAATTTTATGAGCAAGGTTCGCAAGAATTTCTTCATCGGTATTCGGACGCCCTGGACGCTGGCGAGTGATGAAGTCTGGAGTCGCACTCATCGACTGGGAGGCCGCCTGCTGATGCTAGCCGGTCTTTTTATGCTCGTGGGGGCACCACTAAAAATACAGTCGGAACTGACCGTGCTCGTCGTCACAGTGTTTGCTCTCACCCCTGTCATCTATTCCTACTTTCTGTATCGCAAGCTCGAGGGCTTTGAACCCGACCCTGCGATTGAAGACGACCTCAACAAGGATCTGTAGGTCACCTCAGACTAGCTCAACCACGCGCTGCGCCGCTGTGCGCGATCCGCTTTTGCTGACAGCTGGAGCTGCAAATAACACGTATCAAGACGCGGTTCAGCTAACGTAACGGGCAGATGCAATAACTCATCGCCGCGAAACACGGTCATCGTAACGATGTTATTTGGAGCGTAACGCCGCAGTAATTTGTCGAGATTATCGGCAGTCAGCTTCAGATCAGCGAGCGCTACGACCTCGTCACCTGGAGCAATTCCGGCCCGCTCGGCAGGGCTGTCCGATTGCACGGAAATCACTGTACTGACACCGTTGCGCCCTGACAGGCTTGCGCCCAACCAGGTCGTCGGCTTATTGCTACCCGCCGGCTTTCCACCATTATCCAGGGCACCCTCAGCCGCGCGCATAAACCAGTCAACGCCAAAGTCTTTCAACACCTGCGGCAAAGGAAGGTCCTCGGTGCCGCGTACGTAGCGTTCAAAAAAATCCGTCCAGTCGGCGCCTGTCACCTCTGCCACTACGGTCTCAAAACCTCGCTCAGGCATGCCAACACCGGTCTCGCCGAAGCGCTCCCAGCACTCTCGCATCACCGTATCCAGCGTGTGTTCGCCTGATGTCTTCAAGCGCAGCAACAGGTCGAACAACAACGCTATCAGGGATCCCTTGGTGTAATAGCTGACGATCGCATTGGTGGAATTTGCATCCTGTTTGTAAAACTTGGTCCAGGCATCAAAGCTGGACTCTTCAACACTTTGCTTCAGACGACCGCTACTGCGATACACCTTCGTGATCGTCTGACCCAGTAATTCGAGATAGCTTTCTGGCGTAATGATTCCGGACCGCACCAGCATAAGATCGTCAATATAAGATGTGATGCCTTCGAAGACCCATAGCAAACCTGTATGCACCTCCTGGCGCAGGTCATACGGTGTAAAAGCGGCTGGCTTCATCCGCTTTACGTTCCACAAATGAAAATACTCATGGCTGCACAGCCCGAGGAACTTACGGTAATTCTTTTCAATGCCAGGCTCACCACGACGGGGTAAGTCATCACGATTACACACCAGGCTGGTTGACCAACGATGCTCAAGGCCACCGTAGCCACTACCCAGTGCCGTTACCAGAAACAAGTAGCGATCAAGATCCGCGGGAGCTCCAAGCAGTTCCATCTGGCGAGCGCAAATTTTTTCCAAATCATGGCAAAGACGCCCGATGTCGGCGTGTATCCGCCCGCGAATGGCTATCGCATGAGGGATGCCCTTGACATCGAATTCGCCAATCGACAGCACGCCCATCTCGACAGGATGATCGATCAACTCGTCATAATTCTCGGCTACATAAGTTCCAAAACCATACTCTTCTGCATCTTTGCGCCGCATGGACGTTGCTACCCGCCACTCGCCGATAACCTCAACGGACGGCGGCTGGATATCGAGCTCGCAGGGAAGGTGCTCTTGCCCTTCAACAACAAAAAACATACAGGTGCCGTTAAAGTACGCATGAGTTGTGTCCAGGTGTGCACCACGGACACTCAAGTCATAGCCGTAAATCTCGGCAGTAACCTTTAGCGGCCCATCACAAGGCTCACAGCGCCAGGTACTTTTATCAGTCTTGGCGACAGCAACGTTTTCCCCATTGACTGTTTCAGCGCGAACAGTGACAACATGCTTGGCATAGTCTCGGACCATGTAGCTACCCGGTATCCAGGCAGCCAGTGCCAGCTGTTGACCCGCTGCAGCGGGCGCCAAAATTTCAAGCTCGACTTCAAACAAATGCGCCGCAGGATTAACGGGCGTGATGCGATAACGGTGTTGAGTCATTAGAGGTCTACCGGCTTCTCTAGGTCGTAACTGGTTCGTCAACCTTCAAAGTCAGGCACTTTGTCGAACCGCCTGCTTTCAGGAACTCAGACACATCCACTTCGTGAACGGTAAAACCGGCAAGCATCAATCTTGCTTTCAGCGGTTTCGATGCCTTGTTGAGAAATACCTGGTCGCCTATGTTAACTGCGTTGCACGCAAAATTACCGGCATCCATGGTGTCCACGACGATCCGTTTATGTGACGGCACTCGACTTTCGATCGCTATTCGCGAATCGAAATCAAATGCCGGCGGGTGGTACATGAGGAACCCGTCAGCGAGCGGACAGAAGCATGTATCGATGTGATAAAAGCGCGAATCCACGAGGCGAATTGAAACAACTTCACGATCGAAAAACTTACGCAGTTCTTCGTGCGCTTCAATTTCCGTGCGAAAACCGAGCCCAGTCCAAAGCCACGGGCCTTTTCGGTCTAGCAGGCAATCGCCTGCCCCTTCGAAACCGATTTTTTCATCGAGATCTAACAATTCGAAACCGTTGTCCCGAAACCACTTCTTGAAGTGAGCCTCTTCCGGGCGCCGCTCCATCGGCATGAAATGGCTGGCAACAGCTTTCCGTCCATAGACAACTCCGGCGTTGGCCGTGAATACCATGTCTGGCAACTCCGGTCTCGGCTCAATCGTTACAATGTCGGCATACTGGGCAAGTGCATCACGCAACGCTTCCCATTGTTGGCGAGCCAGGTTCTTATCCATTGATCCTTTATGCCCAGCCATCCACGGATTGATTACATATTCAACCGTGAAATAGTCAGGCGGACACATCAGAATCGTGTCACGAAATTCAGCCATTAAAAATTCTCCATCTATTCTGGTATGCGTTCACCGGTTGCTAATAAATGACGGCCCACAAAGACCGTCGTGGTGCGCTCTGGGGTGCGCTCAACCATTGCCTTTTCGCGGTAAGTGTATTTCGGCCAGCATGCAACGCACACTACCTCCCGAATGCTTCTCAATGTGATCAATAGGCACACTCAGTATTGTACCGTTTGCGAGAATCTTTTTTCGCTGTGATTCGGTCAGTGAATCCAGTGCTTGCCGCGACATTGCCACCAGTCGTCCGCCCTTTTGGGTTCGCAGTTCGAGCATATTGCCCGCGAACGACTCCAATTGAGCAAAACTCAGGAGTATGACTTCGTGACCTGTTTTCTCCAGCCTCTCAAGCACTGCAGCGCGCTGTTTGGAACCGGCAATTGCATCAGCACAAATTACGGCGAGTTTTTCGCCGACGTTCATCACAACATTGGTGTGATAAATGGGAACACCATTACGATCAACCGCATCAAATGCGACTACGTCATAGCCAAGTCGCTGTGCGAAATCGCCCAGGGCATCAAAATGGGTGCGGGTGGACAGACACGCATACGCTATGCGATGCGCACGATCGAGGACGATACTTCCCGTCCCTTCCAGAAATTTGCCTTTCTGCTCCTGCTCCGACAAATCCAGAACCTCATGGACCACGAAGCCCTTTTCGGCCTCCAGCGACTCAATAATATCCGGCCGCCGCTCTGTTCTTCGATTTGGAGCCTCCATCGGATACAACACAACTGTGCCGTCGGCATGAAAACTCACCCAGTTATTCGGGAAAATCGAATCGGGCGTATGTGGCTCAAGCGTATCCTCATACTGATAGACTGCAATGCCAGCCGCAGACAAGGCGGCCGCCAGGGCATCAAATTCAGCCAAGGCTGCTGCTTGCTGTTCTTCCGCACTTGTGTCTGTCTTTGTCTGGAATCGATTAGACTCCGCGGTATGCGGGTTGCTTAGAAAACGGACTGGCCGAATCATCAATACCGCCGATGCAAGCTGGGACTCTGGTTTTGGGTGCATTTGCTTGTCTGGATCCACTCGAGAGACGATTACTGTCCTGGGCGGGAAACTTTTTCCGTACAAGACAAAAAGGAGACATGAATTTGACCACGCGGAACTGGCGAAGTCTATTTGTTCGCATGACCAACCCTGCGCTAATTAGCCTGATCTGGTTAGGTATAAGCGCTGGCGTATCGTTCGTGGCAGTTCCGGCCATATTCGGCGCAACGACCGTCGATCGGGTTGCCGCACTCGGCGTGTCCCGCTCAATATTTGAGGCGCTGGGCCAAACTGAAATAGTCGCGCTGATTGCGCTGCTCCTCGCTGTTCGTTTATCTGACAGAACGCGTGAGTACTGGCATTTTTGCGCTGCCCTCGCACTGCTCCAACTTACCCAGACCGCCTGGCTTATTCCTGCTCTGGCGGCACGAACGGACATGATTATCAGTGGTATTGAGCCACCGTCCTCAATAATCCATGGAACCTACGGTGTAATGCAGTTACTAAAGTTATTATTGCTGCTAATTATTGGGCTGCAAACACAACCCTCCTCTGACACTAAATAAGTCAGAACGCCAACCAGAGTAGAATCAATACTGATGATAAATTTTTATGCTCCGATATTGATCGTCCAGGTCATATTGATAATCCATGTCTTGCGAACCGGGCGGCCCATCTACTGGGTATTCATTATTTTCTTCCTGCCTGCCCTTGGCTCGCTGGCTTATTTCATTATCGAGGTCCTTCCCGAACTTTCGCAAAGCTACGCCGCGCGTCGAGCGGTTCGCGGTATCCACAAGACACTGGATCCCAATGCCGGTATACGCCGTAAACAACGTGAACACGAAATTATTGGAAGTGTCGATTCAACCCGCCACCTGGCTGGTGAACTCACTCGCGGCGGGCGATTTGAAGAAGCTATAGGGCTCTATACCAATGCACTTACCGGCATCTACGAAGATGACCCGGATCTCCTGCTCGGCCTTGCAGAAGCTCAGTTTGGCAACACAAACTTCTCGCTTGCGAAGGCAACTCTCGAAAAATTGTTTGCGGAGAATCCACAGTACAAATCTGCGGAAGCGGATTTGTTAATGGCAAGAAGCCTCGAAGAACTCGGCGAGTTGGGCGCTGCTAAACAGGCTTACGCTTCTGTAACTGCCCATTTCGCAGGGGCAGAAGCCAGGTTGCGATATGGGCAACTACTGGAAAAAATCGACAAACGGGAGCTCGCTCTCGAGCAATACACCGAACTACTGCAGGCCGCAGTTATCGCGCCCAGGCACTATCGACGTGCGCAGCGCCAGTGGCTGGACAGCGCTCAGAAGCGTTTGCGCGCACTACAAAAAAACCAGGAGTAAAGAACCAGACGGCAAGCGCAATTATACCTTTGCTGATGGCCGACTGGACACCAGATCTTTCCAGCGCGACAGATTGTGTGCACTTTCTGGAATGGACAGCTTTATCCAAGCGGCGAAGTCCGTGAATACCATCGCGGAAATATCAGCGATCGTAAACTGTTCGCCAGCGACGTAATCATTATTTGCAAGCTGCGCATCGAGTACCTGCATAAAAACTTCTGCACGATGTCTACCTCGCTCAACAAGCTCGGGTATCTGTTCGAACCCTACGGGCCCGGTCAAAGCTCTGCCCTTGAATCCTTTTGAGAAATTTCGCAGCGATTCGGCAATAGCGCCCAGCCCTTGCTGCTCGATCTTCGTATTCCACATCGTCACCAACGCGGCATCTCGAGGACTTGATCCCACGAGTGAAGGTTGCGGATAGACCGCTTCCAGATATTCGCAAATCGCATAGACTTCCGTTAGGCAGGTACCGTCATCAAGCTCCAGGGCGGGGACGGTACAATCCGGGTTAATCTGACGGAACTCGTCGCGGAGATGCTCTCCACTGCGCAAGTCAATCTGCACGGTCGGAATGTTGATACCTTTCTCGGTCATATACATGCGGACACGCCGCGGACTTGGTGCGGTAATACAGTCGAAAAACTTCATTTCCCCTCCTCGCGCTGTGCAGCTTCCTTCGCAGCCATCTTGCGGGCCTCAGCAGCAATCGATTCGGCTGTTTGCCCAAACATGTATCTGCGCGCCTCGTCATCAACAGGCCCCGCTTTGCGCCAGTCCTTGCCCAAATCCACTGCACGGCGAACCAGAGGTCGAGCTTTCATGACATCAAACCACCGACGCAGATGGGCGAAGCGATCTAGATTCACTCCATATCGTTTATACGGCAAGACCCAGGGGTAGCTCGCCATATCCGCGATCGAATAATCGCCAGCCAGAAACTCAGTCTCTGCCAACTGCCTGTCCATTACCCCTAGCAAGCGATCATATTCATTTCGGAACCGATCCAGCGCATATGGGTTGGGTTCCAGGGCGTAGTTTATGAAATGGCTCACCTGCCCCGCAGCCGGACCCAGATTTGCCACTTGCCAGAACACCCATTGCAAAACAGCGAAACGCCCCTTTTGGTCTGCTGGCATAAAACGGCCGGTTTTTTCTGCAAGGTAGGTAAGGATTGCGCCCGACTCAAATATAGATATTCCGGTGTCCTGATCGACAATCGCGGGCATGCGGTTGTTCGGGCTGATTTTCAAAAAATCGGGTTTGAACTGATCACCACGTCCGATATTGACCGGGATCGTGTTGTATTCGAGGCCACACTCCTCAAGCATGATGCCGACCTTCCAGCCATTTGGCGTTGGCCAATAGTAGAAATCAATCATGCATTCATTCCTGTCTCGAAAACCACGTATATGCGCTGTCTTCTTTGTAGCACCGCAGGGCACTGCAAAATCGGGCGCAACTATTGCTACTATCAACTCATCGTATAGCGCGTTCCCATAAATTGCGAGGATGACCCCGATGACTAGCTCCGCCACGGAAACTTCGATTACCGCCGACGACGGTCACCCCATCCAATGCTTTACCTGGACACCCGGAACTCAGTCAGTCAGGGGTATCATCCAGATCCTCCACGGTCTTGGTGAGCACGCCTCCCGCTATGCCCGCTTCGCGGCTGCCGCTGCCGGGCAAGGTTATGTGGTCATCGTCCACAATCACCGCGGCCACGGCTCTAGTAGCGAGCACCTGGGTCACTACGCGGACAATAATGGCTGGGACAAAATTATTACCGATGTTCTGCGTGTACAGGAGAGCATCTGCCAGCAATACCCGGAGCGGCCTCTGATCCTGCTCGGCCACAGCATGGGATCGTTTATTGCTCAGTCCTGCGTCATGCGCCAAGCGGCTAACGTCAATGCACTTATCCTGTCCGGCTCAGCTTTCGGCTCCCGCCTGCAGCTGCACATCGCCAAGTTTATCGCACGTCTGGAAACATGGCGCCATGGCAAACGTGCACCCAGCGATCTCATGGACAAACTGAATTTCCAAACATTTAACAAGCACTTCGCCCCAGCACGCACTGATTTTGACTGGCTCTCGCGCGATGAAAACGAAGTGGATAAATATGTAACCGATCCGCTGTGCGGCACGGTCTCATCCGGGCAGCTCTGGTATGACTTCCTTGGCGGATTGCTCGGAATCATGTCCCCACGTGCGGTTGAGAAAATACCGACTGATTTGCCAATACTGATTTGCGGTGGCGAAAGAGACCCGGTTGGTGGAGCGAGTGGCATGGGAAAATTAGCAGCTGTTTACAAAGACACCGGTCATTCGAAAGTTACAGTCAAAATCTATGCCGATGCACGGCATGAGCTACTCAACGAAATCAATCGCGCTGCGGTAACTACGGACATCCTTGACTGGATCAAGGCTGCAATTTGAACACCCATAAAAAAAGGGGCGCCATAGGCGCCCCTTAATCGACTTCAATAATTTCTTATTAGAAATCGTATTTCACACGTGCGTACCAGTAGCCGCCGTTAAAACCAAACGGTGAGAACTGGCTGTACTTGTTACCAACACCATCAGCTGCGCCCGGGTTATCGTCAGGCGTGGTGTCAAACAGGTTCTGCGCGCCAAGGACAACTGTGGTTGACTCATTGAAGCTATAAGCCGCTTCTGCATCAACCAGGAATTTGCCGTCGTACGTCTGACCGTCTTCAGAGTCATACCACTTGTCGTAATAACTCAGACGAGCCAGTACACGCCAATCACCATGCATGTGGTTAGCGGTTGCTGACCAACGCGTGTTAGGCAGACCCTCTTCCAACTCTTTAATACGGCCGGCTTCCATGGTTACCGGATTAGATTTGGTCACGTCCGTAGTGGTGTAGTTGAACGCCAGCGAGAAATCCGTTACGCCACCTGCCATATCCATAGCAGTTGTAGCTACAAGGTCGAGACCTGATGTCTTGGTGTCGAAATCATTGGTAAAGAAACGGAAGTTCTGCAAGTTCGCTGCGCCCGTGATGCCTTCGGCGATCAGCGCATCTACCTGCTCTTGCGTCAGCTGGAAGTTCTGCGACGGCGTGATTCGATCCGTCATTTCAATGTTGAAGTAGTCAGCAGTAATGCTAACCGAACCAATATCGAAAATTGCGCCGACAGAATAGTTAATTGACTTCTCAGCCGTCAACGGCTTGCCGCCTACAATCGCGGCAGCAGCAGAATTTGACGGAATCGTGCCATTATTTACGAGTTCCATGGCAGCGAGGTCAAATTCAGTCGATACGTTGAACGCATTCGTCTGACCCGGTGTCGGAGCACGGAAACCGCTGCTCAAACTGGCGCGCAATGAGAGCGTGTCGCTAACATTGTAATGCGTAGCGATTTTGCCGTTCATCGTTTTGCCGAAGTCGTCGAAGTCTTCGTAACGAGTCGCGATTCCGACCATCCAGTCTGCGGTCATCTGTACTTCAAGGTCGGCATAGATTGCAGTGTTAGAGCGGCTCCAATCACCGGCTGCCAGGTCACTAAATCCTGAGAAACCATTTGATGCCGCACTGAAACCCTGATCAGCCAGCGGCCCAATTTCCCAAGACTCAGGCTGGCCAATACCAATAGTAAATGTTTCGTCACGATACTCGGCACCGACACCCAGGTTAACCGTGTCGCTGAGCGCGTATGACGCGTCCAGGTTCAGGTTGAACTCTTCCTGGCGGTAAAGACCCGGATCGAATGAATTCGGCGTATTAGGACCGAGCGATGCATTGACCGTGTTGTTGATGAAGAAATCCACTTCGTTTGATCCATAGGCCGCACTCGCGTCCCAGTACCAGCCGCTGTCCGTCTCACCCTTGATTCCGCCGACAAAGGCGTAATCGGTCAGCTCACCACCAAACTGCGGTGTGAAGCCGCCCGGGAACATTTCCTGGAAGCTGAAGCAATTCGGATCTGCAAATACCTGGGCCAACGCGGCCGCATCCGGAACATCGTTAGTGATACTTACGACCGGGCAGTTACCTGCTCCCGGTACGCCGGTTGAGGCTTCGAGCATATCACCAATCAGCAAGGTATCACCGCCGTCACCGCTGAACACCGCACTTCGTGTATTCGGGTTACGGAAGTAGAAGCCGCCGGTTACTGTCTTGTTAACGTAGTTACCGTGACCGTAAAGCTGCATGTCGTTGTCGAGGCTAATACCGAAGTTACCAAAAAGCTTGATTTCGTCTTCAACTTCAGGAGAGCCCCATACCTGTGCAGGATTCTTCACGTTGGTGTTGCCAGCAGCGATAAGGGCTGCAGCATCGTTACGCTGCACGCTGCGGTCAGTCGGGTCGGTATTGCCGTACTCAAAGCTGAGGTTAGCAAAGCCGTCGCTGCCCAAAGGCAAACCAATATTACCTGCTACAGAAACAGCCGTTCCATCACCTTCGTAGAATTCGCCGTACTTCGCTTCGATCGAGCCGCCTTCATTGGCGTCTTTCAAAATGAAGTTCATTACACCGGCAATAGCGTCAGAACCGTACTGTGCCGAGGCACCGTCACGCAGTACTTCGACCTGCTTCAGCGCAATCGAAGGGATCGCTGAAATATCAGGACCCTGAGCGCCATCAGACACACCGTTGCCCAACCAGTAAATCACCGCAGCACGATGACGGCGCTTGCCGTTTACTAGTACCAGAGTGTGATCAGGAGCCAGGCCGCGCATGTTAGCCGGGCGAACAATCGTCGCGGCATCACTGATCGGCTGAGTGTTTACGTTGTATGACGGAACGACGTTACGTAACAGGTTACTGAGATCAGTATCTCCCTGGTTACTGAAGTCTTCTGCAGATACTACGTCGATCGGCACCATTGATTCAGATACAGAGCGCTCACGAGCACGTGTACCTGTGGTGATGATTTCCTCTATAGCTCCTTCGTCGGTCTGCGCAAATGACTGTTGCGGAAACGCAACAAGCATCGGCAAAGCCATACTTAAGAGCAGAGACTTGTTTATGCCAAGTTTGATATTCACTTTAAACTCTCTCCAATAAAAACGCCTCAAATACCGTTAAGTATTTGAAAATCAAAAGGATATTAATTGCTCTGCTGGGATCCCCCCCAGTTACAAAAACTCCTTGTAAAAGGCATCTGCGGCAGCGTTGTGCATTTGCGACAAAATGTCTTGCACTGACTATCTACACTTCGCGCTATCGAGTCAAGCCCTCAGGCCAAAGTGGAACATGGATTTAGAGTCCAAATGTACCTTAGAGCAGAGTCTGCTGAATGCTGGTATCAGGGACCGCTTCGGCCACTTGCAAGAAGCACTGATAAGTCGTCGAGTTCACGGCTCGTACTAAAGATATGACCGTCTCCCAGGAACTTGGCAATCTGCTCATGAGTTGGAAAGCTGTAGTATTTCCCTCCGGGAACCTTTACGCGGGTGGCTAATTGAACGCCCGTCTCCAGGCGGTGGATTGATTCCAGCATTGCCCGGCACCCAGACGGGTACAACGACAGCACATTAGCCAGGTAGCTCCTGTCAGGACGCAAGAATTGCGGCTGCAAAGAAACCATCGCGCCCGTATCAATCGAAGAGTCCTCTATATAGTGCACTGTCGATCCAATTTCCTGGGCGTTGTGCAGCATTGCCCAGAATGTCGCCATAACACCTTGGTAGTCGGGTAACAGACCTGAGTGTAGATTCAACACTCCGAGGCGAGGCAAATCTATGACTTGTTGCCGTAAAATCCGCCGATAGCGAACGGAGACAATCAGATCAGGATTGAACTCTCGCAACTCCGTCAGGCTTGCCGGCGAATTCGGCCTGACCAAATCGTTGACCGGGTGCCCTGTTGCGTGGGCCAGTGCATCGAAACCCATAATCCCTTGGACGGTGTCCTTATTCAGAACGGCACAGAATCCTCTATCTACGGCCGCCAGCTCGTGCAAGGGCTGCGGCAGATTTGCATCGCTCACGACGCTCCCTGACAAGTAAATTTTCAACGTATGTGTGGCAAGTCCCTGCACCAACAGACTCAGAGCCAGGTTGCTGGCTAAGTCCCTATGTCCGAGCAAAATTATTCTCATGCCGATACCTTATAAGTAACCGGCGGAAAAAAGAATCCTGTGGCGATACTTTTGTCGCGCGAGGACGAAAATGATCGGGCGGCCGGCAAATGAAATACCGGAACCCGCTAGCCCTCAAACAATGCTAATGCTGGGTGTTAGCGCTAATATCCGTTATAAAGATCTGTAACTTCGTCCGTCGGCAAGGATCTCGCAATGCGACCCATTTCATGGAAGCTTCCAAAACAACATTTTTCGTTTTGCTGCCCATTGCAAGTGCTGCGTGTCAGCCTCTTGCTGCTGTTTACTATCCTGGCGGCAACGCAGTCCATCGCGAATGCAGCGGACAAACCTCGTGGCGGAGAAATACGCGAAGTCTTTATTCCCATGCCGGACGGCGTGCAACTTGCGGTCGACCTCTACGTTCCCGCCAACCTGGAGTCGGACGAAAAACTGCCCATCATTATCGAGTACAACCCATATCGTAAAGATGAAGGACGTGGCAGTCGTTTCGGACTCTATCAATATTTCGTCGAAAACGACTACATTGTCGCCCGTATCGACATTCGTGGCACGGGTCGTAGCACCGGAGTCGTCGTGCAGCATGAATACACGGATCAGGAACAGGAAGATGCCGAGGTCGCTATAGACTGGCTATCAAAGCGGCCCTATTCCAATGGCAATATTGGCATGTTTGGCATCTCGTGGAGCGGCTTCAATTCCATCCACCTGGCCATGCGTAATCCGCCGGCCCTCAAAGCGATCATCGCTGTCGATTCCGCGGATGACCTTTACGAAGATGACGTGCATTACATGGATGGCATCATGCATGTCGATGCGTGGGAAATTGACATGGATATTGCCAATGCTCAGCCGGCCAGCCCGGACTTCATCATTGATGACGCTTATTACCGTGACCGCTTCAATACCGATCCATGGATGGTGCAGTACAAACGCCAACAACGTGACGGACCGTTCTGGAATCGCGCGTCATTAAATGAGGACTATGCGAGCATCAAGGTTCCGACCTATGTCATCGGTGGCTGGTACGACGGCTATCGCGACAGCGTGCCGCGAATGCTGGAGAACTTAAAAGCACCCGTCAAAGGCATGATTGGACCCTGGCAACACACGTTTCCGAACTGGGGTTACCCAGGAAAAGGTATCGAATGGCGTGCTGAAGCGGTGCGCTGGTTCGACCATTGGTTGCGCGACGCAGACAACGGAATTATGGACGAACCGAAATTCTCGGTTTTTGTCCGCAACTGGCACCGCCCTGGAACCGATGCACCTGAGATTACTGGAACATGGCGCTATGAAGATGGCTGGCCAATAAAGCGCGCCAAGTCAGAAGTCCTCTATCCGAGTGCGGCACATACGTTAAGCAACAAGCCTGAGAAACCTCAGGAACACAAACTGAAGTACAAACCGACTACCGGGATAGTCGCCGGCGGCCCCGTCATGTGGTTTGGCGATCTCGCGTGGGATCAACAACCGGCCGACGGTCAAAGCATGGTGTATGACTCTGGCACTCTTGAAGAAGACCTGGAAATCCTGGGCATGCCGGTTGCAAACCTGCAAGTCTCTGCGGATGCGCCACATGCAAACTGGATTGTGCGCCTGTCCGATGTCGCTCCGGATGGTCAGGTATCACTGGTATCTGCGGCCGGTTTAAACGGCACGCACCGCAACTCGGCAGAAAATCCGGAGGACCTGGTACCCGGGCAAATTTATCCGCTCAAGATTGATATGCACTTCACGTCCTGGGTGTTCCCCAAGGGCCATCGAATTCGACTGGCCGTCAACAACGCATTGTGGCCCATGCTGTGGCCCAGTCCTTACCCAATGACCACGTCATTGCATCTGGGCAAAGGAACCAAACTCACACTACCGGTTATTCCCTACGAAAAACGACCTGCCCCACACTACCCCGAACCGGTCGAGTATGCCGACTATCCGGGCTATGGCGAGGGCGAATCGGAAACGCCGTCGGGCTATGCGGAGATCAATACCGTAGAACGCAATTATTTGACACAAACAGTCAAAGTCCACGCAAGGGATGCCGGCTACTCCGACTATCCTTGGGGACGCGTGCATTACCTGGCCTCGATTTACCACACGACCAATGACAAGGATCCAGCTCATACCGCAGTCGATGCAGAGTATAAGTACACTTGGGACTTGAAGGACAATCGAGAGCTGGTATTCCAGGGGCTGTTTAATTTTCACAGCGACGTCGATAATTTTTATTACGAGTTCACGCGAAAATTATTTGAAAACGGCACCTTAGTAAAGGAACGCACTTGGGAAGAATCGATACCCCGAGATTACCAATAAGAAATTAGTTGATAATCATCTATTACCAACAGGCTACCCGCAATTACTGAATGAATTATTTTAAGTCTAGTCTGCAATCACTGTTAGCAAGCGCACGTGATCTAGCGCCGATCGTGGTTGTCATAGCTTTTTTCCAGCTCTTCGTGCTGCGGCAACCCGTTAACAACCTCGGTGAATTATTGCTGGGACTAATACTGGTGCTGGCGGGGCTATCCCTGTTCATTCGTGGTCTGGAAATGGGTCTGTTCCCACTTGGCGGAAGTATGGCGCACGCCTTCGCCCGTAAAGGATCACTGTTCTGGCTCATCGCATTCGCATTCGCCCTGGGGTTCGGTACCACCATTGCGGAACCTGCTCTGATTGCTATCGCGGATGAAGCGGCAAAAGTCGCCGCTAGCGGCAATGCCATCGAAAATACAGAAGCAGCAATGCGCGCATACGCGATGGGTTTGCGACTGACTGTTGCGCTCTCGGTAGGTGTAGCCATTATTATTGGCGTCCTTCGCATCCTTAATGGCTGGCCGTTGCACTACATCATCGCGGGCGGCTACGTGCTGGTCGTTATGATGACCGCATTAGCACCGCCGGAAATAATTGGGATCGCTTATGACTCAGGCGGTGTGACGACTTCCACCATTACAGTTCCTCTGGTGACCGCATTGGGCGTAGGCCTCGCGTCCTCAATTAAGGGACGCAACCCGATTACTGATGGCTTCGGCCTGATCGCATTTGCTTCATTGACGCCCATCATTTTCGTCCTTGCCTACGGATCATTTTTCTAATGGCCAACTACGGCATATTGCACGCTCTGCTAGGCACCCTGCAGGATGTCTTTCCGCTGGCATTGATACTGTTTTTCTTCCAGTTCGCAGTGCTGCGACTACCACTGCCACAACCGCGCCGACTTTTGATTGGCTTCGTTTACGTATTGGTCGGTCTCGCTCTATTCCTTATAGGGCTGGAAGAAGCTCTATTTCCTATCGGCCGGATGATGGCCGAACAGCTTGCCCATCACGAATTCCTCGGCGTCAGCGACGGCAGCGCCTCAACCGCCTGGGGCGACTATTTCTGGACCTACATTTTTGCATTTGCCATTGGGTTTAGTACAACGATTGCGGAGCCGGCCCTGATTGCCGTTGCTCTTAAAGCGGAAGAATTGTCAGTAGGTGCTATTGCCGCACGAGGTTTACGAATAGCCGTTGCGATCGGCGTTGCGATTGGGCTAACTATTGGTGTATTTCGAATCATTGTTGGCATACCCATTCAGTACTTCATTGTTAGCGGATACCTTGTTGTTGTAATACAAACTCTATTTGCCCCAAAACTAATTATTGCTCTGGCATATGACTCGGGCGGTGTCACGACGTCGACCGTTACGGTCCCGCTAATTGCCGCCCTCGGACTTGGCTTGTCAGAAAGCATTCCAGGTCGCAGTCCACTTATAGATGGCTTTGGCCTGGTAGCTTTCGCCAGTCTTTTCCCGATCATGTCAGTAATGGCATATGCACAACTTTCAGCTTGGCGTTCTCGCCGTCAATTGCGGCACTCTGTTGCAAATGACGGCGCGCAGGCCTCCACAGGAGATTTACCATGAGATTCAAATTAATCATCGTGTTGGCCGATGACACCAAGACCATAGCCATTACAGAAGCCGCGAGAGAAGCCGGCGCGACCGGTTGCACAGTCATTAATCACGCTCGGGGCGAAGGGGTTGAAGAGAAAAAGACCTTTTTAGGTCTCACGCTGGAAACCCAGCGAGATATGGTACTGCTGTTGGTGGAAGAACATCGTGCCAGAACCATTCTTGAGACGGTTTGCGTGGCCGGAGAATTCGATGTTTCTCCGGGAACCGGAATAGCATTTCAGATAAGCGTTGAAGACGCCGTAGGCGTAGCCCATCAAATTGAGAAAATCAAACCCGAATTCGAGGAGATAGAACCATGAGCGAGCCTTGGAATATCACTGTCAAAGATGTCATGGAAACAAATTTCATTGTCATTGATGGGTTAACGACCGTTGCAGAAGCCACTAAATTGATGACTGAGAGCAATTCACGAACTCTAATAATTGATAAGCGATACGAAGAAGATGAATACGGAATTTTGATTCCGGCGGATATCGCTACACAGGTGCTCGCCAAGAATCGTTCTCCCGAACGAATCAATGTTTACGAGATCATGTCCAAACCTATCTTGTTTGTGCGCCCGGAAATGGATATTCGCTATTGCGCCCGATTCTTTAGTCGTTTTCAGATTTCACGCGCACCTATTATCGATCACGGCAAAATCTTGGGCATCGTGAGTTATGACAGTATGATCCTCAACAGCCCGACGGTGGTAGACTAGCGCTAGAATCATTGACTGTCTCCATTGTCAGCAGATTATTTCACAGTGACCGAAATTGACTGAGAAAAAAGGACAACGCATGGCTGCGGTACAAACGTCTTATCATCATTTGTTGAGTTGGGCCGAAAGAACTCCGGATCGTGCTTTTTTGCACCAACCACGTAATGGCCAAGTGCAAACTTTCAGTTGGTCAGAAGCCGCCGATATATCCCGACGCATGGCAAGCGCGCTGCTTGATCTCGGCTTGGTACCCGGGGACAAGGTTGCCATTCTGGCCAAGAACTCGGCAGAGTGGTTCCTTGCAGACTGCGCAGTGATGATGGCGGGTCTTATTTCGGTACCGATTTACCCAACGGCCGAGGCAAAAACGATACGTTATGTGATTGATCACAGCGAGGCCAAAGCCGTATTTATCGGCCTTCTGGATAATTGGGAGGAACCCGGCAAAGTGCTCGATGATTCGATCATCAAGATCGGTTTCCCCTATCAGACGATTGACTGCGACCACCAGTGGCTGGACCTCGTCGACAAAAATGAACCGCTTGCTGACCTGCACGAGCCAGACAGCGGGGACGTTATGTCTATTTTGTACACATCGGGTAGCACTGGAAACCCGAAAGGCGTCATCTTGAGTTTCGGTGCCTATGAATACTCTTGTACAACCTGCGCATCGATTCTCGAATTCAACGAAAGCGACCGCTCACTCTCGTACTTGCCGTTGGCCCACATCACGGAGAGAGCCGTTGTTGAAGGCCCCGCGATCATTGCCGGTGTAGAAATTTATTTTTCCGAGTCATTGGCGACTTTTCAGACGGACCTGAAACGGGCGAAAGTAACTCTGTTTGTTTCCGTCCCGCGCCTCTGGGTCAAATTCCAGGCCGGCATCCAGGCTAAGATCTCACCGCTCAAACTCAGCATTCTTCTGGCCATTCCTTTTGTGGGAAAAGCCGTCGCAAAAGACCTTAGGGAACAATTGGGTCTTGGCTACGCACGCCTGACCGGCTCTGGATCCGCACCTATATCTCCTATTACCCTCAAGTGGTATCAGCGCATTGGTATTGATATCGGGGAAGGCTGGGGCATGACCGAGACTACCGGCCTATCTTGCAATAACTCACCATTTAGCATCGAGCGAATTGGAACAATTGGCAATCCGATACCAGGTACAGAAATGAAGTTATCGGAGCAAGGCGAAATTTTGCTGCGCTCACCAGCAGTGATGACCGAATATTACAAAGAGCCGGAACTGACCAAAGCCGCTTTTACCGACGATGGCTTTTTTCGCACGGGTGACAAAGGTGAGTGGGATGAAAGCTGTCAAGCTTTCCGGATCACAGGACGGGTCAAGGATCTGTTCAAATCAGCCAAGGGCAAGTATGTAACACCAGTGCCTATTGAATCGAAGTTGTCTGCAAGCCCACTATTAGAACAAATTTGTGTCATGGGTTCGGGCTTACCGGCCCCGATCGCGGTGGTCGTCCTCTCCCCAATCGGGGCAAAACTAGCGAAAGAAAAAATTGAGGAAAGTCTCGAAAATACTCTTGAACAGGTGAATGGCGTACTCGAAAGTCATGAACGCCTGGCGGCAATTGTCATCGCCAAAGAACCATGGACCATTGAAAATGAGCTTCTGACACCAACCATGAAACTGAAGCGCGACAAGCTTGAAGCCATGTACAAAGCGGTAATCAGCCGAACATTTGCAAATCGAATTTGCTGGGAATAGATACCTCTCCAATGCCTTCTTTTCTTTAGAAGAAGTTAACCGGAATGATTGGACGCACAAGAGATCTTCCAGTCATTCGTAGTATAGTGCGACCCTGAATATGACTTTGGATGAGGACCCTCCATGACTGTAAAGCTCCCATTGTTTGCAACCGTTGACCCGTTCAACGGCATGACCGGCAGTTCACCTGGCATCGTACAGAATTTGGCTGACGGCAACTGGTTCTCGTCCGATACGGTTCGAAACGACATCCTGGACCCTATGAACGGTGATTTATTTCTCACAGTTCCTGACTCCCACGATGCCGCACCATTCATTAGCGGCCTCGAGCGATGTCCGAAATATGGGCTCCACAATCCGCTGCACAATACCGAGCGCTACGTACATTTAGGGAATGTTTGCGCCAGAGCCGCCGCGCTTCTCGCAACCCCTGACGTTGAAGCTTTTTTCACCAAATTGACGCAACGAGTGATGCCTAAAAGCTGGCAGCAATGTCTCAATGAAGTCATTGTTACGCGCGTGTTTCTGGAGAATTTCAGCGGCGACGGAGTGCGCTTTCTTGGCCGTGGTTTTTCCAATCCAGGCGATAGAACTGGCCAGGAATCAAGAGGTTACCGTTGGCCATTTGGCCCTGTGGTCGTTGTAGCACCATTCAATTTCCCATTGGAAATTCCAGCCCTGCAGACATTGGGCGCCCTGTTTATGGGTAATCGACCGCTCGTAAAAGTTGACTCCAAAGTTAGCGTGGTCTTTGAGCAGTTCCTGCGCCTTTTGATTCAATGCGGACTGGATCCGTCTGATATCGACATGATCCATTGTCAGGGTAAAGACATGGGCACATTGATTGAGTCAGCTGCAGATCGGATCCGACTGGTTCAGTTTACCGGTTCAAGTGCGGTTGCCGAGAGGCTGTCCTCCACAGTCAACGGCAGAGTTCGTCTCGAAGATGCAGGTTTTGACTGGAAAGTAATTGGTCCCGATTTTGATCCACGATGGGTCGACTATGTTGCCTGGCAATCTGACGAGGATGCCTATAATGCGGCCGGCCAAAAGTGTTCAGCTCAAAGCATTCTGTTCGTTCATGACAACTGGTCAGAATCGCTGTTTCCGAAACTGGCCAATTTGGCCAAAAGAAGATCACTTGCCGATCTCACCGTCGGCCCGGTGCTGTCCTGGTCGAACGATCAAATTAGCGCACATGTTGCAGCAGTTATGAAGGTACCAGGGGCTGAACTACTATTCGGTGGCACCACATTGAGTGATCACAATATTCCAGACTGTTATGGCGCCTATCAGCCCACTGCAATACGGGTACCACTGGCCCGATTTGCAGATGGCTATTTCGACTTACTTACAACAGAGTTATTCGGGCCGTTCCAGATAATAACCTCGTACAACAGTGATGAAATTCCGCAAGTACTCGAACTGCTTGAACGTATGTCACATCACCTCACGGCTGCAGTTGTCAGTGCAGACGTCGAATTTCAAAATCGCGTATTAGCAGCAACCGTCAATGGCACCACGTATTGCGGGATGCGTGCGCGTACCACGGGCGCTCCGCAAAACCACTGGTTCGGGCCAAGCGGTGACCCAAGGGGTGCGGGCATTGGTACGCCGGAAGCGATAATTTCAACCTGGAGCGCACACCGCGAAATAGTATTTGACCAGGGCACGATTCAACCGGACTGGACGATTCCATCAAGCATCTAGTAATGCCCCGCCCGCCGCAGTCAATTGAATCACGGTCAAAACCTTGCTCCGCAGGAATTCAATAAAATTATTGCAGAGCTTGTGGATAAACTAATTGCGGCGCTGCCGTTGCCAAAAATAATAGGCGATCGTAGAGACCGCCACGAATATGATGGCGATAATAGTTATCTCGCTTAACCGGGAACGAATCAATTCTTCCTGGGCCCCCAGCACAAAACCGAGCAGCGTGAGAATAGTGACCCATATTCCAGCACCAAGGCTGGTATAAAAAACGAATCGTCCAATATTCATACGAGCCAAACCGGCGGGCAATGAAATTAGCTGTCTAATTCCAGGGACCAGACGCCCATTGAACGTAGCAATTTCCCCATGCTTCTCAAAAAAGCGGTCAACTTTATCGAGGGTCTCCGGCCCCAAGAAAACGTACTTTCCGTAGCGAAGGATTAATGGCCGGCCGAGACTGATAGCCAGGTAATAATTGATGAGCGCTCCCGCAATACTGCCGGCAATCCCGAGACAAATCACTTGCCACAAACCCATCTCTCCCTGGAATGCCAGATAACCCGCCGGGATCATTACCACTTCACTGGGAAACGGAAAGAAGCTGCTCTCGATCATCATCAGCAAGAAAATGCCCGAATAGCCAAATCGGCCAACCGTCTCAACGATCCAATCAACAATTGCGTGCATGTATTCTGGTCTCTCGTCAGCTTTCCGAGCGACTTGCAGTTACCAAAGCCACTCCCGAAACAATGATTGAAATACCGATGAGTTTTTGTATGGAAGGCTCCTCACCGAGCAACGGCCAGTATATTGCCGCCACGTAAACCAATATGTAAGTGATCGACAATAGTGGATATGCAAAGCTCACTTCAAAACGGGACAACGCAATTAACCATACCATCAGTGACAACACGTAAAACGCTATGCCAACTACAACCATCAGAGCCTGTGCGGTCATCGCCCATTCAAGTAAAGCCTGTATATCGTTATTAGAGAGGAACGTAATGGCCTGAGAATCTTTCATTCCTGCGCGAAATAGCAACTGTGCTGCCGTCGTCAGCAATATGCTGCTGCCTATTAGCATTTTCGCCATTGTTTCAGAAATTGCGTTCATCTAGGCTGCCGACACTACCGCTGCACCAATGGAAATCAACAACACACCCAACCAACGAGTGCCCGATACTTGTTCACGCAGCAAGAGCTTTGCACTCAGAACCGTGAGCACATAACTCAAACTAAGCATCGGGTACGCTTTACTAACCTCCAAAGACGACAAAGCGATAAGCCACAAGACCATACCTAGACCGAGGCTCAGAACTGCCCACCAAAATTGCTTGCAAGCGAATAACGCTCTTATGGAATCAGTGCCCAAACCGTTTGCCAGCGTCTTCGTTGCCGCCAATTTTTGACAAATCTGGCCGATAGTCAGTAACACAACCGAGAGCAGCAAATATGCGTATTCCATATCTAACTTCGCCGCTGTAACGCTATGCTTCGCGACGGATCGCTACTGGCTAGGGCCGTTTGTTTGGCCAATGAATCAGCCATCTACCGGAGCCGAATAGATACGGTAGGCATAGAAGTTACCGTAGGACGATTTTTTAACATTTACTGGCAACAGGTTCAGTGTCTCCCTGTCACATTCATTTTTGCAAACAATCAGCACTTCTTTGCCCTCAAGCCGACTTTCGCGCAGTTTGTCTGCCAGTGCAGGCAGTGGCAAAAAGCGACCAGCACCATCATCCGAATTTAGCCCGTAGGCCGTCTCGCCCCTATCCTGAATCACATAAAGATTGCTGCGTCGCAGAGACCAGCTAACAGCCCTGACTACAGACCCGTTCACCATAACAACTGCATCGTCCGGTAGTGATGCCGAGATACTCTTCAAGAATCTTTCGGGCGCTTTATGCGACATGACCTCATCCGGCAGGGTTGACTGCAGCGTAAAAAACACCAGCGCAGCGCCAAGACCGCTGGCCAACACCCGAAAACCATTGTCTTTGGTGAAAATTCCAGCCACGAGTATACAAACAGCACCGCCCAACGCACCTACCAGGAACCAAAAGCGGCCCATCTCGTCGGCCTTGTACAGCTCCTGATTATGTTGGGCGAACAAGATCGCGCCCAAGGCAATAAGTAACAAGAGAGCTGTGAGCTCCATGCCAATCCGCAGCAACTTCAGCTCGTTCCTTGCTTTGTCGAGCCCGACTCCCATAAGAACTGCGAACGGCACCATGCAAGGCAAAATATAGGTAATTAGCTTGCCGCTAGCTACTGAGAAAAACAGGAACGGAACGACCGCCCACAAAATAACAAAAACAAGCCCCGCCCTTTCGGATCCCGTTGATTGCAGTTGCTTCAACCCACGCACCGCGGCTGGAACTAAAAAGAACCAGGGAAGAATAACGAACGGTAAGTACATCAGGAAATAATAGGGGGGCGCCTTGTGTTGAGCATTTTCAGCAGCGAAGCGCTGGATATGTTCAACAACAATAAAATAGCGCCAAAAATCCGGTTGCTGCAAATGAATCGCGACGGCCCAGGGCAGTGCGATAATGACTGCTGCAGCGACCGCTATCCATACGCGCTTAAGGAGGAACTCGTAATCTCGCCGATACAATAACCATGGCAACAGGATGATCCCCGGCAGTACATAGGCCAACAGCCCCTTGGTCATAAAGGCGATGCCGAGCAACGATCCTGCAGCGAGCAGATATAATCGCTGACGTTTTGGTGGTGCGGTAACGGCAACTGCAAATAGCGCAATACCGGCATTCAGAATTGCGCTGAACATTGAGTCCAGCGTGCTGAACGTACCAATAGCCTGGACTTCAAAGGTCGTCAAATATACAAACGCAGCAAGATACGCCGCGGTCCTGTTTTTGAAAAAATGACAGGTAACAACAAACGCAGTGAAGGCCGATGCGCCCGCGGCCAATGCGCTCGACAGGCGCACCGCGAATTCATTTTCACCCAAGAAAAACAGTGACAGCGCATTTAACCAATGTCCAAATGGGGGTTTCTCAAAATACAATAGCCCATTCAACCGCGGCGTAATCCAATTGCCTGTCGCGAGCATTTCGCGGGCGATCTCGCCATAACGATACTCATCTGGCATGAAAAGCGGTCTAGCTCCCAGCACAACGATATACAAAATCAGAAATAACGCGCCCAGTGCGAGTGCGATGGTCAGATTTGATTTCTTGAATAGGCTGTCAGTCATTGTCCCGTACTTTCTTGCATGCAAAAAACACCTTCCCTACCAGCTACAGAGCCCTGCGTTATCTTCCCTTCGGGTATGTCTTCCGGCTTTGGCAATAACTCACCCATCGGCACAAGGCGAATATTCCGTCGAGCCGCCTCATCCAGAAACTTATCAAACAATATCGTTTTTGACTGCCCTTCTACTTCGGCATGAATTGTCAGAACATTCAGACGACCGGGCTTTATCATTGCCAGCAAGGTATCGTTATAATTTTTATCACTAACGCCATTTTGACCGACGATCTCGTCGTAGGTCGGCAAGGTCGCCGGAATCTGGGGTGTAAGCGGCATCCCTTCGACAACTGGTCGAAAAACCGATTCACCACGGCAATCGCTGTGGTACTGCATTGCGTATTTCTCCTTACGCAACAGCGTACGCTCCGAGCAAACCCAGCCCGCCGCCGCAGAACACGTTGGGTTAAAGCCGAATATATCCCTGAATGCATTCACGCCCAAGGCCAAATGTTTTTCAAGAGTTGCATCACTCATTGAATTCGATCGCAATTGCCATGCGTGGTGGTCCCAGGCATGCAGACCTACTTCATGCCCCTGTTCGGCGGCCTGCCTGACCACGGACGCAAGCCGTTTGCCGATGAGCATTCCCGGCCACATCGTTCCACGCAGCAAGATGTCCCAACCATATAAACCAGGTGCATTGCTTCGCAACATCTTCCACAGAAATACCGGCCGAATCAGGCGCCACAAATGACGGCCCATATTGTCAGGCCCAAGACTAAAAAAAAAGGTTCCTTTGATGCCGCGTTCGCCCAACGTCTCACATAACTGCGGCACCCCTTTTCGAGTGCCGCTGAATGTATCGACATCTATACGAAGGCCAACATAAAGTGGGACATCTGTCATGCTCAGAAAAAACCCAGGGCCCGCGGCGAGTTTGCGTATCGCAATCTAGCTGCCGCTTTTGCCACTCTGGGTTTCCATGTAGTCACGCAGGAAATAATCCAGCGTGTCTCTGACGGAATCTTCCACCGGGATTCCTGGTTGCCAATCAATATAGCGCTTGGCATTACGGATGCTCGGCCGACGATGCTGCACGTCCTGGTAGCCTTCTCCGTAATAGCGCTTACTTTCGATGGCCTGCATGCCGGCAAAAGGCGGAAACTCGCTACGCAACGGATGTTTGTCGAACTCCTCGAGCAACATCGTCGCCAACTCAAGTATGCTCGCCTCGTTATCCGGATTACCAATATTGATGATCTTGCCGTCGCACGTATCATTCTTGTTCTCAATGATACGGAATAGGCACTCGATACCATCGGCAACGTCCGTGAAGCAGCGCTTTTGCTCACCACCGTCAACAAGCTGAATTGGTGTGCCTTCAACCAGATTAAGAATCAACTGGGTAATTGCTCTCGAACTACCGATACGCGCTGAATCGAGGGAATCGAGACGCGGGCCCATCCAGTTAAAGGGTCGGAACAATGTGAATCGCAGCTGTTCTGACTTACCGTACGCCCAGATCACACGATCGAGCAATTGCTTGCTGCAAGAGTAAATCCAGCGTTGCTTGCTGATTGGGCCCAGCACGAGGCTGGACTTGTCTTCGTCAAAGCTGTCTTCGGCGCACATGCCGTAAACTTCCGAGGTGGACGGAAAGATGACGCGCTTGTTGTATTTGACACAGTAGCGAATTACGCGAAGATTCTCTTCAAAATCCAGTTCAAAAACGCGTAAAGGGTTGCGCGTATATTCTATCGGCGTAGCAATAGCGACCAACGGTAAAATCACATCACACTTCTTGACGTGATATTCAATCCACTCACGATGAATAGAAATGTCACCTTCATGAAAATAAAAGTCCGGGTCATTCATGAAGCGGGAAACGGCGCCTGCATTTAAGTCCATACCATGGACTTCATAGTGACCATCTTGCAACAGTCTTTCGGTCAGCGCGTTACCAATAAAACCATTAACGCCCAGGATCAAAACTCGTGTCTTGCGACCGACAACACCGCGCCGTTCGTTTGCAACTCCAAAACGTGCGCCGACACAAAGGTCAAGCTCGTCAGAAAGCTGTGCACCTAACGCATACACGCCTCCTTCGACCTGACCGGCATCAATGCGCAGGGCCTTGTCACCGCACTTAACCTCCAACGGGCTCGTGCTAATAACGGTGCCCGGCAAGCCGTCTCCAGTTGCGGTCGATGAAAGGCTGGCTTTCCAGATCGTCGTCTTCGTGCTGCCACGATAGGTGAAAGCACCGGGATACGGACGGGTAACACCACGAATCAGATTGCGAATTTTTTCCGCTGGCTGGTTCCAGTCTATGGCGCCATCCTGCGGGGTACGACGACCGAACACGGTGGCCTTTGATGAATCCTGAGGGGTTCTCTGAGCCTTGCCTGCAATAATTGCCGGCAGGTTTTTATCGAGCATGCTCCCGGCAAGGTCGGACAACTTGATATTCAATCCAGCCGCTGTTTCCTCGCTATTAATTGGCAATGCCGCCTGACAAACGATATCTCCGTCATCAGCGCTAGGGGTCATGTGATGCAATGTCAGGCCAGTCTCGCTTTCGCCATTAATGATGGCCCAGTTAATCGGCGCTCGACCTCGGTATTTGGGAAGCAATGATCCGTGCAAGTTCAGGCAGGCAACCCTGGGAATCGACAAGATTTGTTCTTTAATAATGTCGCGATAAAAAAAGGAAAATAGAAAATCTGGCTGCAGCTCTTTAATCTTGTGAGCCCACAAAGGGTGGTTAATATCGTCGGGGGCGTAAGTTGCAATACCATGCTCTGCAGCCACTTCTGCAACAGAGCGAAACCAGACAGACTCGTTAGTGTCGTCGGCGTAAGTGAATACGGCCTTTACTTCGACGCCGGCTCGAATAAGTGCTTCAAGGCCAGCACATCCAATGTTGTTATAAGCAGCAACAATTGCTGTTGTCATGACTTGTTTTCTCCGGTTTTTGCAATATTAATGACGGCCTTCTCGGGAACGCTTCCCGGATCGCCATCCAAATTTAGAATTTCTTCAACAAAATAACGAGGGCGACCACGTACGTCATCGTACACCCTGCTCAAATACTCGCCGACCAGACCCAGTCCAAACAACTGGAACCCGGTGAATATGAATAGTCCTGCGAAAATGGTGAACACACCTTCGGCTGCCCAACCAGGCCCCTGAATCAATCGCATTACTGCGAGGAAAATACCGGCCGAAAATCCAACCACCGACAAAATCACACCAACGATGCTTAACAAACGCAACGGGAACGCCGTCATGCTGGTCAGCAAATCAAATTGCAAGTTTATAAGCTTCCAAACGCTGTATTTGGAATCATCATTAACTCTCTCGGCGTGCTCCACGTGGACTTCAGTCGATTTGGCGGAGAAACCGTTGGCAAGGATCGGAATAAAGGTACTGCGCTCCGGGCATTGCAATATCGCATCAACAATATTGCGGCGGTAGGCACGCAACATACAGCCGTAATCCGTCATCATTACGCCAGTTGTCTTGCGGACGATCGCATTAAGAATCCTCGATGGCATGCGGCGAAAAAACGAATCCTTTCGTTGCATGCGGACGCTTCCGACGACATCACAGCCGTCGGCAACCGCCGCCAGCAATTTTGGAATTTCCTCTGGCGGATTTTGCAAATCGGCATCGAGAGTAACCACCACATTACCTCGAGACTGAGCGAGCCCGGCCATTACCGCCGGATGTTGCCCGTAATTTCTGTTTAGCAGCACAACGACTAAATTATTCGAATGCTTGGCGGCTAACTCCCGCAGGATTTCGCGCGAGCGATCCCTGCTGCCATCATCAACGAGAATAATTTCATAGCTATCACCCTGCGCATCGCATACAGCGATACAACGGCGCACTAGCTCTTCAAGATTCGCCTGCTCGTTATAAACAGGGATAACCAAAGAAGTAGCAATAAATTTCACCGTTTCGCCTCCGCGCTGATTTCTTCAATAGCGGCAACAACCCGATCTACGTCCGCAGTCGTCATGCCAGGGAACAATGGCAAAGATACAATACGGTCTGAATTCCAGACCGTGTTATCGAGGCCCTGACCGGCATCCGGCATCGCCTCTCTGTAATATTTTTGCGAGTGCACGGCCTTGAAATGGATGCCGCTGCCAATTTGGCGCGCCTTCAGAGCCTCCATAAACTGCTCACGGGACAAGCCCATGCGTTCTTCGTTTACCCTGACAACAAACAAGTGCCATACATGTTCATGCGGGTAATCAGGGAGGCCCAAAGGAATAACTGATTTGATATTTTTCAGCTTCTGCAAGTAATAACTTGCCAGCTCTTGGCGCTTGCCATTGATGGCTGCAATCCGGCCGAGCTGCCCCAATGCGAGACACGCATTCATATCCGGCAGATTGTATTTAAAACCGGGTTCGACAACTTCGGCCTGTGGACTGCGTCCCTGAGTCGTTCTATCAAATGAGTCCTGACCGAGCCCATGGAATCGCAATCGTTTGAGGCTCGCCGCGAATTCCGCATCATCGGTGCATATGACTCCACCTTCAGCGCTGGTTACGTTCTTGATCGCCTGCAGGGAAAATATTGCCGAGCCCGACTTTCCTACCGGCTCGCCTCGGCAACTGCTGCCCAATGCGTGGGCGGCATCTTCCAGCACTGCGATACCGTGTTTTTCTGCAAGATCGCGGATTGGCTGAATATCGAGCGGGGCGCCGGCGTAGTGCACAGGAATGATAAGGCGCGTCGCAGCCGTGATTTTTTCCTCAATCCGCTCCGCGTTGGTCATCAAAGTATCGCGATCAACGTCAACAAAAACCGGTTTCGCACCTAGGAGCACAATGAGATTAACCGTGGAAACCCAAGTCATAGAGGGCGTAATTACTTCATCGCCGGGTCCGATACCCAGAGCATGCAAGGCGATGTGCATTCCAGCTGTCGCTGAGCATACAGCGACCGCGTGCTGACTACCTGTCAGCGCAGCCACTCCTGCCTCAAGTTGCTGTACTTTCGCACCACTGGTAATCCAGCCAGAGACCAACACATCAACGACCGCCTGGATATCTTCCGCATCCAGTTGCGGACGCGTAAACGGCAAAAACTCTAGTGTCGAAACGGGCATTTTGTCCTTATCTTGCTGGGTTTGGTTGTCTTAATCAGCCAACAGGCAGTTTTGGTAGAAATAGCTGGGCAAACGGTCACTTTAGAGGCGTTCGTCCGTGCGCTCCACCGCATGCATGCGCAGTCGGGATTCTATCAGCCAAGGCGGCGAAAGTCGCCGCAGGATAGTGGAAAATAAGGGTAATTACGTTCCGGCACCCTAGCATGTTCAACCCGCGACTTACCCTAGTCGGTATCGAATAGCTCATCTCTCCAGGAGATGGCCCGTGGCATCGGCGTTGGCGGTACTGGTTGATCACTTGCGCCGACCTGAACCCTAAGCAGGGTAGCGGGCTTGTCGATATCGACCTGCAAGATTTCAGCGAAATAATTCGGGTTCGGGTAGGGAATTAACTGCAAGCTTTGATCCGCCCCAGCGGCGATCCCCAACTCGCTTTGTTTGACCAAAATATAGGCACCTTCAGAAATCTCGCCGCTGTGGATCTTTTGGTAGAGCTCTCGCGACGAACGGACGAACTCCATCGGCGCGCCGAGTTCATACAATGTTAAAGAGCGCGGCCACTGATAGTGAACCAGAGGTGCTGGCTCGTTATATAACTGCTCCTTAATTGGGGCAAAGCCGTTGACACCACCTATATTTGGCGCAGCTTGTGGTAATGCGATCGCGATAAATATGCCCCACAAGCCAATGATGAAAATGGACCACGCACGTAAGACGCTCCAGGTACTTCGCTGCCATTGCTTGTGCAGGCCATCCAAAGCCACTACGGCAAGCGCGATGAATGCCGGGGCTGCCGGCAAGAGATACTTGCCTTGTTTTGACGCTGAAATTGAGAAGAAAACGAACGTGTATAGCGCCCAAATCAGCGTCAGACGAACAGGATGCTCTTGCAATCTTCGCAGCGAATAATGAATTCCGATAGGGAGGAGCAACGACAAAGGAAAAAAGTCGTAAATGATTGTTTTCAGGTAATACCACCACGGTTGCCAATGAGAGTAACCACTAACGTAGCGGTCAAAGTTCTGATACACCAGAATGGCGTTTACAAATTCCCAGCTGCGTGAAAACCCCGCCACAACGTACCAGGGGGCGTTGACTAATAAAACGAGGCTTAGTCCACGCACCCAGCAGAGTGACCACAAGCTTGTGGCGCCACTCTTGACGATTGATTCATTTTGGTCTTTGGCATAGAACAACGTAGCGAGCAATGAATCAATAACGAATATTGGCAAGGTGCATGCGACTCCGACCGGGCCTTTTGCAGCTGTAGCAAGCGCCACGCCCAGCCAGATCATCCACGGAAAAGCGTGTGCTACCGGACGCACTCGATGGATGCTGTACCCGTAGACGGCCAGCAAGGTACCAAGCACCAGGAGGGAATCTGTCTGCGCGATGGCAAACTGAAACATCGCGAGTGGCACCGCCGCACCCAACAAGACAAACGTATACGATGGCCAGCCTGTAAAAAGTAAGCGTTGCCATCGATTGAGCAATAAGAGCCATGCGAGCAGTGCGGCATAGGCCGGCAGCCGAATTGCGACGAGGATCGGCAGCCCTGATTTTGCCCCCAAATAGGCGAGCCAGTAGTACAGGGGCGGGTACTCTACATAGGGTCGACCATTTTTTAGTGGAATTAACCACTGCCCGCTGTCCAGCATCTCTTTTACGACTTCTGCAAAACGCGGCTCCATGGAGGGGACCAGGCTGTGGCTGAAGAGCGCCACGCCATAAGTTATTGCAACCACACCAATTATCCAGCCAGCCAACCGGGGCCAGACAATTTCTGGAAAGTGGGTTTCAGTTGAGTAATAGTGCATCGCCGACCACGTCTTTGCTGGTTTTTGCTGTCAAAAACAATAAAACAGCGCGTCCAAGGGAGGGGCGATTCGGAATTCTTTGGCAATGATTCTTAGTGGCTCACAATGCTGAATCCTTTGCACCCATAATTGATAATAGTATGGTCAATAGAATTCACCAGAGCAGCGCACCCAATAGCAGCCATATAGCGCGTTCAAATAGATGAGTCATTCGTCATTCATTTAAATCAAATAAAGTTGAGGATCCGCAATTCGTCTCCCCGAGCAACCTGATGTACATGGAACGGATACGGGTACTACAATGACAAAAGAAAGCGAATCTTTAACTCAACCAAACGGGGAGGCCCAATGATTAAATACGTATCTGCGGAACGACTGGAGGCGCTGACCGATGAGGCCAGAAAAGTAGAACGCAAAAGGGCACATCTAAACACCCACAGCACATTGGACGCGGCAGTGCAGAGATTATTCATTGCGCTGGAACCTGACACCTATATTCGACCCCATAGGCACCCGCAAGCAAATAAGTGGGAATTTTTGGTTTTGATTGAAGGCGAACTTGATGTACTCGTATTCAATGATCAAGGCGGCATCATAGATCGCGTCGAACTTTCGCGAACTGCGACTCGCAGTGTCGAGTTGCCACCGAATACTTGGCACTCCTACGTTTGCAAAATTGGCGATTCGATAGCGTTGGAGATTAAGGAAGCGGCCTACGTCCCTACTGCCGCCGGTGATTTCGCGCCTTGGGCACCCGCCGAAGGCTCTCTCGAGGCTGAGGAATACCTGGTTTGGATGGCATCGGCCAAGAAGGGCGATCGGGTTCCAAC